>NZ_JBFTOA010000009.1:0-177500 GCF_056397745.1 Allobosea sp. 05L423 | reverse complement strand
TTCAGAGCGCAAGCGCCACCTGCTCACAAAGATCCACCCCGAAAACCAGGCAAACAGCCAAAGCCCCGAGCTCTCCGCTTGACCGCTCGGCAGGAACGCTGCCCCCGCAGCAACCACATCGGCCTAGGCCGCCGAATAAGCTTCTAGGTCGCTTCCTGTTCCACAGGGGAACGTCCCATTTGTTGTACTCACCCTGCACCGCCCTTACCCGGTCCCATAGGTCCTACTCGATAACGCGGAGGCCGGGAACAACCGGCCGGATTATCTCGTGATCGGGGTTGGCCCGCGAGACACGCTTATCTGTATCGGGATCCTTCACGAAGTTTTGCCGATCCCGTGGGAGTTTATCGATATCCTGATGCCGGCGCCGCGCTTCGAGGAGCGCTTCGCCATCTGGGGCGAGGCGGTGGAAGCGCAGGCGAACACCGATGGGGACGGCAAGGCGGCGGGGCTGTCGCACCGCACCGGCGGCGCCATCCTCGGCGCTGACGTCAAGCTCTACGATACCGGCGCGAGCTTGCTCAAGGTCGGCGCTGCCGGCGGCTATACCCGGCCGAACTTCGATGTCGACGCCAGGCTTCCTTCCGGCCGGCTCGAGAGCGGCCACGCCGCGCTCTATGCCGGTGCGCACTTCGGTACCTGGCGGCTCGACGGCGGGCTGGGCTATTCGTTCGGCGATACCAGCCTGCCCCCCAGGTCCAGATCCGTGGATTCGGCGACACGCTGCGCTCGGACCGCGGCAGCCGGGTGGCGCAGGCCTTCGCCGAGCTAGGCTATCCGTTCACCTATGAGCGCTTCGCCATCGAACCCTTCGCCCAACTCGCCTTGCTGCGGGTCTCGAGCGGCTCCGACGTCGAGCAGGGCGGCGCTGCGGCGCGATGCGTCTTCCCCGGCGACCAGAATCACGGATTCACGACATTGGTCCTGCGCGCTGAGGCGCAACTCGGCACGATGCCGCTCTTCGCCCCGAGTCTGCTCGGCTGGCGCTATGGCTTCGGCGATCTGACGCCGAATACCGTGACGGCCTTCGGCGCCGGCACGGTGTCGGCCGGGGTTTACGCCGCGGCCATCGATCGCAATGCGCTGGTCGCCGAAGCCGGGCTCGACTGGCGCGCCCACGCCTCGACCACTTTCGGGATCTCCCACTCGGCCGCCATGGGTGAGCGAACCCGCGACCAGGCCCGCAAGGGACGGCTAGACGTTAGGTTCCGAAGGCGATCACAAGTCAGCGGCGACCTGCGGGCATGAGGATCGGGTACGGCAGGCGACCGCGTTCGCGCCTATGAATGTCCGCTCTCAGGCGACCGCCCAATGGCTGCGATTGGCGCAAACCACCCTATAAACCACCCTATTCAGACTCCGTGGGTCGGCGGATCGCATTCCGCGCTGGCCCCTTCTGCATCGCGCGCCGCGGCGAACCCAGCCGGCAATACATCTCATTGGATCGATCATGTACGATCCGCTTCGCGATGCCTCGGCGCCGAAGCCAGGGCTCGGGTGGTCACAGGGAGATTATGATGGACCTCGTCAGAGCAACCCTCAACATTGTCGGCGTCCCGCTGATTGCTGCGGCCGCGTTCATCGGCACTGCCGGCGCATTTGCTCAGTCTCATCAGAAGATAACCGAGTGGACCGTTCCGGACGTGGCGGCGCTTTCCAACAGCGCGGCGGATCAGCTCGTCAAGAAGGGCCGCGATCTCATCGTCGCGACCCCCTCGCTGATCGGGCCGAACGTGGAGAGCCCGGGCCAGCGCTACGCCGGGAACAACCTGTCGTGCAGCAATTGTCACCTCTCAGCAGGGACCCGGAAATTCGGCTTGCCGCTGTTCGGGCTGGCTCACCTGTTTCCGCAATACAGCAGCCGGACGGGCGGGCAGATTACCGTCGAGGATCGCCTGAACTCCTGCATGACACGCAGCATGAACGGACGCGCGATGCCCGACGACGCGCCCGAAATGCTGGCCCTGGTTGCCTATATCGACTTCCTCTCCAGCAATGTTTCAAAGGGCGAGACGCTGTCGGGGCTCGGAGCCGGTTCTATGCCCGAATTGTCCCGCGCAGCCGATCCGGCGCGGGGGCAAGGCGTGTTCCAGAAGGTTTGCGCAGCCTGCCATGGCACGGACGGCTTGGGCGTGCGACGAAACCTGCCGACCAGTGACTTCGGCTATATGATCCCACCTCTTTGGGGCAACGACAGCTTCAACAATGGAGCCGGGATGGCTCGGTTGAGCGTGGCGGCGAACTTCATCCACTTCAACATGCCTCACGGCACCGACTTTACCGATCCGCAGCTTTCCGTCGAGGAAGCGTGGGATGTCGCCGCCTACATGCTCTCGCACCCTCGGCCGATCAAACCGGGGTTGGAGAAGGACTTTCCTGACCTGCTCCTGAAGCCGGTCGACGCTCCCTACGGCCCGTATCCCGATGGCTTCAGCGCGGATCAGCATCGCTACGGGCCATTCGGGCCAATACGCGACGCGATCGCCAAGCTGAAGCAGAACTCCGCACCGACCTCGCTGCGATAGGAGCGGACAGGCAGAGTTCCCATAAATCATCCAATCGACCGAGCCCTTGTAGCGGCAAGGGAGGCGCTCCTGTGAGAATGGTCGATCGATAGTTGGCCATTCTGTCAGAGAGGAGAACACAGCGAGGGCGAACGTACCTCGGCGCTGAGGCGCGCGAGGCTAGGATAGAGTCCCTCGAGTCTGGCGCTAATGCGCATCATTCGAAGGGAAGCGGAAGGGATGTCCGGTTCAAGGCGTAAGCTGATATTCCCTCAAGGCGCGGGCAATGAGCCGAACTCTTCGGAACTACCGCGGGAAGACGGCGTGAGGGCTATGCTCTCACCCCAGACTGCTCATCCAACCAGTCGAGCACACGCCTATCAGGCAGCGAGCGGTTTCCCATCGAGCCGCCTGCAGCGGTATCTTCTGGCGCAGGTATTCCATGACGTCTGCCCGCTCGCTTGAGCCATTCAACAGGCTGCACCCGATCGATGGGGTCAAGCGGGCTCGCGGTCTCCCGCTTCGGCTGGCTTCGTAACCTGTCGGGGAGATGGCTTGCTGCTCCCCCCGACAGTACCACCGAGCGAGGCGGCGAGGAGAGCCTGGGTCGGGTCCGCCCCCTTGAAGCCGGCCTGGGCCAGGATCTCGTCCAGGATCGGCTTCTGTGCCGTGAAGCTCAGCAACTGGCTCGACAGGTCGCCGACCGGGTTGCCGCCCTGCTCGCCCGATCCGCCACCGAAGGAGCCCATGAGTCCGCCGGTGCTGAATATCCGGATATCGGATATCTTCTCGATCGGCTTCATCGCCTGCGCGAGCGCCTCGGGCACGATCTCGACGCGCGCCCTGGCCAGTTCGAACTCGATGATGTTCGCGGCAAGGGCGTTGCGGGCCTCGTTCTTGGCTCGCTCCGCCCGGGCCTCGGCTTCGCCGAGTTCGATCACACCGGTCGCCCGAATCTTGGCGGCTTCGGCTTGCGCCTCCGCTTGTATCTTCATCGCGGCTGCGAGGTTTTCGGCGGCTTCGCGCTCCGCTTCGGCCTTGACCGTGATCGCGGTGGCCTCCTGTTCGGCTTCCTTGCGGGCGGCGATCACTGCGATGCGCTTGGCGCGCTCGGCGATCTCGACCTCGCGGGCGGTCGTCACCTGTTCCTCGGCCGTGATGGCGCCGGCCTTGGCCTCGTCGGCCTTGGCCCGGGCGGCCTGCTCCTCCTCGGTCTTCTGGGCGACGGCGATGGCGGCCTCGATGCGGGCCGTCTCGGTGATCTTGCGCGCTTCGGCCTCGCGCTCCGCGATGCCGCGCTCGGCGGCGATGCGAGCGGATTCCCGTGCCTGACGCGCCTCGGCGTCGCGTTCGGCGATGCCGCGTTCCGTGTCGAGGCGCGCGGTCTCCTCCGAGAGGCGCGCGAGTTGCTCCGCCTTGGCAGCTTCGGCGCGCGTTTCGGCGGTCTTGTTGGCGATGTCGCGCTCCTGACTCAGTTCGGCGTCGCGCTGCTCGCGTTCGATGGTCAGGCGCCGCAGCGAGGCCTCGCGGTCCTTGGTCGCGATCTCGACCTCGTTGTCGCGAACGATCTGGTTGCGTTCGCGCTTGCGCTCCTCGGTGATCTTGGTGAGCGCGGTCAGGCCTTCGGCGTCGAAACTGTTGTTGGGGTTGAAATGCTTGATGTCGGTCTGTCCGAGCCGGGTCAGCGAGACCGATTCCAGTTCGAGCCCGTTGGACTGGAGATCGTGCGCCACGGCGGCCTGAACCGATTTCACGAACTCGGCGCGCTGCTCCTGCAGGTCGCGCAGCGACATCGTCGCAGCGACGGAGCGCAGGCCGTCGACGAATTTGGCCTCAACCAGGGTCTTGAGCGCGTCGACATCATTGGTGCGATCGCCCAGCGTCTGCGCGGCAAGCGCGCGCATTCTGGTCGTCGACGACGACAGCCATATCCGGGACGTGATCTGCTTCGCACTCGAAAAGGCCGGCATGGCCACGGCGGTCGCACGCGACGGCGTGCAGGTCCTCGACGCCTTCAGGCAGCGCCCGGCGGATCTCGTCGTCCTCGACATCGGCATGCCGGAGATGGACGGGCTGGAGGCCTGCCGGCAGATCCGGAAATTCTCCGAGGTGCCGATTCTGTTCCTCTCGGCCCGCGACGACGAGATCGACCGCATCCTTGGGCTGGAGATCGGTGGCGACGACTACGTCACCAAGCCGTTCAGCCCGCGCGAGCTCGTCGCCCGCGTCACTGTGATTCTCAAGCGCGTCCGCTCCAGCGGGGCCGCGGCCAGGGCGGCCGAGGCTGCCTTGTCCTGGGGCGCATTGAGGCTCGATTCCGCAGCACATATGGTCCACTTCGATGGCGGCGAGCTGTCCCCGACGGCGATTGAGTTCGCGGTCCTGCGGATGCTGATCGCCCGGCCGCGCCAGGTCTTCACCCGGGAGCAGATCCTCGACAGCGCCTATGGCGGCGCGATCCATGTCTCCGACCGGACGATCGACAGTCATATCCGCAACATCCGCAGCAAGTTTCTGAAGGTGGGCTGCAAGAACACGATCGAGACCGTGCATGGCGTGGGTTTCAGGCTAGGGCGATGCGAGGCGTCGACGTGACAGCACAGTACGCTCTGCCGGTCCGAGTGGCGCCGAAGTGGAGGCCGAACCTCAGCCTCATCGTCTTCATGATGCGGACCGCCGTGCTGGCCCTGCCTTTCGTCGGACTATTCTTCTTTCGGATCTACGAAAACCAGCTCGTGCACCAGACAGAGGCAGAGCTGATCGCGCAAAGCGCGGCCCTGGCAGCGTCGATCCGGCGCGATCTGGACAGCCATCTGCCGCCCGATATCACCCTGGGACAACGTGCTCCGGCAGTTGCGCCGTCCGAACAGGCTGAGCCCTTCAAGCCGATCATCCCTAACCTCGACCTCGCTCGGGGCGGTCTGCTTGGCCGCAGGCCCGATGCACTGCCGGCTTCCCAACCTGTCAGCCCAGTCTTCAAGGCTGCCGGCGAGCGCCTGTCTCCCCTGCTGGCGGACACGCAAAGCATCACGCTGACGGGCTTTCGCCTGCTTGATCCGAACGGCGTCGTGATCGCCGGGAGAGGGGAGATCGGTCTCTCTCTTGCCCATGTCGAGGAGGTTGCGGAGGCCCTGCAAGGACGCTTCAAGGCAGCTCTTCGGCAGCGTGTCTCGCAGAATGCGCCGCCGCCACTCTATTCGCTCAGTCGCGGCACGAGCATTCGTATCTTCTCGGCCATGCCGATCACCATGCGGGGCCATGTCGCGGGCGTCCTCTACGCCTCGCGCACGCCGAGCAACGTCTTTCGCCATCTTTACGAGGAGCGTGGAAAGGTCGCGCTGGCGGGCGCCTCCATCGCTCTGCTGACCATTCTGATCGGTCTCGCCTTCCATCGCACCATCACGCGCCCGGTTCATGAGCTGATCGCGCGGACGACGGCCATCGGACATGGTGACCGCAGCGCCATGCGCCCGCTGAAACATCACGGCACAGCCGAGTTCGCGCGACTTTCGCAAAGCTTCCTTGATATGGCCGGCAGCCTCAACAACCGCTCCGACTTCATCGCGACCTTCGCGGCGCATGTCTCGCACGAACTGAAATCGCCGTTGACGTCGGTCGAGGGGGCAGCCGAACTCCTGCGCGACGACATCGCCTGCTCCGTTCGCTCGATGACCGACGATGACCGGCGCCGCTTCCTCGATAACATCATCTCCGACACGCATCGCTTAACGGCGATCACCAACCGCCTGCGTGAACTCGCGCGAGCTGAAAATGCGCCCACCGGGGCGCGACGGACCTGTCACCCGTGATCGACGATCTCCAACGCCTTTTTCCGGCGCTCGGCATTCGCGCCGATGGCGCTCTCGACCGCGCCATCCGCATCTCCGCCGAGAACCTCCGCATCATCCTGTCCCATTTGGCCGACAATGCGCTCCATCATGGCGCAACGCGGATCGAGGTCACCGCGAGCGCGGATGAAGATCGGCTCGACCTGGTGATTAAGGATAATGGCAGTGGGGTTTCGCCCAACAACCGAGCCCGGATTTTCGACCACTTCTTCACGACGCGACGTGACGCTGGCGGCACGGGAATGGGACTATCGATCGTACGCGCCATGTTGACGGCCCATGGTGGCGCGATCGCGCTTCTGGACAATGCGGATGGTGCGGCCTTCAGGCTGTCATTCCCGCTAGTGGGCAGGATCGACCATGGTTGAGGTAGCGGCGCGATCGCGTCTGGTGACGATTGCCCTGGCCGCCTCGATCATCGCCTCGGGACTACTCTTGAGGCGCTTCGGCCCAGGTCTTGGCCTGCCCTTCGTGGTCGTACAGTATGGTGGCTCGCTGCTTTGGGGAATGATGGTCTACCTGCTGTTGGCGGCCACCGCCGTCCGGCGGCCTGCCGCGCAACTTGCAATGCTGGCTGCGCTGATCGCGGTCAGCGTTGAACTGTTTCGCCTCTATCATACATCTTGGCTCGACGCGTTCAGGTTGACGACATCCGGCGCCCTGCTGCTTGGCAGAGTGTTCTCGCTCTGGAACTTAGCGGCCTATGGGCTCGGCATTCTTCTCTGTATCTGGATCGACCTAGCAGTGAGAAGGCGTTAGCGCCGATAGGCCACGGTCAGCTTTTGGCGCCTTTAGATAATCCGGGGAGGCGACGCCGACCGTGACGTGTGGCACGAGTCTTTTGCCGCTTGAGGCCGAAACGTACTTAGCCACCTAATCGATCGTTGGCTGGCCGATTTCGCGGTCGTCGGTCGTGGTGAAGAACGCAGCTGCCGTTCCTTTCTCGACGGTAAAGGGAGCAATTGCATCGATAAGCTTCTGTTGGAATCGGATGAGTTGGTCAGTCGGCTCTATTAGGATCACGGTCACACCGGTCTTATCCCATACGAGGAAGTCGTACTTGACCGCCTTCATTGTCCATCCGGCCGGTTTCTCCGCGGCCAGGACATCGCCAACCGCGGCGTAGACTTTGTCGAGGGCTGCCGTCTCGACGAACCGCTGTAGCATCGTGATGTGCGGGCGGTGTGTTGTATTTAAAGCGTAGCCCTCTGGGAAAACCTTGCGTAGGCGGCCATTGGCATCCTCCGCGTGTTTGATCATTATTGCGTCCGGTTCCAGCGCGATGTCGATGGCCGTGACGGAGTTTTCCTGCGCCGCCCCTGGGACAGCCAGCAATCCGAAGCCCGTTACAAGCGCGGCCATGAAGTTCAAATATTTAGGCATTTTACTTCCTGCGCTTCAGACTAATTTCTCAAGCATGGCACGGGCTAACGGATCACAATCGGCCGTCGATCGATGACGACGGGACGCGGGCGAACGACGGTACGAGGAGCGACCGCAACGGGCCGGGGAGCAACGACGACCGGGCGAGGAGCGACAAACAAGGGTCGCGGCGCAACGACGACGCCCCCGCCAACCCGGACACAGCCGCCGAGCGGGCCACGATAGTAGCCGACGCCGCATCCGCCCGCGACCTTTGTGACGTCATAAGCTGTTGCCCGTGAAAGGGCGGGTGACGTCGGCATGGCCTGCGCCCCGAACGATGTCAGGGCGAGGAACGCGACGCCCATGGAGGCAAAAACAATCTTTACGAGCACTTTTGTCGATCCGTATCCTTTAAGTATATGAGCGCTATCCTGTGTGGCCGGGGCCGGCGGCGTCGAGAGTGCAGCGGAAAAACCAAACGCAAGTCACTCATCATTGAATTGCCCTTTCGTGATTCAGCAGCGGCTTCGGAGAGTGGAGTTTCCGCGCTGTCGGAACTTGAAGGGAGGCGGCGAAGATCGTGTTCGCCGCCTCCGGCTGGTCGGCGCTCAGTCCAGATAGTCGACCTTCAGACGCCGGATCTTGCCATTGAAGGCGAAGGGCTTGCGGTCGAAATATGCAAGTGAGACGGGGGAATAGCTGTCACGGCCAACGTCGAAGGCGTCATTGGCAGTGAAGGTAAGCGCTGCCGAGCGTGGGACGCGCCCCTTGCTGACTTCCTTGCCGTCGACGCGGATGACGATGTCCAGAGGCGCGGGACGGAGGCCGCTGGCCTTGCGTGTTTCGACCTCGATCTTAACCTTTCCGGTCGGGAGGGGGGCGGAGGTCTCCAGCTGCGTCCGTTCGATCTCGAACAGATTGTACTCGTAGTTAAGCTTCCCGTTCTCGACCCATAGGACGACACCGCCCGAGATGGCCCCGAGCGCGTAGAGCACTCCATTTGAGTCGGGCCGCAGATCCGCATCGATGGTGACGAGGTTGCTGCGTGACCCGAGCCGCGGCGCGGTGAACTCGGGAACGCCGACGACCTCCTGCGTGAAGCTGAACGACTTGGCGGGATTGGACGGAGCGTCCTCCGGGTGGAAGATCGCGGACCATAGCCCGCCGCCGACCGGATCGACCTTGTTGTCTTTCGCGCTCACCTCGAACGCCTTCTTCAACTCGTCGAGCTTGCCGGGATGAGCGGCGGCGACGTCCTTCGCCTGCGAGAAATCCTTGTTGAGATCGTAGAGCTCCCAAACATCGTTCTTCGGCGTCCATGTCATGATCGAGGGATCGACACCCGTTTGCCAGGGCACTCTCGGCCCGAATGCCGAAGCGATCCATCCGTCCTTGTAGTAAGAGCGGCTGCCCATGACCTCGAAATACTGCTCCTTCTTGCGATCCGGCTCAGTCGGGGACGCGAAGGAATAGGTCATGCTGGTGCCGTCGAGCTGATCCTGACTGACGCCATCGACGAGCTTGGGCGGCGGGATGCGCAGGATGTCGTAGATCGTAGGCACGATGTCGTTGACGTGATGGAACTGCGGACGCGGCGTCTTGTCCGCCTTGATCCTGCTTGGCCATGACACCGCGAGCGGCGTGCGCGTTCCGCCGAAATGCGCGGCGATCAGCTTTGTCGACCGATGGGGCGTGGAGCCGGCCCAGGCCCAGCCGGCATGGTACATGTTGTCCACCTTGGGCGACCCGAGCACATCCAGGCCGCCGAGCTCGTTCATGGTGCGGATATGGTCCTTGATCTCGGACGGAATGCCGTTCTGCGCCAGGAGCTCGCTGATCGTGCCGTTCTGGCCTTCCGCACTCGAGCCGTTATCGCCCCAGATGTAGAAGACGAGCGTGTTGTCGCGGATGCCGAGTTCGTCCAGGGCATCGATCAGCCGGCCGGCCTGCGCATCGGCATGTTCGGTGTATCCGGCGAACACTTCCATGAGCCGACGCTGAAACGGCTTTTCGTCCTCGGGAATATCGGCCCATGCGGCAAGGGTCTTCGGCCGCGGCGTCAGCTCGGTGTCTTTCGGGATCCAGCCGAGTTCTTTCTGGCGGGCGAAGACGCGTTCGCGCATCACGTCCCAGCCTTCGTCGAACTTGCCCTTATATTTGTCCGCCCAGTCCTTGAAGATGTGATGCGGACCATGGGAGGCACCGGGGGCCCAATACATGAAGAAGGGCCGATCCGGCGTCAGCGCGTGGACCTGCTTCATCCATGAGACAGCCTTGTCGGTCATGTCTTCCGTGAAGTGATATTCCTTCTTCCCTTCGGACGGATTCAGCCGGACCGTGTTTTCGACGACCGCAGGCTCCCATTGCGAGGATTCTCCGGCAAGGAAGCCGTAGAAGTAATCGAAGCCGATCCCCTGACCTGCCGGCCAGTTGGTATAGGGGCCGACCGCCGTGGTCTCGTTGGCGGGCGTGTTGTGCCATTTTCCGAAAGCGCTCGTCGCGTAGCCATAATAGCCGAGGACCTTCGCCGCGGTTGCCGATGTGCGCGGAATCCGGCCGGAATAGCCATCCCAGTCGTTCGCCAGTTCGGCGATCTGGCCGTAGCCGACGCGATGGTGATTGCGCCCGGTCAGCAGCGCCGCTCGGGTGGGTGAGCACATCGCTGCATTGTGGAAGCGGTTGTAGCTGATCCCGTCTCCGGCAACCCGGCTCAGCGTGCGTGTATCGATCACGCCGCCGAAGGTGCTCGGAAGCGCCGGACCGACGTCGTCTAGCATGATCACGACGATGTTCGGCGCGTTGGCCGGGAGATGCGACTTCGCCGGCAGGGGGCTGTAGGTCGATTCTGCGATCGTCGGCCCGGCCTTGCTCCCCGAGGGTGTTGGCGGAAACGGCAGCGATTCCTGGGCGACCACGGGCGATCCCAGCATCAGCAGCGTCGTGCTGACGCCCAACCAGCGCGCTCTGAATGGGTGACTAGGCGGCCGTTTCATTCGCTTCTCCGTTCCGGACAACACATCTGAACCCGACATGGCTGGTCGACGTATCGATCGCCTCGGCATGTCCTGCTGCGGGTCGATAGCGGCGGCAGTCGTTCGGAGCGCACAGATGCGATCCGCCCTTCAAAACCTTCCGCGGGATTTTTATGTTGGGGAGACAGGGATCGTAGCTGGCAGACTCCAGCCCTCCGCGAGGGTTCCTGGGTATGCAGCAGGCTTTCGTCGCCCCCGCCTCGTGCTTCGGGACGAACCAGTCGTCCGTCCACTCCCAAGCATCGCCGATCATGCCGTAGAGACCGTATCCGTTGGGCGGAAAGGCTCTGACGGGCGACGTGCGGGCGTATGCGCATAGTCCCGCTGGTCGGGCACGAACTCGGCAAATGTGCGATGCCCGATCGCCGCCACGAACTCGGCAAACTGTGCGTTGGTGACAGGGGTCTCGTCGATGAAGAAGCCCTCGACGCTGACACGATGGGCCGGCTTTTCTTCGGGGCAGCGATGATCCGAGCCCATCCAGAAGATTCCGGCTCGCACGAAGATCATGCCATCTCGCGCACGCTCCGATGACACATCCGTCTGAGCCGTCTCTGCCTGCATAGCCAGCCTTCCCGTCAACCTACATCAAGAACGCCAGCACACTCGTGAGCAGACCGGACGACGCCGTCACTGCCCGGATAGAGCTGCGGCCTCGGCTGGGCGCGCATCGGTCGCTGCAGACACGATCGCGGCCCGATCGGCAGGCGAATTCCGTTGCGCGCATTTCATGCATGGGCAGCCCGCCCGTCTTGCCATTTCACGCCAGTCGCAACCGGCTACGCTCCGCCTCCGCCGGTCGCGAATCCCCCCGACGTTCGGCCCTGTGAAAAGCGTCGATCCGGTGATCGCGGCGAGGTCCGATGGCTGATATCCCTTTGACGCGCGGCCAGTTCCTGCTGCCCTTCGTCAGCATCCTCGACGATATCGGCGCTCCGACGGAGACGCTTCTGGAGAGGTCGCGGCTGCCATCGTCCCTGGCCGAAAAGAGCGATCTCTGCCTGCCGCTCCTGCCGGCGCTGCGCTTCGTCGAGGCCGCCGAGAGAAGCCGGGGGATCGAGGATAAACGCACATGTCCCGGCACGCCGCGCAGGATGAAGAGGTCCGAGAGGACGTCGATGACATCGCTCGACCTGAGCCTGCGATCGATGCGGAACGCCAGGCATTCCCGGGTGAACTCGTCGATCACGCCTGCGAAAACGCGAAGCGCTTGTCGCGAGCATGCGAAACTTCCGGCCATTGTGCGTGCGATCCTCGACAAAGTCGGACGACCAGACATGCATTGGCCGCGGCCGCACACAGGATCCGTCGTTCAGCCAGAGGCGCCCCTTCTTCGGCTGCTTCTGAGGCGCTTTGAGCCCTTCTCGCCGCCAGATCCGCTCGACGCGCTTGACGTTCACCGCCCAGCCCGCCGCGTGCAGCAGGGCTGCGACCCGCTGATAGCCGTAGCGCCCCTATGAGGTGGCGAGCGCGACGAGCAGCCTCCGCGAGGATAGGTTTCTCAAGCGTCAGGTCCGAGACGGGCTTGCGCAGCCGCTCGTTCTCCTTCTCGAGGTCCTTCAATCGCTTCAACTGGTCGCTCTTCAGGCTGCCGTACTCCTTGCGCTAGCGGTCGTCAGTATGGCCCGGGTCGCTTGTGCTATCGGGCACCCCCGGGACAACAGCCTATCGACCTGCCCAAGCTTCGCGACGATCGCTTCCGGCTTGTGCTTCCTCTGCGCCGTCGCGGCATCTGGTCCTGTCCTGGAAAACCATCGAGGCCACATGCCATTCTTGGGGCATCCGGAGCCGCGAGAAGGGCGGATGTCGTGCCGAAAAAAACGGCGGTGCATTGAGCGAGCCTGGGCCACTCAACGGGGCAAGCCAATCCTTGCCCGCTCTGCGACGACGTCTCGCAACGCTGCCATGACAGACTGGGCCGGAAAGGAAGGCTCCGTATCCGTGCGGATCGTCAATCCTACGGGTCCGTTCGTGTCGTCGGTATCGACTGGCAGGACCGCGAGGGTTCCGCTTGCGGCATCCTCCGCAACAACGCCCTCGGAAATGACCCAGATCGCATCTGTCCCGAGAAGGTAATTGCGGGCGAAGGCGTCGGAGACGGTCTCGATGACGCCGCCCGAAGGGTTGATCGTGCGGGCAATGAAATAGCGTTCGACGATCGGGTGAATGACGGAGCCCGGGGGAGGGACTAGCAGCTGGTAATGTCCGACATTCGCGATGTCGAACTGCTCATCTGCCAGCAACGGATGCCCGGGGCGAACCGCCAAGGCAATGCGCTCTGAATAGAGATACTCGAATGCCAGGCCACGCATCGCTTCGGGGGAGGCCATTCGCCCGACCACGAGGTCGATGTCGCCGAGACGCAGTTGCGAGATCAGGACATCGTTCGATCCCGTGACGATGCGAAGCCTCAGGTTTGGGAGATGTCGCGACAGCTTCGCCAATGCTGCAGGCAGAATCCGTGCAGACACGGTCGGCAGCGCGCCGAGCGTGAACGCGGCTTGCTCTCCGCCGGCACCCTGGGCGACGGTCCGGATGCCTTGCTTCAATGCAACCAGGCTCGACGTTGCGTAGCGCAGGAAGATGTCGCCGATTGGCGTGAGCACCATCGAACGGCGTTTCGGCTCGAACAAGGCGGCGCCAAGAGCATCTTCCAGTTCATGGATCGTTTTCGAGACGGCCGGCTGGCTCAAGCCCAGAACGGAGGCCGCCTTCACGGCGCTTTTCAGGCGGGCGACCTCGATAAAGCAGGAAAGGTGGCGAAGCTTGACGCGCCCATCGAGCTGAAGCGATCGACTCTGGCTCATTACAATAACCTATGGGTTATCCAAGGATTTAAAAATGCCATTTAACATAATCAATCAAATGACGCATGATACTGAGACTGTCCAAACGCAATCAGCTTCGGGCTCGTCGATGATCGTGGCCGCGTCCCGCCGATTGCGTTGCCGGCACGTTCGCTGAAGCTTGTTTCCGAGCATTTGAAGGAGCACGTCCATGCCTGACGGGCCAAACAGGTTTGCCAAGGGCATGGCGACCCGTCGATCTGTTCTCGGCGATCGATATGTCGATGCTGCGGTGGCAGGCACGGATGCGTTTACAGCCGATTTTCAGGCTCTGATCACCGAAGCTGCGTGGGGCACCGTTTGGTCGCGCGACACGATCAGCAAGCGCGAACGTTCGATGCTGACGATCGCCTTGCTGGCCGCCCTCGGCCATCACGACGAGGTCGCGATGCATGTCAGGGCGACACGCAATACCGGCGCCAGCGTTGAGGACATCAAGGAAGCGCTGCTGCATGTCGCGATCTATGCCGGCGTGCCGGCAGCCAACCATGCTTTCAAGATCGCAAGGGCGACGCTCGCCGAGATGGCCGAAGAAGCTGCGAGATGAACCGCGCCGGGTCTTGCCTTCGGGCTCGAAACGGCGGTCCCTGAATTGAGCAGGATCAAGATAAGCGAGCGGGAATTGTCGCAGGATGACGACGTGCTGCGGCAGCAGCTCATAGGGAGGGGGCGCTCGGATGCGCAATGAGAATTCGACCTATCAGGGAGGTTCCTTCTACCAAAGGGACCGCAGTTGGCATCCGCCGGCTTTCACCCCGGAATACAAGACCTCGGTGTTGCGGTCGCCCAAGCATGCTCTGCTCTCGCTCGGCAATACCCTCTCCGAGATGACCGGGCCGGTCTTCGGTCACAATATGCTTGGGCCGCTCGATAACGACCTGATCCTCAACTACGTCCAGACTGGTGAGCCGATCGGGCCTCGCATCATCGTGCACGGCCAGGTTCTGGATGAAGATGCGCGTCCCGTGCGCGGCGCGCTGGTCGAGTTCTGGCAGGCCAATGCCGGCGGCCGCTACCGCCATAAGAAGGAAAGCTACCTAGCCGCGATCGATCAGAATTTCGGGGGATGCGGGCGCACGATTACGGATGACGAAGGGCGCTATTGGCTCCGAACCATCAAGCCCGGCCCTTATCCCTGGCCGAACGGCGTCAACGACTGGCGCCCCGCACATATCCACTTCTCGATCTTCGGCCACGCCTTTGCCCAGCGCCTTATCACCCAAATGTACTTCGAAGGCGACCCGATGATCTGGCAGTGCCCAATCGTGATGGGGATTCCGAGCCGGGAAGCCGTCGAACAGCTGGTTGCGGCGCTTGACCGGCAGGCGACGCTGCCGATGGATACCATGGCTTACAAGTTCGACATCGTTCTGCGCGGACGGCGCTCGACGCTGTTCGAGAACCGGATGGAGGGCAACTGATGGTTCAGCCGTTTCGCCGCCTGAAGGAAAGCCCCTCGCAGACCGCCGGCCCTTACGTTCAGATCGGAGCGACTCCGAATTTTTGCGGTATTGAAGGGGTCTTCCCGCACGATCTCGGCTCGCAGCAACTTTCGCCCAAAGCGAGGGGGCAGCGTATCGTCGTCACCGGGCGCGTGCTCGATGGATCGGGGACTCCGGTCAAGGATGCCCTCATCGAGATTTGGCAGGCCGATGCGCAGGGTATTTATGCTGGGCCTGGGGAGCGCAGAGGTGAAGCCGATCCCGAATTTCCCGGCTGGTTTCGCCAGCCCGTCGATGGCGCGACGGGCGTTTATCGCTTCGAGACGATCAAGCCCGGCATCGTGCCCTATTTCGATGGCCGCCCGATGGCGCCGCACATCACCTTCTGGATCGTAGCGCGCGGCATCAATATCGGTCTGCATACCCGGCTCTATTTCGGCGACGAGGACGAGGCTAACGCCGCCGACCCGATCCTCGCACGCATCGAGCATCGTTTCCGGGTGCCGACATTGATTGCGACTCTCGATGATGCAGATGCCGTCCCGACTTACAGGTTCGATATTTGCCTTCAGGGAGAGAACGAGACCGTTTTCTTCGACATCTGAGCCGGCCGCCATTGCCCGGTGCCTCAGCGAGCAGAGATGGAATGAGCGAGGCGGAGGGCAGGCCACCTTGCTCCACACGCTCTGGCAAGCACGGCAGCGCTCCCTAGGAGGGATTTGCCATGGCCCTGCGCACCATGGGGCGCGCTGATGCTCGTGCTATCGTGCCTGCGTCGGCGGCTCTGGCCGCCGCATGACGGAGCTGTAGAGCTCGTCGTCGAGTGGCGCTCGGCTATAGACGTTGTTCACGCGCACGACCTGGCTGAGCATCTCCAGGAACTTCTCCCGCTCCTCATGGGGGAGGGGCGCCAGGATGCGCTTCTCGCAGCGGTCTATGAGGGGAATGACCTTCTTGAGGGTCGCCTTGCCTTCCGGGGTGGCATTGAGCAGCTGTTTGCGCCGGTCGGTTTCGGAGCGTTGACGGGTAATGAGGCCCTTCTCTTCCAGCCGGTCCAATACCTTGACGAGCGTGGTCCGGTCGAATGCGATCATGCTCGATAGCGTCGCCTGATCGATGCCGGGCACTTCGGCGATGATGTCGAGGGCAGCGTACTGCACCGTGGTCAAGCCCAGCTCCTTCGTCTCCTCCAGAAAGATGGCGACCGCGATCTGGTTGAGGCGCCGGATCAGGTGCCCCGCCCGGGAGTAGAAGACTTCAAGCGACATGTTTGCCTCAGCCCCATCGGCTCGGTGGGCAATCCTTGCCCCGTTTGCATCTCAACCGATAGCAGACGCAGTTCGGGCCGGGCAATGATATTTAGGTCGTGTACATATAATTCGTATGCATATACAATTTCATTGCGCCAAGGACCCTCCGTGCCTATGGCGGTGGAGGAAACGAACATGAAAATCTGCCGTTTCAATGAGGGGCGCATCGGCCTGGTGAGGGACGATGCCATCCATGACATCACCGCCGAGGCAGCGGCCCTGATGGCTCAGGTCGAGGGTGTAGGCGACCCGCTCATCCGCTGCCTGGATGCGCTTGCAAGGGAGATCGCGCCCAAGGCCGACCAGTTTCCCGTGCTGCGGCTCCAGGATGTCGCGCTTCGCGCGCCGGTTGCCGTGCCCGGCAAGATTGTGGCCGCTCCCGTGAACTACCAGGCCCATATCTTCGAGATGCAGGCATCGAACATCTCGCCTGGTCACAACATCCCCGATATCGCGCGCGCCGGGCTCTTCCTGAAGGCGACGTCTTCGCTGGTGGGGGCGGGCGATGGCATTGCCATACGCTTCCCCCAGCGCCGGACCGATCATGAGATCGAGCTTGTCGTGATCATCGGCGCAACGGCCTCAAATGTCACAGAAGAGCGGGCGCTGGATCATGTTGCCGGCTATTGCATGGGGCTCGACATCACGCTGCGCGGAACGGAGGACCGCAGTTTCCGCAAATCCATCGACAGCTACTCGGTTCTGGGCCCCTGGCTGACGACGCGTGACGAGATTGCCGATCCAGATGCCTTGACCATCACCCTTCAGAACAACGGCGACCATCGCCAGACGGCGGAAACGTCGGATCTCCTGTTCGGCGTCCGTCGGTTGATCGCCTTCGCATCGAGCTTCTATACGCTGTACCCGGGCGATGTCCTCTATACCGGTACCCCCCAGGGCGTCGGTCCGATCGTCCCCGGAGACCGCTTGCTCGCCAGCTGCCCGGAGCTCGGGACCATGAGCGTGGCTGTTCGCGCCTTTGCTGCTTGAGCGCGGCGCGCCGCGTGTCAGATGCGGTAGGCCTCTGCCGTTGCAGGATGAAACAATTCCTCGACTGTCACGCGGCGCGCCGAAAGTCCCTGGCGGTGATGGTGGTCCAGGAAATTCTCGAGCACGTGCCGGTTCGCCGCGACGCCATAGGACCAGAAATCGCTGCCGAGAAGATCGCGCGCCGCTTGCAACTGCTCTTCGACGAAGGGCAGGGTGATTTTGGTGGCCGAAGTGTCTGAAAGCTGGCCAAGGGCCACTGCCTTCGACTGTTCAAACGCCTTGAGGCAGGCGGCCGGCAGCCAATCGTGATGCTCCACGATATCGCGGCGGATTCCGAGCAGGTGCATGATCGGAAAGATTCGGGTGCGGCGATAGAAATCCGACGCAGCGGCGACGGGATCGGCGAACAGCCGGGCGACATTCGGGTGGCCGCGGTCGAAGCAGGATGGTGCGCGCGGGCCGATGAAGGCATCGATCTCGCCGGCTTCGAGCATCGCATTGAGCGATTTGCCCTCTGGCGCGGCATCGATTCTGATCTCGGGCGGCAGCTCGATCTTGATCTTCTCCGGACGGCCCGACGTTTCGATGCCACCGCGTATCCAGTGGATGTCGGCCGGCTTCACGCCGTAGTCGTCCTCCAGCAAGGCACGCGCCCAAACGCAGGCCGAGAGCTGGTATTCCGGCAGCCCGATCCTGCGCCCTTTCAGATCCTCGGGCGCGGCGATGCCGCGGTCGGTGCGGATGTAGATCGAGGTATGACGAAAGGCGCGCGACAGGAACGCCGGCACGGCGACATAGGGACTCTCGCCCCGTGAAACTTTCACGACATAGCTCGAAAACGACATCTCGCTGATGTCGAACTCGGCATGTCGGAAGGCCCGAAAGAAGATCTCTTCTGGCGACAGCGTCATGAAGACGGGGTCTACCCCATCGATCTGCACGCGGCCGTCGATCAGGGGCCGATTTCGGTCGTAATCTCCGATCGCGACGGAGAGTCTGAGTTTTGCCATAACGTTCCTCCGGGATTTTGTGCGCTGGTCAGGCGAGCGGGCGGGCAAGCCGGTAGGCGTCGTCGATGAGCTTGACCGAGCGCCAGCAGTCTCGCACCGAGACCAGCGGTGGTTTGCCCGCTTGCCAACGCGCAAGTGCGTCCTCGAGGGCCGTGTAGGAGGGGTTGCGCGGGGGCATGCCGTCCAAGCTCTCCTCGGAATCGCCCAGCACGAGCCGCATCGCTCCGTCCTTCGACATCAGCAGCGCGTTGCGGCCGCAGATTTTCCACTCGCCATCAGCGCCATCGAGAAAGCGGTCGCGGCTGGGAAGCGCCGACGCGCCTTCCGCCGTGCGGCGCGGATAGGCGTTTCCGGTTTCAAGCGTACCGAGGATGCCGCTCGTCGAGCGGAACGTCACCGAGGCATAATCCTCGACCTTCTCGCCAAGGGCGCGGTTGCTGAGCTGGGCGGATTCGATCTCAAACTCTTCGCCGAGCAGGTCGAGAAAGACATCGAACCCGTGAGTCGCGAGGTTTCGCAGGCAGCCGCCGCCCGATTGAGCCGGGTCGAGCATCCATGACGAGTTCCACCGTCGGTAGCGCTCGGACGAAAAGCGGTTCATGCGCACATAGACGTGGGAGAGCGGGCCGAACGCGCCGGCATCCAGCAATGCGCGTGCTTTCGAGTGAAACGGCGCGAAACGCTGGACCATGGGAACGGTGGCGAAAACGCCATTGGCCTCGGTCTTGTCCGCGATGCGCTCGACTTCGATGGCATTGAGGCCCATTGGCTTTTCCATGAGGAACGGAATCCGCTCCTCGGCGAGAAACAGGGCCACCGCGGCCATGTCGCAATGGCGTCCCAGCGCGAGCACGAAGTCCGGCCGCGTCTCCGCGATCATCGCCTTGTAGTCGGCGAATACGGGGGCGCCTCCGATCTCGCCGGCGCGATGTGCGGCGATTGACTGATCGGCATCCTGGACGCCGACAATGCTCACGCCTGGCATCGCCGCGAACTGGCGCAGATAGGCCGGGTCGTAGATGGCGTGCCAATGGCTCACCCCAATGGCAGCAATGCGAGTTGTCATCCGTTCCTCCATATGCGCCGATTTGCGCTTATTAATGGGATGTGTACCAATCACTTTTCATCAGCGCAAGCCCATGGATTTTCCGCTATGGGTTATTTTGCCTTTTGATTTCAGCGTATTGGGACGAAATTGGCACGCGGACACAGGACTCTTGACATATAGGATGTATGCTGATGATCTGTGAGCAACATCAAGAGTCGACGAGCGGCCTGGTTCAGATTTTGGAGGATCTTCGGATGGCACATGAAGCTGAAGCGAAGCGCGACGCACGAGAGACGGCGATCGGTGACGCGGCCGATCTCGTCGCGACGCTCGAAGCGTCGAATGTTCAGCCGCTTTGGGACCGCTACAAGCGGCTGAACACGCGCGAGCCGCAATATTACGAGCCGATGATCTGGCACTGGGAGATGATGGAGAAGTTTGCCGACCGCGCGGCGAACGAGATCAGCATGGAGGAGGCCGAGCGCCGCGCCCTGCTGCTGACGCATCCCGCATTTCCCGGCACGGTTTTCACCACTCCCACGCTCGCCGGCGGCGTGCAGATTCTCGAACCCGGCGAGGCCGCTCCGGCCCATCGCCACACGCTTGCTGCGCTCAGGCTCGCGATGATCGGCGACGAGGCGGTGACCGTCGTCGACGGCAAGCCGTGCCCGATGAAGCCCGGCGACCTGATCCTGACGCCGGCCTGGAGCTGGCACGAGCATCATCACAACGGCAAGAACCGCGCGGTCTGGTTCGACGGTCTCGATTACCCGCTCGCGCGCCAGCTCGGCACTGTATTCTTCGAGGTCGGCCCCGGCCCGGTGCCGGAGCGCGGTCTTGCCCATATGGATGACGGCTCGCTCGCCGAAGGCGGCATCCTGCCCGAAGGTGACGGCAAATGCGTGCCGTATTCGCCGCTCTACCGCTATGCGTGGGAGCGGGTCTCCAAGGCGCTTGACGCAATGACGCCCTTTGCCGACGGCTCGCGCAAGATCCGCTATCTCAATCCAGTCGATGGCGGCCCGGTGATGCCAACGATCGACTGCTTCGCCCAGCGTCTTGAGCCCGGCCGCAAGACGACGGCCATGCGCACCACGGCCACGGCGATCGTCGTGGTCATCGAGGGCGAGGGCGAGAGCAAAATCGGCGACAAGACGTTCCACTGGAAGCAGCACGACTGCTTCACCCTGCCGCGCTGGCTCTGGATCGAGCATCTCGCGACGCAGGGCCCGGCCACCTTGTTCCTGATGACGGATCGTGAACTCACCTCGCGCATCGGCCATCTGCGCGAGGAAACGCGTGACTGAGCCCTTGGGCCGGCGCTGCCAAGGAGATGGATGCATGACCGACACCACGCCTGAAGTCCTGATCATCGGCGCCGGCATCGGCGGGCTGACCTTTGCGCTCGCGCTGCACAGAGCCGGCATCTCATGCCGGCTCTATGAGGCGGCGCCGGAGTTCAAGCCGCTGGGCGTCGGGCTCAATCTGCTCCCGCATGCGATCCGCGATCTGGCGGAGCTCGGCCTGCTCGATCAGCTCCTGGCCAAAGGCATCGCGACGCGCGAATACTGCTTTTACACCAAGCATGGCCAGCTCGTTTACGAAGAGCCGCGCGGCCGGCAGGCCGGCTACGACGTCCCGCAGGTGTCGATCCATCGAGCCGATCTGCATGACGTTCTCGTGGGCGCCGTCCGCGAACGGCTTGGGGACGATGCGATCGTGATGGGCCGCAAATGCGTCGCGGTCGACCAGGATGACGACAGCGCCATCATCAGCTTTCTGGACGGATCCACGGGCCAGCCGCTGCCGCCGGTGCGGGCTCCGATCGCGGTGGCCTGCGATGGCGTTCACTCGGCCGCTCGCAAGCAGTTTCACCCGGAGGAAGCAAAACCACGCTACCAGGGCACGACGCAATATCGCGGCGCAACCCGGTGGACGCCGTTCAAGACTGGCGCCAGCATGGCCTATGTCGGCACTTACGAAACCGGAAAGCTGATCACCTATCCGGTGCGCGACAATATCGACGGCAAGGGCGGCCAGCTGATCAACTGGGTCATCGAGGTCGCCCGTGACGACGAGCCGACCCGTGACTGGAACCGCCAGAGCCGGGCCGAGGAGTTCATCGACGGCTTCGAGCATGCGACGTTCGACTGGCTCGACATTCCCGCGATGCTGCGTGGTGCCGACGTCATCCTCGAGTATCCGATGCTCGATCAGGACCCGCTGTCATTCTGGACTGTGGGCCGGATCACGCTGCTCGGGGATGCAGCGCATCCGATGATGCCGCGTGGTTCCAATGGCGCCGCTCAAGCGATCATCGATGCCAACACGCTCGCAGAACTCCTGGAGAAGCGTTCCGACCGGCTGGAAGCCCTGAAGGAATACGAAGCGATCCGCCTCGGAGCCACGTCGAAGGTCGTGCTCGCCAATCGCGAGGTCGCGCCCGACGCAATCCTGCGCGTCATCGAGGAGCGCACGGGCGGCAAGCGGTTCGATAGAATCGAGGACGTGATTTCACATGACGAACTGGTCGCGTGGCAGGAGCGCTATCGCAAGGTCGCAGGATTCAGCACCGAGGATATGAAGAAGCCGCGGCAGCTGGTTTAGACGCGCAAGGCGCGACAAGACGCCGGCGAGTTGGAGGAACGATCCCATGTCCTGGTTGGGCAATGCCGCCGTGGCGATCTGGTGCGACCTGGAGCCGGGCACGGAGGCCGCACATGACGTCTGGCATTCGCAGGAACATGTCCCGGAACGTCTCGGAGTACCGGGCTTCCTGCGTGCGCGGCGTGGAATTTCCGCTGCCGCGGGCTCTGGCCAGCGCTTCGTGCTCTACGAGATCGACACGCTGCAGACCCTGACGTCCCCCGCCTATCTCCAGTGCCTCAACAATCCGTCCGCCTGGACGACGCGCACCATGCCGACCGTGCGCAAGCTCAGCCGCACCGCCTGTCGCGTGTCGGCGAGCCTCGGTACAGGCGCGGGGAGCTTCCTGCTCACAGGCAGATTTGCGGGGCGGGAAGGGATAGAGGCGGACATTGCTCGGCTCGCCGAACGGCTGCCTGCCATCGCCAGCCTGCCCGGCATTTCAGGAGCACATCTGCTCGCATGCGAGGCTGCCGGCACGCGCATGGATACCGCCGAGCAAAGGCTGCGGCGGGGGGCGGATGATCAAGCCGATTGGATCCTGGTCGTTGAGGCCTATGATCGCGCGGCCCTGGACATGGTGCAGGCGGGGGAGACCCGCGCAGCAGCACCGCACGCTGGAGAAGCCGGCAGCAAAGCTGCCTTCAGCCGCTTCGAGATCAGCTTCGTCATGGTGCCCGGCGATCTGCCGGTCAGCGAGGTAATCAAGGAGGCGGCCGTAAGTCACGCCTGAACGGTTCGCCTGCAGTTCAAGAATCGGCAAAAGCCGCCAATCCTCGGGAGGGTATAATGAAGATCAATCGACGCGCTGCGCTTATCGCGGCCGGATGCGCACTCATGCCAGGCTGGGCTGCCAGCCAGTCGTTTCCGTCTCGTCCCATAATCGTCATCGTGCCGTTTCCGCCGGGCGGCATTGCAGATCAGACGATCCGGCTCGCGGCCGAGAGGGTATCGCTCAGCATTGGCCAGCCCGTGATCGTCGACAACAAGCCGGGCGGGGGCGGGCAGGTGGGGGCGGCGGCCGTCAAGTCAGCGGCGCACGACGGCCATACGCTGTTCCTCGCCAATGTCGGCACCCACGCGATCAACGCTTCGCTGTACAAGAAGCTGTCATATGATCCGGTCGCGGACTTCACGCCGGTGGTCCAGATGTTCTCCTTCCCGCACCTTCTCGCGGTGCCGGTCAACAGCCCCTACAAATCCGTCGCGGACCTTGTGGCGAAGGCCAAGGCGGATCCCGGCAAGGTGACCTTCGCGTCTCAGGGCGTCGGCTCGGGAGGACATCTGCTCGGCGAGATGTTCAAGTCCGGGAACAAGATCGACATCGTGCACGTGCCTTACAGGGGAACGGCGCAAGCCATGCCGGATCTGGTAGCCGGCCGTGTCACCTTTATGTTCGACGGGATTCCGGGAGCCGGGCCGCAGGTTCTGGACGGCAAGCTGCGCGCGCTCGCCATCACCGATTTCAAGCGCTCTCCCTTGATGCCCGACGTGCCCACCGTGGCGGAAGCGGGCTATCCGGGCTTGGAACTCAATGCCTGGTTCGGTCTGGTCGCGCCGACGGGAACACCCGAGCCGGTTGTGGCCAGGCTCAGGGAAGAGTTCTCCAAGGCGATGAACGATCCGTCCGTCTCCGAGAAGATCGGCAAGTTCGGCGTGAACATCGAAACCGGTACGCCGAGCGAGTTTGCGGCCTTCATGGCGGCGGAAACCAAACGCCTCGGCGTGATCGTCAGGGAATCCGGCGCGCAGGCCGAGTAGCCGCGACGCGGGTCCGGGGAGATTCGGGCACGTCTCGCAGCAAGCTCTTGGAGTGTGAAACATGCGGATAGCAATCACGCAAAGCTGCGTCGCCGGCCTGCTTTTCGCGTTGTTCGGCGTGGCAGGGCTTTGGTTCATTCGTGATCTCGGCGTCGGCTCGGCGCTGCGCATGGGGCCAGGGTATCTGCCCAAGCTCATGTGTTGGCTCCTGATCGCATCCGGGGCGATTATCGCGGCAAACGGCCTTGTCAGGGGCAGCCCCACAATCGGGCGCCTTCAGCTTCGGCCGGCTGCCTGCATCGTCGGCAGCATCGTCGCCTTCGCCCTGCTGATCGATCGCGCGGGCCTCGTTTCTGCGACTTTCGCGGGTGTCACCATCGGCGCGCTGGGCGGGCACGAGTTCCGTCTGCGCGAGGCACTGCTTCTGTCCACCGGTCTGGCGGCGTTGTTTTCGCTCGTGTTCGTCTACGTGCTCGGTCTGCCAATCAAGATCTTCCCGTTCTGAAGGGCGTGGCGATGGAAATCTTCGATAATCTGGTGCTTGGGCTCGGCGTCGCGATGACGCTGGAGAACCTCCTGTTCTGCTTCATCGGAGCGCTGCTCGGCACGTTGATCGGCGTACTGCCTGGCATCGGTCCGGTCGCGACCATGGCGATGCTCCTGCCCATTACCTTCTACCTGTCGCCGACCGCCGCCCTGATCATGCTGGCGGGAATCTATTACGGCGCGCAGTACGGCGGATCGACCACGGCCATCCTGGTGAATATTCCGGGAGAGGCGACCTCCGTCGTCACTGCGCTCGATGGCCATGCGATGGCGCGCAACGGGAGGGCCGGCGCGGCGTTGGCGGTCGCGGCGCTCGGTTCCTTCTTTGCCGGCACGGTGTCGACGCTGCTGATCGCTATCGCCAGTCCGCCGCTGGCGCGGGTCGCCCTGGAGTTCGGGCCGGCCGAGTACTTTTCGCTGATGATCCTGGGCCTTGTCGGCGCTGTCGTCCTTGCCCAGGGCTCTATCCTCAACGCCATCGCGATGACGATCCTCGGATTGCTGCTCGGACTGGTCGGCACTGACCTCAATACCGGCGACCCCCGCATGACTTTCGGCGTGCCGGAGCTCATGGACGGCATCGGCTTCATGCCGATTGCGATGGGCATGTTCGCTGTCGCCGAGATCATCATCAATCTCGAAAAGAAGCAGAGTGCGACGCCGAGCAGCGTCATTGGCAGCCTGATGCCGACGAAGGAGGAGTTCCGGGCCTCTGTCGGGCCGGTTCTCCGGGGCACGGCGCTCGGTTCGGCGCTCGGCGTGCTTCCCGGTGGCGGAGCGCTGCTCGCTTCCTTTGCTGCCTACTCGCTTGAAAAGAAACTGGCCAAGGACCCTTCACGTTTTGGCAAGGGGGCGATCGAGGGGGTGGCGTCGCCCGAATCGGCGAATAACGCCGGAGCGCAGACGTCCTTCATCCCGATGTTGACGCTGGGGATTCCGTCCAATCCGGTCATGGCGATGATGCTCGGCGCGCTGATGATCCACGGCATCGCGCCGGGGCCTGGAGTGATGACGAGCCAGCCCGCGCTGTTTTGGGGCCTCATCGCCTCGATGTGGGTCGGCAATCTGATGTTGCTCGTCATCAATCTGCCGCTGGTCGGCATTTGGGTCAGGCTGGTGAGGGTGCCCTACCGGCTGCTCTTTCCATCGATCCTGCTGCTCTGCGCGGTCGGCGTCTACGGCGTGAACAATTCGGCCTTCGAGGCGGGCTTGACCGCGCTGTTCGGCATCCTCGGTTACGTCTTCCACAAGCTCGGCTGCGAGCCGGCACCGCTGTTGCTTGGCTTCATCCTCGGACCGATGATGGAGGAGAACCTGCGGCGCGCGCTCATCCTCTCGGCAGGCGATCCCGTCGTGTTCCTCACCCAGCCGATCAGCCTGGTGCTCCTGCTGATTGCGGCGGTCCTGCTCGCCCTTGTGATCCTGCCAAACTTCCGGACAGGCCGGGAGAAGGTGTTCCAGGACGCCTGACAGTCCTGGCTGCGGCCTGTGCAGGCCAGTCGAGCGCTCGATGTTCCCCGTCTGCCGCGATGTGCAACGATCTCTCTGGGCGTGTGGCGGCTCCGCGACATGCCCCTGCCATCGTGACGGTTACCGATCGTCCGCGCCGGCTCCCCTGCATAGGCGAGCACTGCGGTTCGGCGGGCATGACATGCTGATCGGAGGGCCGCTCGTAGCCGGCTGCTGGCGGCTTGGTCGCCGGTGTCCATCGCTGCGTTCGCAGCGCGGGCCTCTCCGGCGGAACTGTCGTGATTGAGGCTGCGGGCAGCGACATCGATGTCGCTACCCCAGTCGATTCCGACACGACATGCAGGATCCCCGTGCTACGAACCGCTCGGCTCATGCGGGCGTCCGGTGTTCGCATCATGTCGGTGATACCGGATGCCAGCCGTTCCACCGGCGAAGGCATGTTGCCGACTTCGGGCATTCCGGGATGCCCGACGCCGTCGAGCATGACGAGGATGCTCGTCACCTATCGGCATCGAGGCGGGGCCGTCGATGCGCCGGCGAAAATCCCGGAGGTGTTCGAAGATGACGGGCAGCCCTTTCCATTTGAGGAAGGCGGCCAGGGGCCGGCGCTTCGATGACCGCGCCGGCCGGGTGCGAGATTACCCCGCAGACGATGACAAGGAGCCGTTGACTGCGCACTTTGTCGATGTCGTCCGCTGCTCTGGCCGTAATGGATCGCGCGAGATCGGGGCGGAGGTGCGGGGCCCCGTCGAATGGTTATTTCAGGGCGGCCAAGCCGGCAGCGGCAATCTTGCCGTCTTCGTCAGACTGCGCGCCCGATACGCCGATTGCTCCAATCGTAACGCCGTCCTTGACGATGACGAGGCCGCCTTCGAGCGGAACGATGCCGCGCAAGGCGAGTAGCCGGACACCCAGCCCGCCCTTGGCCAATGCGTCTTCCGAACCCTTGGTGTTGCCGCGATAGAGGCAAGCGGAGCGCGCCTTATCCTCTGCGACAGCGATGCCTCCGAGGTTGGCATTGTCGATCCGATGCAAGGCAACAAGATTGCAGCCGGAATCGACGATCGCCACCGACACCAGCCAGCTATTCTTTTTGGCTTCTGCCTCGGCTCCGGAGATCATTACCTTGGCCTGTTCGAGGGAGATTGGCGCTCCATAGGGTGCGCGCTGCGCTTGGGCCGCACAGGGAACAGCCAGCGCGAGGGCTAGGGACGCAGCGAGGGTGAACTTCATTGTAGGCTCCTGGACGGAAGGTCGGATAACGAAGAGCGCGCGCTCACTGCCGCTCCGCTCGGTCGACCAGGATTTGTCCGCTCCTGACCGCAACTCGACGGTACTGAGGGGCGGAATCGCCGACAATCGTCGGAACTGGAACGCATTGTTCCAAATATGGGTGGATGAGGGTGTGAATGCTTGATCTCAACGACCTGTATTTCTTCGCGCAAGTCGTCGACCATAAGGGCTTCACGACTGCCTCGCGGGCGCTGGGTGTACCGAAATCGAATCTCAGCAGGCGTATTCTCAGGCTCGAAGAGGCTCTCGGGGTTAGGCTGATCAATCGCGGCTCGCGCCATTTCGTGGTGACGCAGATCGGCGCCGAATTCTATCAGCGCTGTCGCGCAGTTGTGATCGAGGCCGAGGAAGCGCAACAGGTCGTCACGAGGAGGCTGGCTGAACCCGCTGGCCGGGTGAGGTTCAGTTGCCCCACACTGCTCGCGCAACATGTGATCGCGGGGCTCCTGCCGCGCTTCATGCGCGATCATCCCAAGGTTGAAATCGTGGAGCGCCTTGTCGGCGTCGATTCAGATCTGATTGACGAGGGTTTCGATCTGGCACTCCGGGCGCATGGCGAAGCGTTGCCGAGCTCCGAACTGATCCAGCGGGTCGTCTGCGAAATTCAACTCATTCTTGTTGCAAGCCCGGCTTTCCTGACGCGGACCGGCCGACCGCGGGAACCGGAAGACCTGGAGGGCCGGGATGGGTTGGCCCGCAACGTGCTCTTCGAGGGACAGTCGTGGCGCCTCGAGCATCGCGATGGGCGCATTGCGACGGTCGGCTATCGCCCGGTCTTCTTCAGCAATGATTGGCTGACGCTTCGCGAAATCGCCGGCCAAGACTTTGGCGTCGCAGCAATCCCGGCTTATGCCTGCCGCGAAGCGATCGCGAGCGGATTGCTCGAACGCGTACTTCCCGACTGGCGCGCAGATCGCGCCACGCTCTCCATCCTGACACCGTCGCGTCGCGGCACTCTGCCGGCGGTGCGCGCGTTCTTGGATTTTCTGCTGAAGAACATACCCGCGGAGATCACGGTGTGATCGCGCTACGGCGTCGTCCTGCCCCCGGAAATCGATCCGGGCCGCGTGCCATTTCTCGGGCATCCTGAGCCGCAAGAAGGACGGATGTCGTGCCGCGGCCCCGATTTACGGACAGGCGGACCGCCTTTGACCATCGCCAGGCCATTATTCTCAAATCAATTTCATAACGTCCTTATAGAGACTGTCGACCGCGCAGCGTTCAGACGTAATTCCCTGTCGAAGGCAGTATGCCATCATCTTTTCAAGGGATGATTGCATTGTTGCGGCTCCATTGATGTTCGGCGTGTCCGGGTCTCCCGGAGCGGCATCTGCGCTTCGTGCCAGTAGCCTCAGGATCTCCCGAACCGCGTCAGGCTCCTCCGCGACGAGCTGGTCGGATACGACCGCGACATGGTTGATCTGGTAATAGCCGAAGCGCTGATGCCAGGCCTCGGGATCGCGAGGCAGGCCATCGTCGATGACGGGGTTGAGCCCGGCACGTTCGTTGGGCACGAGGAGCGCGGCATCGAGCTCTCCCGTCAGCAGCATCTCTCGAAGTCCGGGTGTGGCCGGAGCGCGCCGGACCGTCGCCGGAGGATTGGCCGAGGGCAGATGCGGCTCCTCGACCGTGACCCATTCGATGGCGTCCGCCGGGACGTCCCAAAGTTCATCAAGCAGGCCGCGGACCCAGGCCGGGCTGGTTTGCGCATAGGCTCTGACGCCGATGCGCTTGCCGGCGAGCTGCGTGGGAGAAAGGTTCCCCCGGCGCTGGTCGTGGACGAGGGCGGGGTGCTGAACGCGGTGGTTGAGCGTGACCGGCAGCAGGCTGAGAGGCAAACCGGCCTCATACGCCTGCAGGAAGGTCACCAGGGCGAGTTCGCCGAATGCGAAACCGGGGTCGTTGAGGAATTGCTTGAAGCCGTCCTGGATCGGCCGGGCCTCGACATAGGAAATGTCGAACAGGTCGGAGCGCAGCGCGCCGCTCTTGAGCGCCTTGGTGCGCGGCGTGTCATCCAACAGCGCTTTCAGCACGGGCCGCGACCGCGATGATGTGGAGATCATGATTGTCTGGACTCCCGTTTGAACGCTGGGTTGCTAGGTCGAGCTGCGCGCGTGCACGAGGCTGGTTTCGCGATCGATCCTATGCCGCGAACAACACGGCTCCGTCCGAGGGGACCCAGAGATAAACTTTCGAGGACGTGACGTCGGCGTGCGATTCCACCTTCGCGATCGATCCGGCGACCTCGAGCTCGTATTGGAAGCGGGCGCCCAGATAGCTGCAGGACAGCACGCGCGCCGACAGAACTGCACCATCCTCGTCCGGTCGCTGTTCCTTCGATTGCAGCAACCGCATCCTGTCCGGGCGAACCGAAATGCGAACCGAACTTTCGAGCGGCAGATTCCTGTGGCTCTTCAGGCGCAGGAACTGGTCCTCGCCGATGCTTACGACGTTGCCGTTGGCGGTGTCGTTCCCGACGATCCGGCCCGGGAAGAAGCTGCTGGTGCCGATGAAGTCTGCCACGAACGGGTCGGCGGGGCTGGCGTAGATCTCCTGCGGGGTGCCGATCTGGACGATGCGGCCCTTGTTCATGACCACGATCCGGTCGCTGAGCGCCAGCGCCTCGCTCTGGTCATGGGTGACATAGATCGTGGTCAGCCGAACCTGATCCTTGAGTTGGCCGAGCCAGACGCGAGCGCGTTCGCGCAGCTTGGCGTCAAGATTGGAGAGCGGTTCGTCGAGGAGCAGGACGTCCGGCTTGTAGACCAGCGTGCGGGCGAGGGCGACGCGCTGCTGCTGTCCGCCGGAAAGCTCATGCGGATAGCGATCGGCATAGCTTTCCATTTCCACGAGGGAGAGCGCCTGGGAAACCCGCTGATCCCGCTCGGCGCCCCTGACTCTCCTGAGCTTGAGCGGAAAGGCGACATTGTCGCGCACGCTCATATGGGGCCACAACGCATAGGACTGGAAGACGAGCCCAAAATTGCGCTGCTCCGCCGGCAGGGAAAAGCCGTTCTGCCCATCGAACAGCACAGTCTCGCTGGTGCTGATCGAGCCGTCCGTTGGCTGGTCGAGTCCCGCAACCGCTGCAAGGGTCGTCGACTTGCCGCAGCCCGATGGGCCGAGAAGGGTCACGAACTCGCCATCGGCGATGTGAAGATTGAAGTCGCTGAGGGCCGTGACGTCGCCGAAGCGCTTGGTCAGTCCTTGGATGATGAGCTCAGTCATAAAGCTTGACCTTGAAGAGCGTCCGCGCAGCGAAGATGAACAGCACTGTCAGCAGGATCTGGACCGTCGCCAGAGCCGACAATGTGCCCATCTCGCCGAGGACCCAGTATTGCAGGAGCRTCGTTCCGATGACCTCGCTGCCGGGCGCGATCAGGAAGATGGCGATCGAGTATTCTTTCAGGAAATGGATGAAGAGGATCGCGAAGCCCGAGAATATCGCCGGCTTGATGAGGCGCAGGATGATCGCCCGGACCGCCGTCAGCCAGTCCGCGCCGACGACGCGGGCAGCGCGGTCCAGGTCCGGGCCGATCTGCAGGAGGGCAGGCGAGAGGCTCGCGAAGGCAGTGGGGATATAGCGCATCGTATAGGCCACCATCAGGACGACGATGCTGTTGCGGAGCCAGCCGAGCGGCGGGATGAAGACCATCGCATAGAAGAAGCCGATGCCGGCGATCAGGCCCGGGATCGCGCGCGGGAACAGTGCGACATATTCAAGCGCGCGCCGGAATTGGAAGTCGGAGCGGTGAACGACGAGGGTCAAGGCGGCGATGAAGGCAATCGCGACAGCGCTGCCGACGATCGCGATGACGAGGGTATTGCCGATTGCCCGGAGATTGGCCTCCGATGAGAAGACCGCGCCGAAATTGTCGAGCGTCAGGACGTCCGCGAGCGGTACGAGCGGGCTGAGGAAGCGCGTAAAGGCGCGCAGCACGAGCACCCCGAGGGGAAGCACGATGAACAGAGTCGTGTAGGTGAAGAGGAAGCCGAAGGCGATCCAGCGCATCGCGCCGAGATCGAAGAGCCGCTTGCGCGATGCCTTGCCGCCGACGGTGACGTAACGGCGCGCATTGCGCAGCATCCGTCCTTGCAGGAAGACGAGGATGGACACGATGATCAGGAGAAGCGTCGCGGCCGTCGCAACCAGGCCGTAGTTCGGGCGCGGGGCCGCCACTCCCTGCGAATAGAGATAGGTCGTCAGAAGCGTGATGCCGCCCGGCTCGCCGAAGATGAGGGGGATCGACAGCATCTCCAGGGAGCTGGTGAAGCTGAGCACGCTCCCATAGAGGATCGCCGGCGTGAGCAGCGGCAAGGTGATCGAGACAAGCGTGCGCACCGCACCCGCGCCGCAGCTGCGTGCTGCGTCTTCGAGGGCGGGATCGGCGAGCTTGGTAGAGCCCAGGCAATAGAGCGCCGCCAGCGGTGATTGCGAGATGCCGGCGACGAGCGCCATGCCGCCCAGCGAATACAGGTTCCAAGGCTGCTCGCCGACAATCCCCTGCACCCACAGGGTGATGTAACCGGCCGGTCCGTACATCAGGAACCATCCGAACGACAGGATGAGATGGGAGATGAACAAGGGCCAAAGCAGCATGCTGCCGAAGAGGCGCCTCCCCGGCACGTTCGTGCGGCCGATCAGGACGGCGCTGACGACGCCCAAGAACTGCGACACGACCGTCGAAATGAAGGCGAAGACCAGCGTGTTGTAGATGATCGTGCCGAAGCCTTCCGAGCCGAACAGGTCAAAGTAGTTCTTGATGCTGAGCTGCGCCTGATCGTCGTAGAGCGGCCGGTCCAGCACGGACTGGTACAACAGCGGCAGGATCGGCCCTGCGACCAGGACCAGCGCCATGACGGCGATGACATATTGCAGGATGACGCTGCGCGCGGGGTGGTTCGCCAGTCCCGATGCGAGTCCGGTCCGGCGCTGCATCGCGCGTGCGTCGAACACGGGGATGTCTAGGTGGCTCATGACGGTTCCATTCGTTTCGTACCGTCGGTCAAGCGCGGTTGGCTTCGCGCCATTTCCGCACGAAGGATTCGTGATCGCTCACCAGACCGCGGTCGTAGTTGACCAGGATCGTATTTCCCGAGCCGATTTCCCTTTCGATCTGCGAGAAGGTCTCGGCGCCGCCGACGCTCTCTGACGTGACAGACGGTCTGACGGGCGTGCGCGAGCCTGCCGCCAGCGCCCTCTGCCCGGTCTCCGACAGCATGAAGTCGAGGAGCAGCTTCGCCGAATTTGGACGGGCCGACTTGATGGGAATGCCGAGGCCGCGGAAGACCATCGGCGTGCCATCGCTGATGTAGCTCATGCCGACAATGCGCGCGCGTGCCGGATCGCGGACCGCGGTGCGGGCGGCCGACGATCCGCAGAAATAGGCCAGGACGTATTCGCCGGTGGTCACTTTCTCGACCATCGGACCAGCCGAGCGTTCGAACCGCGTCTCCGGCCCGAGCGTGCGGTACCAGTCCCAGACCTTGTCGCCATGATGCTTGGCGAAAAAGTAGTGGGCATTGTAGCCGTAGGACGTCAGGTTGGCGCTGTAGCTCGTCAGCTTGCGGCGAAAGATGCCCGGGTTGGCCTTCACCTTCTCGACAAGGTCGGCGAAACTGGTCGGCCAGAGCTTCTCGGGCAGAAGCGCCTTGTTCCAGAGGAAGACGAGCGGGTCGAGCGCGGCGGTATAGAGCCCCGGGCTCGGCAGACTCCAGACCGGATAGGCACTGGCCTCCGGCGACGCGTAAGCCAGGATCTGCTTGCGATCGATCATGTCGATCCAGGCGTCGGGCGCCACGGTGACGATGAGATCCGCCGTGCGGCTCCCGGTCGCGGATTCCGCGAAGTAGCGCTCCATCGCCTCGTTGGCGTTGATGTCCAATGTCTGGACGGAGATCCAGGGATACGCCGCCTTGAAGGCCTCAAGCGTCGGGCGCCATTGGCCCGGCGACATATTCGAATAGGCGATCAGATCCGGCTCGCCACGCGATGCCTCGATGATCTTCGCATAATCAGGCGGATAGTTTGCAGCTGCGCTCTGCGCCGTAGCCCTGGTCGCGGACATGGCCAGTCCGGCTGCACCCATCTGCAAGAAACAACGTCTGTCCATCATTGGTCATCCTCCCATTTTTTTATCGTTGGAGATGTCTAGTCGGATCGGTGAGCTTATCGCTCCTTCGCGGAAACGTATTTCAGGCCTGCCCGCTCGAGTGCAGGTCTCATCGCGTAGATATCGAGGCCCAGTTCACCGGCCGCGAGCCGGGCACGTCTTTCGCTCTCGCCGGCGATACGTTTGCGAGCCGCAATGAGCACCGCTTCTGCGCGCAGACGAGGCAACACCAGGACCCCGTCGTCATCGGCCACGACAACATCGCCGGGCTGTACCTGGGTACCGGCGCAGACCACCGGAACGTTCACCGATCCCAGCGTCGCCTTCACGGTGCCGCGTGCGGAGATCGCGCGGGACCAGACCGGGAACCCCATTTCCGTCAGTGAGCTCACGTCGCGGACGCCGGCGTCGATGACCAGCCCTCTCACGCCGCGAGCCCGAAGGGAGGTCGCAAGCAGATCGCCGAACATCCCGTCGGTATTTGCGACAGTGCAGGCGACCACGAGGATGTCGCCGGGCTCGCATTGCTCGACGGCGACATGCAGCATCCAGTTGTCGCCGGGCTGTGCGAGGACCGTCACCGCGGAGCCGGCGATCGAGGCCCCGGCAAAGATCGGCCTCATCGACGGGTCCATCAAGCCCGGCACACGGCCGGCTGCCTCATGCGACGTGGCGACGCCACACGTGCCGAGTTCGTCGATGACTGCTCCGTCGGCGCGTTCGATATCGGTGACGACGACGCCGAGTTCACTCATGCGAAGGCCTCCACAGCCTCGGGATATGCGGAACTGTAGGCCTCGCCATAGGTCATCGGCCGCCCGGAGTTGCGCCCACCCTGCATGCCGCGATTGAGGGCCACGCGCTCATAGTAGTCCCAAAGATGCCGCTGGGCCGGCAGCGCCTCGAAGGCCTTGCGTTTCACCTCCCAGACGTCGGTGATGTTGAGAATGCGGTCGGGCCGGAAGCCACATTGCTCGGGCTGATGCGGTTCAAAGGCGTAGAGCTGAGGTGCATTGTAGCTGACCGATGGGCCCGGCTTGTGACCGGCCGCCTGCGCCACGATGCGGGCCTCGCGGGCAAAGCGGGCGGCCTCCGGATGGTCGACATTGTAAGGGTCGGCATCTGCGTGCGTGAGCACGAAGGAGGGCTTGAGTTCACGATAGATGTCGATCATTCGATCGAGCATGGCCGAGGTCAGATGCAGCGGGTAATCGCCGGCGTCGAAAAACTCGATCTCGGCGCCGAGAACCGCCGCAGCAGCCTCGGCCTCGACCTGACGCGCGCGTTTACAAGCTTCGAGCGTCATGCCCGGTTGTTTCCATGCGCCCTGACTTTCGCCGCGCTCGCCGAAGGAAAGGCAGACGATCTTCATGCGCACACCTCGGAGGGCATGCAGGGCAATCGCGCCGCCGGCGCGCCATACGAAATCGCCGGGGTGGGCGCTGACCACCAAACCGCTTGCAGGCGCCGTCATATCTCGTTCCCCAATGCTGTGCCGCTTGGATCGGCTGAAGACAAAAGCGAGCTGAGTTCGGCGCCTGCGATCACACCCGCCTGGTTCATGCGGGCGATCTCGTGGGGCGTGTAGCCGATCTCTGCCAGGATCTCGGCGGTATGCTCGCCGAGCTTTGGCGGCTGGCGCTCGATGCCGGGGCGCTCGCCATTGAAACCGACGGGCAGGGCAGGCAGGCCGAAGGTCTCGATATCCCCGGTGAGCTTGGTCACGGCGACGTCGAGCAAGCCTCCGCTGGCGGTCAGATGCGCGTCGGCGAAGAGATCGGTGGGCTTGCCGACGGGCGCGAAGGGGATCGATGCCGCTACGCAGCGTTCCTCGACCATTGCCCGGTCATGTGGGAGGAGGGCTTCCTGAATGCGTGGCAGCAGCCAGCTCCGCTCGGCATTGCGCAGCGCATTGGTCGCCAGGCGCGGATCGCCGGCGAGTTCCTGCAAGCCGAACATCTCGATGAAGCGGCTCCATTGCATATTGCTGGTCACGCCGATGAAGACCTGCTCATCGCCGGCGACGTCGAACACGTTGTAGATGGCCCACGCCCCGTGCCTGATCGGCATCGGGCGGGGATCGTTGCCCGTCGCGGCAAAACCTGCCATGTGCGTCAGCATCAGGAAGGCACCGGTTTCGAACAGGGCACTGCCGATCTTCTGCCCCTTGCCGGTGCGATCGCGCTCCGGCAGTGCTGCCAGGACGGCGGTGACCCCGAAGATTCCGCCCAATATGTCGGTGATCGACGAACCGGCCCGAAGCGGTCGCCCAGGCGGGCCGGTCATATAGGCGAGGCCGGTCTGGAACTGGATGACCTCGTCGAGCGCTGGCCGCTTCTCGTAGGGACCCGCTAGAAAGCCTTTCAAGGCAAGATAGAGCAGACGTGGATTGACGGTTCTCAGGTCTTCGTAGCCGCAGCCCAGCCGCTCCATCGTTCCCGGACCGTAGTTTTCGATGACGACATCCGCGTCGGCGGCGAGGCGATGAACGGTCTTGCGCCCCTCCGCGCTCTTCAGGTCGACCGCGAAGCTGCGCTTGTTGCGGTTGAAGCCCGGAAAGAATCCAGCGCCAAAGCCCGGCAGGCTGCGGGTGTGGTCGCCTTCCGGCGCTGGCTCGATTTTGACGACATCGGCACCGAGATCGGCGAGCAGGAGGCCCGCCGTCGGCCCCATGATCATATGGCTGAATTCGAGGACCTTGAGCCCTCGCAACGGCTTGGCGGACATCAGGCGGAACCTCGCAGCGCATCGAGCGAACCGGCATGGATCAGTTCGCTGGGGAGGGTGTGGCCGACGATGGCCTCGGCCATGCGCCCCACCTCGATCAGGGCATCCAGGTCGACGCCCGTCTCGACGCCGATTTCGTGGCAGAGAAGGACGAGTTCCTCTGTGCTGATGTTGCCGGCCGCGCCCTTCTGGCCCGCAAAGGGGCAGCCGCCGAGTCCTCCGACCGTGGAGTCGAAGAAATCGACACCCATTTTCAGGCCTGCATAGGCGTTTGCTACCGCCAGGCCGCGGGTGTCATGGAGATGCAGCGTGATGCGCTTGTCCGGCCATTTCGATCGAACCTCGCCGACAAGCGCCTCGACGCGCGGCGGCGTCGCCCAGCCCATCGTATCCGACAGGGAAATTCGCTCGATCTCGACACCGGCTTCGGCGGCGACGGCAAAGCCGTCCTTCAGGGTCGCGATTACCCGCTCGCGCGGCACGTCTCCCTGATAATTGCAGCCGAAGGCAGCCATCACGCCGACCCGCCTGACCGGGACACCGCGGGCGATGTGGAGAGCTGTCTGCTTGCGGCTGGCCTCGACCTGTTCAGCGTGGCTGCGATTGAGATTCTTGCGCGTGAAAGCTTCCGAAGCCGTCAGCGAGATCGAGCCGTAGAGCGTGAGCTTGTCACCGGCTGCGAGCGCTCGGTCGAGACCTTTCTCGTTGAACCACAGCGCCGTGTAGCTGACGCCGTCCTTCGGCTTCATCTGGGCGACGACTTGGTCGGCGTCGGCCCAGCCGGGGACGACCCGCGGATTGACGAAAGAGCAGACCTGGATGCGCTTGAGGCCGGTCTCGGCAAGCGCCTCGATCAACCGAACCTTGTCTGCTGTTGCGATCGGACCCGGCTCGATCTGAAAGCCCTCGCGTGGGCCTTCCTCGTGTATCTCGATGGAGGCTGGAAGATCAGCCATAAGCCCGAAAACCTCCCGAATTTCTCAGCGGCCAGAGGCGCCGCCTGTTGATTGCCGCCAATTTGCGTATCGGGAGCGATATCGTCCAATATATTTTGAGGTGCCGTGTGAAAGCTTGTACGTATCACTCGGCTGACGTCATCGAGGCAGGTGTCCATGGAAATTCGGCATGTCCGCTACTTTCTCGCGGTGGCGGAGGAAGCAAGCTTTCGTCGCGCGGCAGAGCGGCTGAACATCAGCCAGCCCCCGCTGAGCAGCCAGATTCGCGACCTTGAGCAAGAGCTCGGAACGACGCTGTTTCATCGTTCCGCGCAGGGCGTCGAGTTGACAATGGCCGGGAAATTCCTGCTGGAGCCCCTCCGGGATCTCCTCGATCGATTCAACAACACTCTCGCCTTGGCAAAATCCGCCGGGCGCGGTGAAGCTGGTCGGCTCCGCATCGGCTTCCTGGCGTCGGTTTCAATGCACGAAATGTTCCCGCGCATCCTGAGAGCGTTCCGCCAGCGCTATCCCGATGTTGTCCTCGACATGGCTCATCTACCGACCGGGACGCAGCTTGAGATGCTGGCGAATGATCAGCTCGATCTCGGTTTTTTGCGCCCGCTAATGCCGAGTTCGCCGTTGCGGAACATACAGATGATCGAGTTATGGCGCGACAGGCTCGAGATTTTCTTCTCGGCCGACCATCCGCTTTCTCGCAGCGATGGCGCGGTCGACCTGGAGGCTCTTGCGGATGAGGCCTTCGTCACGTTCAAGCGGCAGGTCGGCAGCGGCTTGTTCGAGCATACGCTGGCGCTCTGCAAAGGCGCCGGTTTCGTCCCACGGGTGGTGCAGCAGAGCAGTGACGGCGGCGCGTTGCTCGGCTTCGTCGGCGCGGGGCTCGGTGTCGCCATCCTGCCGCGGGTTTACGCCACCAGAGGCTTGCCTGGAGTTGGTCATCGCGAGCTGCGCGCGCGCGATGCGAATACCGGAATCGCCTTGGCGAGGACCTTGAACAAGCCGGCGCCTCTCGCGGAGCGCTTCCTTCGACTCGTCGAAGAGGTTCGTGACGCAGGTTCCGATGATCTAATGAAGCCAATCCCAGGTTGAGCAGTGTCGGAATGGCAGGCGCTGCCTTTCGTCCTGCTGCGCCCCGAATTTAGGCGGCGGCGGAGAATGCCGGGCCGCCTGCCCTGCAATGAACGGCGGCTGTTCTGTCAGGCCAGCCGCGCGACCAGATTTTCCAGCGCTTCCTGCCGGCCGCTCCTCGGCGATGGGCCGGCGCCGCTTGCTTCGGCGCGCGCTGCCAGAGCACTCAAGGCAGTCTCGCCTGCGAGGATCTTCTGTCCTTCGGCGCCGGACCAGCCGGCATAGCGTGCCTCCCGCTGCGCATCGAGCGTCCCGTCCTGCACGATTCTCTCCGCGATCAGCAGCGCGCGCGCCATCGTGTCGATGCCGCCGACATGGGCGTGCAGCAAATCCGCGATGTCGATGCTCTGACGGCGGATCTTGGCGTCGAAGTTGAAGCCGCCATTGCCCAGGCCGCCATGCCTGACGATCTCCAGCATTGCCAGCGAAAGATCCTGGGCGTTGTTGGGGAACTGGTCGGTGTCCCAGCCGTTCTGTGGGTCGCCGCGATTCATGTCGATCGAGCCGAGCAGGCCGAACGCCGCAGCCGTCGCGATCTCATGCTCGAAGGAGTGACCCGCCAGCGTCGCGTGGTTGGCCTCGATGTTGAGCTTCACTTCGCCCAGCAGCTTGTGCCGGGCAAGGAAGCCGTAGACCGTCGCGACGTCGCGATCGTACTGATGCTTGGTCGGCTCCATCGGCTTCGGCTCGATCAGGATCGTGCCCTTGAAGCCGATGCGATGCTTATGCTCGACGACGAGGTTGAGGAAGCGGCCGAGTTGGGCATCCTCGCGGGCGAGATCGGTGTTCAGCAAGGTGTCATAGCCCTCGCGCCCGCCCCAGAGCACGTAGTTTCGGCCGCCGAGCCGCTGCGTCGCCTCCAGCGCATGCTTCACCTGGCCGGCGGCGAAGACGAACACGTCGGGGTCGGGATTCGTGGCCGCGCCGGCCATGTAGCGGGGATGGCTGAACAGGTTGGCGGTGCCCCAGAGCAGCCTGATGCCGGTCCGCTGCATATGCGCCTCGACACGCTCCAGCACGCGGTCGAGCATGGCGTTGCTCTGGCGCAGGCTTTCCCCTTCCGGCGCGACGTCGCGGTCGTGGAAGCAGAAGAACGGCAGGCCGAGGCGTTCGAGGAAGGCGAAGGCCGCGTCGGCCTTGTCGAGAGCGGCCTCGAGCGGGGCACCGGAGAACCAGGGCCGTTCCAGGGTCGGTCCGCCGAAGGGGTCGAGGCCGTTGGCGACAAAGGAATGCCAGTAGGCGACGGCCGGGGACAGCCAGTCTTCCATGCTGCGCCCCAGCACCTGCCGGTTCTTGTCGTAGTAACGCAGGGCGAAGGGATCGCTCGCTTCGGAGCCGACGAAGCGGATGTATGGGAGTTGGTCGAAGACGGTCATGATATGCGTCCCGTATCCGCGAAGAGCTGATGAAGGGTGGGGTAGAGAGAACGATAGATCGCGCGGCGCCGTGCCAGCGCTTCCGCAAGCCCGGGCTCCGGCGCGTACCGCGCGGTCACCGGCGGACGCGCCGCGGCATCCGCTAGGCTGGCATCGCCGGCCGCGACCCGCGCCAGGCGCGCGGCTCCGAGCGCCGGACCGACCTCGCTGCCAGCGACGGTGTGCAGGGGGCGGCCGAGCACGCTCGCCAGGAGCCCCAGCCAGAATGGGCTGCGTGCGCCGCCGCCGATCGCGGTGAGCTCCGCGATCGGCCCGCCGCGCGCCTCGAGCGCGTCGAGTCCGTCGGCGAGGGCGAAGGCAACCCCCTCCAGAACGGCGCGCGTCAGCGCGGCACGGCCGGTTTCGCCGGAAAGACCGAAGAAGACGCCGGCTGCGGCCGGATCGTTATGCGGGGTCCGTTCGCCCGAAAGATAGGGCAGGAAGACCAGCCGCTCCTGCGCCGGCGCGCTTTCCGCCTCGCGCAGCAGGCTGGCTTCGTCGGCGCCGAGCAGCCGGGACAGCCAGGCGAGCGAGGCCGCGGCCGAGAGAATGACGGACATGCGATGCCAAGTCTGCGGCACGCAATGGCAGAAGGCGTGCACCGTCCGCTCCGGATCGGCCACATGGCCGGAATCGCTGACGAAAATGACGCCGGAGGTGCCGAGCGAGAGCAAGGCGTTGCCGGGATGGACGCAGCCGATGCCGAGCGCCCCCGCCGCATTGTCGCCGCCGCCGCCGGCAACGGGGATACCGGCCGGCAGGCCGAGAGCGCGGGCCGCGCCCGGCTGAAGCCTGCCCGAGACCTGCGTGCCTTCGACGAGGCGCGGCATCCGGGTTTCGTCGAGGCCGCAGGCTGCCAGCATCGCCGGTGACCAGCGCCGGGCGGCGGTGTCGAGCCAGAGCGTGCCGGAGGCGTCCGACATGTCCGAGGCGAGCTCCCCCGTCAGCTCGCGCCGCAGCCAGTCCTTGGGCAGGAGCACGGTGGCGATCTGTGCGAATAGCTCGGGCTCGTGCTTTCGTACCCAGAGCAGCTTCGGAGCCGTGAAGCCAGGCATGGCGAGATTGCCCGTGATGGCACGGCTTCTAGGCTCCGACGCTTCCAGCTCGTGGCATTCGGCCGCGCTGCGCCCGTCATTCCAGAGGATGGCCGGGCGCAGCACGCGCCCGGCACGGTCCAACAGCACGGCGCCGTGCATCTGGCCGGCGAGCCCGATCCCGCGCACCCCGGAAAGGTCATGGCTGTGTGCGAGCTCGGCCGTGGCTCGGCAGGTGGCGTCCCACCAGTCAGCCGGTCGCTGCTCGCTCCAGAGCGGCTGCGGCGCGGCGACGGTCAGAGGGGCCGTGGCATGCCCGACGAGACCGCCGTCCTCGCCGGTCAGCACAGCCTTGACGCCGGAAGTCCCCAGGTCGATCCCGATATGCATCAGGCCTCGACGGGCTTCCAGGCCGAGTTCGCAGCGCTGGAGGCGACCGCCGCGGCGATGAAGGCCATGCCACGCAGACCTGCGGCTATGCCCGGCACCAGCATGCTGGCCGGATCGGGAGATCGCTTCTCCAATCGCGCGAAGATCTGCTCCGCTGCGTCGCGATAGAGCTGCGCGAAGCCCTCGAGATAGCCCTCCGGGTGCCCGGCGGGGATGCGGCTGGCATGGGCCGCTGCGGTGCCGGCGCCGGCCCCGGCGCGCCGGATGGTGCGGGGAGGCTCGCCATGGGGGGCGAACAACAGGCGATTGGGCTCTTCCTGCGCCCATTCAAGCCCGGCCTTGTTGCCATAGATCCGCAAGCGCAGTGCGTTCTCGTTGCCCGGCGCGACCTGGGATGACCAGAGCATTCCGCGCGCGCCGCCCGCGAAACGCAGCAGCAACTGCGCGTCGTCGTCCAGCCTCCGGCCGGGGACGAAGCATGTCAGTTGCGCCGCGACAGCCTCGCAGCTGAGGCCGCTGACGAACTCGGCGAGATTGAAGGCGTGGGTCCCCAGATCGCCCAGGCCGCCGGCGGCGCCAGCGCGCGCCGGATCGGTGCGCCAAGCCGCTTGCTTCTGGCCGGTTTCCTCCAGCCGGGTCGTCAGCCAATCCTGCGGATACTCCGCCTGCACGACGCGGATCGTGCCGAGCTCGCCCGACTCCACCATCTCGCGGGCCTGCCGGACCATCGGATAGCCGGTGTAGTTGTGGGTCAGGAAGAACAGGCCGCCGCCTCGGGCCGTCGCCGCAGCGATGGCTGCGGCATCCTCGTTGCGATGGGCCAGAGGCTTGTCGCAGATGACATGGATGCCTCGCTCAGCGAACGCGCAGGCTGGCCCGGCATGCATGTGGTTTGGCGTGACGATAGCGACGACGTCGATGCCATCCAGCCGCGAAGCTTCCCGCTCGGCCATCTCGGCGTAGTCTGCGTAGCTGCGCTCGGGAGCTATGTGGAGTTCGGCTGCGCTCGCTGCAGCCCGGGCCGGGTCCGACGAAAGCGCCCCCGCCACGAGTTCGTAGCGGTCGTCCAGCCGGGCGGCGATGCGATGCACTGCTCCGATGAAAGCGCCCTGGCCGCCACCCACCATCCCGAGGCGCAGCCGGCGGCGCACCGTACCGTTGCTCTTGCCTTCGATTGCCATCAGCCGATCCCCAGCAGCAAGCGGTTGGCGGCCTCGTCGACGCCGCTGGCCGCGAAGTCGTCGAACGCTCGTTCCACGGCCTTGATCAGGTGGCTGGCGATGAACGGGGCCCCTTCGGCTGCGCCTTGCTCGGAATCCTTGATGCAGCACTCCCATTCGAGCACGGCCCAGCCGTCGAAGCCGTATTGGGTCAGCTTCGAAAAGATCCCGCCGAAATCGACCTGACCATCGCCCAGGGAGCGGAAGCGCCCGGCACGCTGTGCCCAGGGCTGGAAGCCGGAATAGACGCCTTGCCGGCCACTCGGATTGAACTCGGCGTCCTTCACGTGGAACATCCGGATCCGCTCGCGATAGATGTCGATGAAGGCGAGATAGTCGAGCTGCTGCAGCAGGAAGTGGCTGGGATCGTAGAGGATGTTGCAGCGCGGGTGGTTGCCGACCTGCTCGAGGAACATCTCGAAGGTGATACCGTCGTGCAGATCCTCGCCGGGATGGATCTCGTAACAGAGATCGACCCCGGCCTTGTCGAAGGCGTCGAGGATTGGGCGCCAACGCTTCGCCAGTTCGGCGAACGCCGTCTCGACCAGCCCCGCCGGGCGCTGAGGCCAGGGATAGACGAAGGGCCAGGCCAGCCCTCCTGAGAAGGTGGCATGGGCGGTCAGCCCGAGATTGTGCGAAGCCTGCGCTGCGAGCAGCAGTTGTTCGACCGCCCATGCTTGTCGGGCCTTCGGATTGCCGCGCACTGCCGGCGCGGCGAAGCCGTCGAAGGCGAGGTCATAGGCGGGATGGACAGCCACGAGCTGGCCCTGGAGATGGGTCGACAGCTCGGTCAGCTCGACGCCCGCCTCGGTTAGGACGCCCTTGACCTCGTCGCAGTAGGTCTTGCTTTCGGCCGCCTTGCGCAAGTCGAAAAGCCTGGCGTCCCAGCTTGGGATCTGGACGCCCTTGTAGCCGTGCCCCGCCGCCCAGCGGGCGATGCCGGGTAGGCTGTTGAATGGCGCCCCGTCGCCCGCGAACTGGGCAAGGAAGATGGCTGGCCCCTTGATCGTCTTCATCCTTGATCCTCCCGTGATGTCAGCGGGCGCCCGGAAAGCGCTTCAGATGGGATTGGCGACGAAAGCGCTGCCGCGGCACTGCTTGAGGTAGGCCGCGCACCACCTCGGCGCGGATGTCGTCGGCGCCGTCCCAGAGCAGGGTGCCGAGCGACCCGGTGATGCGCCAGGCGCTTTCCCAACTCGTGCGCAGCCCTTCGGCACACCAGCTGCCGCGGTAGTTGAAGATCACGCCGCCGGCCATCTCGAACACGGCGATGGCGGCGACGTCATGGGCATACCAGTACGGTCATATGCGGGTAGAGCGCGTAGGACTGGAAGACCATTGCGACGTCGCGATGCATAGGTGCGACGTCGTTGACCTTCTCTTCGCCGATGAAAATCTCGCCGCCGGAAACATCCTCGAGCCCGGCGACCATGCGCAGCAAGGTCGACTTGCCGCAGCCGGACGGCCCGACGAGTGTGATGAATTCCTTGTCAGCGACATCGAGATCGACGTCCTGGAGGATACGGAGCGATCCGAAGTCCTTGCGGACTGCGCGCATCGTGACGGAGGCCATGTCAGCCCCTCGCTGAAGCGGGGGCGTGTTCTGCTACGTCGAAAGCCATCCCTCTGTCCTCACTTGGTGTTTTCCGTCCCTGGAAACCGCGTGCCTGTTCACGGCATGTTGTCGCGGATGAAGATGTCGATGCGGATCCGCTCCTGATCCGGCATCAACGGTTCCTTCAGGCAATGCGCGAGAAGCACCCGCGCTGCCGATCGGATTTCGTGGCCGGCATCCTGGTTGATGCAGGCATCCATGGTGCCGCGCACGAGGAAGCGGCGCGTATGCGGGGTGAGCTCGTGCCCGATAAAGATCACCTCGGCGGCGCGGCCGCTTGCCTCCAATGCTGCGGCTACGCCCCGATTGCCGGCCCCCATGTTGTAGAGACCGACAAGGTCCGGCATCTGCAGAAATTCTTCGGCGATTGCCCGGTTGCGCTCGTTGTCGTCGCGTCCTTCTTGCGGAGGTTGCGCACATAGTTCCGGATATTCGCTTTCCAGCACCTGCGTGAAACCGAAGCGGCGCTCCGCGTGATCGCGCAGCGCCAGCGAGCCGGCGATCAGGCCGATGCGGCCCGTGCGGCGGGCGGCAAAGCGTCCCATCAGGGTTGCGGCGGTGCGGCCGGCGGCGGCATTGTCGATGCCGATATAGCGAAGACGATTGGCCGTCGGTGCGTCCGAGACCAGCGTGACCACCGCTTTGCCGGCCGCTGCGAGATCGTCCAGCGCGGCACGGACGCGGGGATGGTCCAGCGCGATGGTCGCGATGCCGTCATAGCGTTCGCCCAGGCTCTCCAGCAGCGTGGCAAGGATGTCTGGATCAAAGACGTCGGCTTCCCGCACATCCACGAAGGCACGCTGGCTTTCCAGCCATTTCGCGGTCTCGGCCAGCTGGCTCGACAACAGCTCCACGAAGCTCGTCCGGCTCGCGGGCAGCACGAAGCAGAAGCGCAGCGATTTGCTGCCGCGAGCGAGCCGCACGGCAGCCGGGTCAGGGCGATAGTTCAGCTTGCTGATAGCGGCCTCGACGCGCCCGATCGTGCGGTCGTGCACGCCAGGGCGGCCGTTGATGACGCGATCCACCGTGGCGAGCGAAACGCCCGCCTCTTGGGCAACGTCTTCCAGGGTCACGCGATCGAAAGAGGAATTCATGCCGGCAGCATGACCTCAGATATTGAGGTGCGCAAATCATTTTTTGAAGTGTCGCGGGTCTCGCAGATATATGTGTCGTTGCCGGCGAGGCCCCGGTGCACGGATCATGTCGAGGAGGGAGGGGAAATCGGCTGTTTCGATCGCGTTGCGCAAACGCAAGTCGATGGGTTGGAAATGCGCTGGCGATCTTACGATCGATGTCATTCTGTTTATGTTATAAAAAATTGAATTAATTATCATTTTTAATGATGATGCGCGCCCCGTTGGGCGCCGTCCGCGTACAGGACTGCGAATGCCGCGGTCTTGAGAACTCCCATGCTGACAGCGGCGATGACCCGCTCCGGATCCGAGCCGGAGCCTACCGACAAAACGTCGGGATGCCGTCGACCAGCGCGCCGCTGATCTGCCCCCGGGAGGCCATGACGGTGAGGGAGACAGCCGCGAGGAGATCGATGTCGTCGCGGCCGACAATCCGCGCCAGCGCAGCGTTGTCGCCGATGGCGAGCTCGTCGGAGGTCCGGTTCCTGGGAAGAGGCTGCTCCATTCGCGGACTCACCGTTGCAGGACGTAGCTGCCGGGGGCGTCGGCGAGAGGCGCATATCCCGTCGCCGGGGCGCCCATGGCGGGGGCGGGTACGCGCTCGGAGGTGGAGCGAGCCGCAAGCCATTCCAGCCAGGCGGTCCACCACGACCCTTCCCTGAGCTCGGCCGCGGGCAACCACTCGTCCGGGCCGCTCAGGACGTCGCCGTGATGGCGCGTCGCGATGCGGAAGCGACGGTTCGGCCGCCCCGGTTCGCTGACGATGCCGGCATTGTGGCCCCCGCTCGTCAGCACGAAGGTGACTTCGACATCCGTCAGCAGGTGGATCTTGTAGACCGAGCGCCATGGCGCGACGTGGTCGCGCTCCGTCCCCACGCAGAAGATAGGCGCGCGGATATTCTGGAGCACAGCCGGCCGGCCCGCGACCAGGAAGCGGCCGCTCGCCAGCTCGTTGTCGAGATAGAGGCGCCGCAGGTATTCCGCATGCATGCGATAGGGCATGCGGGTCGAATCCGCGTTCCAGGCCGTGATGTCGAACATCGGGCTGCGCTCGCCCATCAGGTAGTCGTGGACGACTCGCGACCAGACGAGATCGTTGGAACGCAGCAGCTGGAAGGCCCCGGCCATCTGGTCGGCGGAGAGATAGCCGCGGTTCCACATCATGCTCTCGAGGAAGTGCAACTGGCTCGGATCGATGAAGAGCGCGAGCTCGCCGGGCTCGGTGAAGTCGGTCTGGGCGGCGAGCAGCGTCAGCGAGGCCAGCCTGTCGTCGCCGGAGCGCGCCATCGCGGCGGCGGCGATCGACAGCAGGGTTCCGCCGAGGCAATAGCCGGCCGCGTGGATCTTGCGTTCCGGGACGATGGCGCCGACCGCGTCGAGCGCGGCCATCAGGCTCTCGCGGTAATCCTCCATGGCGAGGTCGCGATCCTCCGCCGTGGGATTGCGCCAGGAGACGCAGAAGACGGTGTGACCGTTCTCGACCAAAAAGCGGACCAGCGAATTCCCCGGCGACAGATCGAGGATGTAGTACTTCATGATCCAGGCGGGCACGATCAGGATCGGCTCGGCTACGACGCTCTCCGTCGCCGGCGCGTACTGGATCAGCTCGATCAGCTCGTCGCGGAAGACGACCTTGCCCGGCGTCACCGCAACATCGCGCCCGACGACGAAGTTCTCGGTGCCCACGGGCGGCTGGCCGCTCGCCTGCCGCCCGACATCCTCGATCCAGTGGCGGAAGCCCTGGACGAAATTGGCGCCGCCCGTCTCCATCGCCTTCGCCATCACCTGGGGATTGGTGAAAGGCAGGTTGGAGGGCGAGAACATGTCGAGCATCTGGCGGGCGGCGAAGGACACCACGTCTTGATGATGCGGCGTGACCCCCGGAACCTCGTGGGTGGCGTTGTGCCACCATTGCTGGCCGAGCAGGAATGCCTGAGCCCAGTAGGAATAGGGCGGCCGATGCCAGCTCTCGTCGCTGAACCGGTTATCGCCCGGCAAAGGCTCGATGCAGGCGGGCGCGTCCGGCTGCATGAGGGCCGTCGCCACATGGGCGGCGAGTCGGCTCGCCTTTCTGCCGGCCTTGTAGGTCAGCTCCATGCGCTTGCCTGGTGCCGCCGCGAGATGCAGCATCCAGTCGAAATACGCGAGCGCCAAGGCGGCGGGCGAAAGCCCCCCGGTCAGTTGCGCGCCGAGCGCCTCCCGCATCCGGTCGATCGAGTGGAAGGCTTCGAGGCCTAGGGAATCGGCGGCTGGCGTGACGTCAGGCTTCATGCCGAGCTTCCCCAGAAGACGCCAGAGCGCCGCATTTTTCACCGCCCTCGAGACACAGCCGGAGAATTTGCTCCAGCAGGCTTCGCAGCCTGTCCCGGCCGCTGCGATCAAGGCGGCCGATGGAGAGAATATCATCGAAGACTGCCAAACCGCCGAAGCATGCGAGAATCATCGCCACACGCTCCGGCTGTGCTGGTCCTAGTTTTTCGGTGAGGTGGGTCGAAAAGCGAAGGCGCACGAAATCGCGCAGAACGGGCCCCGCGCGCTCATGGCCGAGCGAGCGCACGACAATATCCATGGGATCGATGAGCCCGAGCTTCGGGTCGAGACGTGGCGCAAAGAACAACGCCGCGAGGCTGACTGCTGGATCCGGTGCATCGAGCGCCTCGTCGAAGCGGCTGTCGAAGGCAGCTTCGAGCGTGCTTGCAAATAATTCCTCTTTCGATCCGAATGAACGATGGACCAGCGCGACGTCGACTCCGGCGCTGCCGGCAATGTCGCGAAGCTTCGTACCTTCGTAGGAATGCTGCGAGAAATGCAGCATTGCGGCCTGCAAGATCCGCTCGCGCGTCCGCTGCGCAGATCGCTTCTTCGTTTCGGCCATCATCGCAGAAGCCCTAACCATTGCGCGAAGAATTCTACCAAAAGAATACCAACCGTCGTTGACTCAAATCAAGGTATCGCGAATGAAGGTGCGATCGCACGACGCGCTGGCCCCAATCTTGCGCTTCTATCGCCCGCTACGACTGTGCCGGCCCGAATTGAAACAGTGTGTATCGCGTGGGGCCATTATGAGTTCAAAGCCCGATCGTCTGCCTCTCATGAAGTGCCGCCATTCGAGCTGGCCATGAACATGACGCAGCATATCAACCCAAATCACGACCAGTGCGTCATCTTTCTCAAATGCGCCTTGCTTTGCGTTACCGAGAAAAATCCTGAAGACGAGCGTCTACGAAAGGCGATTGAGCTCGTCTTGGACGCTGCAAGCCATGTTGAGAGCGTGCCGTCTCCTTCAAATGTCGTCCAGTTCTGCCGAAGGGATGCGCGCCTCAACGACTGAACACTTCGCGCGCTTGCGTCGCGTGGGGTACGACACGCGGATGCGGCCGGTGCCGGGGTTGGACCAGTGCGCTCCGGGCCATGCAACCCTGAGCGCATTCCAGCTCAAAACGCCGGCCGCCGAAAATTGCGGCCGGCATGCTGCGTGTCAGTCGAGCAATACCGCGCCGAAATTCGAGCGCGGGTCCATATCGGCGACAAGGCGTCCGGTCGGCTCCGTCGCCCAGCCGCCCTCGCGGCGCAGCCAGCGACCGGTGCCGGGCTTCCCGTGCAGCGCGCCGTCAGCCACGACCTCCGCGCCCCTGACGAGGACACGCTCCGGCCAGCCGGTGACGCTGCGGCCGGCGAAGGGCGTGAAGCCGGTGCGGTCGTGCATCGCCTCGTCGGTGATGGTCACCGCTTTCTGCGGGTCCCAGATCGCGATGTCGGCGTCGTAGCCGGGGAGCAGGGCGCCCTTGCCGGGGAGGTTGTAGATCTTGGCCGGCGCCGTCGCCGTCAGGTCGACGAAGGCCTCGAGCCCGCGCCCGGCGAATTCCGGCCGCCCCTTCGATACCAGCGCGTCGAAAAGCAGGGGCAATCGCGTCTCCAGGCCCGGCAGGCCGTTGGCGATCTGCTTGAAGTTCGGGTTCGGGCCGGCCGAGAGCTTGCCGGTCTCGTCGAAGCGATAGGGCGCGTGGTCGGAGGAAACCGTCTGGATGTCGCCGAGCGCCAGCGCCTGCCAGAGCGCATCCTGATCCGCCTGCTCGCGCGGCGGCGGCGAGCACATCCATTTCGCGCCTTCCAGGCCGGGCTTGTCGAGATCGTGCCGGGTCAGGAAGAGATATTGCGGGCAGGTCTCTGAGAAGACCTTGAGGCCGCGACCGCGCGCATCGCGGATCGTTTGCGCTCCCTCGGCGGTCGAGACGTGGAAGATCATGACGGCCACGTCGAGCAATTCGGCGGCCGTGATCAGCCGGTTGAAGGCCTCGGCCTCCGAGCCGCGGGGATGGCTGATCGCGTGGTATTTCGGTGCGACATAGCCCTTCTCGACGAGCTTCCTGCCCATCCAGGAGATCATGCCGTGGTTCTCGGCGTGTACGCAGACCAGCGCGCGGTTCTGCCTGGCGGTCAGCAGCAAATCGAGCAGCGGCTCGTCGTCGACCTTGATCAGGTCATAGGTCATGAAGACCTTGATCGAGCCATGGCCCTCACGGATCAGCGCCGGCAGATCCTGCTGGACCGTCTTGGCGTCGGGATTGGCGACGATGAGATGGAAGGCGTAGTCGATCAGCGCGCCGCGCCGGGCGAGGGCCGAATAATCATCGACGACCTTGCGGAGATCGAGGCCGCGATGCTGGGCGGCGAAGGAGATCAGCGTCGTGTTGCCGCCGAAGGCCGCCGAAGCCGTGGCGCTCTCGAAGGTGTCGGCATTGAGCAGCCCGCCGGCCGAGACCTGCTCGACATGGGCATGGGTGTCGATGCCGCCCGGCAGGACGAGCTTGCCGCTGGCGTCGATTTCGCGGGTGCCCGGCGCGAGGCCCTGGCCGAGCGCGGCGATCTTGCCGTCCTTGATCGCGACATCGGAACGGAAGCTGCCGGTCGCGGAGCCGACCGTGCCGCCGCGAATGACCAGATCGTAGTTAGCCGTCATATGTCCTCGTCCTTCTCAGCGCACCATAATGGTGCCGATCGCCATGGCGACCGCAGCTTGCGTCGGGTCGATCACCGGTATGCCCAGCGCATCCTCCAGCGGCCGGCGATGACGCGCCATGCCGGCACAGCCCATCACGATGGCGCCGGCGCCGTCCTCGTCCCGGAGTTCGAGTCCGACCGTGATCATCCGCTGCAGCGTGCCCTCGCCGGATGCGCTTTCAGCTACAGACATTTCGAGCGGTCGCTCGCCGGCAAGCCTGTCCATCAGCTCCATCTGGCGGAGATAGCGGATATGGCGCGGGATGGAGCGCGACTTGATCGCGATGACGCCGAAGCGGTCCGCCCGCGTCAAGGCGGTGAGCACGCCGCATTCGGCGATGCCGAAGACCGGGCTCGCTGTACCCTCGCGGGCGACATGGAGGCCGGGGTCCGAATAGCAGGCGATGACGAAGGCGTCGACGCCGTTGGCAGTCTCGATCCGGCGGCGCAGGGGGAGGGCGACGCTCTCGACATGCTCCTGCGTCTCGATGCCGATCGGGCCCTCGGTCAGCGTCTCGCAGACCAGCTCCGGTCCCTCGGCGAAGGCGAGGGGCGCAAGCGCCTGCCGCAGCCCTTCGGTGACAGCTTCGTTCGAATTGGGGTTGATGACGAGGATGCGGGGGCGGCGGCTCATCGGCGGAATCCGGAGATGATGGGCAGATCGTTTAGCATGGCATTGCTCACCGGCTCAGGCGACCTCTCTCGCCACCCAGTCGGCCAGGATGGCGCAGGCGGCAAGGAAGTCGTCGATCTCCATTGCCTCCAGCGGATTGTGGCTGCCATGCTCGTTGCGCACGAACAGCATGGCGATCGGCACGCCGGCCGCGGCGAAGGCGGCGGAGTCATGGGAGGCCGGGCTGCCGAGCGGCATGGTCGCGATGCTCTGCCGGGCGGCGGCGGCTTCCAGCCCTGCGGCGATGCCGGGGTCGACCGGTCCGACGGCGGCACTGGCGCGCGTGCCGAGCTCGAAGGTCACGCGCCGGTGCGTCTCGATCTCGCGGATGGCGGCCAGCATCTTCGCCTCGACCCGTTCCAGCACGGCGGCATCGTAGGCGCGCACGTCGAGGCTGAAGGCGAAGCTGCCCGGAACCGTGGTCAGGCCGTGGACGGCCGGATCGGTATGGAAGCGGCCGAGCGTGACCGCCATCGGGAAGCCGGCGGCTTCCTCTTCCTGCCAGAGCCGGTCGAGCCGCATGGCGAATTCGGCGCCGGCCATGGCGGCGTCGCGGCGGAAGCGTCGGGGTGTCCCGACATGGTCGTGCCGCCCCAAGATGCGCGCGTTGGGGTAACGGAAATTGCCCGGTACGCCGGTGCAGATCGCGACCGGCAGGCCTGATTCCACCAGACTGGGCGCCTGCTCGATATGGACTTCGAGGAAGGCGCGGATCGCGGCGGGATCGAGATGGCGCTCACGCCGGCGGATCGCCGCGGAGTTGCCGCCGCAGGCGTCGATGCTTGCGGCGAGCGCGCGGCCATCATCGATGCGTCTGACCTCCAGCGCTCCATCAGGCAGAGTGCCGAGCGCCGAGCGGCTGCCGATATAGGAGACCTGGAACCAGACGCTCTCCTCGGCCCGCACGCCCATTGCCGTGACGTCGCAGCGCGGCTGGATGCCCAGTACGCGCAAGGTCTCGATGACGACGAGCCCGGCGATGACGCCCGCTGCGCCGTCGAAATTGCCGCCATGCGGCACGCTGTCGAGATGAGAGCCCATCAGGATGCGCGGAGCCACGGCGTCGCGGCCGGTCAGGGTGACATAGGTGTTTGCGGCGAAGTCGTGGGTGACAGTGAGCCCCCGCGCCTTGCCGTGCTCCATAAGCAGGCGGTGGCCGAAATCCTCTCCCGCGCCATAGGTGTCGCGGGTGATGCCGGGCTCGTCGCGGCTGCCGGCCGCCAGCCGTTCGAACAGAGCCTCCACCCAGCCGCGCTGCGCGGCAACGGCCGCGGCGATGGCCGTTTCGGCGTGGGGCGTCCTGGCGGTGGCCGTCATGTCGGTCCGGTCGGGTGTGGGCGCAGCCCTGTCACACGCCCGGCCTTGAAGCGGCGATGATCGAGCATGCGCGTCGTCTTATGATATTTGCCGCCGGGAGGCAGCCGGGAAACCTTGGGCCAGCCCGCGCGGCCAGACAATGGCGCTGTCTATGCGGATTTCCGGGGTGACATTCGCGCGTTGAATAGTACGGGCGTGTTCAGCCCTGCCCGAGCTTGGCGGCCGTTTCGGCGGCGATCAGCCTGACCTCGCGCAGGAAGGCGTCGGCTGCGCGCGAGATCGGCCGCTTGCGTGAGCGCACGACCGAAGCCATCACCTCGGAGGCGGGGGAGAAGGGGCGGATGGCCAGGTCGTAATGGCCGCTGAAGACGGGAGAAAGGGGGTCGACCACGGCGACGCCGACACCGTTTTCCGCGAGCACGCAGGCCGTGTTGCAGTAGCGGACCTCGACCGAAAAGCGGAACGGCACATCGGCCTGGGCGAAGGCCCGGCGGACGATGGTGCCCATGCGGGTTCCCTGTTCGAGGGCGATATAGGGCACCTCCCGCAGGTCGTCCGGCGTGATCGTCGGTTTCGAGGCCAGGGGATGGTCGGGGCGCATGACGCAGACCATGCTGCCGGTGAAGAACGTCTCGGCATCGAGCCCGCGATCGTCATCCAGCCCCATGACGAAGCCGAGCTCAGCGGTTCCGTTCTCGACGCTCTCCAGGACATGCTCGAAGCGCCGGACGTCGAAGGACACCCGCACCTTCGGACGCTTGGCGAGGTAGTTGCGCAGCGCCGCGGGCAGGACGCCGTAGCCCAGCGGGGGCGTCGCGATGATGCGGATATGGCCGGCCCGGTTCTCCTTGATGTCCTGCACCCGGGCCTCGAAGGCTGCGTGCAGGGCGAAGATCGGCTCGGAATCCTTGTAGAGCGAACGTGCCTCGGCCGTCGGGAACAGGCGGTTGTTGACGCGCTCGAACAGCGGGAAGCCGACCTGGCTTTCGAGATGCTTGATCGCGTTGCTGACCGCGGGCTGCGACAGCCCCAGCTCCTGCGCGGCGCGAACCGTCGTCTCGCAGCGGACGACGGCCCGCAGAAGCTCGATCTGGCGGAGGTTCATATGATCGCCCCGAATAGAGTGTGCTCACACTATTCGTTCAGCAAATCATAAGCCAGCCTCCGGTCCGTCATTGCGAGCGCGGCGAAGCGATCCAGGGGGACTGGATTCAAGCGTTCGACCCAGTCCCCCTGGATTGTTTGGTTGCTTAGCTCCTCGACCGTGTAGCCGTTGCGGGTGAACCAGCGGCCGTTGCGGTACATCGGCGCCATCACCATGCGCAGCCCGCTCGCCGCCGCGCGGTCTGAGCCAGCCATCGCTCGGGAAGGAGAGGTCGACCAGCGTGGTGACGCCCGACATCAGCAGCTCCGACCAGGCGACGTGGTTGAGATGCGGGATGCCCTCGGCATCGGCGCGGAACAGCCAGAGGAATTCGTAGAGCGAGGAATTGTAGAGCTTCGGCGTGCCGACCTCGTCGGTCATGCCCTTGTTGCCGGGCTCGCTCGACGGGTGGGAGTGGATGTCGACGAGGCCGGGCATGACCATGAAGCCCCTGCCGTCGATCTCGCGCGTAACCTCGCCCGTGTAGCCTTCGCCGAGATGCAGGATGCCGCTCGCGTCGAAGACCACATCGAGATTGCGGCGATAGACATGGTCGTCGGCGGCCGGATCATAGGCGATGACGATGTCGGCGTTGCGGATGCGGGTGGTCATGGCTGGGTTGCCTGCTCGCTGAATTCTCGACCTCGGGTCATCCCGGACAAGCGGCGAAGCCGCGCTGATCCGGGATCCATGCCTGAACCGTTCCGGCATGGATCCCGGGTCTCCGCTTCCCTTCGCCCGGGATGATGGCGGAGCGTCGATGGCTGGATTCAGCCCGCCGCCTTTTCCTGCGCGAGGAAATGCTCGGCGATTTCCTTGCCGGTGGCGATCCAGACGTCGCCATAGCCGCGGGCGCGGGCGAGGAAGTCACGCATGATGCCGATCCGCATCGGGCGCCCCGAAACCTGCGGGTGCATCACCATGGAGACGAGGCCGCCCCATTCGCGCGTCTGGCCGAGTTCGTCGTTCCAGATCGACAGGACATGCTCCTTCGGGAACATCGGGCGTGGGCTGAAGCGCTGCGACAGGCCGTAGAGCCAGTCGTCGAAGGACATGTTGACCGGCAGCTCGACAGGGCCCTTCGAGCCGTCGCGCAGCGTGTGCCGATAGGGGCGGATGTCGTCGCGGAAGGAGGAGGAATAGACGATGCCCTTCTCGCGGAGATAGCCGAGCAGCTCGTCGTAGTTCTCGCCCGAAGGCGCCCGGTACCCGACCGGTGTCACGCCGAGGATGCGCTTGAAGATGTCGAGCGTCTTGTCGATCTCCTCCTTGTCGGCGGCGAAGTCGCCGGGCTCGGGGCGCTTGTGCGAATAGCCGTGATGGCCGACCTCGTGCCCGTCCTTGACGATGGCCTCGCACATTCGGGGATGGACCTCGACCACCCAGCCCGGAATGAAGAAGGTCGCCTTGATCTCGACCGAGCGCAGGTATTCGAGGATCTTGGGGACGCCGACGCGCTCCTCGTAGCCGCCGAAAGAAAGCGTCACCAGCCGGTCGGTGTTCTTGGCGTCGTATTGCAGCCAGGCCGTCTCGGCATCGACGTCGAAGGCCGGGAACACCGCGAGGGCTGGATAACGACTGGGCCTATCGCATCATCAAGACGGCGGGAAATTACGGCGAGGTTTTCGAGCGCAATCTCGGGCAGCAGTCGCCGCTCAAGATCGCGCGCGGACAGAACGCGCTGTGGATGAATGGCGGCCTGCAATACGCGCCGCCGATCCGCTGAGCCGCCTGCATCTGACGGAAGTCTCCGTCGCGCGGGCTGACTCACGGAGCACTTGCTGTGCGAGCGGGGCCGGCTGCTGCCGCCCCGCTCAGCGGTTCGCCAGCATCATCTTGCCGAGGGCGCCCGCCACCAGCGCCTGCTCGCTCGGCGGCAGCATGGCGACGAGGCGTCGCTCCGTCTCGGCATGGTCCCGCATGGCCGGTTCGACCAGAAGGCGGCCTTGTTCGGTGAGTTCGACGATGACGCCGCGGCCGTCGCTCTCATCGGCCATGCGGCGGATATGGCCCGTTTTCTCCAGACGGCGGAGCAGGTTCGAAAGCCCGCCGGAGGTCAGGATCAGCGTATCGAGCAAGGCCTTGGGCGACATGCGGTAGGGCGGGCCCTGCACGCGCAGCGTCGCAAGCACGGCGAAGGCCGGGTATTTCAGCCTATGGCGCGCGAGGCTGCGGTTGATCGCAGTCTGAAACACCTCGTTGAGATGGAGGAGCCGGCCGACGATCCCCTTTCCGGAGCAGTCGATTTCCGGGAATTCGCGCCGCCAGCGCTGCATGCCCGCGCCGACGCGGTCGTTCTGCCAGAGCGCATCGGGCGTCTCGAAAGTCAGGTTTCGCGCTGCCTCGTTGCGCATTCAGATCCTCCAGAACAGCCCTTTCCGACCACGGCGGAGCGCGCGATGCAAGCATGCGACGTCGCGACTGCCAGCTCAAGATATCTTTCATTTATCTTTCTTGAAAGACAAATCGAGCCATGTCATGCTCCCGTCCGGCCGATGGGAGGGGAATTCCGTCGACCGAAGGAAAGCGCGCCGACAGCGGTGCACAGCGCCACCGGCAACAGACGGGAACAAGCAATCATGCGTCAGATGTTTCGTCATGCGACTGCCATCGCCGCCCTCGGCGTCGCACTCGCCTCGAATGCCAAGGCCGAGGAACTTGTCGTGGGCGCCTTCGGCGGTTCCTTCGCCGACAACGTCAAGGCCTGTCACGTCGCGGCCTTCGAGAAGGCGACGGGCGCGACAGTCTCGTTGAAGCTCGGCAACTCCTCGCAATTCGCTGCGGCCTTGCGCGCCACCGCCGGCAAGCCGGACATGGACATCGTCTATATCGACAACTCGCTGGCGGCGCAGACCGCCAACGAGAAGCTCAATGAGACGATCGACCGCAAGAAGCTGAAGAACGCCGCCGATGTGATCCCGACCGCCTGGGGCAAGGACGACAACTACGTCGTCGCCATGGTGAGCGCGACCACGCTCGTCTACAACCCGAAGCTGGTGAAGACGCCGCCGACCTCCTGGCTCGACCTCGCCGACCCGGCCTATGCCGGCAAATACGCTATCGGCGATATCAGCGGCACGGCGGGCCTGCAGTTCCTGCTCGCGCTGAACAAGCTCAAGGGCGGCACCCTCGACAACATCGACCCCGGCATTGCCGCGATCAAGCCGATCGCGAAGGGCTCGGCCGTGCTCTACACCCAGGCCGACCAGCTCCTGTCGCTGTTCGAGCGCGAGGAGATCGCCATCGCGCCCTGGTACCCGGATCGCGCCGGCGTCGCGATCGACAAGGGGCTCTCGCTCGCCGTTGCCTACCCGAAGGAGGGCGCGGTCGGCATCCTGCCGGCGGTGATCATCCCGAAAGGCTCGGCCAAGACCGAGCTCGCCTACAAGTTCCTCGATCAGATCCTTTCGGCCGAGGGTCAGGGCTGCTTCTCGGAGCGTGCCTATATCGGCGCGGTGAACAGCAAGGTTCAGCTCTCGGACAAGCTCAAGAAGATCGTTCCGAATGGCGAGAGCCTGGAGAAGGCCTGGTTCGTCGATCCGGAAGTGATCGCCAAGAACAGCGCGACCTGGACGCGCCGCTGGCAGCGCGAAGTCGCGCGCTGAGCCACGCTTCACCGGGAGAGGATGGGCGATGGGTTCGCTGACCTTCGAGGGGCTGGGAAAGTCCTATGGCGAGGTCGAAGTCGTCAGGGACGCGTCCCTGACGATCGCCGAGGGCGAATTCGTCTCGCTGCTCGGCCCTTCCGGCTGCGGCAAGACCACGATTCTGCGCATGGTTGCGGGGCTGGTCGAGCCGAGCCGCGGGCGCATCCTGATCGGCCGCGACGACGTTACGGCCCTGCCGCCCAACAAGCGCGGGCTCGGCCTCGTCTTCCAGTCCTATGCCCTGTTTCCGCATATGACCGTGTTCGAGAACGTCGCCTTTGGCCTGCGCCGTCGCAAGATCGCCGGCGCCGAGCTCGACAAGCGCGTCAGGGAAGCGCTCGGCATGGTCCGGCTCGCCGCCCTCAGTGAGCGCTATCCACGCCAGCTCTCCGGTGGCCAGCAGCAGCGCGTTGCCATCGCCCGCGCGCTGGCGCCGCATCCGCGCGTGCTGCTCTTCGACGAGCCGCTGTCCAATCTCGATGCGCAATTGCGCGACGAGATGCAGATCGAATTGAAGCGACTGCAGCGCAGTCTCGGCATCACCACGCTCTTCGTCACCCATGATCAGGGCGAGGCGCTATCGATGTCGGACCGCGTCGGCGTGATGGCCAAGGGCGTGATGCAGCAATTCGCGACCCCGGAAGATATCTATCACCGCCCGGCGACCGGCTTCGTCGCGAGCTTCATCGGCAAGCCGAACCGCTTCGCCGGCTCCGTCGCGATGAGGGAGGCGGCTGGCGGGCGTCTTGCCGTTGGCGGCGTCGCGATTCCCGCGGCGCGCATCGACCAGCCGGCCGGCGCGAAGGTCGATGTCGTCATCCGGCAGGAGGCGGTGGCGATTCGCGGCGGCTTGGCCCGGCCCGGCGAGATCGCCGGCGAGGTGGTGCTGCGCTCCTTCAGCGGGGCGCGGGTGCAATACGTCGTTCGCTTGGCCGAGGGCGTCGAGATCGTCGCCGAGACCGCATCGCATGGACCGGAGGCGGCTTTGGCTACAGGCGCGCCCGTCGCGCTCGCCATCGACCCGGCTGCCGTCTTCGCGATGCCGCCCGAAGGCTCCACGCCATGATGTCGCGGCGGCAAGGGCTCCTGCTGATCGCGCCGCTGCTGCTGGTGCTGGCGGGGTTCTTCCTCGTGCCGGTGCTGATGCTGCTGCCGATGAGCTTCGGCGTCTACGAGCCCGGAGCCGGCCTCATCAAAGGTGCCTGGACGCTCGAGAACTACACGCGGATCATCACCGACGAGTATTATCGCGAGGTCGTCTGGCGCACGCTGGGCTTAGGCCTGTCCGTCACGCTGATCTGCCTGCTGCTCGGCTATCCGCTGGCCTATCTGATCGCACGCGGCCCCGAGCGCTGGCGCGTTCCGCTAATCCTGCTCGTCATCTTCCCGATGCTGCTCAATCTCGTGGTGCGCTCCTTCGGCTGGATCGCACTGCTCGCCAATCGCGGCCTCATCAACAATCTGCTGATGCAGCTCGGCCTGATCGGCGCGCCGGTGAAGCTGCTGTTCAACTTCATCGGCCTCTTCATCGGGCTCACGCATATCTACCTGCCCTTCATGGTGCTGATGCTGGTCGCCGCGATCCGCAACGTCCCGCGCGACGTCGAAGCCGCGGCGGCGACCCTCGGCTCCAGCCGCGCCCATGTCTTCATGGCGGTGACGCTGCCGCTCTCGGCGCCCGGCATCCTCGCCGGCTCGATCCTCGTCTTCGTGCTGACCATCAGCGCGCTGGTGACGCCGCGCATGCTGGGCGGGCCGACCTATCAGGTGATGGCGACGCTGATCTACGACGAGTACATGCAGCTTCTCGACTGGCCGAGCGGCTCGGCGCTCTCCTTCGCGCTGACCTTCATGGCGGTGGCGATCATCTGGCTGTCGAGCCGGCTGACCAAACGCTGGGCGGGCATGGCATGAGCGAAGCTGCCGAAAACCGCCCCGGCTGGGGGCTGACGGCCACGGCCTTCGCGGTCGTCGCCTTCCTGCAATTGCCGGTGATCGTCGTCGTGCTGGCGGCGTTCTCGACGACCTCCTACCTGACCATCCCGCCGCAGGGGCTGACGCTCGCCTGGTTCGGCAAGGTGCTGAGCGACCCGGCCTACCTCTCCGCCATCCGCATGAGCCTGATCCTGGCCTGCGGCTCGACGCTGATCTCGCTCTTGCTCGGCGTCGCGGCGGCCTATGCGCTGTTCCGCAAGGTTCTGCCGGGTTCGGAGGCGATCACCTCGTTCCTCATGGCACCGCTCGTGATGCCTGCGGTGGTCGTCGGCGTCGCGCTGCTGCAGTTCTACAGCATGAGCGGCCTGCGCGGTTCGCTCGTCGGCCTGCTGATGGCCCATGTCGTCATCACCGTGCCCTATGTCGTGCGCTCGGCGCTGGCGAGCCTGTCGGGTCTCGACCTTGCCGTCGAGGAGGCCGCGCGCGTGCTCGGCGCGAGCGGTTTCGAGGCCTTCCGCCTCGTCACGCTGCCGCTGATCGCGCCGGGGCTGGTGGCAGGCGCGCTGTTCTCCTTCATCACCTCGCTCGACAACGTGCCGGTCACGATCTTCCTGATCAGCGCCAGCCAGACGACGCTGCCGGTGCTGATCTTCTCCTCGGTGGAAATGGGCATCGATCCCAGTGTCGCCGCCGTCTCGACGCTGCTCATCCTCGCCACCGGCATCGTGCTTCTCCTTGCCGAGCGCCGCTTCGGCTTCCACCGCTTCGTGTGACGGCGATGGATCGACCAAACCGTCATTGCGAGGAGGCGCTGCTGACGAAGCAATCCAGGGGGACTTGGCGAGGCGTCCAACCCAGTCCCCCTGGATTGCTTCGCTGCGCTCGCAATGACGCACCAGCTCCGACCGCCCGCGTTTCCTTTCAATCGGACGTGATCTCATGCCGCTGACCTCCAAGGGTTTCCCGCTCTTCCTGACCTTCGATCTCGACGCCGAGACGATGTGGACCGGTCGCGACCCGGCCTATGCCGACCGGCCGATCCTGATGTCGCAGGGCGCCTATGGCTGGAAGGTCGGCACGGGGCGCGTGCTCGACCTGCTCGACCGCTATGGCATCAAGGCGACCTTCTTCGTGCCGGGCGTCGTCATCGACCAGCGCGAGTGGCTGATGGAGGAGATCCTGAAGCGCGGCCATGAGCTTGCCCACCACAGCTACAGCCACACCTGGATCCTGAACCTCTCGCCCGAAGAGGAGCGCGAGGAGATGGAGAAGGCGTACCAGTCGATCAAGCGCGTCAGCGGACGGGCGCCCCGCGGCTGGCGCTCGCCGGCGGCCGAGATCAGCCCGATCACCATGCCGATGCTGGTCGAATACGGCTTCGACTATTCCTCCAACTTCTTCGACGACGACTCGCCCTATCTCCATACGGTCGAGGGCAAGGAGACGAAGATCGTCGAACTGCCCTTCCGCTGGGTGCTCGATGACGCGCCCTTCTTCCAGTACTCGATCGTGCTGCCCGGCCGCACGATGCAGGCGCCCTCGGCCCTGCTCGAAGCCTGGAAGGGCGAGTTCGACGTGCTCTATGCCGAGGACCGGATGATGATGGTCGGCATGCATCCCGAGATGATCGGCCAGCCCTCGCGCATCAAGGCGCTGGAAGGGCTGATCGAGCACGCGCTGAAGCATCCGAATGTCTGGATCGGCCGCTGCGACGAGATGGTCGACGACATGCGCCCCGGCCTCGAGAAGGCGCGTACGGAGGCCAAGGCATGAGTGGCCCGCTCGCCGGCCGGCGCATCCTGATCACCGGCGCGGCCAAGGGCATCGGCCTTGCCACTGCCGAACGCTTCGTCAAGGAGGGCGCGCATGTGGCAGCCCTCGACCGTGACGCCAGGGCGCTGGCGCAGCTGGCGGAAAGGTTTGAGGCAGACAAGCTTGCGATCTTCGAGGTCGATGTGTCCGATCCCGCTTCAGTCGGCGCGGCCGTCGCCAAAGCTGCTGCAGCGCTCGGCGGCCTCGACGGCGTCGTCAACTCGGCGGGGATCGACCTTATCGCCGATATCGAGGCCATGGCGCTCGCCGACTGGAATCGCATCATTGCGGTCAACCTGACCGGTCCGATGCTGGTGGCGCAGGCTGCCTATCCGCATCTCAAGGCGGCGGGCGGCGGCACCATCGTCAACGTCTCGTCGGGCGCCGGCCTCTCGCCGCTGAAGCATCGCACCGCCTATTGCGCCTCCAAGGCCGGCTTGCAGATGGCGGCCAAGGCGCTCGCCATGGAGGCGGCGGAATTCGGCATCCGCGTCAACACGATCTGCCCCGGCGCGGTCGAGACCGAGCTGTTCCGCACCAGCATCGATGCTGCGCCCGATCCCGCCGCGGCCTATGAGGCCGTGCGCGCCCGCTATGCGCTCCAGCGCGTGGCGTCGCCCGAGGAGATCGCCGCCGCGATCCTGTGGCTGACGAGCGCGGAATCCTCCTATGTCACCGGCACGGCCATCGCGGTCGATGGCGGCCGGACCTTCCATTGATCCCAATGGCCCTCGAAACCGACCTGTCGTCATTGCGAGCGCAGCGAAGCAATCCAGGGGGACGTAGAGCTCTGCCGCTGCTGGATTGCTTCGCTGCGCTCGCAATGACGGCAAATCGGCATCGGTTCATCTCGAGAGCCGTCGGTATGACAGGAACAGGGAGCCGGCCATGACGAGCGGACGCTTCACCGGCAAGGTCGTCGCCATCACCGGTGCGGCACACGGCATCGGTGCGGCAACGGCACGGCGCTTCCTCGACGAAGGCGCGCAGGTCGCCGTGGTCGACCGCGAGGCCGACGGCTTCGCGGAGAGCTTCGCTGGACAGCCGGACGACAGCCTTCTGACCATGGCCGGTGACTGCACCGATGCGGCCGTGCTCGCCGATTTCCATGCCCGCACGGTCGCGGCCTTCGGCCCTGTCGACATCCTCTTCAACAATGTCGGCCAGAGCGGGCGTGAGCGCGCCGCGCCGTTCCACGAGTCGCAGGAAGACGTCTGGCGTTTCGTGCTGGAGGTCTCGCTCTTCACCGCGATGCGGATGAGCCGCCTCGTCGTGCCCTCCATGCGCGAGCGCGGCGGGCGCATCGTCAACATGTCGAGCGACGCGGCGCTCGTCGGCGACGCCGGCCTCACCGATTACGCTGCCGCCAAGATGGGCATCATCGGCTTCACCCGCTCGCTCGCCCGCGAGCTCGCGCCGCATCGCGTCACCGTCAATGCGGTCGCGCCCGGAGCCATCCGCACCCGCGCCCATGACAGGCTGACGCCGGCGGTGATCGAGAAGATCAAGGCGACGACGCCGGCCGGCTTCATCGCCGAGCCGGAGGATGTCGCCGGCTGCGTCGCCTTCCTGGCCAGCGACGATGCCCGCTACGTCACCGGCCAGACGCTGCTGATCGATGGCGGCCGCTGGATGATCTGAGGACAGCCATGACCGATATCGCCGATCTCTCCGCTGTCGATCTCGCTGCCGCGATCCGGGCCAGGACCGTCTCGCCGGTCGAAGCGGTCGAGGCCGCGCTTGCCCGTATCGAGGAGGACGCGGGGCTCAACGCCTTTATGGCCGTCTGCGCCGAGCGGGCTCGCGCCGAGGCGAAGGAGGCGGAAGCGAAGGTGATGCGCGGCGAGCCGCTCGGCGCGCTCCACGGCATCCCGTTCTCGGTCAAGGACCTGACCAATACAGAGGGCGTCGCGACCACGCAGGGTTCGGCCCTCTTTGCCGGCAATGTTCCGAAGGCCGATGCGGTCGCGGTCGCCCGCGCACGGGCCGCTGGCGCCATTCTGATCGGCAAGACGACGACGCCGGAGTTCGGTCACAAGCCCTTCACTGAGGGTCCCTTCTTCGGCCGCACCCTCAATCCGCATAGCCACGCCCATACCTGCGGCGGCTCTTCGGGCGGCGCCGCGGTTGCGGTCGCCGCCGGCATGGGCCAGCTCGCCCTCGGCAGCGATGGCGGCGGCTCGATCCGCATTCCCGCCGCCTGCTGCGGGGTCGTCGGCCTGAAGGCGACTCTGGGTGCCATTCCCAACCTGCAGGCTCCAGATCTCTTCGGCGCCAACTCCTTCGTCGGGCCGATGGCGCGTGATGTCGCCGATACGCGGTTGATGTTCGACGTCCTGCGCGGCCCCGACCGGCGCGACCCCTACGGACAGGCGCCGACCTTCCCGGAGCGCCGGCTCGGCGAAGGCGAGAAGCCGCGCATCGGCTTCCTCCTGCGCTGTGGCAATATCCTCGATCCGGATGTCGAGGCCGCGGTCGTCGCGACCATGAAACGGGCGGAAGCGCTCGGCTGGGTCGTCGAGCCGATCGAGCTCGATCTGGTTTCGCTCGAGCCGCATTTCCTCGTCTTCCTGCGCTCGCTGCTGCTGGCACGGCTTGGCGGCCATGCCGAGAAAACGCCGGAGAAGCTCGATCCGACGCTGCTCGCCACGATTGAGGCCGGCCGCGCCTATAGCGCCGCCGAACTCTGCCAGGCCCAGTTCGCGCGGACCGATTGCTTCGCCAAGGTGCAGGACATCCTCTCGCGCTTCGACCTGATCGCCTCTCCGACCTTGTCGGCACCGGCACTGCCGGTCGGCCTCGATCCGCTCGGCCCGATCGAGATCGCAGGCAAGCCGGCGGGGACGATCCGCGGCGCATGGTACCCCTACACCTTCCCGTTCAACCTTACGGGCCATCCGGCCTTGTCGCTCCCCTGCGGCTTCAGCCGCGACAAGCTGCCGATCGGCCTCCAGCTCGTCGGCCGCTGGCATGAGGATGGCTACCTGCAGGATGTCGCGGCGCGGTTGGAGTGCGTGCTCGACCCCTTCGTCGGTTCGCGGGATCGCGCGGTCGCCGGACCGGCGGTTCGGGGCTCGGCCTGACGATCGCCCCGGCCGGCGCTCGACCGCGTGACGGGGCGATCACATGGGAGAACCGCCGGGGCGGCCTCCGCGTCACCGATGCTCGCGTGCGCGGCTGAGGGCAGTGCTTCCCGCCCCCGTGTGACCTGCCTCGGCTGAGCGCGCGAAGCGGGGCGTTTGGAACGCCCGTCGGAAACCGCACCCAAAAAGCGCGGCGCCCCTTTCGGCCTGCTTTCGTTGCTGGATGGGGACTGGGCTGGCTTGAGTATTGTGCCTTAGGGCCCGTCGCCGATTTGACCTTCCTCATCGTCACGAGCCGGCTGACGCGATAAGCTCCTTCTCCCATTCTTGTCTTGGCTGAGATCGTCGGGGCCAAAGCATGAGCGATCCGAAGGAAGTCGAGCTGAAGCTGGTTTGCGAGCCGTCCGACCTGGCTGCGTTGCGAGAGTGGCCACGTCTTGCCGCTGAGGCACGGAGCACGGATCAATTGGAGTCGGTCTACTTCGACACCTCCGAGCGCCTGCTGCAGGCTTGCGGTTACGTTCTGCGGGTGAGGCAAACCGGTGATGGCCACGTCCAGACGGTGAAGGCAGGTGGTGACGGGCTGATCGAGCGGCGCGAATGGGAGGAGCCGGTCGATGGTCCCGAGCCCGATCGCGATGCCCTGCGCAGGACACCGCTGGCGAAGCTGCTCGGCAGGAAGGCGAAGCTCGCCCCGTTGTTCACCGTTTCGGTCGAACGCGCCACTTGCCTGGTCAGCCAGGGGAGCTCGCAGATCGAGATCGCGCTGGACCAGGGATTTGTGACAAATCCTTGCGCGGAGAATGGTTCGGACGCCGAGGCGATCAGCGAGATCGAGCTCGAGCTGAAGAAGGGAGCAGCCGGAGACCTCTTCACTCTGGCGCGTGAAATCTGCGAGCGCGTGCCCGTGCGTCTCGGCGTCGTGAGCAAGGCTGAGCGCGGATTCGGCTTGATCGATGGGGAAGGCGATCGGGCTCACAGGGCCGAGCCGATCGTCTTGTCGGACGACATGTCGGCTGCTGACGCATTCCGCACCATCGCCCATGGCTGCCTGCGCCAGCTGCGGCTGAACGAGGACGTTCTGCTTGGCCGCCACGATGTCGACGCCTTGCATCAGGCGCGCGTCGCGATCCGCAGACTCCGCTCGGCCATGTCACTGTTCAAGGATCTGCTGGCCGACGATCGGTTCGAGGGCATCAAGGCGCAATTGAAGCGCCTTTCGCAGCCTTTTGGGCGCACCCGCAACCTCGATGTCTTTCTCACGGAAACGCTGCCTGCGGAGATGTCCCGGCATCCTGATCATGCCGAGCTCCTGAGCTTGGAAAAGCATCTCCAGAGCCAGTGTGCCGAAGCCTATCTCGCGGTGGTCTGGACGCTGCGTTCGGAGGAGTGGCGGCGCTTCCTGATCGATCTGGTCGCTTGGATCAACGCCGGGCCGTGGCTGTCCGGGCAGGGCGGCGCCGAGCGCGACCAGCCCGCGCGTCCCTTTGCGTCGGGGGTGCTCGACAAGCGCAGGCGGCAGGTCGAGAAGCGTGGCCGGAACCTCGCGACATTGAGCATCGAGGAGCGGCACCAGCTCCGCATCGCGGCCAAGAAGCTGCGCTATGGTGCCGAGTTCTTCGCCAGCCTCTATGAAGGCAAGAAGGAGCGCAAATTCCAGAAGGCCTTCGCATCGGCCTTTGCGAAACTGCAGAGCAGCCTCGGTGGGCTCAATGACATCGCTGCCGGCCAGCAGATTCTGGAGCGCGTGGTGGGCTCGGATGCTGTTGGTTCCGTCCAGTTCGCCGCAGGTCTGGCGCTGGCCGATGTCGAGGCGAAGGAGCAGAAGCTGCTCGCCTCCGCCGTAGAGGCGCAGGGCGAGCTGATCGCGCTTCAACCGTTCTGGCGCTAAGGAGATATGGACGGCAGATGACCTCCAGCGCATGAGCTTTGGGCATCTCCGCCGCGCATGTGGCTGCGCGGGCGCATTTGTCTCCCCGGTTGAGAGTCGCCCACGCAGGCGCCGGGGATCACTCGGGATCGGTCACACATCGGGCGGGTTGACCCATGGAATCCGATAACGCCCGGCAGGCGATGGGCGTCTGCTTCAAACCCGCTGCCTCTGGTCTTTCTCGATCTGTCGATCGAGGAGATCGTATTCACCGCCGCATTGAGCGGTCTCGCGAACCACTCGCGCCGCCACGGAGCGGCAACTGGCTCGAAAGCCTTCTGGCATCTCTGACGAGCCAGGCGGCGAAGGGTTCGCGATGGCCGTTTTGGGAGGCTCCTGCTGGACGCCCATCGCTCAGCTACTGCCCCCGATCTATATGACCGCCTCCGGTGGTTTCTCCTCGGGGCGGGTCGAGGGGCGCAGGCGCTCGCGCAAGGATTGGAAGACCACATAGAGCGCCGGGATCACGAAGATGCCGATGCAGGCGGCCGCCAGCATGCCGCCGAAGACGGGCGTGCTGACATTGCGCCTGGCAAGCATCGCCGGCCCTTCGGCGATGACGAGGGGCAGCAAGCCGAGGATGAAGGCGAAGGAGGTCATCATCACCGGGCGGAAGCGCAGGCGCGCGCCTTCCGTGGCCGCATGCAGCAACGGATGCCCCTTCTCGCGCATCTCCTTGGAGAACTCGACGATCAGGATGCCGTTCTTCGCCGCAAGGCCGATCAGCACGACGATGCCGATCTGGGCATAGAGATCGAGCGTCAAACCGGCGACCACGATCGCGACGAAGGCGCCGAGCAGGCCGACCGCGACCGAGAGCAGGACCGGGATCGGGATCGTCCAGCTCTCGTAGAGCGCGACGAGGAAGAGATAGGCGAACAGCAGGGCGAAGGCGAGGATGATCCCGGTCTGTCCCTCCGCCCGCTTCTCCTGGAACGATACGTCCGTCCAGGCGCCGCGATAGTTCGCCGGCAAGGTCTTGGCCGAAACGGCCTCCATGGCGGCAAGGGCTGCGCCGGACGAGACGCCGGGCGCGGGCGAGCCCTGCAGGGTCACGGCGAGGCGGTTGTTGTAGCGGATCAGCGCCTGCGGGCCGACCACGACTTTGGCTTCGACGAAGCTGCGTAGCGGGATCATGTTGCCGCTGCGGCTGCGGACATTGATGCGGTAGATGTCGTCGACCGAGGCGCGGTCGCTCCCTTCCGCCTGGACCTGCACCTGCCAGGTTCGGCCGAACAGGTTCATGTCGTTGACGTAGTAGCCGCCGAGCGAGGCCTGCAGGGCCTGGAAGACGTTGTTCAGCTCGACGCCGAGGATCTGGACCTTGTCACGGTCGATGTCGAGATAGATCGACGGGGCGGAATCCGAGAAGGTCGAGAAGACCCGTCGCAGCTGCGGATCCTGGTTGGCCGCGATCGTGAGGCCCCGCAGCGCCCGGGCGAGGGCCTTCGGATCGGACGTGCCCATGTCCATCACGACGTAGCTGAAGCCGCCGCCGCTGCCGAGGCCGATGATCGGCGGCGGGGCGAGCGCCACCACGTTGCCTTCGCGCACCGCCCGCAGCTTCTGCGACAGCCGGGCGATGATCGCCTCTGCGGAATCCTCGCGGCTCGGACGCTGATCGAAAGGCTTCAGCGAGATCATGACGAAGGCGGCATTGGGCTGAGAATAATTGTCGAGGAAGTTGAGGCCGATGACTGTGGAGTAATCCGCGATCGCGCTTTCGGTCTTCAGGATGCTCTCGACCTGGGCCATGGCCGTGGAGGTGCGGCCGATCGAGGCGCCGTCGGGCAGCTGGGCGACGATGAAGAAGGCGCCCTGGTCGTCGTCCGGCAGGAAGCCGGTCGGCGTTATGCGGCTCATCGCATAGATGCCGGCGCCGAAGGCCGCCGTCAGCACGAGGCTGATGGCGGAGACCCGCACGAGCCGCGCGACGGCGGAGCCGTAGCGGTCGCGTACCCAGTCGATCCCGCGCATGAGGCGGGCGATCGGCCCGTGCCGCGGCCCTTCGTGGCGCTTGAGCAGCACGGCGCAGAGCGCCGGCGACAGCGTCAGCGCATTGATGGCCGAGAGCACCATCGCCACCGCCACCGTGACCGCGAACTGGCGGAACAGCTCGCCGGAGATGCCGGGGATGAAGGCGACCGGCACGAAGACCGAGAGTAGCACCAGCGTGATCGCGATGATCGGGGCTACGATCTCGCTCATCGCCTTCTTGGTCGCCTGCGCCGGGGTCAGATCCGGATGCTCCTCCATCACGCGCTCGACGTTCTCGATCACCACGATCGCGTCGTCGACGACGATGCCGATCGCGAGAACCACGGCCAGCAGCGACACCGTATTGGCGGAGTAGCCGATGGCGTTGAGGACGACGAACGCGCCGATGAGGCTGACCGGAACGGCGACCGTCGGGATCAGCGTTGCCCGGAAGTTCCCGAGGAACAGGAAGACGACGAGGACGACGAGGACGAAGGCCTCGAGCAGCGTTTTCTGCACCTCGTGGATCGTCGCGGTGACGAAGGCCGTCGGGTCGTAGGTAACCTTCCAGTCGAGCCCTTCCGGGAAGGATTTCGACAGGTCGCCTACCGTCTTCTTGACGGCGTCGAGCGCGGCGATCGCATTGGCGCCGGGTGACTGGTAGACGCCGATCAGGACCGCGGGGCCGCCGTTCAGCCGCGTGTCGCGGTCGAGATTGGCGGCGCCGAGCTCGAGCCGCGCGACATCGGAGAGCCGCAGGATCGAGCCGTCCGGATTGGTGCGCAGCACGATCTTGCCGAACTCCTCCGGCGAGGTCAGCCGGCCCTTGGTCTGGATATTCAGCTGCAGCTGCTGATCGTCCGCGATCGGGCGGGCGCCGATGCGCCCGACGGCGGCCTGGGTGTTCTGGGACTGGATCGCGCTGATGATATCGCCGGTCGTCAGATTGAGGCCGGTCAGGTTGTCGGTGCGGATCCAGGCCCGCATCGAATAATCCTGCGCGCCGAACAGTGCGGCGTCGCCGACGCCGGGCGTGGAGCGGATCGAGTCGAGCAGGTTGATCGTGACATAGTTCGAGACGAACAGCGTGTCGTAGGTGTTCTTCGGCGCATAGACCGCGATCACGCCGAGCAGGGCCGAGGACTTCTTCTTCACCGTCACGCCGTTGCGCTGCACGTCCTGGGGCAGCTTCGACAGCGCGACCTGCACGCGGTTGTTGACGTTGACGCTGTTGATGTCCGGGTTGGTTCCCAGTTCGAAGGAGACGAGCAGCGAATAGCTGCCGTCATTGCCGCTGACGCTCTTCATGTAGAGCATCTTGTCGGTGCCGACGATCTGGGCTTCGAGCGGCTGGGCCACGGTCTGCTCGATCACCGCCGCCGAGGCGCCGGGATAGGAGGCGGTCACCGAGACCTGCGGCGGCACGATGTCGGGATACTGGGCCACCGGGATGGCGAAGAGCGACAAGAGGCCGGCGATCGTGGTGACGAGCGCGATGACGATGGCCAGGCGCGGCCGGTCGACGAAGACGGAGGTGAACATGGCTCAGCTCCGGCCGACCGGCGGAGGCACGGGCGAAGCCAGGACCGGCGTCCCCGGCCGCAGGTTCTGCAGCCCTTCGACGACGATCTGCTCGTTGCCGACGAGGCCCTGCTCGACGACGACATCGGCGCCGACCTCGGCGCCGATCTTGATGCGCTTGACCACGGCCTTGCCGTCCTCGACCGCGAAGACATAGGGGCCCTGCTGATCGGCGATCAGCGCCGATTGCGGGATCAGAACCTTCTCTTCGGGCTTGTCGGCCTGGACGGTGACGCGCACGAGCGTGCCGTCGATGAGCTTTCCGTCCGGGTTCGGAACCTCCGCGCGCACCAGGACCGTGTCGGTGGAGCGATCGACCGAGACGTCGACGAAGTCGACGCGGCCCTTGTAGTTATAGGTGCTGCCGTCCGCAAATCTGAGACTGACGGAGGGAGGGTTCTTCAGTTCCGCGACCGAGTTCGTCTTCAGCCCCAGAAACTCGCGCTGGCTGACCGGGAAGTTGACGTACATCGGGTCGCTGCTGACGATCTGCGCCAGCACGCCGCTGTCGGGGCCGACGACATTGCCCTTGGTGAACTTGGTCCGGCCTATCCGGCCCGAGATCGGCGCCGTGATCTCGGTGTAGCCGAGATTGATCTGCGCAGTCTTGAGGTTGGCCTCGGCCGTCGTCTGATCGCCCAGCGCTCCCTTCTCATCGGCGACACGCTGGTCGCGGACGGCGACGGAGCCTGCGCTGGTGCGCAGGAGGTCTTCGGCGCGTTGCCGCTGCACTGTCGCGTTCTGCAAAGCGCCTTGCGCGCGTTCCAGAGCGCCCTGGGCCTGCTCGACGGCTGCTTCGAATGGGGGGCGCTCGATGCGGAAGAGGGGTGTGCCTTCCTTGACGTTTGCACCGTCCTTGAAGAGCACTTCTTCGAGGTATCCGGTGACGCGTGCGCGGATGTCGACGCGATTGACGGCTTCGATGCGGCCGACGAAATCGGCGGTTTTCTCGATCGGCCGCTTTTCAGCGGAGACGGTGCCCACCGGAATCTTCGCCGGGGCGGCCTGTTGGGCGAGGGCGGTGGTCGCGGGACTCAAGACGAGGCTGCCGGCCAGGGCCATCGCCGCAAGGCAGAGAATTCCAGGGCGCAGTCTTCCATCCGCGCGCTGCGAAAATCCAGGCATCCGCTTTCCCCTGCCATCTTGACCGCCGTATCGGCCCCATCACGGGGATGGGCCGGGTCGTGGCAATACTGGGCGTTTTTTTCGAAGGGCGCTACAGCCTTGTTCGGGCTGTCGCAAACGGTGCTTGTTGATGTCGGCCATTGTTCATGCCGAAGAACGGTCTTGGTTGGAGCTGGCCGAAGCTTTGGCGGCATTGATCCCGGTGACGGTGGAGCTCGCTCAGAACCTCGGAATATAGCTGCCATGGCACAGCTTTGATCGGGGGTGGAAATTGGCGCGAGACATCGCCCTTTTATAAAATTGTCGTCAAAGTGACAGTTTTGAATTCTGCCAGGTTGAATATTGTTTCTGGCATCGATCTTATGTCTGTGCGTGCCTACAGAGGCAGTGCTGCGAATATCGGTCCTTGAGTCATACGTGAATTCGCGTCTAGAGTTCCGTCTGCTGTTATCGCTTGTTTGATTTCAATCAGTTCAGTTTCCAGAATTTGGGAGGCGATCTGTGGCGGCGCTATCGTCGATTTTTCATCAATCTCCGGAAATAGCTCTCTTCCTGTCATTGGCGGTGGGGTACTGGGTCGGCAAATTCCAGTTCGGGAAGTTCCAGCTCGGGGGCGTCGCGGGCTCCCTGCTTGCGGCGGTTGTGATCAGCCAGGTCGGCGTCACGATCGACAACGGCATCAAATCGGTCCTGTTCGCACTGTTCATCTATGCAGTCGGCTTCGAGAGCGGGCCGCAGTTCTTCCGCTCGTTGGGGCGGCAATCGATCCGCGAGATCGTCATGGCCGCGGTGCTGGCTCTCAGCGGCCTCGCCACCGTCGTCATCCTCGCCAGGATGTTCGGGCTCGACAAAGGTCTCGCGGCGGGCATCGCAGCGGGCGGGTTGACGCAATCGGCGATCATCGGCACCGCGAGCGCAGCCATCGGCAAGCTCGGGCTGGCGGCGGATGAAGTCCAGCGCCTGCAGGGCAATGTCGCCATCGGCTATGCCGTCACCTACATCTTCGGCTCCTTCGGCGCGATCATCGTCTGCGTCAACATCCTGCCCTGGCTCATGGGCCGCAGCATCCGGGACGATGCCATCAAGGCCGAGGCCGAGATGCTCGCGGGCATCCGGGTCTATGGCGCCGGCGAGCACCCGGCGGCCCCTGATCTGGTCGGTCGCTTGTTCAAGGTGGAGGGTGTCGCGGGGCGCTCGATCGCGGAAGTCGAGGCGCTGGCCGGTCCTGCCGCCTTCGCCATCGAGCGGCTCAAGCGCGACGGCTCCGTGATCGGCGTCGAACCGGACCTCAAGCTCAAGGCCGGGGACACCATCCTCGTCGTCGGCAGGCGTGCGGGCGTCGTTGGCGCAGCAGACAAGATCGGCCCCGAGCTGCAGTCCTCCGAGGGTATGGATCTGGTCGTGCTCAGCCGCGACGTCGCCGTCGCCAACCGGGACTTCATCGGCAAGACCGTGAAGCAGATCAGAGATGCGACGGCGGGCAATCTCCGCCACGGCATCTACGTCACCGGCCTGCAGCGCGCCGGCAAGCCGCTTCCGTTGGCTGAAGATACCGTCGTCGAAGCCGGCGACGTCGCGACGCTCTACGGCACGGCGGAAGATGTCCAGCGCGTGGCGAAGGTCGTCGGCACCCTGCTGGTCTCCAGCGACAAGACCGATTTCGTCTTCCACGGCGCCGGTCTGGTCCTGGGTCTGTTGATCGGCCTGCTGGTGGTTCGTATCGGCGATGTCCCGCTGACGCTCGGCAGCGGCGGCGGTGCGCTGCTGTCCGGCCTGCTCTTCGGCTGGTATCGGAGCCGCAATCTCGCCATCGGCAACATGCCGACGGCGGCCTCGACACTGCTGCGCGATCTTGGCCTTGCCGGCTTCGTCGCGGTGGTCGGGCTCCAGTCGGGGCACCAGGCCGTCACCACCATCGCCCAGAGTGGCCTGTCGATCTTCCTGATCGGCGTGGTCGTCACGCTCCTGCCGTTGATCATCACCATGCTCGTCGGGCGCTACATCCTGCGCTACGACAATACGGCCGTTTTTGCTGGCGCATTGTCCGGCTCGCGCAGCGCCAACCCCGCCTTCGGCGAGGTTCTGGACAAGGCCGGGAACTCCATCCCGACCACCCCTTTCGCCATCACCTACGCGCTGGCGAACGTTTTCCTGACATTGCTCGGCCCGCTCGTCGTGGCCTTCACCTGATTTGATCGAGGAGACGTATTATGGCGACTGATTACAGCAAATACGCCAAGCTCAGCCCCTTCGAACTCAAAGACGAACTGATCAAGCTGGCTTCAAGCCGCGAAAACCGCCTGATGCTCAATGCCGGGCGCGGCAATCCGAACTTCCTGGCGACGCTGCCGCGCCGGGCCTTCTTCCGGCTCGGCCTCTTCGCCACGGCGGAGGCGGAGCTCTCCTACTCCTATATGCCCAACGGCATCGGCGGCCTGCCGCAGATCGAGGGCATCGAGGGCCGGTTCGAGCGCTTCATCGCCGAAAACCGGGAGATGCCGGGCGTGGTCTTTCTCGGCCGCGCGCTGAGCTATGTCCGGGACCAGCTCGGCCTCTCGGCTTCCGAGTTCCTGCACGAGATGGTCGAGGGCATCCTCGGCTGCAACTATCCGGTTCCGCCGCGCATGCTCAAGGTGAGCGAGGAGATCGTTCGCCACTACATCGTCAAGGAGATGATCGGCGGCTTCATCCCGCCGGGCAGCATCGATCTCTTCGCGGTCGAGGGCGGCACCGCCGCGATGACGTACATCTTCAACACGCTGAAGCAGAACGGCCTGGTCAAGCGCGGCGACAAGGTCGCGATCGGCATGCCGGTCTTCACGCCCTATATCGAAATCCCCGAGCTCGACGAATACGGGCTGGTCGAGGTCGCGATCGATGCCGATCCCGAGAAGGGCTGGCAGTACCCGGATTCCGAGCTGGAGAAGCTCAAGGACCCAGCGATCAAGATCTTCTTCTGCATCAACCCGAGCAATCCGCCCTCGGTGAAGATGGACGATCGCAGCCTCGAGAAGGTCGCCGCGATCGTGCGCGAGCACCGGCCGGACCTGTTCATCCTGACGGACGACGTCTACGGCACCTTTGCGGATGATTTCCGGTCGCTCTTCGCGACCTGCCCGCACAACACGATGCTGGTCTACTCCTTTTCGAAGTATTTCGGCGCCACCGGCTGGCGCCTCGGCGTCGTCGCGACGCACAAGGATTCCATCTTCGACAAGGCGCTGGCCGATCTTCCGAAGAGCGCCAAGCAGGCGCTGGACCGGCGCTACGGCTCGCTTCTGCCGGATGTCAGCCAGCTGCGCTTCATCGACCGCCTCGTCGCCGACAGCCGCACCGTGGCGCTCAATCACACGGCCGGTCTCTCGACGCCGCAGCAGGTCCAGATGGTGCTGTTCTCGCTCTTCGCGCTCATGGACGAGGCCGACGGCTACAAGGCCGAGCTGAAGAAGCTGGTCCGCCGGCGCGAGGCGGCTCTCTATCGTGAGCTCGGTGTACCGCAGGGCAACGATGCGAATTCGGTCGACTATTACACGCTGCTCGACCTCTCGGCGGTGGCCAGAGACCTGTATGGGCCGGAATTCGAGGCCTGGGTGAAGAAGAACGTCAACCCGGACGAACTGCTGTTCAGGATCGCCGACGAGACCGGCATCGTGCTCCTCCCCGGCCGCGGCTTCGGCACGCGCCAGCCGGCGGGGCGCGCCTCGCTCGCCAATCTGAACGAGTACCAATACGCCAACATCGGCCGCTCCCTGCGCGGCATGGCCGAAGAGTTCCACGTGGTCTTCGAGAAGGGCGGCGGCTCCTCCGGCAAGAAGGGCGGCGGCAAGGCTGGAAAGAAGTCCAAGGGCTGAGTCGACCCGGTGCCGGGGCTCGTGGCTTTAGTCCCGGGCTCCGATCGATAATGAGCCGGCCGCTCAGCCCGGGCGGCCGGCTCGCTTCGCTTTCGGCGCATTCAGTGCGACGGCGGCGCGGATCAGCTCGGCCAGGGCCTTTTCGTCGATCGCATCGCCCTCGTGGAAATCGATGGCCCGGCGGACATTGCCCTCCAGGCTGGAATTGAACAGGCCGGCCGGGTCCCCGAGCGTGGCGCCCTTGGCGAAGGTCAACTTGACCACGCTCTTGTAGGTCTCGCCGGTGCAGATCATGCCGTCGCGATACCAGACCGGCACGCCGCGCCATTTCCATTCCTCGACGACGTCGGGAACGGTCTGCCGGATCAGGGCGCGAAGTCGGGCAAGCATCTCGCCGCGCCAGTCGCCGAGCTCCCTGATCCGCCCGTCGATCAGTTCGGATGGTGATTGCTCGCTCTGGGTGGCGGTGCTTGTCATGATCGCTCTCCGTTGCCGCGTGCTCCTGGGCCGCGGCGGTTCCTGCGAAACCAGATGATCCAGCCGGGCAGCTTCGCGGCCTGCTCGACCCAGCGCGCCATCGAGGCCGCGTCGGTCAGGCCGTTCTGGTCGATATGGACGTAGCGGGTGTTCTTGTCCTTCGACGCGACGGGCGGCAGCGGGTCGAGCGCCGCGCCGTTGAAGAAGGCGATCTTGATGTAGCGTGCGAAGCAATGGACGCCGAGGAACCAGCCGTGCTCGCTGGTGCCGTAGACGGGCGAGTTCCATTTGACCGCCTTGCGCAGGTCGGGGACGGTCCGTTCGATCAGCGCGTCGAGCTGCTTTCCCACTGCGCTCTTCCATTCCGGCATCGCGGCGATATAGGCCTGCACGGCCGCATCGCCCTCGGCCTTCGCGATCTGCGGGTTGCCGCCCGAAAGCAGGACAGGCTTGGCGGGGCCGCCCGCATCGACCTCGATCGATGGTCTCGCCTTCCTCGCCAAATCGCTCTCCTCCGGCAAACCGATCTCCAAACGACGTGGCTGAACGGCGGGCGTTTCTCAGCCCATCCGCGCGAGCACGTCTTCCAGCGCTGCGAAGAAACGCGGCCATCCGCCCTGGGCGCCCTGGAAGTAGCGCGGCTGGTCCGCCCGGAAGCCTGCCTGTTCCATGCGCAGCGACGTGCCGGAGCCGGCCGGCGTCAGCGTCCAGGTCACCACCGTCTTCAGTCTGTGGTCGCCCCATGTGTAGGACAGCGTCCGGGCCGGCTCGACCTCCAGCACCTCGCACTGGACGGCGCCCCATTCGGCGCTGAAATCGAAGCGGTGTCCCACGATCGGCTGGAAATCGTTCTTCATCAGCCACTCTGCGATCAGATGCGGCTGCGTCAGGGCGCGCCAGAGCTTCTCCGGCGGATGCGGGAACTCCCGCTCGACGACGACGGAACGGATCTCGTCCGATGTTTCGTTCATTGATCCATTCTCCTCAGCAGATCCTCGAGATCGTCGAAGCGGTTTTCCCAGAAGCCGCCCATCTGGCCGGTCCAGTCGATCAGCGGCGCCAGAGCCCGGGGCTGCGCGCTGTAATGCGTCTGGCGGCCTGCCTGCCGGTCTCGCACCAGCCCGGCCTGCTTCAGCACGGCGAGGTGTTTCGACACGGCCGGCTGCGAGACGCCGGCGCGGACCGTTAGCGCGCCCACAGTCTGCTCGCCGTCCCGGCATAGCCATTCGAACAGAGCCCGCCGCGTCGGGTCGGCGAGGGTCCTGAAGAGCTGGTCGTGATCGGTCGCTATCAAAATGCATAACCCGTCAGTTATCGGTTAGCCAATAACTGACGGGTTATGTAAGAGTCAACCTGAGGGGAACTGCATTGCCCGGACGCGCGTCGCCGTCAGGAAACGAAGTTCTGCCGCATCGGCGTGAAGACGTCGACGAGCGTTCCCGCTTCGATGGCGGTCGCGCCGTGCACGGCATCCGGCGGCACGGTGAAGCTGTCGCCGGCCCGGAGCCGTTCGGTGCGCCCGGAGATGGTGATGTCGAACACGCCGCTCTCGACCAGCGAGCACTGGATATGAGGATGGCTGTGCGCCGGACCGACGGCGCCAGCCTGGAAGCGCACCCGCACCATCATGACTTCGTCGCGGTAGGTCAGGACCTTGCGCGTCACGCCTTCGCCGGCCGGCTCCCAGCCGAGATCGGCGTCGCGGGCGAAGGGCTCGTTCTTGCGATCCATGTCGGTTCTCCCTCAGCGCGCGAGCCAGCCGCCATCGACGGGCAGGACGACGCCATGGACATAGGCCGCGGCGTCGGAGGCGAGAAACACGGCGGCCCCGCCCAGTTCCCCGGGATTGCCCCAGTGTCCGGCCGGGATGCGGGCCAGGATTGCGGCATTGCGCTCGGGATCGGCGCGTAGGGCCTCGGTGTTGTTGGTGACGAAATAGCCGGGCGCGATGGCGTTGACGTTGATGCCCTTGGCTGCCCATTCGCAGGCGAGCAGCCGCGTCAGCCCGGCAAGCCCGCTCTTCGACGCCGTATAGGAGGGGATGCGGATGCCGCCCTGGAACGAGAGCAGCGAGGCGATGTTGATCACCTTGCCGCCCTTGCCGTCGGCGAGCATGCGCTTCGCCACCCCTTGCGTCAGGAAGAAGGTCGACTTCAGGTTGACGTCCATCACCGCGTCCCAGTCGGCCTCGGTGAAGTCGATCGCGTCGGCGCGGCGGATGATGCCGGCATTGTTGACGAGGATGTCGAGCCGCGAGCCGTCGGCCTTCGCCGCCGCGTCGGCTTCCTCGACGATCCCGGCGATCGGCTCCAGCGTGGCGAGGTCGGCCGTGATCTCATGGAAGGGGCGCCCCGTCCCGGCGACCAGCGCCTTCGTCTCGGCCATGCTGGAACGGCCGACCGCGACGATGCCGGCGCCCGCCTGCGCGAGCGCGACCGCGATCGCCTGGCCGAGACCCGTATTGGCCCCGGTGACGATCGCGGTCCGGCCGCCCAAATCGAAGGGTGAGCGCATCAGCGCAGGTCCCCGGTCGCGACCATGTCCATGTCGGTGTAGTCGACATTGTCGCCGCCCATGCCCCAGATGAAGGAATAGGCCTTCGTCCCGACGCCGGAATGGATCGACCAGCCGGGCGAGAGGATCGCCTGCTCGTTGGCGACGACGAGATGGCGGGTCTCCTGCGGCTCGCCCATCAGGTGGAAGACGCGGGCGTCGGCGGGGACGTCGAAATAGAGATAGATCTCGCAGCGCCGGTCATGGACATGCGAGGGCATGGTGTTCCAGATGCTGCCCTCTTCGAGCGTCGTCACACCCATCACGAGCTGGCAGGTCTCGCAGATTCCGGGGATGATGTACTGGCGGATGACGCGCTTGTTGGCGGTTGCCTGCTCGCCGAGCGCGATCGTCTTGGCGTCGGCCTCCCGGATGACCTTGGTCGGGTGCACGGCATGGGCCGGCGTCGAGAGCAGGTAAAACTTGGCGGGATTGCCGGCATCGTCGCTGACGAAGGAGACTTCGCCCGCTTCCTTGCCGACATAGAGCGCATCGCGTTTGGCGAGTGCGTAGCCCTTGCCGCCGACCGAGACCTTGCCGGGACCGCCGACATTGACAATGCCGAGCTCGCGCCGCCTGAGGAAGGCGTCGGTGCCGACCGCCTTCGGCGTCGGTAGCACGACGGCTTTGCTGGTCGGCATGGCGCCGCCGACGATGACGCGGTCGAGATGGCTATAGGTCAGCTTGATCTCGCCCGCGGCGAACAGCGTCTCGATCAGGAAGTGGCGCCGCAGCTCCGCCGTGTCGAAGCCCTTGACGGCCTCGGGGTGCGAAACCTGGCGAATTTCGATGGTCATGATCAGTCCTTCAGTGGAACAGGCGCGGCAGCCAGAGCGACAGGCCGGGCACATAGGTGACGAGCAGGAGCACGGCGATGCTGGCGCCGTAGAAGGGCCAGATCGTCCGCATGGACTCGCCGATGGAAATGCGGCCGATGGCGCAGGCGACGAACTGCACCGACCCGACCGGCGGCGTGTTGAGGCCGATGCCGGCGTTGAGGATCAGGATCACGCCGAAATGCACGGGATCGACGCCGAAGGCCTTCACCACCGGCAGGAAGATCGGCGTGCAGATGATGATCATCGGCGCCATGTCCATGAAGGTGCCGAGCACCAGCAGGATCAGGTTGATCATCAGCAAGATGGTGATCGGGTTGTCCGATACCGCCTTCATCGCGGCGATGGTCGCCTGCGGCACCTCCAGGAAAGCCATCAGCCAGCCGAAGGCGCCGGCCGTGCCGATCACCAGCAGCACCATCGCCGTCGTGCGCACCGCGCCCAGCGTCGCCTCGACGAAAGCGGTCCAGGTGAGCTGGCGATAGACGAAGATGGTGATGAGGATGGCGTAGACGACGGCGACGCAAGAGGATTCCGTCGCGGTGAAGATCCCGGAACGGACGCCGCCGAAGATGATGCCGATCAAGAGGATGCCGGGCAGCGCCAGCACGACATAGCGGCCGACGGTCGCGAAGCCCGGGAAGGGCTCGCGCGGATAGCCGCGCTTCACCGCGACCGCCCAGGCTGCCACCATCAGCGCGGCGCAAAGCAGCAGGCCCGGCACGACGCCGGCCGTGAACAGGTCCGCGATCGAGAGATTGCCGCCCGCCGAGAGCGAATAGATGATCATGTTGTGCGATGGCGGGATCAGCAGTGCGATGATCGCCGCATTCGCGGTGACGTTGACGGCGTAGTCGGCATCGTAGCCGCGCTTCTTCATCTGGGGGATCATCAGCCCGCCGACAGCCGAGGCGTCGGCCACGGCCGAGCCGGAGATGCCGCCGAAGAGCGTGCAGGTGACGACGTTGACCTGGCCGAGGCCGCCGCGCAGATGGCCGACGAGGCTCGCCGCCATCTGGATCAGCCGCTCGGCGATGCCGCCGCGGATCATCAGGTCGCCAGCATAGATGAAGAACGGGATCGCCATCATGGCGAAGGCGTTCATGCCGGAATTCATCTGCTGGAAGACGACCACCGGCGGCAGGCCCATATAGGCGACGGTCGCGACCGAGGCGATGCCCAGGCAGAAGGCGACGGGGATGCCGACCAGCAGCAAGAGCGAGAAGACGCCGAAGAGAATCCAGAGTTCCATGGCTCAGGCCTCCTGGCTTTCGCCGAAATGGACGAAGCCCAGCGGAGCCTGCTGCTCGCCGGTGACGAAGAGGAGGAGCTTTTCCAGCGCGAACAGGGCGATCAGCGCGCCGCCCGCCGCGATCGGCACATAGTCCCAGCCGCGCGAGATGCCGATGATCGGCATCCGGTCGCTCCAGGTGCCGGCCGCGAGCTGCCAGCCATAGCCGAGCATGGCGATGCCGAAGGCGCAGACAAGGCCTTCACCCAGCACGATCAGCACGGCGCGCAGCGGCGGCGGCGACATCACCAGCCCGACCTCGAAGCCGAGATGGTCGCTTTCCCGCACGCCGACGGCGGCGCCGAGCAGGATGAACCAGGACATCAGGAACAGCGATCCGGCCTCGACCCAGATCGGCGTATCGTTGAGGACGTAGCGGCCGAACACCCCCCAGGCGACCATCACGGTCATCAGGACGAGGCCTGCCCCGGCGGCGATCAGCGCGAAGAGGCTGAGCTTGGCGTCGAGGCGTGTCAAAAACGCAGTGAAAGCGCGCATGGAATCTGCCCGGGCTGGCAAGGGGCCAAAGCGGGGCGGCCATTTTGGCCCGCCCCGCCTGATTGAGGCTCAGTTCACCGCCTGAATGGCGGCAACCATGTCCTTGAGCTTCGGATCGGTGACGAACTTGTCGTAGACCGGCTTCATCGCGTCGATGAAGGGCTGCTTGTTGACGGTGTTGATCTGGGCGCCGCCGGCCTTGACCTTCGCCTCGGACGCCTTCTCGCGGGCGTCCCAGAGCTCGCGCATCTTGAGGACCGATTCCTTGGCCGCAGCCTTGATGATCGCCTGGTCCGCCGCGTTGAACTTGTCGAAGCTCTTCTTCGACATCACCAGCGCCTCCGGCGACAGCGAGTGCTCGGTCACCGAATAGAACTTCGAGACCTCGAAGTGGCGGGTCGATTCATAGGACGGCCAATTGTTCTCGGCGCCGTCGATGACGCCGGTCTGCAGCGCGGAATAAACCTCGCCGAAGGGCATCGGCGTGGCGTTGGCGCCGAGCGCCGAGACCAGCGCGACGAACATGTCGGACTGCTGGACGCGGATCTTCATGCCCTTCATGTCGGCAGGGCTGTTGATGGGGCGCTTCGAATTATAGAACGAGCGCGAACCGGAATCGTAGAGCGCGAGGCCGATCAGGTCGTGCTTGTCGAACTCCTTCAGCAAATTGTCGCCGATCGGCCCGTCCATGGCCTTCCGCATGTGGTCGACCGAACGGAAGATGAAGGGCAGGGACGGAATGTTGGTCGCCGGGATCAGGTTGTTGAACGGCGCCATGTTGATGCGGTTGATGTCGATGACGCCGAAGCGGGTCTGGTCGATCGTATCCTTCTCCTGGCCGAGCTGGGCGGAGTGGAAGACGTTGATCTTGATGCGGCCCTGGCTGCGCTCCTCGAGGAGCTTGCCCATGAAGCGGACAGCCTCGACGGTCGGGTAATCGGTCGGATGGATGTCGGCCGAGCGCAGCGTTACGCTCTGGGCGAGGGCGGAGGTCGCCGCGGCGGCCGAGAAGGCCAGTGCGGCGGTATAGGCAAGGAAACTGCGGCGTGCGGTCATGGTGCGTTCTCCCGTGGTTTCGAAGGCCTCGCCGTTTCCCGGCTTGTTCGCTGGCCCGCCGAACGTAAGCTTGCTGCCCGCGCCCCGTGCTCGGTTGCGGCAGTGATTGTATGGTAGTATGTTGTTGTATGGTACGCAACAGGCCCTGGAGGTTTTGACTTGAGCCTTTCGTTGGCGTCTCCCGCCTCTTTCCCGGGCGCTTCGGCGGCCGCGCGTGTCGAGGCCGAGCTGCGCCGCGCGATCATCGCGCTCGAATTGCCGCCCGGCACGCGCCTGTCGGAGCAGGAGATTGCGCTGAAATACGGCGTATCGCGTCAGCCGGTGCGCGAGGCGCTGATCGCGCTCGCCAAGACCCGGCTCGTCGACATCCAGCCGCAGCGCGGCACGGTCGTGGTCAAGTTCTCGGTCCGCAAGATGATGGAGGCGCGCTTCGTGCGCGAGGCGGTCGAGGTCGCGATCGTGCGCGAGGCCTGCGTGGCCTTTTCGGCCCAGAGCCGGCAAAGGATTTCCGATCTCCTCGACGTCCAGGAGAAGGCGGCTCAGCGTGACGACCACAGCTCCTTCCAGCGTTATGACGAGCTCTTCCATGTCGAGTTGACGGAAGGCGTCGGCATGCCGCTGGCCTGGGAGGCGATCCGGGACATCAAGGCGCATATGGACCGGGTCTGCCAGCTGACCTTGCCGGGGCCCGACGCGATGCTGCCGCTGGTCGAGCAGCATCGGAGGATCATGGCGGCGATCGATGCCGGCGACGCTGCGGCGGCCGAAGCGGCCATGCGCCACCATCTGACCGAAATCCTCCGCGCCTTGCCGAAGACCGAGGTTGCGCACCCCGACCTCTTCGAATAGCGCGCAGCGCGTCCGATCACGGGGCGGCTCAGCGGCATCGTGCCGCGTTTTCGCGCACGGCTGAAAGCTGCGTCATGCGCATGGCTCTCGCGGGCGGCTTCTTGCATGCTATGAAAGCCGCTGAGCTCAATGTTCCATGCTTGTTCCGTTGGAGACGCTCCATGCGCTTCTGTCGCGTAGCCTTCGCCGCTGCCCTCGCTGCATCCCTGCTATCCCCGCCTCAGGCGCAGGCGCAGGCGCGGTTGAAGGCGCTGATCGAAAGACTGCGCGGCGACACGATGCCGGAGGGGATCGTCAAGACCAACGGGCGCATCGAGGCGACGCAGGTCGACGTATCTTCGAAATATGCCGGCCGCCTGGCGGAGGTCACGGTCAAGGAAGGCGATGAGGTCACCGCCGGCCAGGTGGTCGCCCGCATCTCGTCGCCGGAATACGAGGCCCAGCTGCGGTCCGCGCAGGCGCAGGTGCTGCGGGCCCGCCAGGCCCTTGCCGAGGCAGAGGCGCTCATCGCCCAGCGCAAGAGCGACCAGATCCTCGCCAGGACCGATGCCGAGCGTGGCAAGGAACTGGTTGCGAAGGGCTATCTCAGCAAGCAGGTCGACGACCAGCGTTCTGCCAAGGCCGATGCCGCCGATGCCGCGCTGCGGGCTGCCCAGGCGCAGCGCGACCAGGCCCAGTTCGCGATCCATGCCTCCGAAGCGGATGCCGAGCAGATCAAGGCGATCCTCGTCGATCTCGTGCTCGTCGCGCCGCGCAGCGGGCGCGTCCAATACCAGCTCGCCCGAACCGGCGAAGTGGTCTCGGCCGGCACGCGCGTCATCACCATCCTCGACCTGTCGGACGTCTACATGACGATCTACCTGCCGGCGGCGCAGGCCGGGCAGCTCGCGCTGGGGGATGAGGCGCGCATTATTCTCGATCCCGTGCCGCAATATGTGATTCCGGCGACGGTCAGCTTCGTCGCGGCCGACGCGCAGTTCACGCCGAAGGCCGTCGAGACAGCCGAGGAGCGCGAGAAGCTGGTCTTCCGCGCCAAGCTCCAGGTCGATCGGGATCTGCTCGCCAAATACCACCGGCAGGTGAAGACCGGCGTGCGCGGCCTCGGCTTCGTTCGCACCTCTCCCACCGCGAAATGGCCTGACTCGCTGGTCGTGAAGCTGCCATGACGGAGGCCGGGCCTGCCGCCAGCCTCGTGGGCGTCACGCACCGCTACGGCAAGGTGACCGCCCTCGATGCGCTGACGCTCGAAATCCCGTCCGGCCGCATGATCGGCGTGATCGGGCCGGACGGTGTCGGCAAGTCGACGCTGCTCGCGCTCATCGCCGGCGTGCGGGCGATCCAGCAGGGCAGCGTGCACGCGCTCGGCGGCGATCTCGGCGTCAAGGCGGAGCGCGAGGCCCGGCGCGGGCGCATCGCCTATATGCCGCAGGGGCTGGGCCGCAATCTCTATCCGACACTCTCGGTCTTCGAGAACATCGACTTCCATGCGAGGCTTTTTGGACAGGACGCTGCCGAGCGCCGCCAGCGCATCGACGAATTGCTCACTGCCACAGGGCTCGACCCCTTCGAGAGCCGCCCTGCCGCCAAGCTCTCCGGCGGCATGAAGCAGAAGCTCAGTCTCTGCTGCGCGCTGATCCACGATCCCGACCTGCTCGTCCTCGACGAGCCGACGACGGGCGTCGATCCGCTCTCGCGCGGCCAGTTCTGGGATCTGATCGACACGATCCGCGCCCGCCGGCCGGGCATGAGCGTGATCGTCGCCACCGCCTATATGGAGGAGGCGGAGCGCTTCGACTGGCTGGTGGCGATGGATGACGGCAAGGCGATCGCGACGGGCACGCCCACGGAGCTACGCCAGAAGGCCGGGCAGTCCACCCTGGAAGCCGCCTTCGTCGCCCTGCTGCCTGAAGCCAAGCGCGCGCAGCACCGCGAAGTCGTGCTCAGGCCGCGGGTCGTGAGCGACGACGCGACGCCGGCGATCGAGGCAGAGGGGCTGACGCGCCGTTTCGGCGATTTCGTCGCGGTCGATCATGTCAGTTTCCGGATCGGCCGCGGCGAGATCTTCGGCTTTCTCGGCTCCAACGGCTGCGGCAAGTCGACGACGATGAAGATGCTGACCGGCCTGCTGCCGGCGACCGAGGGCACCGCGAAGCTGTTCGGCCAGCCGCTGGCGGCCGACGACATGGAGACGCGGCGCCATGTCGGCTACATGTCCCAGGCTTTCTCGCTCTACAGCGAGCTCACGGTGCGGCAGAACCTCGTGCTGCACGCCGAGCTCTATCATCTGCCACCGGCAGAGATCCCGGTCCGGATCGCCGAGCTTCTGACCCGCTTCGACCTTGAGAACGTCGCCGACGAGCGGCCCGACAGCCTGCCGCTCGGCATCCGCCAGCGTCTGCAGCTTGCCGTCGCCGTCCTGCATCGACCGGCCATGCTGATCCTCGACGAGCCGACCTCGGGCGTCGATCCGATCGCGCGCGACGCGTTCTGGCGCACGCTGATCGATCTCTCGCGCGACGACGGCGTCACCATCTTCCTCTCCACGCATTTCATGAACGAAGCGGAGCGCTGCGATCGCATCTCCTTCATGCATGCCGGCAAGGTGCTCGCTGTCGGCACGCCGCAGGAGCTGGTGCAGAAGCGCGGTGCCGACACGCTGGAAGAGGCCTTCATCGCCTACCTCAAGGAAGCTGCCGGCATCGAGGAGGCGCCAGCGGAGGCCGCGGTCATCCCGGCGGCCGCGGCCCTGCCGGCGCCACCGGCCCGCCGCTTCGATCCGCGCCGGCTCTGGGCCTGCACCCGTCGCGAGACGATGGAGTTGTTGCGGGACCCGATCCGGTTGAGCTTCGCCTTCCTCGGGCCGTTGCTCCTGATGCTGGCCTTCGGCTTCGGCATCTCCTTCGACGTCGAGAACCTGAAGTTCGCGGCTTTCGACCAGGACGGCTCGATGGAAAGCCGGCAACTGGTCGAGGCTTTCTCCAGCTCGCGCTATTTCGACGAGCAGCCGCCGATCCGTTCCGAGGCGGAGCTGGACCGGCGCCTGAAAAGCGGCGAGCTTCAACTCGCGATCGAGATCCCCCCCTCCTTCGGTCGCGATCTGATGGCCGGGCGGACGCCTGAACTCTCGGTCTGGCTCGACGGCGCCATGCCCTTCCGGGCCGAGACTACCCGCGGCTATGTGACGGGCTTGGCGGCGCAATATGCGCAGGGGTTTGCGGCTGCCCAGTCGGCGTCGAGCCATGCGCCGTCGCCCGTCACGATCGAGACCCGCTTCCGCTACAACCAGGACTTCAAGAGCGCCAATGCGATGGTGCCGAGCGTTATCATGCTGATGCTGATCCTCATTCCGGCGATCATGTCGGCGATCGGCGTCGTCCGCGAAAAGGAAACCGGCTCGATCGCCAATTTCCGCTCGACCCCGATCAGCCGCTTCGAGTTCCTGTTCGGCAAGCAGCTGCCCTATATCGCCGTCGCAATGGCCAGCTTCGTCATGCTGGTCGTGATCGCGTTGACCGTCTTCGAGGTGCCGATCAAGGGCTCCGTCTGGGTGCTGGTGCTGGCAACCCTGCTCTATGTTTCCGCCACGACGGGCTTCGGCCAGCTCATCTCCAGCTTCACACGCACGCAGGTATCGGCCGTGTTCGCCACGGCGATCCTGTCGATCATCCCTGCGGTCAATTTTTCCGGCCTGATGGTGCCGGTCGCCTCGCTCTCGGGCGGCGGCCGTCTCATCGGCATGACCCTTCCGCCGGCCTGGTACCAGCCGGTCAGCGTCGGCGTGTTCACCAAAGGGTTGGGAGCCGCAGAGCTCTGGCCCAACCTCGTGATGCTGGCCTTCTTCTTCCTGCTGTTCCTCGTCGTTGCGCAGCTGGCGCTACGCAAGCAGGAAGCCTGAGATGTCCGCGCTCGTCATCCATCTCCAGAACATCCTGCGCCTCATCGTGAAGGAGCTGCGTAGCCTCCGGGCCGACCCGATCATGCTGGTGCTGGTGGTCTACACCTTCAGCATCGCGGTCTACACGGTCGCCACCGGCGTGAAGCTCGAGGCGCGCGACCTGACCATCGGCATCGTCGACGAGGACCAGTCCGAGTTCTCGCGCACGCTGCTGGGGGCCTTCGGCCCGCCACTGTTCAAGGTCTCCAAGCGCATCGCGGCCAACGAGATCGACGCCGAGATGAATTCCGGCCGCCTGGTCTTCGTGCTGGAGATCCCGCCCAAGTTCCAGGCGGACCTGCAGGCGGGGCGGCAGGCGACGCTGCAGCTCAATATCGACGCCACCGCGATGACCCAGGCGGGCAACGGCGCGGTCTATATCCAGCAGATCATCGCCCAGGAGATCGCGAACCGGCAGGCCGGGCGCGAGACCACCACATCGATGCCGATCAATCTGGTGGTGCGGGCGCGCTTCAATCCCAACCTGGATTCCGGCTGGTTCAGCTCGGTCATGCAGATCCTCAACAATGTCACGCTGCTGACGATCGTGCTGACCGGCGCGGCGCTGATCCGCGAGCGCGAGCAGGGCACGGTCGAGCATCTTCTGGTGATGCCGGTCACGCCGGTCGAGATCATGCTCGCCAAGATGGTGGCGAATGCCCTCGTCATCCTGGTCGCGGCGGTCGCATCGCTCGTCTTCATCGTCGAATGGGCGCTCGGCGTCCCGATCGCCGGCTCGCTTCTGCTCTTCGTGATGGGGACGGCGGTCTACGCCTTTTCCGTCGCGGCGCTCGGCATCCTGCTCGGCACGCTGGCGACGACGATGGGGCAGTTCGGCCTGCTGGCCATCCCGGTCTTCGTGGTCACGCAGTTGCTCTCGGGTGCGACTACGCCGATGGAGAGCATGCCGGTCTGGCTGCAATGGATCATGCAGACCTTCAGCCCGACGCCGCATTTCGTTTCCTTCTCCCAGGGCGTGCTCTATCGCGGAGCGGGGTTCGACGTCGTCTGGCCGGAGATTGCCAAGATCATCGCGATCGGCGCGGCCTATTTCGCCTTCGCGCTCGCCCGGTTCCGCAAGGTGATCTTCGCTTGAGACATACCGGGCAGAGGCGGAACGGGAGCGGCGCCGATGCGTGAGATGGTCGTCCATCTGAGCCTGTTCGCCATAGCATTGGCAGGGGCCGTCGCTGGATTGATCGCTGGCCGCGTCGGCGGCGCATGGTCGCCGGACCTGATCTGGACGGCGGCGACGATCCCCGTCGCCGTGGCGCTGGCGGTCTCGATGCTCCGCGACATGCTGGCCGGACGGCTCGGCGTGGATGCGATCGCGCTTGTCGCGATGGTCGCCTCCATCGCGATGGGCGAGCCGCTGGCCGGCGCGGTCGTCGCCATGATGTATTCCGGCGGCAACCTGCTGGAGGACTATGCCCGCGGCAAGGCCGAGCGCGAGCTCCGCTCGCTGCGGGACCGGACGCCGCGCATCGCCCACCGTCAGGACGCCGGCGGACTCGTCGATATCGCTGCGGAGGACGTGGCGGTTGGCGACGAACTGCTGGTGCGGGCCGGCGAGATGCTGCCGGTGGATGGTGAGCTTCTCGATGCCGCGGCGCGGCTGGACGAATCCGCCGTCACCGGCGAGCCGCTGCCCGAGGCGAAGGCGAAGGGCGAGGCGCTGCGCAGCGGCACCGTCAATGCCGGCGAGGCGTTCCGCTACCGCGCTTCGGCGGCGGCGCATGAGAGCACCTATGCCGGCATCGTCCGGATGGTCGAGGCGGCGCAGACCGCGAAGGCCCCCTTCATCCGCATGGCCGATCGCTTCGCGCTGCTGCTGCTGCCCGCGACCCTGATCGTTGCCGGCCTGGCCTGGTGGCTGTCCGACGATCCGATCCGCGCCCTCGCCGTTCTCGTCGTCGCCACGCCTTGCCCGCTGATCCTGGCGGCGCCGGTCGCCTTCATCGGCGGCGTCTCCCGCGCTGCCCGTGCCGGAATCCTGATGAAGGGCAGCTCAGCGATCGAGGCGCTCGGGCAGGTTCGCACGGCGATCTTCGACAAGACGGGAACCCTGACCGAGGGCGGCGCCCGGCTGGTCGCGTTGGAGTCGGCTCCGGAGATCAAGGCGGACGAAATCCTCCGTCTCGTCGCCTCGCTCGAGCAGGCATCGCATCATGTGCTCGCCGAGACCCTGGTCGCGCTGGCGCGCCAGAAGGCGCTGCCCCTGTCCCAGCCCACCGAGGTGCGCGAATATCGGGGCTCGGGCCTTGAAGGCGTCGTGGATGGCAGGCATGTCCGCGCCGGCTCGCGCAATCTCGTCCTGGGAGATGAGCCCCTCCCGAGTTGGGCGCGGACGGCACAAGCGGGCCTCGACGGCGCCGCTGCTCTTGCCGTCTTTGTCACCCTCGATGGGCAATTCGCCGGTTTCCTCGCCATGGCGGATGCGGTGCGGCCCGACGCGCGCGAGACGCTGGACCGCCTGCATGGTGCCGGGGTCAATCGCATCCTGATGGTGACGGGCGACGATGCCGGTACGGCGGCGGAGGTTGCCGCTCACCTCGCTATCGACGACGTCAAGGCCGAGTGCAGCCCCGCCGAGAAGGTCGCTGCCATCGCGGCGGAGAAGGCTCGTCAGCCGACGATGATGGTCGGCGACGGCTTGAACGACGCGCCGGCGCTGGCCGCTGCGGATGTCGGCGTGGCGATGGGCGCCCGGGGTGCGACGGCCTCCTCCGAAGCGGCCGACGTGGTGATCCTCGTCGACAGGATCGACCGGGTCGCGGAAGCGGTCGTGATCGCGCAGCGGACTCGGGCGATCGCGCAGCAGAGCATCGTCGTCGGCCTCGGCCTGTCCGGGGTCGCCATGGTCTTCGCCGCCTTCGGCTACATTCCGCCCGTCGTCGGCGCGTTCCTGCAGCAGGGCATCGACATCGCGGTCATCGTCAACGCCTTGCGCACGCTCGTCGGCCCGATGGCGCGGGGCCGGACTTTGGAGGTTGCGCGGGCGCCGCGCATCGCAGACGGGGTTTGACCTGTCGCAAGGCTGTCGCGGTTGCCTCGGCAAGATCGGCTGTCTACCTTCCGGGCGCAATCGACAATGCGGGTGTTTCGACCATGGCCACGAGCCGAAACGCAGTAGAGACATCTCGCCAGCCGACGAGTGGCCCCGACGAACTCAGCCTGCCCTGGTTCTGGCCTGTCGACGCCGCCCTGCGCCTGACCGAGCACAATCTCGATTTTCTCTCCGAGGCGGTGAAGATCACCCGCCCGCCGCCGCCGGACTGGGCGACGCCGAACACGGTGCGCCTCGACCTGCCGACGATGCGGCTACGCGAATTCGGCAAGCCGGAATCCGGGGGTATACCCGTCGTGATCGACGCGCCCTACGCCGGACATAGCGCGACCATCGCCGACTACGACAAGGGCCAGAGCCTCGTCGAGACGATGCTCGCGAATGGTCACGACCATGTCCTTGTCACCGACTGGAAGCCGGCGACGCAGGAGATGCGCTACTTCAGCATCGACACCTATCTGGCCGAGCTCAACGCCGCGATCGACGATCTCGGCGGCGTCGTGCATCTGGTTGGCCTCTGCCAGGGCGGCTGGCTCAGCGCGATGCTGGCCTCCCGCTTCCCGCACAAGGTCAAGTCGCTGGTCCTGGCTGGCTCTCCGATCGACGCGGATGCCGGCGATGGGCCGATCAAGCGCATGGCGAAGGCCATGCCGCTGAAGAGCTACCGCGCCATGGTCCGGACGGGCCGGGGCCTGATGCCGGGGCGCTTTATGCTCGCCGGCTGGAAGAACATGCACCCCGACGAGCATTACGTCGACAAGTACGTGCGGCTCTACCAGAACATCGCCGACAAGAACTATCTCGACCGTACCGAGACCTTCGCGGCCTGGTACGAGAACCCGCTCGACCTGCCCGGCGCCTACTACCTCCAGGCCATCGAGCAGATCTTCAAGGAGAATCGCTTCGCCAAGGGCGAGTTCGTCGGCCTCGGCCGGCGCCTGAGCCTGACGGACGTCGCTTGCCCGGTCTATCTCCTCGCCGGTGCCGAGGACGACATCACCACCAGCGAGCAGGTCTTCGCGGCGGAAGACCTCGTCGGCACGCCGAAGAAGAAGATCGAGAAGAAATTGGTGCCCGGCGGCCATATCGGCCTGTTCATGGGCCGCAAGACGCTCGCCGAAACCTGGCCCGGTATCGCCCGCTGGATCGCCTTGCAGGGCTGAGCCGCCCGCACGGTCCGCTTCCCGAAACCCCGCCCTGGAGCCCCTCGCGCCATGACGACGCTGTCCGCTTCCGAATATTTCCAGCTCGCGCTCGGCCGCTGCGAGGATCTTCCAGCTGTGCGGACCGGGGTGGTTCATCCCGTCAAGGCCAATGTGATCGAGGCCGTCGCGGACGCCGTCGCCGAGCAGTTGATCGATCCGGTTCTGATAGGCCCCGCGGAGCGTATCCGCGCCGCCGCGCTGGAAGCCCGCGTCGACATCTCGCCTTGGGAGCTGGTCGACACCGAGCACAGCCATGAGGCGGCGGTGAAGGCCGTCTCGCTGGCTGCCGCCGGCGAGCTCGAAGCCCTGATGAAGGGCTCGCTGCACACCGACGAACTGCTGGGCGCAGTCGTGCACGCCGACTCCGGCCTGCGGACCGAGCGGCGCATCTCCCATGCCTTCGTGATGCATATCGAGAGCTATCCCAAGCCCTTCATCATCACCGACGCGGCGGTGAACATCTCGCCCGACCTCGCGACCAAGGCCGACATCGTCCAGAACGCCGTCAATCTCTGGCATGTCGCGCTGAACGGCGTCGACGAATTGCCCAAGGTGGCGGTGCTCGCGGCCGTCGAGACCGTCAACCCGCGCATGTGCGCCACGCTCGATGCCGCCGCCCTCTCGAAGATGGCCGATCGCGGCCAGATCACCGATGCCATCGTCGATGGGCCGCTCGCCTTCGACAACGCGATCAGCGCTGCGGCCGCGAAGGAGAAGGGCATCGTCTCGCTGGTGGCGGGGCATGCCGACATCCTGATCGTGCCCGAGATCGAAGCCGGCAACATGCTCGCCAAGCAACTCACCTTCCTCGGCGGCGCCGATGCCGCCGGGATCGTGCTCGGCGCGCGGGTGCCGATCATTCTGACGAGCCGGGCCGACAATCTGCGGGCGCGCCTGCTCTCCTGCGTCCTGGCGGTTCTTCTGGCTGATGCGCGGCGTACGGGGCGGATCAAGTGATCGACACCATTCTTGTCCTCAACGCCGGCTCCTCCAGCCTCAAGTTCCAGGTCTTCCGCAGCGACGACCTCAGCGTGCTTGCCCGCGGCAAGGCGGTGCGCCTCGGCGAGCCGGAACCGGTCCTGGATGCGAGCCTCGCGGATGGTCCGCGCGAGCGCATCGCGCTGCCGCAGGCCTGCGATCACAACACGGCGCTCTCCGCTGTCCTCGCCTTTGTCGACCGCCATGACGATGGCTGGCGGATGAAGGCCGTCGCACACCGCATCGTCCATGGCGGCGAAAACTATGCCGACCCCGTCGTGGTGACGCCCGAGGTCTTTGCCGCGCTCGAAGCACTCGCTCCGCTGGCGCCGCTGCATCAGCCGCACAATCTCGCTGCGGTGGCCGCAGCCCGGCGCCTGATGGGCGAAGTGCCCAATATCGCTTGCTTCGATACGGCCTTTCACGCCCGGCACGATGCGCTGACCCACAATTTCGCGCTTGAACAGGGGCTGCGCGACAAGGGCATCCGCCGCTACGGCTTCCACGGCCTGTCCTATCAATGGCTGGAGATGGTGCTGGCCGAGCGGCATCTCGATCTCCATGCCGGCCGCGTCGTCGCTGCCCATCTCGGCAACGGTGCGAGCCTCTGCGCCATTCGGGGTGGCCGCAGCATCGACACGACCATGGGGATGACGACGCTCGACGGGCTGCCGATGGGCACGCGTTGCGGCGCGCTCGACGCTGGCGCGGTGCTCTACATGTTCCAGGGTCTGGGCATGAGCGCTGAAGAGGTTTCGACCGCGCTCTATGAGCGCTCGGGCCTGCTCGGCCTGTCCGGCCTCTCGAACGATGTCGAGACGCTGCTCAACAGCGACGATCCCCGCGCGCGTTTCGCCCTGGATTATTTTGCGCTGAAGGTCGCGCAGTTCAGCGCGGCAATGGCGGCGGCGATGGGCGGCATCGACGGGCTGGTCTTCACCGGCGGCATCGGGGAGCATGCCGCACCCATTCGCAACGCGATCCTCGATAGACTCACCTTCCTCGGCGATTTCAAGGTTCTGGTGATCCCGGCTAATGAGGAGAGGGTCATGGCCGTTCAGGCGAAGGCGCTGCTCGCCTGAACGATAGAACGAGGGAGGCTGGGATGATCAGCACCCGAACAGGCTTCATCCGACGCGTCGATCTGCCGGCCGGGATCGCCGGCGCGCTCTGGCTCGGGCCGATGCCGGGCCGGCTGAGGCCGCTGGCGGATGACCTCGCTGACCTGACGCAGCAAGGGATCACCCGCATCATCTGCCTGACGCCCGCGGAAGAGATCAGGCTGAAGTCGCCGGACTACGCCGCGCGGCAATCCGATCTCGGCATTCCCGTCACGCGCTTTCCGATCGGTGATTTCGGCGTTCCCGACGATGGCGGCGGCCTGAAGGCTCTTGCCGAGGAGGCCGCTCGGGACCTGAATGCGGGGAGGGAGCTGTTCGTTCACTGTGCAGCCGGCATCGGCCGGACCGGGATGGTCGCGACCTGCATCCTGGTCGCGCTCGGCCTGAGCGGTACGGAGGCCGTTGCGGCCGTAGCCGCCGCCGGCTCGGGGCCGGAGACGGAGGTTCAGCAGCAGATGGTCGCGCGCTATGCCGAGGAGGCGGTGCATTCCGGCCCCTGAACCGGGCGCTTGCTGCGTTTTGATCGAAACGCATGTCATCCCGGGTCAAGCCCGGGCCGGCGGCGTGGTTCCGTGCCAGATCGGCATCTAGAGCGCCCGCGATCCTGCTCCCGGCTCCTCCCGATCGAGGTCGACGAGATATTCGATGTGCCGGCGCCCCGCATGTCCGGGCTTGATCGCCACGGCTACGCCGAAGACGGTGCGGATGGTCGCTTCCGTCAGCACGGTTTCCGGCGCGCCCGCCGCCAGCAGGCGGCCGTGATGCAGGAGTGCGATCTCGTCGCAGAACAGCGCGGCGAGGTTGAGGTCGTGCAGCGCGACGATGCAGGTGATGCCGAGCCGCCGGATCAGCGTCAGGATCGAGAGCTGATGCTGGATGTCCAGATGGTTCGTCGGTTCGTCGAGGATCAACTCGCTCGGCTCCTGCGCCAGCGCCCGTGCGATATGCACGCGCTGGCGCTCCCCGCCCGACAGCGTGTGCCAGAGCTGGTCGTGCCTGTCGGCAAGCCCGACGCGCGCGAGCGCCGAATTGACGGCGGCCTCGTCCGCGGCGGCCCAGGAGGCGAGTGCGGCGCGATGCGGCGTCCGGCCGAGCCGCACCACGTCGCACACGGAAAGCTGCACCTCGGTCGTAGCCTGCTGCTCGACGAAGGCGAGCCGGCGCGCCAGCTCGCGGCGCGGCACGCTCGCGATGTCGCGCGCGTCGAGCGTGACCACGCCGCCGGCCACATTGCGCAGCCGGCAGAGCAGCCTGAGCAGGCTCGATTTTCCCGAGCCATTGGGGCCGATCAGGCCGAGGATGCGGCCGGGAGCGGCATGAAGCGTCACGCCGTCGACGATCATCCGTCCGGCGGCACCCCAGCGCACGTCATGGGTCGCGAGTGTCATGCCGGCTTCCTCACGCAGGCCTCCTGGCTCGATAGAGGATCAGTGCGAAGGCGGGCGCCCCGAACAGGGCTGTGACCACGCCGATCGGCAGGATCTGCTGCGGCACCAGCACGCGCGACAGGATGTCGGCGAGGATCATGAAGATCGCGCCGATGACGAGGCAGGCCGGCAGCAGCCGGGCATGCCCCGAACCCACGAGGAAGCGTGCGGCATGCGGGATGACGAGGCCGACGAAGCCGATCGTCCCGACAATGCTGACCATCGCCGCGGTCATCACGGCGGTCGTCGCGAACAGGACGATCCGCACGCGCATTACCGCCACGCCCAGCGAGGCGGCGGCATCGGCGCCGAAGGCAAAGGCGTCGAGCGCCTTGGCGTGCAGCATGCAGACACCGAAGCCGATGAAGGCGACGGGGGTCGCGATCCAGAGGTCCGGCCAGCGCACGCCGCCGAAATTGCCGAGCAGCCAGAACATCACCCCGCGCGCCTGCTCGGCGCTGGCGAGCGTCGTCACGATGGTCGCGGTGGCAGCGTTGAAAAGCTGTGAGGCGGCGACGCCGGCGAGGATGACGCGGTCGCTTGCGCCGCCGGTCCCCGCCGCGAGCAGCGCGACGACGGCAAGCGCGGCGCAGGCGCCGATGAAGGCGCCCGTCGAGAGGCTCACCGCCATGCCGCCGATGCCGACGCCGAGGATCAGCACTGCGACAGCCCCGGTGGAGGCGCCGGCCGAGATACCGAGGATATAGGGCTCGGCCAGCGGATTGCGCAGCAGCGCCTGCAGGATCACGCCCGACAGCGCCAGCGCCCCGCCGCACAGCCCCGCCATCAGCGCCCGGCTCAAGCGGTAGTCGAAGATGACGCCCTGCTGGATCGCGCCCACCGGCAGGCCGAGATCGAACAGCCCGTTGCCGAGTGCCTTGAGCGCGACGTCGAACGGGATCGCCATCTCGCCGATCGTCACCGCCAGCGCCACCGAGACGGTGAGCGCCAGCAGCGACAGGAGCGCGAGGCCGATCCGCGCCGGCCAGTTCGGGCCGTGGGCGGCGTGGCTCAAGGCGCGAGGCCGAAGCTGGCGATCGCCTTGGCGAGCGTCTCGATGCCGTCGACGGTGTCGAGCCCCGCACGGGTAGCACCCACGTCGATGATCACGACGCGGTTGTTCTTCGCCGCGTCGAGCTTGCTGGCGACGGGGTCGGTCTTCAGGAATGCGAGCTTCTTCTCGATGTCATCAGCCGGGAAGCGGCGCCGGTCCATCTTCACGGTGACGATCACGGCCGGGTTGGCGGCGGCGATGCTCTCCCACCCGACCAGCGGCCATTCCTCATTGGTGGCGATGATGTTGCGCGCCCCGAGCTTGGACAGGATGTAGGCAGGCACGCCGTTCCTGCCGGCCATGAATCCGTCACCCTTGATGTCCTTGCTGGAGAACCAGACGACGACGGGGACGTCCTGCGCCTTCAGCTTTGCGATCTGCTCGACCGCCTTGTCCTCACGAGCCTTCAGTTCCGCGACGAGCGTCTCGGCGCGGTCGCTGACGTCGAAGATCTGCCCGAATTCGCGGATGTTGCGATAGACCAGTTCCATCGAAAACATCTGCGTGCGCACACCGTCGCCGGGGCCGGAATTGTCCTTGCCGACGCAATCGGTCGGCGAGACATAAGTCGGCACCTTCACCTTATGGAACTGGTCGCGCTTGCCGACGATGCCGTTCGGCCCGACATGCCATTCGAACATTGCGGTGACGAGATCGGGCTCCTGCCCGACCACGGCCTCGAAGCTCGGGTCGTTGTCGGCCAGGCGCTTCACCTTGGCGTTGGCGGCCTCGTAGGGCTTGGCGACGGGCGAGAACCAGACGGCGGTGCCGACCACCCGGTCGCCGAGGCCGAGCGCATAGAGGATTTCCGTCTGGGTTTGGCCGATCGCGACGACCCGCTTGGGTGCGGCGTTGAAGGTGATGGTCTCCCCGCAATTCTCCAGCGTCAGCGGATATTGCGTCGGCCCGGCCGCGGCTGGCGCGGTGAAAAGGGCAGCGCCGGCTGCGGCAGCGAAGAGGGCGGGCAGCAACGAAAAGACGGGACGCATGGAGGCAACCGGGCTGAGCTGGACACCGCGTCGGCGAAACCGGGAGGCTTCGGCGCGAGGTCCAAGAAATGTAACAATGTTGCATTTCTCATAGATCGCACGACGCGACCGCGTCAAGCGTGCCGCGGCCTTCGCTGCGGACCGGCCAAAGATCATCGACATGGAATTCATCGCTCCCCGAGATGAGGGCGGGGGAGCTTCGCAGGACACGGCCGGTGGCGCGGATCTGGAGCCGGCCGCCGACGCGCACCCCTCCGGAACACCCCGCCCGAAAGACGCCTTGCGATCGCGGCAGGTCTCCTGGCTCGCGGGTCGACGCCTGATCCGCCCGGCCTTCCCGGCGCAGGGCGCCAGTGGACGATGGACGGAGGGCTCGCCGCTTACAGTTGCGGGGGCAGCCTCGGCATTGGCGCGGGACGCGCCTCACCGAATTCCCTCTTAGCTCCGGGCGAAACCCGGAGAACCTCGATCGACCGGCACCATAGAGCGGTGCCGGGGCTCGTCAAGCGGGCATGCGCCAGAGCCGGATCCGGTCGGGTTTGAACCCGATCGCGCGTGCTCTAGCTCAGCGTTCGAAACAGGCCGAATTGCGAGAAGAGCGCGGCGGTGCCGCCCGTATGGAGAACACAGGCGGGCTCGCTGCTCGGGATCCCTCCGTTGGCGAGCTGTTCGAGGAAGCCGGCGCAGGTCTTCGCCGTATAGACGTGCTCGATCAGGATGCCCTCGGTGCGGGCAAAGCTCAGGATGGCGGCTTCCGAGGCGGGCGTCGGGACACCCCAACCGCCACCGAGATGGTCCATGTGATAATGCGGCGGTGCCTGCTCCCATGCGGCGACATCGAGCCCCGTCCGCTCCCGCAGGCCCTCATAGATCCGCCCGACATGGCCGGCCAATTCGTCCCGCTCGTATTCGACGCTGACGAGATGGATCTGGAAGGGATGGCCGAGCAGGGCATTGCCGAAGATGAAGCCGGCTTCGGTCGGCCCCATCGAGCCGGCGAGGAAGACATGCCGGATCGGCGCCTCCTGCTGCTGCGACTGCTCATGCAGTTCCAAGGCGGCGCGGACGTAGCCCATCGCACCCAGCACGGAATCGCCGACGATGTACGGCGTGCGGCCCTGCCGCGCGAGGTCCACGGCCGCCTCCGCAAGCGCCGCATTGCGCTGGCTTTCATCGACCGAGCCAAGGAAGCGCAGCTCGGCGCCGAACAACCGGTTCAGGAAGGAGGCCTGGCGGTTCTCCGGCGTGTCGGGCGCGTTGTGCAGGACGACGCAATCGAGCCCGACCAGCGAGGCTGCCGCGGCTGTCAGGCGGCAGAGATTGGAGCTGGCGCCGCCGCCGACCAGAAGGATGTCGGCCCCCTTCTCCAACGCCGCGCCCAGCCAGTATTCGAGGCTGCGCAGCTTGTTGCCGCCGAGCGCGATCAGCATCAGATCGTCGCGCTTGGCATAGATGCCGGGTCGACCGAGTTTCGCCTCGAAACGGCGCAATCTCTGGAGCGGCGTGGCGGTTTCGAGCAGAACGTGACGCGGCTCCCGCAGGAGGCTGGAAAGCTCAGGCATCGTCGGTCGCTCTCGTCAGGCGGTTATCAGCCGCCATACTGGCCGTCGGAGACCTGCTCCAGCCAATCCACGACCTTGCCGTCCTTGGCCTCCTGGACGGCGATATGGGTCATCCCGGTAGACGGGCCGGCACCGTGCCAGTGCTTCTCGCCGGGCGGGAACCAGACCACGTCGCCGGGCCGGATCTCCTCGATCGGCCCGCCCCAGCGCTGCACCCGGCCGACCCCGCTGACGACGATCAGCGTCTGGCCGAGCGGATGCGTATGCCAGGCCGTCCGGGCTCCCGGCTCGAAGGTCACACTCGCGCCCTGCACACGTTCCGGTGCGTGCGGGTTGAAGAGCGGATCGATCCGGACCGACCCGGTGAACCAGTCGGCCGGCCCTTTCCCCGACGGCCGCGAGCCCGCGCGCATGATCTCCATGACGATCTCCTTATGGTCTGAGCTTCGGCAGACGGGTGGGTTTGTCGGTGACAGCTCGTCCGCGCCGCTTCACCGTGAGGGATCACCCGAAAACCGTGACCGTCAAGGCCTTCCGTGCCCGTCGCGAGGCGCTCGCGATCAGGCGTTCCTCAGAGCGAAAGCTGCGAACCGGCCTCGCGGCAGGAGGCCTTGAGTGCGAGCAGGATCGCCTCCTCGTCGGTGGCGCTGCCATGGCGCTGCAGGCAGGGCACGAGGATCGCGGCTTCCGCATGGCCGCTCGGGCCGATCACCGGGCAGGCGATGTCGGTCACGGCCATGATGTCGCGGCTCGGCGCGACGCGATGCCCGCTCGTGCGGATGTCCGCCAGGATGCGGCGCGTCTCGTCGCTCTCCAGTTTGTCCCGGTCGGCCTGGGAGGCCTCCTTCATCAATTGCCGGCGACGTGCCTCGCTCTGGAAGGCGAGGATGAGCAGGCCGGAATTGGCGTCGAGCGCCGGCCTTCCATAGCCGGGGCGCACGATGACGCTGGCATCGAGATGGCCGGATGTGGTCGCGAGCACGACGGTCTGGGCCCGGCTCAGCACGACCAGGTGGGCGACCATGCCGCTTTCCTCGCTGAACCGCTCCATCAGCGGCAGCACGATCGAGGTGAGCTGGCGCCCGCCCGGCGTGCGGATGCCCAGGTCGAACAGCCGCCGCGACAGGCCGAGGCGGTCGGTGCCGGGCTCGCGGGCGAGATAGCCGCGCTGCTGCAGCACGAAGACCATGCGGAAGATCTCGCTCTTGGAGCGGGCGAGGCGCTCGGCGATCTCGCGCGTCGACAGCGGCTCGCCGACCTCGGCGAGGAGCTCGAGGATGTCGAGCCCCTTCTCCAGGGCGGGAGCCGCGTAGGTGCTTTTGTCTCCGCTCTCGGAGTCGGGCAGGTCGCTCATGTCTTCCTGTTTCATATATGAAACTTGACATCAAATAAGAAACGAACCTAGCCTCCTCGTAAAGGGGAGGCGGATGGTGCGATGGCCTGATCATATCGCGCATTCGAGCAGCGCAGCGACAGAGCCGCAAGGCGGCCGGGCATGAAATACGGCCTGCAGTTCCGCGACGTCTTCGCGGCCTGGGAATCGATCCTCGACGGTGTCTGGGTCACGCTGATGCTGTCGGCGGCGGCCATGGTGGGCGGTCTGGTCATCGGCATCGCCTGCGCGGCGGCCCGCGTCTATGGCCCGGCCTGGCTGCGCCGCGCGGTCGGCACCTATGTCGAAATCATCCGCAACACGCCGCTGCTGGTCCAGCTCTTCCTGATCTTCTTCGGCCTGCCCAGCTTTGGCCTGAGGCTCGACGGCTTCACCGCCGCGATCATCGCGCTCGTCGTCAATCTCGGCGCCTACACCACCGAGATCGTTCGCGCCGGGCTCGAGGCCGTGCCGAAGGCGCAGGTCGAGGCCGGCCGTTCGCTCGGCCTCTCCGGGCTGCAGGTCTTCCGCTACGTCGTGATGTTCCCGGCGCTGAAGTCGATGTTCCCGGCGCTCGCCAGCCAGTTCGTGCTGCTGATGCTGGCGACCAGCGTCGTCTCGCAGATTTCGGTCGAGGACCTCTTCCACGCGGCCTCGATCGTGCAGTCGCGCACCTTCCGCGACTTCGAGGTCTACACCGTCATCGGCGTGCTCTATCTCGGGCTCGCCTTCGCCTTCCGCGGCCTGTTCGCGGGCATCTACTACTGGGCATTCGGCAGGCGATGATCCGCGAATTCGGCCTCATCGATGTGATGTATCTGGTGGCGGCAGCGCGCTGGACGCTGGCGCTCACCGTCGCCGCCTTCATCGGCGCCTCGCTGATCGGCATCGTCATCGCCATCGCCCGCATCCTGCCCTTCGCGCCAGTGCGCTGGCTCTCGGCGGCCTATATCCACGTCGTCCAGGGTACGCCGCTGCTGGTCTGGCTGTTCGTGATCTTCTTCGGCCTGCCGCTCATCGGCATCTCGGTCAATCCGTGGATTGCGGCCGCGACCGCCTTCTCGGTCTATGGCAGCGCCTTCCTCGGCGAGATCTGGCGCGGCGCGCTGGTCTCGATCGCTAAGACGCAGTGGGAGGCCGGCGCCTCGCTCGGGCTCTCGCTCTGGGAGCAGTTGCGCTACATTATCGTGCCGCAATCGATCCGGGTCGCGATCCCGCCGACGGTCGGCTTCCTCGTCCAGCTGATCAAGAATACCTCGCTCGCCGCGGTGATCGGCTTCGTCGAGATCACGCGCGAGGGCCAGCTCACCGCTGCCGGCACCTACAAACCCTTCGCCGTCTACATCACCGTCGCCGCGATCTATTTCGCGATGTGCTTCCCCCTCACGCAATGGAGCCGCTCGATCGAGCGGAAGCTCGATGTCGCTCGTTGAAATCCACGGGATCAACAAGAGTTACGGCGCCGTCCAGGTGCTGAAGGACGTCACGCTCGACGTCGCCAAGGGCGAGATCATCGCCGTGATCGGCCGCTCGGGCTCCGGCAAGAGCACCATGCTCCGCTGCATCAACGGGCTGGAGCCGGTCCAGGCCGGCGTCATCCGCGTCGACGGAACGCAGGTCAACGACCCCAAGACCGATCTGCGCAAGCTGCGCCAGGAGGTCGGCATCGTCTTCCAGAGCTTCAACCTGTTCCCGCATCTCTCGGTTTGCGACAACATCACGCTCGCCCCGCGCGTCGTGAAGAAGCAGGCGCCGGAGGCCGCCCGCGAGGTGGCGCGCGAGGTGCTCGCCCGCGTCGGGCTGGAGGACAAGCTCGACGCCTATCCCTCGCAACTCTCCGGCGGCCAGCAGCAGCGCGTCGCCATCGCCCGCTCGCTCGCCATGCGGCCGAAGCTGATGCTGTTCGACGAGGTCACCTCCGCGCTCGATCCCGAGCTGACCGGCGAGGTGCTCAAGGTTCTCGAATCCGTCGCGCAGGAAGGCATGACCATGATCCTGGTGACGCATGAGATGGGCTTTGCCCGCCGCTTCGGCTCGCGCGTCGTCTTCATGCATGAGGGGCGCGTCCACGAGCAGGGGCCGGCCGCCGCCGTGCTGGCCGAGCCGAAGACGCCGGAACTCCAGACCTTCCTCAGTGCTGTCCTGCACTGAGGCGGAAGAACAGACATCAACGAGGGGAGAGAGACGATGCGTTCACTGTTCGCAGGCAAATCTGTGCTGGCGGGGCTGGCCGCCCTGGCCGTCGCCGCCTTCGGCGCCGCCGAGGCCAAGGCCGACAAGCTCCAGGACATCCTGTCCAAGGGCGTGGTGCGCATCGGCGTGCCGCTCGACGCCCCGCCCTTCGGCGCGCAGGATGCGGACCGCAAGGCTGTTGGCTTCGACATCGAGATGGCCGAAATGGTCGCCAAGGGTCTCGGCGTGAAGCTGGAGATGCAGCAGATCACAGGCGCCAACCGCATCCCCTTCCTGATGACCGACAAGGTCGACATCGTCATCTCGGTGATGGGCCTCACGCCCGAGCGCGCCCGGCAGATCCAGTTCACCGCGCCCTATGCCAACACCTTCCTCGCGGTCTACGGCCCGAAGAGCTCGGTGGTGAGCAGCCCGGAGACGATCGGCTCGGCCCGCGTCGCCGCCGCCAAGGGCACGACGCAGGAGCTCGCCATCTCGGCCACGGCCCCCAAGGCCAGCCTGATGCGCACCGAGGACGACGCGACGGCGGCGGCGGCCTACATCACCGGTCAGGCCGATCTGCTCGCTACCAACTCGATCGTGGCGCAGGCGCTCGCCAAGCAGAACCCGAACAAGGAGTTCGAGCGCAAGTTCGTCATCCGCCGCAGCCCGGCGCATATGGGCGTCCAGATGGACCAGCATAACCTCGTGCGCTGGCTCGATGGCTTCATCTTCTTCAACACGATGAACGGCGAGCTCGATCGGCTCCACCGGAAGTATCTGGACATGCCGATGGACCCGCTGCCGCCGCTGTAGTCCACCCGACATCCGTCATTCTCGGGCGAAGCGAAGCGCAGACCCGGGAATCTCCTGACCAGAAGGCGCTGGTCGGAGCCTCATTCGGCCGGAGATGCTCGGGTCAGGCCCGAGCATGACGGCTTGTCTCGCCCCGTTCTTGAGTCTCGCCTTCGTGAGCCCGCCATGACCAGCCTCCGCCCCAAGCCGACCCCGCGCCCGTCCAGCGCCTTCCTCACCGTCGATCTCGACCGGGAGGGCAAGCAGCCCGGCTTCCTCATGATCCCGCATTCGCCGCATGACGACGCCTGGGGCGTGACGCGCGTTCCGATCGCCGTGATCAAGAACGGCAGCGGCCCGACCGTGATCATGGAAGGCGGCAACCATGGCGACGAGTACGAGGGGCCGATCACGATCTGCGACCTGATCCGCGATCTCGACCCCGGCCGCGTCCAGGGCCGGCTGATCCTGATGCCGGCGAACAATGTCCACGCCGTCATCGCCGGCCAGCGCACCTCGCCGGTCGACGGGCTGAATTTCAACCGCACCTTCCCCGGCGACCCGCGCGGCACGATCACCCAGCAGATCTCGGCCTTCGTCAGCGACCATATCCTGCCGATCGGCGACGCTTTCCTCGACCTGCACTCCGGCGGATCCTCGCTCGACATCATCCCGAGCGCCATCGTCGAGCCGACCGACGATCCCGCCCTGCACAAGCGCAATGTCGCCGCTGTGCAGGCCTTCGACGCGCCGATGACCGTCGTCATTAGCAATCTCGGCGAGCCGCGCACCGCGACCGCCGCCGCCTGCCGGGCCGGGCTCGTCACGGTCGGCACCGAAATGGCCGGCGGCGGCACGGTCTCGCTCGAAGCGCTCTCGGTCTGCCGGCGCGGCGTCGCCAATGTCCTCGACCATCTCGGCGTCGTCGTCCGCGAAAAGCCCGAGCCGAAGCGCGGCGACAGCCAGATCCTCGAACTCCCCGGCGTCTCGGCTTACGTCTATGCGACGGCCGACGGCATCTTCGAGCCCTTCCACGCCAACGGCGCCAAGGTCAGAGCCGGTGAGCCCGCGGGTCGCATCCACTGCACCTGGGACCCTTCGCGCCCACCGGAAACGCTGCATTACGCCGCCGACGGCATCCTCTACGGCAGGCGCCAGCCGGGGCGGGTGAAGCCGGGCAATTGCTGCCTGATCGTCGCGGCGCCCTATCGCGGAACCCTGTCATGATCGCGCTCGACGACATCCGCGCCGCCCGCCAGCGGATAGCTCCCCACATCCGCCGTACGCCGACGCTGCCTTATGCCAGGACGCGCGGCACGGATTTCGGCGGCGATGTCACGCTGAAGCTCGAATTGCTGCAGGCCGCTGGCTCCTTCAAGGCGCGGGGCGCGATGAACCGGCTGCTGACCCTGTCGAAGGACGAGCTGGCGCGCGGCGTCGTCACGGCCTCGGGCGGCAATCACGGCCTCGCCATCGCCCGATCGGCGCATGTGCTCGGTGTGCCCGCGACGATCTTCCTGCCGTCCAACGCTGCACCCGACAAGATCGCCAAGCTGCGCGACTGGGGCGCGGACGTCCATATCGTCGGTGCGATCTGGGACGACGCCAATGCCGCTGCACTCGCCCATGCCCGCGAGACCGGCGCGACCTATGCCCATCCCTTCAGCGATCCGGTCGTGGTCGCCGGGCAGGGCACGCTCGGCCTCGATATCCTCGACGACATGCCGGACGTTGACGTCATCCTCGTCGCCATCGGCGGCGGCGGGCTGATCACCGGCCTGTCGACGGCGGTGAAGGCGCTGCGACCGCAGACCCGGATCATCGGTATCGAGCCTGTGGGGTCGCCGACCCTGCATGCCTGCCTCGCCGCCGGCCGCCTCGTCGCGCTCGACAAACTGGAGACCCGCGTCGCCACCATGTCCTGCCGCCAGACCGATCAGGCGATCTACGAAGCCACTGCGCGCAATGTCGACGAGATCGTGCTGGTCACCGATGCCGAGATGGAGCAGGCGGCCAAATCGCTCTGGTTCGAGTTCGGCATCGCGGCTGACCTGTCGGGCGCAGCCGCACTGGCGGCGCTGCAGTCCGGACGGGTCGCGCTTACGGGCGGGGAGAAGGTCTGCGCGCTGGTCTGCGGCGCCGGCACCGACGGCTGCCTGCCGGGTTAGAGCCTGCTGGATTCTCCGGAACCGCGGGTCATCCCGGCCGGAGCGAAGCGTAGAGCCGGGATCCATGCCTGAACCTTGATCGGAAGCGTTCCGGCATGGATCCCGGGTCAAGCCCGGGATGACGGCGTGTTTCCGCGTGAGCTCCAGGTGTCGTCGAGCCCTGCACGCGCCTCGTCGTTGAAGAAGCCGGGCGGCCCCATCTGCCCGCCCTTCAGCACGATATCGAGCCCGTCGAGCCGGGAAACGTCGGAATGGGCGCGGCAGAGCGGCGCGCCGGGCACGCAAGGGCCGCGATAGGACAAGCCCCAGAGCGGCAGCGACCGGATCGCCATGGTCGAGGTGTCGCCGCCTGCGACGACGAGGCGGCCGATCGGGGCCCGCTCCATGATCGAAGCCAGCAGCCTGCCGGTCGCATTCGCGACGCTGCCGGCCGCAGCCGGCGCGCCTTCGGGCTGTTCCGTCACCAGCATAGCGTCACCATTCGCGAGTGCGGACAGTGCCGTTTCTCGCAGGCCCGTGGCATAGCTTTCGTCGGAAAGCAGGCGGTGCGGCTCGACGGGCAGCATTGCATAGCCCGTCGCGGCCTCGACCTGCTCACGTGTCACAGGCGAAAGGCTGCCAACGAGCGCGAGCACCGGCCCGACATGGCGATTGTCGATATGGGTGGGAGCTGTCTTCGCCGCAGACCCCGCAGACTCCGCAGGCGCTGCGGCGAAGGCACGCGCGACCGAACTTGCGCCGACGGCCAACATCGGGCCATCCGCCAGAGCCGTGGCAAGAAGCGCGCCGATCGCCGTAAGGTCAGCCTCGGTCGCGACATCGAACAGGATGGCCTGCGTGCCGTCGGAGCGGGCACGGGCCACCGCCGCCCAAGCGTCTGCATAGGCGCGGTAATCGACCAGGCCGAGGCCCTCTAGGCCCTGCGCGGCGAGGTGCCAGCGCAGATCGGCTTCGGCCATGGGCGTTACAGGATGACGGCTCATCGTCGGGTGCCGGTCGATGCGGTGGATCGTGCCGTCGCCACCCGCCGCGAACAGGTTTCCGAACAGGCAGTAGCGCCCGAGATTGGGTTGGCCGCCGAGGATCGGTACGAGAGGATTGGCGAAGAAGGGCTTCAGTGCCGCGACGGCCGCGCCGATGCTGCCGACATGCGGCGCGCTGTCGAAGGTCGAGCAGCATTTGTAGTGCATCAGCCCGACACCTTGCCCGGCGAAGAAGCGCCCGATCTCCGTCAGTTCCGCCGTGATCGCCTCCGGCGCCATCGCGCGGCTCGCCCCGGCGATGCCGATCGCGTCGAGCGGGCCGGCTGCGGCAAGTTGGGCTTCGTCCGGTTGGCGCAGGAAGAGCAACGCGCGGAAGCCGCGCTCGGCCAGCGTCGCCAGCGTATCGGTCGAGCCGGTGAAATCGTCGCCGTACCAGCCGTAGAGAGGCGTGCGTTTCGCGGTCACGGCGCGCTAGCCCGCCTTGCCGCCGAACATGTCGAGCGCCTGCTGCAATTCCGGATGCGCGCGCGCTGCCTCGGCGATAGGCGTACCTTCTGCGACGGCCGCCCATGCCTGCCGGATGCTGGCGACGCCCGCCTTCGGCCCGCCGGGATGGGCGAGGATGCCGCCGCCGGCCATGAACAGCAGGTCGTCATGCCCGATCGCGTCCCAGGTCGCCTGCGCCGTGCCGGCCCATTGCCCGGAGGAGAAGGCCGGCATCACCCGGTCATCGGCGCCATCGGTCAGCGGAGTGACGCAGTCCTTCGCGGAGGTCACGACCTCCTCGTCTTCCTGCGCGAACTTCCCCTGCAGCCCGTGGACATGCATGTGATCGACGCCGGCCAGCCGCCACAGCGCCTGATAGGCCTGGAAGCCGATGCCAAGCAGCGGATGGCGCGAGAAGGCGCCATAGCCGTTGCGGTGGCCGTGCAGGGCGAGATCGGTCGAGCGGCGCAGGGTCTCGATCGCCGAGAAACCGCACCAGTTGAGGCTCGCCATCACGCAGGAACCGCCCTCGCGCTGGACGAGATCGGCATGGCGGCGCATCGCATCGGTCTCGTCGGTGATGTTGAAGGCAACCATGACGGGCTTGCCGGTCTTGTCCTGATGCCGGCGCACCGCCGCCATCACCGCCGGAATGCGTTCGGCCAGAGGCGCATGCACGGGATCGGCCGAGATCTCGTCGTCCTTGATGAAGTCGAGCCCGGCTTCGCACAGGCTGGCGACGAGCTCGGCCGTCTGTGCAGAGCTGAGCCCGACATTCGGCTTGATGATCGAGCCGACCAGCGGGCCCGTCGCAACTCCGGTCAGCCGGCGCGTGCCGGCGATGCCTTGCGTAGGTAGCGGAAAGCGCTGGCGATAGGATGAGGGTAGGGCGATGCTTTCCAGCCTCAAGCCGGTGACCTCGCCGAGATCATAGAGGTTGCCGGCGACGACCGCCGCCAGCGTCGCGAGATTGGCGCCGACATTGTCGACTGGGAAGGAGATCGTGATGCGCGCGCGCCGCCACGGTCCGCCGACGCCTTTGCGGGCGAGCCAGGCATTCGGCAGGCTGGGCTTAGCTGCGGGCTCCAACTCCTCGATCCGCGTCACGACGGCGCGCGCCCGCTCGCGCAATTCGTCGGTTTCGCCGGCGACGCGGGCGAAGGTGCCGCAGGATTGCTCGCCGGCCATCACCTCCGCGACCCTGGCAGGATCGAGCGGGGTTTCGATGAGGTAGCTGGCTTCGAAGCGGTTCTCGGTCATCGGACGCATCCCGGCCGTTCATGGGGCGTCATTCTCGGGCTCGACCCGAGAATCTCATGACCAGAGGGCGCTGGTTTCCGAGATGGTCAGGTCAAGCCCGACCATGACGCGATGTCGTTGCGGACTCACGCCGCAGCGGCAGCGAGCTTGCTCAGGTCAGGGAAGGGCCGCACCGGGTCCTTGCCGTCCCAGGTCTCCGACGCCTCGCGGATCAGCCGGAACATCTCGCCCTTGGGGCCGGCGACCTCGGAGAGTTCGATCACAGTGCCCGGATGGTAATGCGTGTCGAAATAGACGAAGCGCCCGCGCTCGCCGACCTCGCCCGACATCACCGGCTTGAATCCCTCGGCAACCAGCCGCTCCAGATCGGCGTCGTAGTCCGAAGTCCAGTAGGCGACATGCTGCAAGCCGGTCAGCCCCGCATCGGTGAAGTCCTTGTACATGGACGGCACGTCGTTGCGGCACTGGATCAGTTCGATCTGGAGCGGGCCGGAATTGGCCAGCGCCACCGAGTTGTGCGGCTCGTAGGTTTCGCCCTTGTAGCGGTAGTTCTTGATCGGAACCTTCGGGTTGTAGAAGAACGGCCCGACGCCCAGCACGCGGCTCCAGTAATCCATCGCCGCCTCGATATCCGGGACGACATAGCCGGCTTGACGGATCTGGCCAAAGAAACGGCTCATGGGCGTTGCTTTCTGAATATCAGGTTCTGAGGAAGCCGATGGAGATCCACGGCACGGCAGCGACGACGACGAGGCCGATGAGCAGGGCGAGGATGTAGCCCCAGATGTATTTCAGGCCTTCGTCGGGATTGATCTTGCTGATCGCGCAGGCGCCGTAATAGCCGACGCCGAAGGGCGGGGCGAAGAGCCCGATGCCCATCGCGAAGATCACGACCATCGCGTAGTGCACCTCGTGCACGCCGACCTGCTTGGCGATCGGGAACACCAGCGGCCCGAACAGCACGATCGCCGGGATGCCCTCGAGCACGCTGCCGAGGATGGTGAAGGCGACGATCGAGATCGCGAGGAAGCCCCAGGCGCCGCCGGGCACCGCTGCCATCGCCTGTGCGAGATCGCGCGAGAAGCCCGATTGCGTCAGGCCCCAGGCCATGGCGGTGGCGCAGCCGATGATGAAGATGATCGCGCCGGTCAGCGAGGCCGTCTCGACCAGCATGCGCGGCAGGCGGCGCCAGTCGAATTGGCGATAGAGCAGGATGCCGGCCAGCACCGCATAGGCGATGCCGATGGTCGAAACCTCGGTGGCGGTCGCGACGCCCTCGACCACCGCGGCGCGGATGACGAAGGGCAGCGCGATCGCGGGCAATGCGACCAAGGCGAGCTTTGCAATCTCGCGCCGGGAGAAGCGCTTGACGTTGCTGAGGTCCTCGCCGCGACAGCGCCACCAGACGACGAAGCAGAGCGCGACGCCCAGCACCACGGCGGGCAGCATGCCGCCGGTGAAGAGGGCCGCGATCGAGACGCCCGTGACCGAGCCGATGGTGATCAGCACGATCGAGGGCGGGATCGTCTCGGTCTGCGCGCCGGTCGCCGAGAGCAGCGCGACGAGATCGCCGGGCTTGGCGCCGCGCTTCTGCATCTCCGGGAAGAGAACGGGTGCGATCGCGGCCATGTCGGCGATCTTCGAACCCGAGATGCCGGAGACGAGATACATCGCGCCGACCAGCACATAGGACAGGCCGCCGCGGACATGGCCGAGCAGGCTCGCCAGGAACTGGATCATGGCGCGCGCCATGCCGGTCATTTCGATCAGCGCGCCGAGGAAGATGAAGAGTGGGACGGCGAGTAGGATGAGATGGCTCATGCCCTCGTCGAGCCGGCCGACCATGACCAGCATCGGCGTCGAGGTGGTGCAGGCGAGATAGCCGAAGGTCGCGAGCGCGAAGGAGAAGGCGATCGGCACGCCGGAGAAGACGTTGAGCGCGACGACGCCGACGAAGAAGACGATCAGGTTGAGCTTGCCGAGCGGCTTCAGCGCCGGACCGACGAGCCAGAACAGCAGCACGAACAGTGCGGTGATCCCGATCGCGAGCAGGGCGGGCTTCAGCGTGGAAAAGCGGAGCAGGCGGCAGCAGGCGGCGATCAGCATCAGGCCGACGCCGACGGGGATCGCCGCCGCGCGCCAGGCATTGCTGATCTCCAGCGCCGGCGTGACGATGAAGTTCTCTTCCTCGGCATATTCGAGCGCATGCGGGATGATCAGGAGGAGGAAGGCGATCGAGGCGGTGATCGCGATCGCCTCCAGGAGCGCCCGCGTCTGCGGCGAGACGCGGGAGACGAGGCCCGTCATCCGCATATGCTCGCCGCGCCGCAGCGCGACGACGGCGCCGAGCATGGAGAGCCAGAGGAACAGGATCGAGGCGAGCTCGTCGGACCAGACCAGTGGGGCGTGGAAGACATAGCGCGCCATGACGCCGGCGCCCAAGATGATGATCTCGACCAGCACCAGCACGGCTGCCACCGTCTCGACCAGCCCGCCGAGGGCACGGTCGAGATGGCCTGCGAAGCGGCCGAGCCCGTTTGCGGGCATGGCGGCAGCGGGAAGTGTCGCGCTATGGGCATCCATCGGGGGCGTTTCCTGTCTTGTGCTTTTGGGCCTTATAGGCCCGCCCGCACCCCTCAGGCCAGCTTGCCGACGGCGTCTTCGAGCAGGCTCCAGGCCTCCTTGCCGAAGCGCTCCTGCCATTCCTTGTAGAAGCCTGCGTCGCGCAGCTTGGCGCGGAAGGAATCCGGGTCCGTCTTGTTGAAGGCAAGCCCCTTCGACTGCAGGTCTGCCTGCACGGTCTCGTTGAGCTTCTTGATGTCGCCGCGCTGGGCGACGCCGGCATCGTTGATCGCATTGGCGACGATTGTCTGGACATCCGGCGGCAGGCCGCGCCACGCGCGCCCGTTGGCGATGAACCAGAACCCGTCCCAGATATGGTTGGAGACGGCGCAGCTCTTCTGGACTTCGTAGAGCTTGGCGACCTGGATGATCGGCAGCGGGTTCTCCTGCGCGTCGACAACCTTGGTCTGCAGCGCGGTATAGACCTCGGAGAATTGCAGGCTCGCCGGGGCGGCGTCGAGCGCCTTGAACATCGAGATCGAGAGCGGGCTCACCGGCACGCGGATCTTGAGGCCGGCCATTTCCTTCGCTGACTCGATCGCCTTGCCCGAGGTGGTCATCTGGCGGAAGCCGTTGTCCCACATCTTCTCGAAGGCATAGAGGTTCACCTTGGAGATGGCCTCGCGGACATGGGCGCCGAGCTTGCCGTCCATCGCCTTCCAGACCTGGTCGTAATCGGCGAAGGCGAAGCCGACGGCGTTGATCGCCGCGACCGGCACCAGCGTCGCGATCACCAGCGCCGACGGCGTGAAGAAGGTGATGCCGCCGTTGCGCACCTGGCTCAGCATGTCGGTATCGCCGCCGAGCTGATTGTTCGGGAAGATCTTGATCTCGACCCGGCCGTTCGTCTCCTTCGCGACGCGCTCCGCCGCCTCCTGGGCGCGGATGTTGAGCGGGTGGCTGAGGGGCAGGTTGTTGCCGTATTTCAGCTCGATCTCGGCGGCGCGCGCGATATGCGGCATGGCGATGAACGAGGCGGCAGGCGCAGCGGCGAGCGTACGCAGCACCGTGCGGCGCGTGAAGTTCGTCATGGTGATCCTCCCGGTATCGCTGATGCGATTTGATTGATTGCGGTCTTCTTGCCCTCAGATTAGGAAGCTGGAATGATGGTGGTCAAACTCAAATAATGATGGTTTTTGATGTGATTTCATGACGGATTCGGCGGAGAGGAACGGCGGCGGCGAAAGCCTGCAGCGCCGCCGGATGGCCCGCATCGCCGATGTCGCGGCGCTCTCCGGCGCTTCGACCGCAACCGTCGACCGGGTGCTGAACCAGCGCCCCGGCGTGCGCGCGGCCACCGTCCAGCGCGTGCTCAAGGCTGCGAGCGAGCTGGGCTATGTCCTCGATTCCGCCTTGCCGGCGCAGGCCTTCACGCCGATGCGTCTCGCCTTCCTGCTGCCGGCCGGGAGCAACCGCTTCCTTGCGATGCTCGGGCGCCATATCGCGGAGGCGCAGGAGCATCTCGCCTCCTTTAACATGCGCGCTCGCGTCGAATTCATCGAGAGCTTCAAGCCGGAACTGCTGGCCCAGCAGCTCCGGCAGGTCGGGCGCGACGTCGACGGCATCGCCTTCATGGCGCTGGAGCATCCGGCCGTGCGCGAGGCGGTGAACGGCCTCGCCGAGCGCGGCGTGCCGGCCGTGACCCTGATCTCCGACATCGCCAATGCGCGCCGCGCCGCCTATGTCGGGCTCGACAACCGCTCGACCGGGCGCACGGCCGGCTATCTCGTCGCCCGCTTCATCGGCAAGCGCCCGGCCAAGGTCGCGATGATCGCCGGCAGCCTGAGCTACCGCGCGCATGAGGAGCGCGAGATGGGTTTCCTCCATCTCTTCGAGGAGATGTTCCCGCAGATCGAGGTGGTCGGCCTGCGCGAGGGGCTCGACGACGAGGGGCGCAACTATCGCCAGGCCAAGGCGCTGCTCGCCCAGCACCCCGACCTCGCCGGCATCTACAATATCGGCGGCGGGCCGGAGGGTATCGCGAAGGCTTTGAAGGAGGCCGGCCGGCAGCAGGAGGTCGTCTTCGTCGGCCACGGCCTGACCCCGGCGACCCGCGCTCTCCTGCTCGACGGCACGATGGACGCGGTCATCACCCAGCATCCCCATGCGGCGCTGATGAGCTGCATCGCGATCTTCGCCAATCTGCGCGCAGGCCGCCCGGCTCTGGAGGGCACGGCGCCGCCGAGCATCGAGATCATCCTGCGCGAGAACCTGCCTTAGGCCGGTAGTCGAAGCTTGCATTCTGAGAAACAAAGAGGGAACATACACCCATGTCCCTTCCGGATTCCGTTCTCAATCCGCCGCCGGCGCGGCCCGATATCACGCGCATCGTCTGCCGCGGCGCAGCCCGGCATCTGCGCGAGCGCGGCTATGCCATCGTCAAGGAGATGACCTTCGCTAACGGCCGGCGCGGCGACATCGTCGCGCTGTCGCCGTCGGGCGAGCTCTGGGTCGTCGAGGTCAAGTCCGGCATCGCGGATTACCGCGTCGACGGCAAATGGCCGGATTACCGCGACTATTGCGACGGCTTCCTCTTTGCCGTGGCACCGGAGTTCCCGCGCGAGATCCTGCCGGATGATGTCGGCCTGATCGTCGCGGATGCCTATGGCGGCGAATTGCTGCGCGAGCCGCCGCGCCACCCCTTGAGCCCGGCACGCCGCAAGATGCTGACCATCGCGCTGGCGCGGCTGGCTTCGAGCCGGCTCGCCTTGATCGAAGACCCGGTCGGCTCAGACTGAAGCGGCCTCTCGCCAAGGCTCGGCCCCGGCGAACGCCAGCGGCTTCGCGAAAGAGCGCAGGTCGATCTCTTCAACCAGGAAGTCGATGAAGGCGCGCACGCGGGCCGGCAGCCGGCCGCCATGGCCGACATAGACGACATGGATCTCCTCGACGTCGCCGGGATTGAACGCTTCCAGAACCGGGACGAGGCGGCCGGCGGCGATATCGTCGGCGATATGGAAGACGGAAAGCCGCGTCAGGCCTTGACCTGCGAGCGCAAGTTCGCGCGCGCTCTCCCCATCGCCGACCGTGGTGCGTCCGCGGGCGGCGAACTCGCTGCGCTTGCCGTCTATCAGGAACGGCCAGGAATCGCTGTGCCGCGCGAAGTTGAAGGTGACGAGGTCGTGTTGCACGAGGTCGTCGGGATGCGCGGGAGCGGGATGGGCGGCAAGATAGGCGGGCGATGCGACCACGGCCATCCGGCTTTCGCCGAGCTTGCGTGCCACCAGCTGTGAGGAGCGCAGTGGACCGACGCGGATCGCGACGTCGGCGCGTTCATCCACCAGATCGACCACCGCGTCGCTCAAGGTGATGTCGAGCTGTACCCCGGGATGTAGCTCGGAGAAACGCGGCACCAGCCGCAGCAGGAAATGCCGGCCGAACGGCACGTTGGTGTTGACCCGGAGCCGCCCGCGCGGGACCTGGCAGGCGGAGACCGCCCGCTCCGCCTCGTCGAGATCGGCGAGCACGCGCAGTGCCCGTTCATGGAAGGTCGTGCCTTCCTCGGTCAGCATGAATTTGCGCGTCGAGCGCACGATCAGCCGAACGCCGAGCCGGGCCTCCAGCCGCGCGACGAGCTTGCTGACGGCCGAGGGCGTCATCCTCAGCGCCCGCGCCGCCGGCGAGAAGCCGCCGAGTTCGACAACGCGGGTGAAGACTTCCATCTCGCCGGAGCGGTTGATCTCGGTGCGCGGCATCGTGAATTCAACTCACAATTGCTGATCTTTCGCGCAGTCTAATTCACAAGCCTGCGCGGCGCTATCTCCAGGCCCGAACCCGTTCCCGGAGGCATTCCATGCCCATTGCCCTTTATGCCCTTACCGTCGGTGCCTTCGGCATCGGCGTCACCGAATTCGTGATCATGGGCCTGCTGCTGCAGGTCTCCAGCGATCTCGGCATCAGTGTGCCGCTCGCCGGGTTGCTGATGACCGGCTATGCGCTCGGCGTCTTCGTCGGCGCGCCCATCCTGACGATCGCGACGCGCTCCCTGCCGCGCAAGACGACGCTGCTGGTACTGATGGCGATCTTCACCCTCGGCAACCTGGCGGCCGCGCTGGCGCCGAACTTCGCCTGGCTGATGTCGGCCCGCATCGTCACCGCGCTCGCGCATGGCACCTTCTTCGGCGTCGGCTCGCTCGTCGCCACCAGCCTCGTCGCGCCGGAGCGCAAGGCCTCGGCCATCGCCTTGATGTTCACCGGCCTGACGATCGCGACGCTGCTGGGCGTGCCCTTCGGCTCCTGGCTCGGCCTTGCCTTCGGCTGGCGCTCGACCTTCTGGGCGGTAACGGGCATCGGCCTCCTCGCCTTCGTCGTCCTGGCGGTGCTCGTCCCGGCGGATCGCGAGCGCGTCGTCCCCGGCTCGCTCGCCGAGGAATTCAAGGTGCTGACGCGCCCGCAGGTCCAGCTCGGCCTGCTCATGACCGTGCTCGGTTTCGGCGGCATCTTCGCTGTCTTCACCTTCATCCAGCCGATCCTCGTCGAGCTTGCGGGCTTCAGCGAGGCGGCGGTCTCGCCGATCCTGCTCGTCTTCGGCGCCGGGCTCGTCGTCGGCAATCTGCTCGGCGGCCGCTGGGCGGACCGCAACCTCGCCCCAGCCCTCATCGGCACCATCGCGCTGCTGACCGTGGCGATGTTCGCCTCCGGCCTCGCCTTCTACAGCCAGATCGGCGCCGTCGTCGCGGCCTTCGCGCTGGGCGCCGCCGCCTTCGCCACCGTCGCGCCGTTGCAGATGTGGGTGCTGCAGCAGGCCGGTGGAGCCGGGCAGGGGCTGGCATCGAGCCTGAACATCGCCGCCTTCAACCTCGGCAACGCCTTTGGCGCCTGGCTCGGAGGCGCTGTGATCACGCAGGGGCTGGGCTATGGCGCCATCGCGCCGGTCGCAGCCGTCGTTCCGCTCGTGGCGCTCGGCCTCGCTGCTGTCGCGGTTGCGCTCGACCGGCGCACGGCCCGCCTCGCTCCCGCCTGCGCGGCCTGACGCGAAAGCGATTGGACAAGCAAAAGCCCGCCGGACATGTCGCCCGGCGGGCTTTCTTCTGTTGGTCGTCGGATCAGCGCGGGGCGCGCTTGGCGAGAATGCGCTGGAGCGTGCGCCTGTGCATGCCGAGGCGGCGCGCCGTCTCGGAGACGTTGCGGCTGCACAGCTCGTAGACGCGCTGGATATGCTCCCAGCGGACGCGGTCGGCCGACATCGGATTTTCGGGCGGTTGCGGCCGGGCATCGCGCGCGGCGGCGAGCGCGGCATGGATCTCGTCGGCATCGGCCGGCTTGGCGAGGAAGTCGAAGGCGCCGAGTTTCACCGCGCTGACGGCGGTGGCGATGTTGCCGTAGCCGGTGAGGACCACGCCGCGGGCTTCCGGCCGGCGCTCCTTGAGCCGGGCGATCACGTCGAGCCCGTTGCCGTCACCCAGACGGAGATCGATCACAGCGAAGGCCGGGGCGGATTCCTCCACCGCAGCAAGCCCTGCGGCGACGCTGTCTGCAGTGCGGACCACATAGCCGCGGCCTTCCATGGCGCGGGCGAGGCGGGTGAGGAAAGGCTTGTCGTCATCGACCAGCAACAGCGACATGTCCGTGTTGTCGGGCATGCCGGTCTGGCTCGGCGCATCCTGCATTTTGATCTCCTGACCGCTTGTCCATGCGCGCTGCGGTGGCGCGAAGTGAGGTTTCGAAACGCCGGCCGCATGCCCGTTCGGGCTTGCGGTCAGCTAAGCTCATGTAATGCCGATGCTTCCGGCTTGGTACCCCCCATCGCGGGCAGGTCCGCTTCAAAAACGTCACGGGGCCAGACGATGCGGATCGAGGCGCCGCTCGCCGGCGCCGGGCGGTTCGAGAATTCCAGCGTCGCGCCGCCGCGCTCGAGCAGGGTCTTCGCAATGAACAGGCCGAGCCCGAGCCCGCCACCGGCGCGTCCCTCTCCGCTGCCGCGCGAGAGATAGGGCTCGCCCGCCCGCATCAGCACATCGGGCGGAAAGCCCGGGCCGTCGTCGGCGATCGTCAGAACGACGCGGCTCTGCGTCCATTCGGCCGCGATCGTCACGGTCGAGCGTGCGAAATCGACCGCGTTGTCGACGATGTTGCCGAGGCCGTAGATCATGCCGGGGTTGCGCCGGCAGACCGGCTCCGGCTTGTCGCCGGTCATGGTGATCTCGAAGGGCACGCCGAAGGGCCGCTGCGGCCCGGCCGCTTCCTCGATCAGCAGACGCAGCGTCAGCTGATCCAGCGGGCCGGCATCGTCGTCCTGCAGGCTGGAGAGCTTGCCGAGGATGCCGCGGCAGCGTTCGACCTGTTCTCGCAGCAGCGCGATGTCCTCGGCCATCTCGCCGTCCGGCGGGGCAAGGCGCGTGAGCTCGCGGGCGACCAGCGCTATGGTGCCGAGCGGGGTGCCGAGTTCATGGGCGGCGGCGGCGGCGAGCCCATCGAGCTGGGACAAATGCTGTTCGCGCGCCAGCACGAGCTCGGTCGCGGCAAGTGCATCCGAAAGGTCGCGCGCCTCCTTGGCGACGCGCCAGGCATAGATGCCGGTGAAGGCAAGTCCGAGCACGAGCGCGACCCAGTTGCCGAGCTGATAGAATGGCGGCAGCACCGGCCGGTCCTCGCCCGCCCAGGGCAGCGGCAGGTGGAAGCGGCTGAGCAGGGTCGCCAGAATCATTGCCAGCAGGCCGAGCAGCAGGGTGCGTTGCGGCGGCAGCGCCGTCGCCGAGATCATCACCGGCGCCAGGAACAGGATCGCGAACGGGTTCTGAAGCCCGCCGGTCATGAAGAGCAGGGCGGCGAGCTGGGCGATGTCGAAGCCGAGCAGCGCCGTCGCCGGGCCGTCCTGCAGCCGATGGCTGAGCGGAAACCTGATTCGCAGGACGATATTGAGCCAAGCGGAAACGGCGATGACGGTGAAGCACCAGCCGAAGGGCAGGGGAAAACCAAGGCCGAAATGCACGCCGGCGACGGCCGCGCTTTGGCCGGCGATGGCCAGCCAGCGCAGCCGGACCAGCGTGTCGAGCCGCAGATGGCGGCCCGTTCGGGCGAGAAGAGGGGTCGAGAGGTCCGAGGCGCTCACCGTTGATCGGCCTTCTGCGCGGCTCCCGCCGGGAGCGGGAATGACGGCTTCATCCACATGGCAGTAAAATCTTAGCCTTTAGCCGGGTTGAATGAGAACAAAATCAACGTAAGCTGCGTTATTGCGACGCAGCATGCTTGTTGCGCCGCCAGAAGGACACTCGATCGCATGTACGGGGCCACCATGTCGTTTGCCTATCATGCCTACGAAGCAGTTCACATGATGGTGAGCCCGGTGCGCGGCGTCTCCGACGCGATGCACCTCGCCTTCAAGAACCCGGCCAATCCGCTGACCTATACGCCCTTCGGGCGCACCGTCGCGGCTTCCTGCGAATTGTTCGAGCGCGTCACGCGCCGCTACGGCAAGCCCGCCTTCGGTCTCGACGAAACGACGATCAACGGCGTCAAGGTGGCGGTCGAGGAGCGGGTCGTCTGGGAGCGCCCCTTCTGCAAGCTCGTCTATTTCGATCGCAAGATCGCTGGGCGGCGCAAGCCGCAGCCCAAGGTGCTGCTGGTGGCGCCGATGTCGGGCCACTATGCCACGCTGCTGCGCGGCACGGTCGAGGCGTTCCTGCCCGGTCATGAGGTCTACATCACCGACTGGACCGATGCGCGGCTGGTGCCGCTGACCGAGGGCCGCTTCGACCTCGACGACTACATCGACTACGTCATCGCCATGCTGCAGACGCTGGGGCCGGACACGCATGTCATGGCGATCTGTCAGCCTTCCGTCCCGGTTCTCGCGGCGGTCGCGCGCATGGAAGCCGAGGCCGACCCCTGCGCGCCCCGTTCGATGACGCTGATGGGGGGGCCGATCGATACCCGCCGCTCGCCGACCGCCGTGAACCAGCTTGCGATGGAGCGCGGCACCGACTGGTTCCGCCGCAACTGCATCACCGTCGTGCCCTTCCCGCATATGGGTGCGTTCCGGCAGGTTTATCCCGGCTTCATGCAGCTCTCGGGCTTCATGGCGATGAACATGGATCGCCACGTCACCGCCCATTACGACATGTTCAAGCACCTCGTCGGCGGCGACGGCGATTCGGCCGAGAAGCATCGCGACTTCTACGACGAATATCTCGCCGTCATGGACCTGACGGCGGAGTTCTACCTGCAGACGGTCGATACCGTCTTCGTAAAGCACGCCATGCCCAAGGGCGAGATGATGCATCGCGACAAGCCGGTCGACCTGACTGCGGTTCGCCGCGTCGCGCTGATGACCGTCGAGGGCGAGAACGACGATATCTCCGGCGTCGGGCAGACACATGCTGCGCATGATCTCTGCGTCAACATCCCCGCCGGGAAACGGGTTCACTATCTCCAGCCGAAGGTCGGCCATTACGGTGTCTTCAACGGCTCGCGCTTCCGCGCCGAGATCCAGCCGCGCATCTCCGATTTCATGGTGAGTCTCGACATGGAGGCGGCCAAGAGCCGTCGCAGCGAGAGCGCCGGCGAGCAGCGCAAGGCTCTGAAGATCGCCGGCTGACGGGGCATAACAGTCTCTCCCTTCCCCATCGCCCGCGAATCCCGCACAATCGCAGTCGATGCGCATCTCCCTGTTCAGGCGCCAGCCGGACCCCGACCGGATTGAGGTCGTGCATGCCGGCACGCGTTATCCCGTATCGATCAAGCGGCGCGCCAATGCGCGGCGAATGACGCTGCGCGTCTCGCAGGCGACTGGCGAGACCACCCTGACCTTGCCCGAGCGGGTCGACTTCTCTGCCGGGCGTGCCTTTGCCGAGAATCATGGTGGCTGGATCGCCGCGCGCATCGCGAAGCGCCCGCTGGCCGTGCCGTTCGAGCCGGGGCAGAGCATTCCGTTGCGCGGCGTCCCGCACCGTATCGTCCATTGGTCGAAGGCGCGTGGACTGACGCAGGCGACGCAGGACAAGGATGGTGCGCCGATCATCGCGGTTGCGGGCGATGGCGCGCATGTTCCGCGCCGGGTCAAGGATTTCCTCAGGCGGCTCGCGCTAGAGGATCTGGAGAAGGCGGTGCGGCATCACACTGCGACGCTCGGCATCCCCGCCCGCAAGATCACCATCCGCGACACCACGAGCCGGTGGGGCTCGTGCTCCTCGCAGGGGCATTTGAACTTCTCCTGGCGGCTGATTCTCGCACCGGCCTCGGTGCTCGACTATCTCGCGGCCCATGAGGTGGCGCATCTCAAGGAGATGAATCACTCGCATCGTTTCTGGGCGCTGACCCACAAGCTCTGCCCGCATACCGAGGAGGCGGAGGCCTGGCTGAAGCGCCACGGCGCCAGCCTGCACGGTTATGGTTGACGCAGTATCACTGCCGCAATTTTGCCGTTAACCACTTTCTGAAACTTGCGCCCGCACACTGAACGCCGATTCGCCTTCAGTGTGAGTATGCCTATGGGTCAGGTCATCGCGTTCCGTCGCCCGCAACAGCCCCTCGCCGCGCCCGAGCCTGTGCTCGGTCTGCTTTCGGCCGTGGATTTTGCGCTCCGCGATCTCGCGGAAATCATGCCTCACATCACGCTCGACACCGCCCGCGCGCAGGCCGAGGCGTGTCGCGCCATGCTGGCGCAGGCTTTCGATGCTGAAGTCGAGGCCGAGCTCGGCAACTGATTCCGGCCAGCATCGCGCCCGCGCATGCCGCCCCCGGCGGCGGTGCGGGTTGCCGAAGCGGATGAATTGTCGAACCTCTGCGGGAAAGAGCCGGCGCTTGGGCCGGCCACAGCCCCGGGAGGCTCATCCGTGTTCCTGACCAACAGCGATATGGTCGATCTCGTCGATCTCAGGCATCGGCTGCATCGGAGGCCCGAGATTTCGGGCGAGGAACGCGAGACCGCCGCCACCATCGTCGAATTTCTCAAACCGACCCAGCCCGACCGCATCGTCACCGGACTTGGCGGCCACGGCGTTGCGGCGATCTATGAGGGCGCCGAGCCGGGCCCGACGGTGATGATTCGCGCCGAGCTCGATGCGCTGCCGATCGAGGAGCTCTCGACCAGCGATCATCGCTCCGAGATCCCCGGAAAAGGCCATCTCTGCGGCCATGACGGCCACATGACCATCCTCGCTGGACTCGCGCGCGGGCTCCGCCGCAATCCGCCCAAGCGCGGCCGCGCCATCCTGCTGTTCCAGCCGGCGGAAGAGACCGGCGCCGGCGCCGCCGCCGTCATCGCCGATCCGAAATTCGCCGAGATCGCGCCGGACTACGCCTTTTCGCTGCATAACCGCCCGGGCGTTCCGATCGGCCACGCCCGCATCTCGGAAGGCGCCGCGAATTGCGCCTCACGTGGCCTCAGGATCGTGCTCAATGGCGAGACCTCGCATGCCTCGACACCAGAGCATGGCCGCTCGCCAGCCCCAGCCATCGCGCGCCTCATCCCCGAATTGACGGCGCTCGGGCCGGGCGGCGAGCTCGATGCCAATTTCACGCTGGTCACCGTCACCCATGCCGGGATCGGCGAGCCCGCCTTCGGCATCGCACCGGGGCGCGGCGAGCTCTGGGTGACGCTGCGCACCGTCAACGACGCGCAGATGGGAGCGCTCTGCGAGAAGGCCGAGGCGCTGGTGCGTGAAGTCGCGGCGGCCGGCAGCCTCGACGCCGAGATGAGCTATCACGACATCTTCCACCATTGCGAGAACGAGCCTGAGGCCGTCGCCATGCTGCGCCGGGCGATGGATGAGGAGAAGGTGCCGCACGGCCCGACCAAGCCCTCGCGCGGTTCCGAGGATTTCGGCCTGTTCGGCCGCAAGGCCAAATCGGCGATGTTCCTGCTCGGCTCGGGCGATACGGCCCATCTCCACAACCCGGACTTCGACTTCCCCGACGATGCGATCGACACCGGCGCGCGCGTCTTCATGCGGGCGCTGCGCAATCTGGTCGGCGAAGCCCCGCGGGCCTGAGGAAGTGGCGATGGCTCTGGACTGGACGCGCGCTGCTGCGCGGGCGAACGAAATTGCCGCCGGCTGGCAGCGCGAGGCCGGCCCCGGCGGCGCCGTCGTGCTGTTCGATCGCGACGGGGTGCGCGAGGCTTTTGCCGGCGGCCTCGCCAGCATCGACTACCGGGTGCCCTTCACGCCGCAGACGCCGAACCGCTTCGCCTCGATCAGCAAGCATGTGCTGGCGATCGCGCTGCTGCGTGCCGGCGTGTCCCTCGATGCGCCGCTCGGCCGCTGGCTGACCGAGCTGCCTGCGCCGCTGGCCGCGGTCGAACTTGGCCACGCGCTGGACATGACCGGCGGCCTGCCGGACATGATGGAAGCCTTCTGGCAGCAGGGCGTGCCCTTCACGGCGACCCTGAGCGCCGACGAGGTCTTCGCGCTCGCCTGCCGTTTTCCGTCGCTGAGCGCCGAGCCCGGCAGGGAGATGGCCTATTCCAACACCGGCTGGCGTCTCGGGCAGCGCATCCTCGAGCGTGTCACCGGCCGGTCCTACAGCGACATCGTCGCGGAGCTGTCCGGCGAGCTCGGCCTCTCCTTCCGCCTGCCCTATGACGCTGCCGAGATCGTGCCCGGCCTCGCCACGGGCTATTGGGCCGACGGCGCGGCCTGGCGGCGCGGCCATTACGGCTTCCACTTCTCGGCTTCCGGTGGCATCGCCGGCTCGGCTGCCGATCTCGCCGGCTGGGCCTCCGCCCTGCTCGCCGGGCGCGGGCCGCTCGCCGGCATGCTCGAGCGCCTGACGGCACCGCGCCGTTTCGCGGATGGCAGCGAGAGCGTCTACCGGCTCGGACTCGTCTGCAGCCGTCTCGGCGAGACCGGGATCGTCGGACATGGCGGCTCGCTCACCGGCTATCGCAATCACTTCCTGATGGCGCCTGCCCATGGTGTCGGCGTGGTCGTACTGAGCAATCGCGAGGAAGAGGCGCTCTGGCCGGCCATGACCGTGCTGGCCGCGCTGCTCGGGCAGGATCTGCCTGCGGCCGCCCAGGCGCCGGCCGGGCTCTTCGTCACGGAAGAGGGGCCGTTCTGGGCGGAACTCACGCCGGATTCGATCAGCTTCATGGGCGGATACGAGCGCCTTGTCGCGGACGGCGCGGGCGGTTTGCGCAGCCTGCCCGCCTATCTCGACATCCGCCTCCGGCAGGATGGGGTGGACAGCTTGTCCGGCCTGATCGGCGGCGTGCAGCGCTCGCTGCGGCGCGTGCCGGCCGATACGGCGCTCGATGTGCGGCTGGTGGGCCGCTGGCGCGATCCGCATTTCGGCACCGAGATCGAGATCCGGGCCGACGGCGCGGCGCTGATGCCCTGGCCCTCTGGCGGGATGCTCTCGCGACTGACGCCGCTGCCGAACGGCCGGGCGCTGGCCGATCTACTCCATGGCCCCTGGCGCTCGCGGCCCTGCCTCTGGCTCGATGGCGATGGCGGCTTGCGGGTCGCCGGCCACCGGGCAAGGGTCTTGCAAATGAAACGCGTCGGCTGACATCGCCCCGCGTGGGCGATGCAACCGGGTCGATGATGATTGAGGAGGATGTCCCGATGCAACTGCCCCGTTTCGCCGCCGCGCTGGTCCTGACGGCGTCCGCCATGCTGCCTTTGCCGGTGGCCGCCCAGGCTCAGCCCGCCGCGAACCGCGTGCTGCGCGTTGCGCCGCATGCCGATCTCAAGACGCTCGATCCGGTCGCCGCCTCGATCGTCATCACCCGCATGCACGGGCTGATGATCTATGAGACGCTCTTCGCCTGGGATTCGAACCTCCAGCCGAAGCCGCAGATGGTCGAGAGCTTCGAGACCTCGCCGGACAAGCTGAGCTGGAGTTTCACGCTGCGCCCCGGCCTGAAGTTCCATGATGGCCAGCCGGTCACCACGAAGGACGTCATCGCCTCGCTCGCCCGCTGGATGAAGCGCGATACCATCGGCGGCAAGCTCGGCGAATATACCGAGGGCATGGAGGCGGTCGACGACAGGACCTTCAAGCTCAAGCTCAAGCGCCCGCTGGCGCTGGTGCCCTTCGCGCTCGGCTCGGCCGTTGGCCAGATCCCGGTGATCATGCGCGAGGCGGACGCCAAGAGCGATCCGATGAAGCCGATCACCGAGACGGTCGGCTCCGGCCCGTTCAGATTCAACCGCGAGGAATGGCGCAGCGGCTCGAAGATCGTCTACGACCGCAACCTCGACTACGTGCCGCGCTCCGAGCCGGCCGACGGCCTCGCAGGCGGCCGCGTCGTCAAGGTCGACCGCGTCGAATGGCTGATCATGCCCGACGCCGCGACGGCCGCCGCCGCGCTCCAGACCGGCGAGATCGACATCTGGGAGCAGCCCAGCCAGGACCTGATTCCGGTCGTCTCGGCGAACAAGCAGGTGAAGGTCGAACGCTATTCCAATCTTGCCAACCAGGTGATGCTGCGGCCGAACCATCTCTACCCGCCCTTCGACAATCCCAAGGCCCGGCTCGCCTTGGCCTATGCCACTGACCAGGCGGACTTTCTTGCGGCCGGCTTCGGCGACGAGGAATGGTGGAAGCGCTGCAACGCCTATTTCGTCTGCGGCGGGCCGAACGGCATCGAGGCCGGTGCGGAAGGCTATGCCAAGCCCGATCTGGAGAAGGCGCGCCAGCTCCTCAAGGAGAGCGGCTACAAGGGCGAGAAGCTGGTTCTCTCGACCAGCAACGACATCGCCCCGATCGGTCGCATGGCCGAGGTTGCGGCGTCGCAGCTCAAGGCCGTCGGCTTCAATGTCGACGTCCAGTTCGCGGATTGGGGTGCCGTCACCACGCGCCAGCAGAACAAGAACCCGCCGGATCAGGGCGGCTGGAACCTCTTCGTCACCTATGCCTCGGGCGCGACCATGCAGTCGCCGCTCACCAATATCGGCACCAATATGGCATGCGAGCGCGCCTGGGCCGGCTGGCCTTGCGATGCCGAGGCGGAGAAGCTGCGGGGTGCCTTCGTCGACGCCCCCGATGACGCCAGCCGCAAGGTCGCGCTCGAAGCGCTGCACAGGCGCCTTGCCGAGGCGCAGCCCTATCGCGTGCTCGGCCAGTTCGATCAGCCTTATGCCCGCCGCACGAACCTCGCCGGCGTGCTGGCGGCGCCGGTCATGCTGTTCTGGAACATCGAGAAGAAGTGAGGCCGCGGCTGCTCATGCCGGCGAAGCCGTCGGGATGAAATGCGGCGTGGCATGCCAGACGAAATCGCGGCTTTCGCCCGGCGCCAGCGTCAGGATGCCCGGCTTCTCCGCGAATTCGCCCTGCCAGCCGACCGGGCTCGCCATGCTGAACCAGGGTTCGATGCAGAGGAAGGGGGCGCCGGTCGGCTTCGACCAGATGCCGAGGTCCTTGTAGCCCTCCCAGCTCACGGTGAGGGCGCGGACCTCGCGTCCGGCCGCGTCGAGGGCCGCAAACCGCACCGAGTGGTTGGCAACATCCGGGATCACGATCGCGTCGTTGGCGAACAGCGCCTCCGCAAGCGCCAGCTCCGTGCCCTCGAAGGGCAGGGGGATCGGCGCGCCGAGCAGGCCGCCTTCGACGCTGAGGCCAGGGCCGGGTTCGGCTTGAAGGAAGCTGAGGCGGTGGTCCTCCTTGGCGACGCCCTCCGCCAACGGCCAGAGGAAGGCCGGGTGAGCGCCGGCGCCGCAGATCAGTGTCGTCTCGGCCGGGTTGACGACCCGCGTCGTCACCGAAAGCGTGTCGCCTGCGAACTCGTAGATCATCTGCAGCACGAAGCGGAACGGGTAGCGCGCCAGCGTGTCCGTGCTCTCCCGCAGTTCCAGCACGGCGCGTTGGGGCGCCCGCTCGATCCATCGGAACAGGCTGTCGCGGGCGAAGCCGTGCTGCGTGAGATGGTAGGACCGGCCTTCATGGATCAGCGTGTCGTCGGTGAGGCGCCCGACGATCGGGAAGAGCACGGGCGCGTGGCGCGGCCATTCCGGCCCGCCATGCCAGAGCAGCGGCCCATTCGCATCGGACAGCGCGATCAGCTCGCTGCCTTCGGCACGGATCGTCGCACGCAGCCGGCCGGAGGCAATCTCATATGTGTCGGTCATCTTCGTCTCCGCCGGCTGGCCCTGATCTCGCGAGCCGGTCTGTCCTGCATATCACGCAAGCGTGATCCCGCATTCCCCGGAAACCATGCAAAAGCGGCATCGTTCTCCGCCGGCTTCATCCGGCAGGCAATGCATTGTCGAATCCGGTCTTTTTTAGGTTTTTCCTTTCCTTGACCCCTCCTTCGCCCATGCCGATCCTGCCGGGAGCCTCCGCAGGCGCTCCCGCCGTGACGCATCCCGCGCCGGGTTTCGTTCATGCCGTCAGGATTTCCGATGACCAACACTGCCAATAACCGCTCCGCCGAGCACGACATCGACCCGCTTTTCCTGGAGCGTTGGTCGCCGCGCGCCTTCACCGACGAAATTATCTCGGAGGCCGAGCTGAAGGCGCTGTTCGAGGCGGCGCGCTGGGCACCGTCCTCCTACAACTCCCAGCCCTGGCGCTTCATCTATGCCCGTCGCGGCACGGCGCACTGGCAGACGCTGCTCGGCCTGCTCAACGAGTTCAACCAGTCCTGGGCCAAGAATGCGGCGGCTCTCGTCGTCATCGTCTCGAAGGAGACCATGGCGCTGCCCGGCAAGACCGAGGAAGTGCCGTCCTACAGCCATTCCTTCGATGCCGGCGCCGCCTGGGCCAATCTCGCCCTCCAGGCCGTGCGGCTCGGCTGGCAGGCCCACGGCATGGTCGGCTTCGATCGTGGGCGTGCGCTGTCGGAGCTGAAGGTTCCGGCCGGCTATCGCGTCGAGGCGGCCGTCGCCATCGGCAGGCCCGGCGACAAGACGCAGCTGCCGGAAGCCTTGCAGGCGCGCGAGACGCCGAGCCAGCGCAATCCGATCTCGGCCACCGCCTTCGAGGGCGCCTTCCCGGCCTGAGCGGTGTGCCTCTTGCCGCGGGCCGCGATTCGCGCGATCCCGCGGCATGCGCTGAAGGAGGCACGCTCTTGCTGATCACCCGCCGCCAGTTCGCCGCCGGTTCCCTCGCCGCGCCCGCCATCCTGAAGGGCGGGCGGGCCTTCGCCGCCGGCCGGCCGGTCACCGTCGCCTCTCTGCTTGGCGAGGACAAGCCGGAGACGAAGATCTGGCGGCGCGTCGCCGAGATCCTGGCGCGCACCGCGCCCGGGCGCTTCGATCTGCGGATCGTGCCCAATGCCGCGCTCGGCGGCGAGAAGGAGGTCGCCGAGGGCTTGCGTTTGGGCTCGATCCAGGCGGCGCTCTCGACCGTTTCGTCCTTGTCCGGCTGGGTGCCCGAAGGACAGATTCTCGATCTGCCTTTCCTCTTTAGGGATCGCGACCATCTCGGCCGGGTTCTGGCCGGCCCGCTGGGCGCCGAACTCAAGGCGCGCTACGAGGCGCAGGGCTTCGTCGTGCCGGGCTTCATCAACTATGGCGCCCGCCATCTGCTGGCCAAGGAGCCGCTGACGACGCCGGCGTCGGTCAAGGGCAAGCGCATCCGCGTCATCCAGAGCCCGCTCCATACCGCGCTCTGGTCGGGCTTCGGCGCCTATCCCACGCCGATCCCGATCCCCGAGACCTACAACGCCCTGAAGACCGGCGTGGTCGACTGCATGGACCTGACCAAATCCGCCTATGTCGGCTTCCGGCTGCATGAGGTCGTGCCGGTCCTGATCGAGACCGGCCATATCTGGGCGACCGGGGTCGTGATGTTCGCCGCACCGTTCTGGAAGGCTTTGACGCCGGCAGACCGTGAGGCGCTGGCGGCAGCCATGGCCGAGGGAACCGCCTATTTCGACGAATTGATGCTGGCCGACGAGGCGGCCTCGATGGCGAAGGCCGCTTCCGAAGGCGGCAGGACCGTGCCGGCCGAGGACCGTGCCGGCTGGCAGGACGGCGCCCGCAAGGGCTGGGCGAGCTTTGCGCCCCAGCTCGGCGGCATGGCAAAGATCGAAGCCATCGCGCAAAGCGCTTGATCACCGCATCGCAGGACGACAGCCATGCCGCTTTCGATTGACCATATCGTCATCGCCGTCACCGATCTCGATGCTGCCGTACGGGACTATGCCGCGCTCGGCTTCACCGTGCTGCCGGGCGGCGAGCACCCGCGCGGCTCGCGCAACGCGCTCGTCGTGTTCGAGGACGGCGCCTATCTCGAGATCATCGCCTTCCCGCGGCCCGTGCCGGGTTTCCGCTGGTGGCAGGTGCTGGACCGTGCCGGTCCGGGCCTCGTCGACTACGCCGTGCTGCCGGATGATTTCGAGGCCGATCTCGCCCGCGCCCGCGCCGCTGGCATCGTCATGGACGGGCCGATCGAGGGCGGCCGGCTCCAGCCCGATGGCACACGCATCGCCTGGCGCTCGGCGCGCCCGCCCGAGCCGGATATCCCCTTCCTCGTCACCGACGTCACGCCGCGCGATCTGCGCGTCCCGGCCGGTGCGGCACGTCGTCACCGCAACGAGGTCACGGGGGTCGCGGGCGTTACGGTCGCGGTTCAGGATCTCGTGAGCTCGACAGCCCGCTACCGGGCCTTGCTCGGCCGCGAGCCGCTGGCGATCGGTGGCGTTCCCGGACTCGGCTTCGGCCTCGTCCAGTTCCGCTTGGAACGTCAGACCCTCTCGCTGGTGGAACCGCGCGCTTCCGCCGCAGCCGCTCCGGCGGCCCATCTCATCGCCCGGGGCCAGGGCGCATATGCGATCGCCTTCTACGGCCCGGACGACGCCGTGCTCGACGACGGCCTGACCCATGGTGCCCATCTGGAGATCGTCCGCGATCCCTGAGCCGGCGGCGTCATTTTCCGGTCACGCTTGCGGGCGACAGTGGCCCGTTACCTTCGAATAGTTATATTTATGTAGTAATAACAAAGGCTTGCATCGAATCGCCGGTCTGCCTATCTCTCCCTCGCGATCAGTGAATCAACCGACGGAGGGACCGGAATGGGTGGAGTCACGGAGGTCGATGTCGCGGCCGCGATCGGCCGGATCGACGAGATCATCATTCGCGAAATCGTTCGCACGGGTGCGAGCCGGCCGGAGCTGCGCCGGGCGCTCGCCCTTGCGAAAGGGCCGGGCGATCTCGCTGCCGATGCGGCACTGCCGCCGCATATGCAGCGCCTTGTCGATCTGCTTGTCGTCACATTGCCTGAACAGGGGCCGCCGAACCGCCTCCATGCCGCCATGAAGGGCATCGATCGTGCCGCCTGATCAGGGGAGCGCCGAATCGTTGGAGACCGCCCGGGCCGAAATCCGGCAGGCGGTGCTGACGGCTTTTTGCGCGGCGCTCCACGATACTCGGTTGCCGCCTCTCACCCTGATGGAGTTGGCGGCGCAGGCGGTCGGTTCGGTCTACAGAGAGGTGGCGGATGCTCATTGCGGCGATCAGCCATGCCCTTGCGGCTGGCGGCCGCGCCTCCAGGCGGATCTGGAGGCGCTTCAGGCGGCGCTCGCGCTGAGCGCGGTGCCGGGCTCGCAGCCGGACCTCGCCAGCATGGCCGTTCTCGGCCGGGCCTGACCTCGCATTCCGCTGACATGCCATGCTAAGGCGCCGTGGATCGGCGGAGCGGCATGCGCAACATCCTCATCATCGGCATCGGGGCCGGCAATCCCGACCACATGACGATCGAGGCGATCGCGGCGCTGAACCGCGCCGACGTCCTGTTCATCCCCGACAAGGGCGAGGAGAAGGCGGCTCTGCGGGCCCTGCGCGAAGGCATCTGCGCACGCTTCATCCGCAGCCCGGACTACCGCACCGTTCCCGTCGACATCCCGCGCCGCGGCGAGGCCGGCAGCGACTATCACGGAGTGGTCGACGATTGGCATGAGCGCATCGCCACGCGCTACCGCGCCCTGTTCGAGGCGCAGTTGGCCGCGGGGCAGACAGGCGCGCTGCTGGTCTGGGGCGACCCGGCGCTCTACGACAGCACCCTGCGCATCATGGAGCGGGTCGTCGCCTCCGGTCTCCCCATCGACTGGCAGGTCTATCCCGGCATCAGCAGCGTCCAGGTGCTGGCCGCGCGCCACCGCATCCCCCTCAATACGATCGGCGCTCCGATCCTGATCACTACGGGCCGGCGATTGGCGGCGGGCTTCCCGGCCGATCAGGACAGCGTCGTCGTCATGCTCGATGGCGAGCAGGCCTTCGCCAGGCTCGATCCTGATCGTCTCGACATCTACTGGGGCGCCTATCTCGGCACGCCCGACGAGATTCTCCTCGCCGGGCCGCTCTCCGAACTCTCCGCCGAGATCGTGAGCGTGCGTGCTGCGGCCCGCGCCCGCCACGGCTGGATCATGGATACCTATCTGCTGCGCCGGCGCCCTGCGGCTTGACGCACGAGCCCGCATCCGCCATCGCTCCCGCGACCTTCTAAGCGCTGGAGCTGCCCGATGTCCCTCGCCGATCTCGCCGCCACCATCGACGCCGCCTGGGAGAACCGGGCCGAGATCGGCATCTCCACCAAGGGCGCTGTCCGCGAGGCGGTCGAGCAGGCGATCGAGATGCTCGATGCCGGCGAGACCCGCGTCGCCGAGAAGCAGGGCGCGGATTGGATCGTGCATCAGTGGCTGAAGAAAGCCGTGCTGCTCTCCTTCCGCCTGACCGACAACATGATCATCGCCAACGGACCGGGCGAGGGCGTGTTCTGGGACAAGGTGCCGTCGAAGTTCGAGGGCTGGGGCGAGAACCGCTTCCGCGCCGCCGGCTTCCGCGTCGTGCCGCCGGCCGCCGCGCGCAAGGGGTCGTTCATCGCGTCCGGCGTCGTGCTGATGCCGTCATTCGTCAATATCGGCGCCTATGTCGACAGCGGCACCATGGTCGACACCTGGGCGACCGTCGGCTCCTGCGCCCAGATCGGCAAGAACGTGCATCTCTCGGGCGGCGTCGGCATCGGCGGCGTGCTCGAGCCGCTGCAGGCCAACCCGACCATCATCGAGGACAACTGCTTCATCGGCGCCCGCTCCGAGGTCGTCGAGGGCGTGATCGTCGGCGAGGGCTCGGTGCTCTCGATGGGCGTCTTCATCTCGGCCTCGACCAAGATCGTCGATCGCGCCACCGGCCAGGTCCATGTCGGCAAGGTGCCGCCCTATTCGGTGGTCGTGCCGGGGTCGCTGCCGGGCAAGCCCTTCCCGGACGGCACGCCCGGCCCGGCGCTCTCCTGCGCCGTCATCGTCAAGACGGTCGATGCGCAGACGCGCTCCAAGACAGGCATAAACGAGCTGCTCCGTGACTGAGGCAGCGGTCGCCCTGCGTCATGCTCGGGCTTGACCCGAGCATCTCGGAAACCAGTGTCTTCTTGTGACGAGATTCTCAGGTCGAAGTTTGGCTTCGCCTGAGAATGACGCTGCAAGGACCCCTCAACCCACCGGCGAGGGAGCGCCCGTTCCCTGCGGATAGGGCTCGGGCGGCGTGTCGGTCGCTGGCGCCGCGCCATGTGCGTCGGCGAGCGCGTCGCGCAGCTTCTGCTCCTGCGTGTGGTCGAGCGAGGTCTTGAGCACGGTGCCGCCGGTGCCGCGGATCGCCTCCAGCACCTTGTCGCCGGTCACCTTCTTGACCAGCACGAAGAGCGCGGCGTTGCCGGGCCGCAGGCTGCTCGACAGCTCCTTCATGAACTTGTCGTCGACGCCGTAGTCGGTGAGGGCGCCACCGAGCGCGCCGGAGGCCGCGCCGATCGCCGCCCCGAAGATCGGCATCAGGAAGATCGCGCCGATCAGCAGGCCCCAGAACGAACCGGAGACCGCACCCATCGCCGTGGTGTTGAGCAGTTGGTTCAGCTTCACCTTGCCGTCTTCATGCATGACCGCAATGGCGGCATCCCCGATCTCGATCAGATATTCCTTCTGCAGGCCGATGAGCTTCTGGCGCATTTCTTCGGCGCGGGCCTCGGTCGGATACACGATGACGACGAGATCGGACATGGCGGGAACTCCTGCTGCTGATGCTGCATGTTGGCCCGTGCGGATGACAGGCACAAGGCAACGCACAGCTGCGCTGTCGGTTCCCCCGATGCGGCGCTACTCGCCGCCGACGGCCTTGGCCGCTTCGATTGCCCGGCCGCGCAGAGGCCGCTGCTCCATGCGGGCGAGCGAGATCAGGGCGCAGCCGAAACCGAGGCTCGCTGCGCCGAAGACATAGCGAAACAGCGTCACCATCGTCTCGCGATCGACCGTGCCGAGCTTCAGCGCTTCGGGCGAAAGCTGCGCTGCGGGGCCGCCGACGCCGCCGAGCACGATCGCGCCGAAGACCGCGACGATCAGCGCCCCGCCGATCTGGCGGAAGAAATTGGCCACTGCGGTTGCCGTGCCGAGCTGATGCGCGCTCACCGCATTCTGGATCGAGACGGTCGCGACCGGCAGCAGCGTGCCGAAGCCGATGCTGACGACCGCGAGGATCGCGGAGAAGGCCAGCAGCGGGAGCTGGCCCGAGAAGGCGGACAGCACGGCCGTGCCGGCAAGGGCGACGAAGAGACCGGCCAGCGGCACGCGCTTGTAGTTCGTGACATGCGACATCGCCCGGCCGGAGCTCGTCGCGCCGACCACCGTGCCGCAGGTGAGCGGCAGGAGGCCGAGGCCGGAATGGGTCGCGCTCATCCCCATCACCGTCTCGAAATAGAGCGGCAGATAGATCGTCAGGCCGATGAAGGTGCCCATGCCGAAGCCGGCTGCGACGGTGCCGCGCCGCACGACACGGTTGCCGAGCAGATCGAGCGGGATGAGCGGCTCGGACGCGGTCCGCAGCCGCCAGGCGAAGAGTGCCCAGAGCGCCAGGGACATGCCGACCACCCCGGCGATCGGCAGGGAGCGCCAGGGATAGGCGGTGCCGCCCCAGGAAAGCGCCAGCAGCAGCGATACGGTTCCCAGCGTCATCAGCAAGGCGCCGAGCACGTCCAGCTTGTGGGGGCGCTCATGGCGCGGCAGGCGCTTCAGCGCCGAGCTCGTCATCCAGTAGGCCACGAACCCGAGCGGGACATTGATCCAGAAGATCACCGACCAGTGCAGCTGCTCCGCCAACACGCCGCCGAGGACCGGGCCGAGCAGTGAGGACGACATGAAGACGCTGGCGAAATAGACCTGATAGCGTCCGCGCTCCTTGGGCGGCACCATGTCGGCGACGATGGTCTGGGCAAGCGCGATCAGCCCGCCGCCGCCGAGCCCCTGGATGAAGCGTGCCAGCACCAGCAGCCAGAGCGACGGCGCAAGCGCGCAGGCCACCGACCCGACGACGAAGACAGCGATGCCGGAGAGCAGAACCACCCGCCGCCCATGGATATCGGCGAGCTTGCCGTAGAGCGGCGTCACGGCAGTCGAAGCCAGCAGGTAGATTGTGACGACCCAGGACAGATGCGTGACGTCGTTGAGCTCGCGGCCGATCGTCGGCAGCGCGGTCGCGACGATCGTCTGGTCGAGCGCCGCCAGGAACAGCGCCAGCATGACGCCGATCAGGATCGAGCGGATATCGGCAGGGGTCAGCGATGCGGCCTGGGCCGGTGCGTCGAGCCGCTTGTCCATGGAAACCGTGTTTGAACCTGCATTTTCGGAATGACAGAACTTAGTGCCGGCTTGTGCCATGCGCCAGCCGCGTGTTGTCGGGGCGGCCCTGCGATGAGGGCGGAGCGGTTGCTGCGCGCTTCGTCAGGCCAGCTCGCGCAGGGCGGCGCGCAACGTCTCAGGCGCATCCCCGGGCAACGCCGCCTCGATAGCGGCATGGGTGCTCTGCCAGATCGGTACGGCCGCGGCGAGCAGGGCGCGTCCTTCCGGTGTCAGCGACAGAAGCTTGCTGCGACGGTCGGCGGGGTCGGCGGCAACCCGGATGAGGCTGCGCCGTTCGAGCGGTTTGAGCGCCGCCGTCAGCGTCGTGCGGTCCATGGCGAGAAGGTCGGCGACCGGCCTCAGCGATGGCGGGGCCGGACGATTGAGCGCCATCAGCAGCGAGAACTGGCCGTTCGTCAGCCCGACAGGCCGGAGCGCCTCGTCGAAGCGGCGCGCCAGGGTGCGCGCCGCGCGCTGTACATGCAGGCACAGGCAATGGTCGCGCACATGCAGCGTGGTCGCGAAGGGAACGCCGGCATCCTCGTTCATGCCGATTGCATGTGGGGCGCGCCGGAGCGAGTCAAGCGGCTGCACCCGGCGGCTGCTGGCAGGCCGGGTTGACGCCGACAGTGCCAAGGCGCGCTATGACGGGCAACCAAGAAACAGCGCGAGGAGGTTTGCGATGGCGCTGCTGGCCGCCGAGAATGCGATGCTGGTCGTCATCGACTTCCAGGCGCGGTTGATGCCGGCGATCCATGCCGGCGACAGCGTGCTGCTCAATGCGGGCCGCCTCGTCGAGGCCGCGCGCCTGCTCGGCATTCCCGCAGTCCTGACGGAGCAGAATCCGAGCGGCTTGGGCGCGACGGTGTCGGAGCTGGCGGGGGCTGGTCCGGTCGTCGCCAAGATGAGTTTCGACGCCTGTGCCGAGCCGGATTTCCTCGACGCCTTGGCGGGCGACCGCGAGCTGGTGATCTGCGGCTGCGAGGCGCATGTCTGCGTCGGCCAGACCGTGCTCAGCCTGCTCGATCACCGCCGGCGTGTGATCGTCGTTGCCGATGCGATCGGCTCGCGCGCCCCGGAGTCGCGCGAGATCGCCCTGAACCGCATGGCGAGCCATGGTGCCGAGATCGTCACCACCGAAATGGTGCTGTTCGAATGGCTGCGGACGGCCGATCACCCGCAGTTCAGGACGATCTCGAAGCTGATCCGCTAGAGGCGGCCTCTTACAGCGGCTTCCTGATCGCCTTGGCGATGACGCCGACGATGCCCTCGCGGAAGAGCAGGACGCAGACCACGAAGACGATACCCTGGACGACGGTGACCCAGGCGCCGAGGGTAGCGAGATAGTTCTGCATGGCGACGATGACGAGCGCGCCGACAATCGGGCCGAAGACGGTGCCGAGGCCGCCGACCAGCGTCATCAGCACGACCTCGCCCGACATCGACCAGTAGACGTCGGTCAGCGACGCCAGCTGGAACACGATGGCCTTGGTCGCGCCGGCGAGGCCGGCGAGCGTGGCCGAGAGCACGAAGACCATCAGCTTGTACTGGTTGGCGCGGTAGCCGAGCGAGATGGCGCGGGGCTCGTTGTCGCGGATCGCCTTGCAGACCTGGCCGAAGGGCGAGTGGATGATGCGGTAGATCAGCAGCAGGCCCATCATGAAGATCGCCGCCACCAGCCAGTAGAGCACGCGGTCGTCGGCGAGGCTGATCAGGCCGAGGAACTTGCCGCGCGGCACCGCCTGGATGCCGTCCTCGCCGCCCGTGAAGCGCGGCGTCTGCAGAGAGAAGAAGAACACCATCTGTGCCAGCGCCAGCGTGATCATCGCGAAATAGATGCCCTGGCGGCGGATGGCGAGCGCACCGAAGACGGTGCCGAGCACGGCGGCGATTGCCGTGCCGAGCAGGATCGCGAGCTCCGGCGTCAGGCCCCAGTTCTTGGCGGTGTAGGCGCTGACATAGCTCGCCATGCCGAAATAGGCGGCATGGCCGAAGGAGAGCAGGCCGCCATATCCAAGCAGGAGGTTGAAGGCGAGCGCGAACAGCGCGAAGCACAAAACCTTCATCACGAAGACGGGATAGACGACGAAGGGCGCGACCACGAGCACCGCGGCGATGGCGATGAACAGGTTGCGGTGGAGGCGCGCCGTGCTGTCGTCGGTCTCGGTGACGACGGCGGCAGCCGGGGTGTCGGTCGAGGCAAGGTCGGTCATGTGATTGTCCCTCGCTTGCGTCAGTGGGCGCGGCCGAACAGGCCGGCAGGCTTCACCAGCAGCACTAGCACCATGATGATGAAGATCACCGTCGCGGCCGCTTCCGGGTAGAACACCTTGGTCAGGCCCTCGACCAGCCCGAGCGAGAAGCCGGTGACGATGGCGCCCATGATCGAGCCCATGCCGCCGATCACCACCACGGCGAAGACGACGATGATCAGGTCCCCGCCCATGTTCGGGTTGACCGAATAGATCGGCGCGGCCAGCACGCCGGCGAAGGCCGCGAGCGCGACGCCGAAGCCGTAGGTCAGCGTCACCAGCAGCGGCACATTGATGCCGAAGGCCTGGGTCAGGGTCGGATTCTCCGTGGCGGCGCGCAGATAGGCGCCGAGCTTGGTCTTCTCGATCAGGAACCAGGTGCCGAGGCAGACCACGAGCGAGGCGAAGATCACCCAGGCGCGGTAGTTAGGCAGGAACATGAAGCCCAGATTCTGGCCGCCGGCGAGTTGCGGGGGGATGGCATAGGGCAGGCCCGAGGAGCCGTAGTAGTTGCGGAACACGCCCTGGATGATCAGCGCCAGCCCGAAGGTCAGCAGCAGCCCGTAGAGATGGTCGAGATGGGCGATGCGCTTGAGCAGCAGCCGCTCGATCGCGATGCCGGTCGCACCGACGATGATCGGCGCCAGCAGCAACGCCGCCCAATAGTTGATGCCGAGATAGTTCAGGCACATCCAGGCGACGAAGGCGCCCATCATGTACTGGGCGCCATGGGTGAAGTTGATGATGTTCAAGAGCCCGAAGATCACCGCCAGCCCGAGGCTGAGGATCGCGTAGAACGAGCCGTTGATCAGGCCGAGAAGGACCTGGCCGAACAGCGCCTGGGGCGGGACGCCAAGAAGTTCGAACATGCGGGACTCAGATCATCTGGACGTCGGAAGGTCTTCATGGAACCCCGTCGTCATTCCGGGCGGAGCGAAGCGGAGACCCGGAATCCATCGAAAGGCGCAACGGCTCTATGATGGATTCCGGATCGGCACGCTTCGCGGCCGGTCCGGAATGACGCCGGAGGGTTTGAAACCCGGCCGAGCCGGGCTTCAGCAACTCACTTCTTGACGAGCGGGCACTCGCTCTCGGCCAGCGGCTGGAAGGCCTGCTCCGCCGGCAGAACCGCGATCTGCTTGTAGTAGTCCCACGGGCCCTTCGACTCGGACGGCTTCTTGACCTCGTAGAGATACATGTCGTGCATCTTGCGCCCGTTCGGACGGATCGTGCCCTTGCCGAAGAGCGGATCGTCCGTCGGCATCTCCTTCATCTTGGCCATGACGGTGGCGCTGTCCTTGCTCTTCGTCGCCTCGACCGCTTTGAGGTAATGCAGCAGCCCGGAATAGACGCCGGCCTGCACCATGGTCGGCTTCTTGCCGCCGTTGAGCTTGGCGAAGCGTTCCGACCAGGCGCGGGTCTGGTCGTCGCGATCCCAGTAGAAGGATTCGGTCAAGACCAGGCCCTGCGCCGCCTGCAGGCCGAGAGCGTTGACGTCGCTGATGAAGACGAGCAGGCCCGCGAGCTTCTGGCCGCCGGCGACGATGCCGAACTCGCCCGCCTGCTTGATCGCGTTGGTGGTGTCGCTGCCGGCATTCGCCAGGCCGATCACCTTGGCCTTGGAGGCCTGTGCCTGCAGCAGGAAGGACGAGAAATCGGTGCCCGGGAACGGCGTCTTCACCGAGCCCACCACCTTGCCGCCGGCCTTCGTGATGGTCGCGGTCGCGTCGCGCTCCAGCGCATGGCCGAAGGCGTAGTCCGCGGTCAGGAAGAACCAGGTGTCGCCGCCGGCCTTCACCATGGCGCCGCCGGTGCCCTGAGCCAGGGCATAGGTGTCGTAAGTCCAGTGGATCGTGTTGGCGTTGCAGGCCTTGCCGGTCAGGTCGGAGCTACCGGCGCCTGAGTTGATGTTGACCTTGTTCTTTTCCTTGGTGATCTGGCTGACCGCCAGCGCCACCGACGATGTCGGTACGTCGAGGATGAGGTCGACGCCGTCCTGGTCGTACCATTGCCGGGCGATGGTCGAGCCGACATCCGGCTTGTTCTGGTGGTCGGCCGAGACGATCTCGACCTTGATACCCTTGTCGGCCGCCTTGAAGTCCTCGACCGCCATGCGCGCGGCGACGACCGAGCCTTCGCCGGCGAGGTCGGCATAGAGGCCCGAGCGGTCGTTCAGCACGCCGGCCTTGACGGAGATTTGCTGGGCTAGCGCCGGGCTCGCCATCAGGGCGGCGAGCGCGGTCGTTGCAAGAATCGTCTTCAGCTTCATCATTGTTCTCCCTGCTGTGGTTGTCGGCATTTCGCCGTGTTCTTGGCCGCGCAATGCCGGCATCCGGGCGAAGCCCGTCAAACCCCGAGATAGCGGTGCAGCTTGTCGATATTGGCGTCGAGCTCGGAATTGGGGATCATGTCGATGACCTTGCCCTGCTCGACGACATAATGCCGGTCCGCCACGGTCTGCGCGAAGCGGAAGTTCTGCTCCACCAGAATGATGGTGAAGCCCTCCTGCTTCAGTTTCGCGATGGTGCGGCCGATTTGCTCGATGATCACCGGCGCAAGGCCTTCGGTGGGTTCGTCGAGCAGGAGCAGATGCGCGCCGGTCCGCAGGATGCGCCCGATCGCCAGCATCTGCTGCTCGCCGCCGGAGAGCTTGGTGCCCTGGCTCTTCAGCCGCTCCTTGATGTTGGGGAAGAGCGTGAAGATGGCGTCGAGGGAAAGCCCGCCGGGCCGGACCTGCGGCGGCAGCATCAGGTTCTCCTCGACCGAGAGCGAGGCGTAGATGCCGCGCTCTTCCGGCACGAAGCCGATGCCAAGCCGGGCGATCGCGCGCGATGGCAGCCCGATCGTCTCCTTGCCCTCCAGCACGACCGAGCCCTTGCGCTTGCCGATCACGCCCATGATCGACTTCAGCGTCGTGGTCTTGCCGGCGCCGTTGCGCCCGAGCAGCGTTACGACTTCGCCGGGCGCGACGTCGAGATCGATGCCGTGCAGCACATGTGATTCCCCGTACCAGGCCTCGAGCCCGCGCACCTTCAGCAGCGGCGCGCTGCCGGAAGCGGCCATGGGAGCTTTCACAGCCTCAGTGATGGCCATGGCCGCCTCCCGAACCGATATAGGCCTCGACCACGCGCGGGTCCTTCGAGACGGTGGCGTAATCGCCCTCCGCCAGGACCTGCCCGCGCGCCAGCACGGTGATGCGGTCCGACAGCGAGGCGACAACCGAGAGGTTGTGCTCGACCATCAGGATGGTGCGGTTCTGCGAGATCTTGCGGATCAGCGCCGCGATGCGATCGACATCCTCGCGGCCCATGCCGGCCATAGGCTCGTCGAGCAGCAGCATCTCGGGGTCGAGCGCCAGCGTCGTCGCGATCTCCAGCGCGCGCTTGCGGCCGTAGGAGAGCTCGCCGGCGGTCAGCGACAGGAAGGGCGTCAGGCCCACCGCGTCGACGAGGCTCCTCGCCTCGTCGTCCAGGCTCTTCAGCGTGCGCTCCGAACGCCAGAAATCGAAGGAATCGCCGCGCTTGCGCTGCAGGGCGATGCGGACATTGGTCAGCACCGACAGCTGCGGGAACACGGCGGAGATCTGGAACGAGCGCACCAGCCCGAGCCGCGCGATCTCGGCCGGCTTCTCGCGCGTGATGTCCCGGCCGTTATACGTGATCGTTCCGCGGGTCGGCGGGAGAAACTTGGTCAGCAGGTTGAAGCAGGTCGTTTTGCCGGCGCCGTTGGGGCCGATCAAAGCGTGAATCGAGCCGCGCCGGACATTGAGGTTGACGCCGTTCACAGCTGTAAAGCCGGCAAATTCTTTGGTTAGACCTGAGGTCGAAAGAATATTGTCCTCAGACATGCCGACTGCCAGCCTTCATCAGCTTAGTCTTTCTTTCTTGTGCGGTTCCCCTTGCATGGCATGCTGCACCGCGTCGGGAACATAAGTCAACGTTCGCTGAGCGGCTCGCGGAAGCAGGTTCATATACTTTGGTCTTATTCTGAAGATGTCCTGCAAATGGAGGATGTCGCGCCCGGCCGCGTCGCGCGATGTTGCCTGCTTCGGACGCGAATCCGAAAAATCCATTTGAACCTGGGACAAGGTAGGCGCGACCAAGGGGTATTCTGGTTTACCGTCGGGAAGTGTTGCGGTAAAAATGCCCGTTGGCTTTCACTATTGTTGTCCGTCGACCAATCGTGTGGTGTCCCCTGTCGGGAGCTTCGCGGCCAGAAGGTATGTGCCGCTGAATTCGGAGGAGGTTGTCGTGAGCTTCGCGTCTCTGGTTTCGGTGTTCCAAGCCCGCATGGCTTCGGTCCTTGCGTTGGTGCTCTGGGCCGTTGCGCTGTCTTCGCCCGGCTTCGCCGCCGCGCCGGAGCGGCGCGTTGCGCTGGTGATCGGCAACAGCGCCTATACGGCGGTGCCGCCGCTCGCCAACCCGCAGCGGGACGCCAAGGGCATCTCGGCCGCGTTGAAGCGCCTCGGCTTCGACGTCGTGGAAGGCTACGACCTCAAGATGGACGAGATGACGGGCATTGTGCGCGAATTCGCGCAGAAGCTCGACGGCGCCAAGGCCGGCCTCGTCTACTATGCCGGCCATGGCATCGCCGTCGGCGACGAGAATTATCTCATCCCGGTCGACGCCTCGCTGCGTTCTGAGGCGGATCTCGACTTCAAGGCCGTCAACGTGCAACTGGTCCTGCGCCAGATGCAGCGCGACGAGCGCGTCAACATCGTCATCCTCGATGCCTGCCGCGACAACCCCTTCGCGGCCCAGCTCGCCGCGAAGTCCCGTGCCGTCACGCGCGGCCTCACCGCGATCGAGACCCAGTCGGCCTCCGGCATTCTGATCGCCTTCGCCACCGATCCGCGCGCGACCGCGCTCGATGGCGAGCGTGACGGCAACAGCCCCTTCACCTCCGCCCTGCTCAAGCATATCGAGACGCCCGAGGTCTCCATCACCACGGTGATGGACCGCGTGCGCGCCGATGTCTGGGAAACGACGGGCAAGAAGCAGAAGCCCTGGACGAATTCGTCGATCATCGGCGAGTTCAAGATGAACCCGACGCTGAAGCTCGCCTCGGTCGATGCCTCGGCTGCCGCGACCAAGGCCATCGACGCGGCCGTGCCGGTTCCGGCCATGCCGGCTGCGCCCTCGCTGGACCGTGCCCAGCTCGACGTGAAGACCTGGGAGGTCGCCGAGCGCGGCAATTCCCTAGCCGACTATCGCGCTTATCTCGAAGCCTTCCCGTCCGGCCAGTTCGCCACCTTCGCGCGCAATCGCCTTGCCAGCCTTGAAGCGGCGAAGCCCGCTGCGAGCGCCACGGAAACGCCTCCCGGCGTCACTGACGAGGCGCTCAAGAAGGAGGTCGGCACTGTGCAGACCGAGACGGCGATGAAGCTCCAGGCCAAGGATCGCCGCGAGTTGCAGGTCCGACTCGGCGTCGCCGGCTTCCAGTCCGGCAAGCCCGCCACCACCTTCGGGCCGGGCCAGCGCAAGGCGATCCAGGAATGGCAGAAGTCGCGCAGCATTCCGGAGACCGGCTTCCTGACGGCCATGCAGGCGACGGCGCTGCGGGCCCAGAGTGAGGTCGCCTATCGGCAGGTGCTGGCTCAGGAAGAGAAGGCGGCCGCCGAGAAGAAGACCCGCAAGGTCGGCGATGCCCAGCAGGGTAGCCGCAGTGCCCGCAAGACCACCGACGAGGGCGAGGAGATGTACCGGCGCGATCTCGCCCGCGAGCGCGGCACGGCCTATGGAGGCTCGGCCACTCCGGCCCGCGGCACGAGCAGCAGCGGCTATCAGGGCCGCGTCCGGACGCGTGAGAGTGATGCCGGGGACAGCACGGGTGCCGCGATCTTCGGCGGCATCGTCGGCGGCGCTTTGGGCGGGGTGATCGGTGGCGGCTTCCGCCGCTGAGGCACCGTCTCCCGCTTATATCATCCGGAAGGCCGGCCCCTCGGGCCGGCTTTTTTCTTTCTGCTGTAGTATGGCGGCCATGGCCTTGCGCGGCGACATCGTGCGGCTGCGGCAGGGCGGCGTCTGACGGGGGAGTGCCTGAGCCCTCAGCCCTGTTCCCAGCCGGCCCTGACCAGATCCGGCACGTCGCAATCCTGTTCCGGCCAGCCCACGCAGAGATAGGCGATCAGCTTCCAGTCAGGTGATGCGCCGAGAGCCGCCGTGATCTCGGCGGGCTCGAGGATCGAGACCCAGCCGACGCCGAGACCATGAACGCGCGCCGCCAGCCAGAACTGCGTGATGGCCGCGACGACCGAGTAGTCGAGCATCTCCGGCATGGTCCGTCGGCCGAGGCCATGGCCGCGCTCGGTGCCGTGGTCGCAGAACACGGCGAGCTGCACCGGAGCCTCGCGCAGGCCTTCGAGCTTGAGGCGCGCATAGAGCGCGGCGCGCTCGCCCTCATAGGACGCCAGCGCCGCGACATTGCAGCGGCTGAAGCTGGCCTGCGCGGCTTCGCGCTGAGCCGGCTCCTCGACGGCGAGCCAGCGCCAGGGTTGCGAATGCCCGACGGAGGGCGAGAGCTGCGTCTGGGCGATGAGACGTGCGATGAGATCGGCCGGGACGGGATCGCGCCGGAACCGCCGGACATCGCGCCGCCAGCGCAGCAGCTCCTCGAACTGCCGTGCGAAGGCCTCGTCGAAGACGGGGGGCTCGTTCACGCCAGGCCTGCGGTGGCGATGGCATGGAAGAAGGACCCCGTCACCAGCCCGCGCCGGCTCCCGGCCGGGGCAGGCGCCGAGCCATGCGGATCGGTCACCACCGCGAAGGGCGGGTCCTCTCCCTGCGCGACGATGCTGGCATAGTGGAACTCATGCCCGGTCAGCGCGGAACCCGCCGGCCCGAGCGGTCCGCCCGCCTCCAGGACGGCCCGGCGATAGCCGAGATTCATCTTGCGCCTGGCGAAGGAGGTATCGACCGAGAGCAGCCCGGCCATGGCATGAGCGACGCCGTCGGCATCGGTCAGGCTGCGCCCGAGAACCATGTAGCCCCCGCACTCGCCATGCACGGGCCGGGTCCCGGCGAAGCTGCGCAAGCCAGCGAGGAAGCGGCCGGCCGCCGCGATGGTGCCGGCATGGAGCTCGGGATAGCCTCCAGGCAGCCAGCAGGCGTCGCAATCCTGCGGCGGCGCCTCGTCCCTGAGTGGTGAGAACGGCACGAGTTCGGCGCCCGCCGCGCGCCACCCCGCTTCGACATGCGGATAGACGAAGGAGAAGGCGGCATCGCGCGCGATCGCGATCCGCCGTCCCGGTGCGGGCAGCGGTGGGGCATTGCCATCGGCTGCGGCCGTGAGAATGGCGTCGCCGGCCGCTGCGACAATCGCATCGAGCTCGACTGCAGCCGCTACGGCCTCGGCCAATGAATCGAGCCGCGCATGCAGGTCGGCGGTCTCGCCGGCCTGGACCAGCCCGAGATGGCGCTCCGGCAGGATCAGGCTTGCCTCGCGCGGCAGCGCTCCGAGGACGGGCAGGCCGATCCGCTCCATGCCCTGCCGCACCAGCCGCTCATGGCGGGCGCTCGCGACCTTGTTGAGGATGACGCCGGCGACGCGGATGCGCTGATCGTAGACCTTGCAGCCGAGCGCGACCGCCGCCGCCGACTGCGCCTGTCCGGAGACGTCGATGACGAGCACGACCGGCCACCCGGTGAGCGCCGCGATGTCGGCACTGGCGCCGGTATGGCCTGCCGGTCCCGGCACGGCGTCGAACAGCCCCATCGAGCCTTCGGCGATGACGATGTCGGCCGCCTGCATCGCCTCGCCCGCGATCTGCCCGAGCAGGCTGTCCGACATCGCGTAGCTGTCGAGATTGGCACTCGGCGCCCCCGTCGCGGCGGCATGGAAGGCGGGGTCGATATAATCGGGCCCGCATTTCAACCCGCGCACGGTCAGCCCGCGGCGTGTCAGCGCGCGCTGCAGCCCGAGCGTGATCGTGGTCTTGCCCGAGCCGGAGCGCGGCGCGGCGATGAGCAGCCCGCGCGCGCTCATAGCCCGCCCCGCGGCCGGAAGCGGCGGTCGTAGTCGATCGAATAGAGCGCACTTTCGCCGAAGTCATCGGCCGCCAGCGCGGGGCCGACCAGGATCAGCGCGGTGCGTTCGAGTTCGCTGGCGCGGACCTTGACAGCGATGTCGGCGAGCGCCCCTTGCAGCACCGTCTCGTCCGGCCATGTCGCGCGGAACACCACGGCGACGGGACAGTCTGCGCCATAGAACGGGGTCAGTTCCGCCACGACCTGTTCGATGACGTGGATCGAGAGATGGATGGCGAGCGTCGCGCCGGAGGCGGCGAATGTCGCGAGCTTTTCCTTCGGTGGCATGGCCGAGGCGCGGCCGGAAGTGCGCGTCAGTACCAGCGATTGGGCTACGCCTGGCAGGGTGAGCTCGCGCTTCAGCACCGCGGCGGCGGCGGCGAAGGCCGGCACGCCCGGCGTCACCGTGTAGGGAATGCCGAGCCGGTCGAGCCGGCGCATCTGCTCGCCGCAGGCGCTCCAGATCGAGAGATCGCCGGAATGCAGCCGCGCCACGTCCTGCCCGGCGAGATGCGCAGCCTCCATCTCGGCGATGATCGCGTCGAGAGCGAGCGGGGCGGTGTCGACGATGCGGGCGCCCGGAGGACACCAGTCGAGCATCACCTTGGGGATCAGCGATCCCGCGTAGAGGCAGACCGGGCAGGCGGCGATGAGGTCGCGCCCGCGCAGCGTGATGAGATCGGGCGCGCCGGGGCCGGCGCCGATGAAATGGATCGTCACGACACGCTCCTGGCCAGCGCGCAGGTGACGCGCGCGGTCGCGATGCGCGGCTGTACCAGCTGGCCGCCCGGGCCCGCCCCAGCCAGCGCCGCAGCCTCCGCCACCGAGCCGACGCCGTAGAGCGAGGCGATCCGGGTCGAGCGCGTCGCGCAGGCGGCCTCGAAGCCTTTCAGCGCCTCGTCGGGGATGGCGACGAGCTCGGCCGTGCGGTCGGCCGCGGCCGCGACCATGCCGGCTTCCGCGGCTCGGCTCGCGAGCGTGGCGAAGCGCGGTGTCGCGGTGCCGCTGAGCCCCGCGATCGCCAGCGCCTCGTCGAGGCAGGCGAGGATGTCGGCGGCCTCGGTGCCGGGCCGGATGCCGATGCCGGCGACGAGGCGGCCGGCGCTCAAGGCTTCTCGACCCGCCATTGCGTCACCGGCATCGCCGGGCGCCAGCCATGCTTGCCGCCGACGGGTGCGAGCCGGTCGATCGAGATGCGGCGCAGCGAGCCGCCATGTTCGGCGTGGAGCGCCGCGAGCTTCGCCTCGCCCTCGATGGTGACGACATTGGCGACGAGGCGACCGCCGGGCTTCAGAGCCGCCCAGGCGGCGTCGAACAGCCCCTCCTCGGTCAGCCCTCCGCCGATGAAGACGGCGTCCGGCGCCTCGCGCCCGACGAAGCCCTCGGGCGCTGCACCAGCGACAGTTACGTCGAGCCCGCCGAGTTCGAGCTTGTTGCGCGCGATCCGCTCGGCCCGGTCAGCCCGCGCCTCGAACGCGATCGCCCGGTTGCGGACATGGCGCTGGCACCATTCGACGGCGACCGAGCCGGAGCCGGCGCCGACGTCCCAGAGCAGCTCGCCGGCTCGTGGTGCCAGCGCCGAGAGGGTGATGGCGCGGATCTCCGATTTGGTGATCTGCCCGTCATGGGCGAACCACTCCTCGTCGAGCCCGGGCGTCAGCGGCAGGATGCGCGAGTCGTGCGTCGCGGCAACCTCGACCGCGATCAGGTTGAGCGGCACGACATCGTCGAGGGCGAAGGCGTCGGCGCGGGCCTCGCGGATGCGCTCCTGCGGCCCGCCGAGCGATTCCATCACGACGATGCGGCTCGCGCCGAGGCCGCGTGCGGTCATGAGTTCCGCAACGGCGCGCGGCGTGCTCTCATCCCAGGAGAGGGCAAGGATGCGGGCATCGGGCTGGAGATGCGGGACGATGCGGTAGAGCGTGCGGCCGTGCAGCGAAACCAGCGCGCATTCCTCCTGCGGCCAGCGCATCCGCGTGCAGGCCATCGAGAAGGACGAGAGCTGCGGGATGATCCGCATCTCCTCGGCGGGGATCGCGCGGCTCAGGCTGTTGCCGATGCCGTAATGGAACGGGTCGCTGGTCGCGAGCACGCAGACCTTGCGGCCGCGCTCCTTGAGGATCTGCGGCAGCGCGTTGCGGAAGGGCTGCGGCCAGGGCCTGAGCTCGCCCGGCACCGAGCCGACCAGCGCGATATGCCGCTCGCCGCCGAAGACGATCTCGGCCTCGTTCAGTGCCACCAGCGCGTCGCGGCAGAGGCCGGCGGAACCGTCTTCGCCGAGGCCGATCAGCGAGAGCCAGGGCGCGGGCGCCTCGCCGCTCGACAGAACATCCGATTCACGCAAAACTGTCGACATGACCGTCCTCATCCTTGGCGGAACGAGCGAAGCTGCAGCACTCGATCAGCTTCTTGCTGATCAGGCTCCCGATATCCGTGCCATTATCTCGCTGGCGGGCCGCACCGTCGATCCCCGCCCGACCAACCTGCCGGTGCGTGTCGGAGGCTTCGGCGGCATCGAGGGTTTGAGGCGCTATCTGGTCGATGAGGGCATCGTCGCCGTCGTCGACGCGACCCACCCCTTCGCCGCGGTGATGCCCTTCAACGCCGAGCATGCCTGCAAGGCGGAAGGCGTGCCGCTGCTCGCCATTCGCCGCGACTCCTGGAAGCCGCGCGACGGCGATCGCTGGAAATCCGTGCCGGACATCGATGCCGCCGTGCAGGCATTGGGCGATGAGCCGCGGCGCGTCTTCCTCACGGTCGGCCGGCTCGAACTGCCGGCTTTCGCTGATGCCCCGCAGCATCGCTATCTCGTGCGCGCCATCGAGCCGATCGGCGATCGGCTGCCGGTACCGCATGTCGACGTCATCCAGCAGCGCGGCCCCTTTGACACCGACGACGAGGAGGACCTGATGCGGCGCGAGGGCGTCGAGGTCCTGGTCAGCAAGAACTCGGGCGGATCGGCGACGATCGGCAAGCTCGTGGCGGCGCGCCGGCTCTCCCTGCCGGTGATCATGGTGGAGCGGCCGCCCAAGCCCGATGTCGAGACCGTCGATCATATCGATCAGGTCCTGCCCTGGCTGGTGACACAGGGGCTCTTCGTCACCGAACGCGGCGTATAGACGTAAGGTGCCGCGCCCGCGCGTGCGATCAGCCGCGTGCTGGAAGCTCCGATCATCACCAGCGTCGCCATGTCGGCCGTGCCTGCGGCCGCGACGGCCTCGGCCAGCGTCAGCACGCGCAAATTCTCGTCCGGGCGCCCGACGGCGCGGGCGAAGACCACGGGCGTTGCCGCGTCGCGCTGCGTTGCCGTCAGTTCCAGCGCCGCTCCGAGCTGCCAGGGCCGCGCTTTCGAGATCGGGTTGTACAGGCAGATCACGAAATCGGCGGCGAGGGCCGCTTCGAGGCGGGTGGTCACGACATCCCACGGCTTGAGGTTGTCCGAGAGCGAGATCGCGCAGAAATCGCCGCCGAGCGGGGCGCCGGCCCGCGCCGCCGCCGCCAGCATCGCGGTGATGCCGGGTTCGACCGTGATCGGGATGACCAGCCACTCCGAAGGCCCGGCTTCCAGCGCCTCGAATACTGCCGCGGCCATGGCGAACACACCGGGATCACCGCCCGAGACGACTGCGACCTTGCGCCCCTCGGCCGCCAGCCTCAGCGCGTGCGCCGCTCGCTCGACCTCGACGCGGTTGTCTGACGCGTGCTTGGTCCGTCCTTCCCGCTCAACTATGCGGTCGACATAGGGGCCGTAGCCCACGAGGTCGCTCGCGGCATCGAGCGCGGCCTGAGCGGCGGGAGTGATCCACTCCGCCGTGCCGGGGCCGAGCCCGACGATGGTGAGCGAGCCCGTCACAGCCGCCGCCCCTCGCCGGGCACCAGCACCATCGCGAAATAGGGCGCCTCGTCATCGGTCTTGTCGGCGAGGCGCGCCACCACCTGCCGCGCCATCGTCGCCCGCTCGACATAGATCGCGCGGCCCTCAAGCCCGGCGGCCATCAGCGCGCGGCGCACCTTCGGCAGGTTGCGGCCGAGCTTCATGATCACGGCGGCGTCGGTATCGGCCAGCCGCCGTGCCAGCTCCGCCTCCGGCAGCGTGCCGGGCAGCACGGTCATGACGTCGTCGCCCCAGGTGATCGGCGCGCCGGCTTCCCCCCAGGCGCCGGTCATGCCGGTGACGCCGGGCACGATTTCGGTCGGGAAGCGCTGGGAGAGCCGCCGCCACAGATGCATGAAGGAGCCGTAGAAGAACGGGTCGCCGTCGCAGAGCACGGCGAGCGTCCGCCCGGCCTGCATCTCCGCCGCCAGACGTTCGGCAGCCTCCTCGTAGAAGGCCGCGATCGGCCCGTCATAGTCGGGCTCGCCGACATTGGCCTCGGTCGTGACGGGGAAGGCGAGCTCGATCTCGCGGGCCGGATCGGGCGCGATGATGGCGTCGGCGGTGCTGCGGGCATTGCCGCGCCGTCCGCGCTTGCAGAAATGCACCAGCCGGTCCGTCGACAGGATGATCTCGCGGGCGCGCACCGTCATCAGATCCGGTGCGCCCGGTCCGAGGCCGACGCCGTAGAGCAGGGTCTTGGCTGTCCCGCTCACCCGCTTATTCCTTGTCCTGCGCCAGCGCATTGACGGCGGCTGCCGCCATGGCTGAGCCGCCACGTCGCCCATGTACGACGACGCAGGGTACGCGCCCGTCCCGGGCCAGCGCTTCCTTCGATTCCGCCGCGCCGACGAAGCCGACGGGGATGCCGATCACCGCGGCAGGCTTCGGCGCGCCTGCATCGAGCATTTCGAGCAGCCGGAACAGCGAGGTCGGGGCGTTGCCGATGACGACGACGGAGCCTGCGAGCCTGGGCTTCCAGAGTTCCATCGCGGCGGCGGAACGCGTCGTGCCCATCTCGGTTGCGAGCGCTGGGACCTGCGGGTCGTCGAGCGTGCAGATGACCTCGTTGCCGGCCGGCAGGCGCGCGCGCGTCACGCCGTTGGCGACCATCTTGGCATCGCAGAGGATCGGTGCGCCGCTCTTGAGCGCAGCCTGCGCGGCGTCCGCGAAACCGGCGGACATCTCGACGTCATCAGGCAGGTCGGTCATGCCGCAAGCATGGATCATGCGCACCACGACGCGCTCGGCCGCGCCGCTGAAGCGGGCGAGATCGGCTTCCGCGCGGATGATCGCGAAGGAGCGCTCATAGATCGCCGCCCCGTCCTGAATATAATCGTATGCCTTGTTCAACCGCGCGGTCCTGTTGAACGCACGGCCTTGGCCAGCTGTGCGTGAATCTCCTGTCCGGGCTGCAATCGCGCCAGGAGCGTCGAAAGGTCAAGCGTCGCGACCGGCTTGTCCCGCGTCGTGCCGCCGAACACGGCGTCGTAGCGCCCCTCGCGCCCGACCAGGGTGAGGTCGGATTCCGCAGGGTGAGCGCAGGCTTTGACGCAGCCGGAAACGTGCAGCGTCACGCCCTGCGTGAGCAGATCGGCGGCAGCCCCGGCGAGCCTGGCCGCGTCCGCCATGGTCGGGGCCTCGGCGCGGGAGCAGGCGGGGCTGCCGGCACAGGCTTGCACGGAAAGGCGCGGATCGTCGTCGCGTGTGATCAGGCCGAGGCCGTTCGCCAGCGCCATCAGCTTGTCGGCCTCGGCACGGCGAAGATTGCGGAAGGCGAGCCCTCGCCATGGCGAGAGCCGGATGTCGGCTGCGCTTGCCTCGATACCGGCGCCGAGCTTGTCGAGGATGGCTGTGTCGCACCGGCCGAAGGGAAGGCCGATGAGCACCGCGAGCCGGCCCTCTCCCAGAGCGAACAGCCCGGCGCGCCGAGGAGCAGGGCGTGGCGCGGGGGCGGGTATTTCGGGCAGGAGGCTCAGCTCGGCCAACGCTTCGGGCGGCAGATCGCGCAGGCGGCGGATGCACTCGGGATCAGCGCTGCGCAGGATCGCGAAACCGCGCAGGACGGCTTCGACCGCTGCGGCGGCCTCCGCTTCGGGGATAGGGCCCCGCCAGAGATGATCCGCAAGACTCAAGGCGGCGCGCCCGGCGCCGATACCGACGAGCCGGATGTCGCCGGGGAAGCTGTCGAGTGCCTGCGGCCCGCCATCGTCGACGACGACGCTGAGCTTGGCCGGCAGGCCAGGGATGTTTCGCGCCCGCTCCTCGATGGCCGCGGACAACGCCACGGCGTCGAGCAAGCCCTTCCCGTCATTCTCGGGCGGCGCGCCGCGCCGACCCGAGAATATCGTCGAAGAGATGTTCGGGCCAGGCCCGAGCATGACGGCCTCGTTGAAGCCGGCGAGCGGCGAGATCAATGTCAGCCGTTGCGGCCCGTCGCCGGCATGTTCGTCGACGAGGCGCTCCGCCAGGAGGCGCTCGACCAGAGCTGGATGGCTTTCGGCCGTCACGCCGCGAATCTGCAGATTGCCACGGGCGGAGATTTCGATCAGCCCGTTGCCATGCCCGGCGGCCAGGGCCGCGATCCTCCGCAATTGCGCTGGAGTCAGCTTCGCGCCCGGTGGATGCAGGCGCACCAGCCAGCCATCGCCGGTCTCCATCGGCTTCAGCGTGCTCGGACACCAGCCGCGTCGCAGCGCTTCCTTGGTCGGCGCGCTCATTCCGCCGCCTCCCGCGCCAGGAAGGCGCCGACCGAATTGCGCCGGCTGCTCCAGAGCCCGCGCCGCGCGGCCTCCGCCAGCCGCGAGCGGATCGAGGCGGCAGCCGGCGCATTGGCACTTTCCAGCGCCGTCCAGACCTGCGGATCGGCGCAATAGGCCTGGAAGACCGCATCGAAGAGCCCGTCCGCGACGGCATCCGTGCTCGCCGCGAAGACGAAGAGCGTGTCGACCGCCTCGGCTAGCTCGGCCGCGCCGCGCCAGCCATGAGCGAGCTGGCCGGCGATCCAGCGCGGATGCGTCAGCCGGCCATGGACGATGCGGGCGATATCCTCCGCCAGCGTGCGGGCTTTCGGCGCTTCCGGGTTCGAGCTGTCGAGGCTGTACAGCGCGGGATCGGCGCCGAGCGCCTTCGCCGCCGCCGCGAGCCCGCCGATGACATCCGCGGCGCTGCTCGCTTCGAGGATGTCGCGCCCGGCGGTGTCGCTGACATGGATGAACGCGTCGGAAGCCTTGATGCGCCCGGCAAAGCCGGCATCGGCTGTGGCCGCGCCTTCCGGGCCGCCATAGGCATGGTCGGAGGCCGCGAGATAGCCGGCGCCGAGCTCTTCGCGGTGCGTCCAGTCGCCGTCGAGCGCGCGGTCGGCCATGGCCGCGCCATAGCGGCCGGGCGCGGCGCCGAAGATGCGGGCGCCATGCTCGCCGCGACGGCGGGCCGCGGCGGCCTCGTTCCAGTCATCCGGCTCGTCCAGCGCGGCCACCGCTCGGGCCGCTTGGTCGATCAAGGCGATCTGGCCGGGAAACGTGTCGCGGAAGGTGCCGGAGATGCGCACGGTAACGTCGAGCCGCGGATAGGTGAGCTTCGGCTGCGGGATGATCGTAAAGCCGGTGACACGCGTCGAGGCATCGTCCCAGAGGGGCTCGATGCCCATCAGCGCCAGCGCATGGGCGATATCCTCGCCGCCGGAGCGCAACGTCGGCGAGGCCCAGAGGTCCATCACGATCCGGCGGGGATAGTCGCCGTGATCCTGGAGATGGCGCGACACCACCGCCTGCGCCGCGAGCTTCCCGAGCCTGGCGGCAGCGCGCGTCGGGATCGCGCGGGGATCGAGCGTCGAGAGGTTGCGCCCGGTCGGCAATACGTCGGGCCGGCCGCGATGCGGCGAGCCTGCGGGGCCGGGCGGGACGAACCGGCCGTCGAGGGCGCGCAGGAGATTTTCGCGTTCGTTGCTGGCTGAGGCTGGATCAGCATCGGACTGTCCGAAGACATGCAGCCCGTCGCGGAAGGGCAGTTCGGCGATGTCGCAGAGATGGGCGTCGAGCCGCGTCAGCGCCTCGTTCATCTCGGTATCGGCAGCGACGCCGCAGGCGGCGGCGAGCCCGCTCGCCTCGGCGCGCGAGCGGATTTCGGCGGCGACGATGTCGGCGCGGCGCGGATCGAGCACCTGCGCCTGCGAGAACTCCTCGACGAGGTCGCGCAGCAAAGCAGTCTCGCCGGCGGCATCCGCTTCGGCCAAGGGAGGCGGCAGATGGCCGAGCGTCACCGCCGAGAGCCGCCGCTTGGCCGGGGCGGCCTCGCCGGGATCGTCGACGACGTAGGGGTAGATCACCGGCAGCCCGCCGACGGCAAGGCGCGGCCAGCAGCCGGCCGAGAGCGCCACCGCCTTGCCCGGCAGCCATTCCATGGTGCCGTGCGTGCCCAGATGGATCAGCGCGTCGATGGCCTCCGTCTCACGCAGCGCGAGGTAGAAGGCGAGATAGCCATGGCCCGGCGGGGCATCGGGGTCGTGATAAACAGCCTTGCGGTCGGGCGTCGCATCGCGTGGAGGCTGCAGGGCCACAGTGAGGCGGCCATAACGCACGGTGCGGAAGTGGAAGGCGCCCTCGCGGCAGGTGGGATCGGCTTCGGGCTCACCATGAGCGGCGAGAAGCGCCCCGCAGGCTGCGGCGGGAATGGTGGCGAGCCAGTTGCGATAGGCCGCGAGCGGCATGGAGAGATTGGTTGGCCCGGCAGTAAGTGCGGCCATGAGGCCTGCGCCTTCGCCTCCCCACTGGCCGTCATCCCGGACAAGCCGCGTCAGCGGCACGGATCCGGGATCCATGCCTGAACCTTCATCGGAGACGCTCAGGTATGGATCCCGGGTCTCCCTCCGGTCGCCCGGGATGACCGGGGAGGGGAGATCGACGGGGTATCCCACCCCCGCAAGCAGTTCCCGGATCGCCAGCACGCTCGCCGGCGTGTCGAGCCCGACGGCGAAGCCGGCCCGGCCGCCGCGCGCGGGGTAGTCCGACATAACCAGCGCCAGCTTTCGCTCGGCCGCGGGTTTCCGGGCCAGCGCGATCCACCCCTCCGTCAAATCGGCAAGCGCAGAGATGCCGTCGCGGTCGGGCACGAGCCGGCGGATGCTGAGCCCGGTCGCCTGGTCGCTCGCTTCCGCCTTGAAGGCCACCGGGATGGCGCCGATGCGTCCGTCGAATTCCGGCAGTGCCACCTGCATGGCGAGATCAGCAGCCGAAAGGCCGCGCGGCGAAGCCTCCCAGGCCTCGCGGGGGCTGCCGACGGGCATGGCCTGCAGAATCGGGCAATCGGCGGCGTCGAGCACGAAATCCGCGCTCTCGCGTGCCGAGAAGGCGGTGGTGGTGAGGATCAGCGCGGGTCTGCACGTCGCGATCAGCGCCGCGAGTTCCGCCGTGGCGGCCGGGTCCTTCAGGCTGGTCAACGCGAGTGGCAGCGCCGCGAGGCCACGTGAGGTCAGGGCGGCCGTCAGTGCCTCGCCCATGGCCGTATCGCCCGCCGCGACGCTGGAGCGATAGAGCAGGATCGGGACCAGCGGGATGTTTGCCGGCAGGGCGGCGAGTGCGTCCCGCCAAGGCAGAGGCATACCGCCTCCGCCCAGTGCGAAGAATGGCGGCAACGGAAGCGGAGCGCGATCGGCAGCGTCGCGCGACCCCTCCAGATAGTCGTCGATCCGCCTCAGCAGCCGCCGCATGTTCTCCGCGCCGCCGCCGGCCTGGAAATAGGCCAGCAGCTCGGCGGCGAACCCGGGTGGCACGGTCGCATGCTCGCCCAATCTTGGATCGTCGCGCTCGTCACCGGGCAGGAGCGCGAGCGGAATGCCGCGCGCGCGGCAGGTGGCGCCGAGCTGCTCGATGCCGTAGCGCCAGTAGTCGAGCCCGCCGAGGCAGCGCACCAGCACGAAGCGGCATTGCGCCGCTGTCTTCTCGATCAGGAAATCGACCGAGAGCGGGTGCTTCAAACGCCGGAGCGGTGCGAGGCGGACGGACAGGCTCTGCCCGTCATGCTCGCCCTTGTGGCGAGCATCCACGTCTTGGACACGGTCTTCGAGCAGCGACGACGTAGATGGTCGGGGCAAGTCCGGCCATGACGACAACGGCTCCGCGTAAGTGCGTGCCGCCACCGCCAGCGCGGAGAGGTCGCTGTCGGTGAAGGACAGGACGAGCACGTCTCCCAGAGGCAGGGCGAGATCGACGGCGTCCTCGCCGTCGTCGAGCCTGATCTCGCTGGTCGGGAGCAGGTGCATCGGTTGATGTTACGCCCCCGCGAGGGCCGCTTCCACGGCCTTCAGATCGAAGCCCTTGAGGCCGATCACTGTGAGGCGGCCGTCGCGTGCTTCGCTCGCGCCCCAGGGACGATCGAAATGATGGCCGACGCGCCGGCCGACGCCCTGCACGACGAGCCGCATCGGCTTGCCCGGCACTGCGGTGAAGCCCTTGAGGCGCAGCACGCCCTCGGCCTCGGCCGCCTTGGCGACGCGCGCCGTGAGCTCCTCCGGCGAAAGGCCCTCGGGCAGCGGCACGGCGACCGAGTCGAAATCGTCATGGTCGTGATCGTGCTCGCCTTCCCCGTGATGCGACGGGCGGGCGGCGAGGTCGCTCTCGGCGGCGGCGCCGAGGCCGACGATCAGCGCGGGCTCGACCTTGCCATGGGCGGTCTCGACGATCTTGATCGCCTTGGGCAGATGCTCGGCGATCTCGGCCTTGACGCGGGCGCGGCCGGCCGCGTCGACGAGGTCGCTCTTGTTGAGCAGGATCAGGTCGGCGCAGAGGATCTGGTCCTCGAACACCTCTTCCAGCGGGTTGTCGTGATCGACGGACGCGTCGGCCGCCTTCTGCGCGGCGAGCGCCTCGGGATCATCGGCGAACTGGCCCTCGGCCACGGCCGGGCCGTCGACCACGGCGATGACGCCGTCGACGGTGACTCGGGCACGGATCGCTGGCCAGTTGAAGGCCTGCACCAGCGGCTTCGGCAGGGCGAGGCCGGAGGTCTCGATCAGGATGTGCTCGGGCGGGTTCGGCCGGTTCAGGAGCTTCTCCAGCGCCGGCACGAAATCGTCGGCGACGGTGCAGCAGATGCAGCCGTTCGGCAGCTCGACCACGTCCTCGTCGCTGCAGCCGGCGATGCCGCAGCCTTTCAGGAATTCGCCGTCGAAGCCGAGGTCGCCGAACTCGTTGACGAGCACGGCGAGCTTCTTGCCCTGCGCATTCTCGAGGAGGTGGCGCACCAGCGTCGTCTTACCGGCGCCGAGGAAGCCGGTGATGATCGTGCACGGCGTCTTGCCGAGATTTGCGGTCTGCGGAGCGTTCATGATGTCATCCTTGCTGGCGCGCCGGCAAAGGCGGCACGCGCGCGACCACGCCCTTGCGGAAGGACTGCGGCCGCTCTTTCCAGGGAACGATGCCGTTGGCGCTGGCGGCATAGGCCTCCGCCGCGCCGACGATCTCGTCGAGATGGGTTTGCGTGTCGAGGTCGCCGATCAGATAGGTCCATTTGCCGTCGGCGCAGAGCGCGATGGTGCAGGGCCGCTTGCAGACGGCGAGGCATTCGACCGGCAGCACGGGGATCGTGCTGCCCTTGGCGCCGAGGCGCTCGGCGAGCGCCTCGGCGAGCGCCAGCCCCGGCTGGTCGTAACCCTCCGGGAGATCGGCGCGCGCGCGTCTGCAGGCTGTGCAGACATGGATGGTGAGGTCGCCCTCGGACATGGCTTGCCTTTCGCGCGGAGCCTGCAGGCTCCGCTGCCTTCAGCGCGCCAGGGCAGCGCGCCGGCTGGCCCAGGGCCAGAGCACGCCGACCATGAAGGCGGTCGCGAGCCAGAGTGCGGCCTGGATGCCGAGGGAGAGGGCCGCGAAATGAGCCGCGACCTCGGCCGGCACCTTGCTCTCCGGCGAGGCCGGATGCGGGGCGCCGATGACATGCGGCAGCAGGATCACGACGGCGGCCAGGAGCTTGAGCCAGGGTTGCTCGAAGCGCAGGAACAGGAAAAGGCCGAGCGCCGTCGCGATAGCGGTCACGAGCCACCAGAACTGCCTCTGTTCCAGCGCTGCGGACGCCGCGCCCGGCAATTCCGGAGCGAGCCCCATCGCCGGTGCGAGGCCGAGCGCGAGGAAGCCGCAGGCTCCCCAGACCAGGGCGCTGCGCTGGTCGATCGTGTCGCCGGCCGCGATCATGCCCGCGAGCAGCAGCGCCGCGAAGCCGATGGCCGTCGCGATCGTCACTGCGCTGGTGAAGAGCGTGCGCTGGAGGCCGTCCTGCGGCTTCCACTCGGCATGCTCGTGGCCGGGCGCATCGCCGGCGGGGCCGTGCGCGAGGATGATCCTGGCTTCGCCGTCGGAAGCGGCGAGCGTCGGCGCCTGCAGGCGCAGCGCCGCCTCATAGGTCTCGGCCTTGAGGATCAGCGGGGTGGTGGTGACATGCTGGAGGGCGGCGACGATCAGCCCAGCCAGAAGCCCGGCCAGAATGCTGACCGTGAGAACACGCGTAACCATGGTTGCTTTCCCTCAGTGGCAGGGAAAGGCGAGGCCGTGACGGGTGTCGTGCGCGGCGTTGTGGACGTCGGTCGAGGCCGCGAAGCCGGTCGTGTAGATCAGCGCGACGCCGATCACGAGCGCGGCGGCGACCGCCTTGACGCGTTCCGAGACGCTGAGCTGGGTAGTGGAAACCGAAGCAGTGTTCATAGGGCTCTCCGTGGCCGCCCCGCCGGCAGCCGGTTGGATCTTTGCGGGTCGACGGCAGGTCTCCTGGCTCACGGATTTGGCGCCCTGTGCCGCCTTCCCGGAGTGAACGCTCCAGTGGCCGATGGCGAAGGACATCCGCTTACAGTTGCGGGGGCAGCCGCGGCATTGGGCAGAGCAAGCCCGCACCGCGTTCCCTTTTCACCTCCTCGCGGAGGCACCGTCAGCGACGATCATTAGCCTTCGCGGTGACGCTGTGCAATGCAAAGGCTCTATTCCTTGTGAGCCCTCATCCTGAGACGCGCCTGAGGGTGCTCCTCAGGCTGAGGGCCCCGTGAACATGGCGAATGGTATGCCTAGCGAAATGCGTCATCTGACTCTCGTCCTTGGTGGGGCCCGGTCGGGCAAGAGCCGCTACGCCGAAGGGCTGATCGAGACCTTGCCCGCACCTTGGGCCTATATCGCCACCGCACAGGCCTATGACGACGAGATGCGGGAGCGGATCGCCACCCACCGGGCGCGCAGGCCGTCCGGCTGGGAAACGGTCGATGCTCCGCTCGACCTTCCCGAGGCGATCGCCGCGATGCCGGCCGGTCGGCCCGTTCTGGTGGACTGCCTGACGCTTTGGCTGACCAACCTCATCCTGGCCGAGCGCGACACTGTCGCTGCCACTGCCGCTCTCATTTCCACCTGCGAGCGGGTTTTTGGTCCGATCGTCCTGGTCTCCAACGAGGTCGGCCTCGGCATCGTGCCGGAGAATGCGCTGGCACGCCGCTTCCGGGACGAGGCCGGGCGGCTGCATCAGGCGCTTGCCGCGCGTGCCGGCCGCGTGGTCTTCATGGTCGCCGGATTGCCGATGCAAGTAAAATGACACGAGCGAAGTGATGATCGATACGGACGAAGCCGCCCGCCACAAGGCGAAGATGGAGAAGCGCAAGGCGGTGCAGGACGCCGAGGTCGCCTCCAAGACGGTCGAGAAGGGGCTGCTCATCGTCAACACCGGCCCCGGCAAGGGCAAGTCGACGGCGGCCTTCGGGCTGATCCTGCGCGCACTCGGCCATGGCTGGCGCATCGGCGTGGTGCAGTTCATCAAGGGCGCCTGGTCGACCGGCGAGCGCCGGGCGTTGGAAGCCTTCGGCGATCAGGTCAGCTGGCACAGCATGGGCGAGGGCTTCACCTGGGAAACGCAGGACAAGCCCCGCGACATCGCCGCCGCCGAGCGCGCCTTCGCCAAGGCTGGGGAGCTGATGGCCGATCCTGAGATCCGGCTGCTCGTGCTCGACGAGCTCAACATCGCCCTGCGCTACGACTACCTGCCGCTCGCCGAGGTGGTGGGGGCGCTCAAGGCCCGCCGGCCCGATCTCCACGTCGTCGTCACCGGCCGCAACGCCAAGCCGGAGCTGATCGAGGCTGCCGACCTCGTCACAGAGATGGCGCTGGTGAAGCACCATTTCGCCGCCGGCGTGAAGGCACAGGAAGGCATCGAGTTCTAGCCTAGGTGCTAGCCCGAAACGATCCCGGCGCACGCGACTGGTCCTGCCCCGTTTTTAGGGCGGGCCGCCATGCAAGGCTTCGGACCTCGAAAGCCTGGCTTGCAACGGCACGGGGGCAAGCCTCCTGGAGTGCTCAACGCGTTTCTTCCGGTTTGGTGCCGACGGGAAAGCCCCCGCCGGTCTGTCGATGCGCAGCCGCAGCCCGTCCTCGGTGCTAGTGCTGGTCAGATGCCCGCTGCAGCGACGAGGTGCTGCCATCATCGAGGAACGCCGCCTTCAGCAGGCACTCCGCGTACTCACTTTGGGCTTCGGAATCGAAAACCAGCCCTGAGCCCGTGTTGTAGGTCGCTGTGCCCGAGGCGCTCAGCGTCAGCGTCCGGATCGCGACGCTGAGCCGCGCCTCTCCCTGCGGCGAGAACATGCCGATACTGCCGCAGTAGACGCCTCGCGGATGCTCTTCGAGCTCATGGATCACCTGCATTGCCCGGATCTTGGGCGCACCCGTCACCGAACCGCAGGGGAAGAGAGCGCGGAGCAAATCCGGAAATCGGATATCCTGCCGGAGCTGCGCTTCGATCCCGGACGTCATCTGAAACAGGGTGGGGTAGCGCTCGATGGTGAAAAGGTCCGTCACTCCAACCGACCCGACTTCGGAGATCCTGCTTAGATCGTTCCGCAGCAGATCGACGATCATCAGGTTCTCGGCCCGGTTCTTCTCGCTCGATGCCAGTTCGCTCGCTGCGCGCAGATCATCAGCCGGTGAGGCATGCCGCGGCGCGGTTCCTTTCATGGGGCGGGCGCGTATCGACGAGCCCCGGGCTTCGAAGAAGAGCTCGGGCGACAAGGACACAATGGTGTCCCCACCGAGCGCGACGAGCGCTCCGTAAGGCGCAGGCTGACGAGAGCGCAGCGCCGCAAACAGCGCAACCGGATCACCGGACCACGTCCCGAGCATGGGAAATGTCAGGTTCACTTGATAGACGTCCCCTGACCGGATGTAGGCGATCACGCTCCTGAAGCGGGCTTCGTAGTCGTCGAGCGTCCATACCGGTGACAAATGTCGCAGGCTCCCGGCGCCGCCCACCGCGCCCCAGTCAAAGCGATCAGGCTCGTCAAAGACGCCGAAATGGAGGAGCGGCCCCTTCAGCTCGGGCGCCAGCGCGGCGAGCCGTGGCTCGAAGATATAACCCAGTTCGTATGCGGCATATCCCGCCAGATGGTACCCGGCGTTCTGGGCGTCGAGCATGGCCGCCAGCACGGCCGGGACGTCAGCGAATGTCCGCGCTTCGAGAACGCGGTGGCATCGCGTGAACGAGAGGGTGGCGCCCGATCGCACGTCCTCGATCAGGACGAGCGGAGCATCGAAATTCCGATCAGGGGCGCTCAATCCAGCCTCTCGCAATCGGGCAATTGCGAACCTTCGCCTGCCCGCATCCAGCTTCCAACATCGAAATCTGCTACCCCGGAGAGACGGGTGCAGGAATAACCAATGCCATATCCGCCGGGGCCAGGATCGAGAAGCCGTGCCGGCCCAGCGCATCGCTATCGATCTAACAGCTCAGGCGATCGCGGATGTCGTCGCCCTGGTCGAAGGTGACGACGCGTGGCTTCAGCGCGGGGTTCTGCTGTTCGTCGACATGGACGGAGTCGCAGATGACAGTCTGGTCGCCGCCCTGGCAGCTACGGGCGGCGCCATCACCGGCATAGTTCCAGAGGCGCTACCGTCGGAAGGTCAGCCCAGTATCTCGTTGACTGTCACGTTTCGCCGCTCTGCAAGAGAGCGGGTTGCCGCTTCCGCGAGGACGAGCGAGCGGAAGCCGTCCTCGATGCCCGGAACCGCGGATCTCTCACCAAGCGCGAATTCGACGAAGGCCGCGATCGAGGCCGCGTAGCTCGGCGCCATCCGGAGCATCGGGTCCTTCGGCAGTCCCTCGGTCAGCACTTTGTCATCGAATATCCGCATCACGTTGCCTTCAGTGATGCGCGACGACTCCAGCAGTCCGCCCGTTCCGAACACCTCGATGCGGTCGTCGTAGCCGTAGACGGCACGCCGGGCATTATCGATCAGGCACAGAGCGCCGCTTTCCATCCGCAGGGTCACGAGCGCCGTATCGACGTCACCGAACTCGGCAAAGACTGGATCGGCGATCACCGAGCCCAGCGCCGAGACTTCGATCGCCTCCTCGCCGGTCAACCATCGCGCGAGGTCGAAGAAATGCACCATCTTGTCGTAGAAGAGGTTGCCCGAGACCTTCAGATAGCTTGCCGGCGGAATCGCGTTCGGACCTCTCGACGTCATCTGCACGGTCTGGACACGACCAATCGCTCCGGCTGCGACATCGGCGGCGACACTGGCGTGGTTGCGGTCGAAGCGGCGGTTGAAGCCAAGCATCACCCGTGAGCTCTGCCCGGACAGATCGCGGTGAAGGGAATGAGCCTCGGACAGGCTGCTCGCGAGCGGCTTCTCGCAATAGACTGCCTTCTGCGTCTGCGCGGCATGGCGCAGCACGACCGGATGCGTCTCCGTCGACGACGCGATGACAACTGCGTCGATGTCGTCCGCTTCGACGATGTCACGCCAATCCCGAGCGATCCGTGCGCCGTGCTCGTCCGCGATCCGCTGGGCCCGATCCGCCAGCGGATCGAAAACCGCGACGATTGTTGCCTGGCGGACCGAGGCAAGATGCTTCGCATGGACCGAGCCGATCCTGCCCGCTCCGATGAGGCCGATCCTGAGCATATTCCGTTCCTGTAAGATTGAGGGGCGTCAGCCGATTTCCATTGGCAGATCGTTCTCGCCCGCCCACTCCGAGAGCGAGGCGTCGTAGAGGCGCACGTCGCGGCGGCCGATGAGCGCGAGAGCGAAGGCGTCGGCGCTGGCGGCGATACCGTGGCCGCAATAGAGGATCACGGACCTGTCGGCCGGGAGCTGCGAAAAGCGCTCGCGCAGCGCCTGTTCTTCGAGAAGGCGACGCGGCTGGGATGTGAACAGGGAGGCTGCGGGAATGTTGACGCTCCGCGCGATCCGCCCCGGTCGGCCATAACTGTTGCCGTCAATGCCGGCAAATTGACTCGGCAGCCGAGCGTTGACGAGAGATGCGCCGTGGTCGTCATGAATCGCGCTGAGCACGTCATCCCGGGTGGCCACGAGTTCGGGACGATGCGCCGCCCGGAAGTCACCGCCGGTACGCGGGCGCGCAGGGCCGCTCTCGACCGGACGACCAGCCTGCAGCCAGCCATCCCAGCCACCGTCGAGCACATGCGCGCCGTCGAAGCCGAAGACGCGCAGCATCCACCACACCCGCGTCGCCCACCAGGGATCGCCGGTGCTGTAGAGCACGACGCGGCTGTCCTGCCTCAGGCCGAACCGCCGCATCGCCGCCTGGAACGCGTCCCGCGCGGGCAGCATGAACCGCCAGCGGCTCGCCGAGTCCGAGATATCGGCCTGGACGTCGATGAATTGCGCACCCGGGATATGGGCCGCCTCGAAGCGCGCGCGTTCGGGGACGCTCCGATAGATCGTCTTCTCATCGGGCACGATGCTCGTCGTGCAGTCGAAGACGAGCAGGGAGGCGTCGCCGAGCCGTCCGGCCAGCCATTCGCCATCGACGAGTGGCGAGAGCGAGCCTTGTTCCCGGGTACTGGTCCAAGTCTCAATCATGCGACAGCCGCGGATCGAGCGCCTCGCTGAGGCCGTCGCCGATCAGGTTGAGCGAAAGCACGGTCAGCACGATGCAGAGCCCGGGCAGAGCCGAGACATACCAGGCGGAGCGGAGATACTGCCGCCCCTCGCCGATCATCGATCCCCAGCTCACCGCATTCGGGTCCCCCAGGCCCATGAAGGACAAGGCGCTCTCCGACAGGATAGCGGACGCAACCATGATCGAGGCAGTCAGGATGATCGGCGAAAGCGCGTTCGGGAGGATGTGGCGCAGGATGATCCATGTGTCGCGGACGCCCACCGCCTTGGCCGCGATCACATATTCCCGGGCCTTGATGGACCGGAACTCGGCGCGCACGAGCCGTGCGATCGTCGTCCAGCTCACCAGGCCGATCGCCACGATGATCGTCGCGACCGACGGGCCGATGATCGAGATCATCACGACGAGCAGGATGAAATTGGGGATCGTCTGAAAGATCTCGGTCAGCCGCGTGAGCAGGCTGTCGATCCAGCCTCCGAAATATCCCGAAAGAGCCCCGACGAGCACACCGACGCCGGTGCCGATCACCGTCGCGGAAAATCCGACCAGCAGCGAGACGCGCGCGCCGTACAGCAGGCCGGCCAGCATATCCCGCCCCATCGAGTCCGTCCCAAGCGGGAAATCCCGGTGCTGGCCGGGCCATTGAAGCGGCCGCCCAACTGGCGCGAGGGGATCGCCGGGGGCAAGCAAACCGGCGAAGACAGCCAGGAGCAGCGAGGCAGACAGAATGGCGAGGCCGGCGACGCAGAGCGGATTGGCCGTCAGCACCCAGAAAACCGAGCGCCTGCGCTCGCTGGCGAGCACGGCCAGCCCATCGGACGATGCGGTTCCACCCGGCGACGTGGTTTCGACTAACGCCATCAGCCGATCTCCACACGCGGATCGAGCCAGGCTTGCGTCACGTCGGCCAGGACGTTGGCGAAGGTCACGAGAACCGAGGACAGCACGAGGATGCCCAGCATCACGTTGAAGTCCCGCGCCATGACGGATTCGAAGGCGAGGCGGCCCAGGCCGGGCCATGCATAGATCGTCTCGACCACGACGGCTCCGCCGAGGATTCCACCGAAGTGAACGCCTGCGACGGTCGTCACCGGCAGCAGCGCGTTCCGCAGGGCATGGGTGAACAGGACGGTCCGCTGCGGAACGCCCTTGGCCTGTGCTGTGCGCAGATAGTCCTGTCTCGCCACATCGAGCATCGAGGCCCGCATGAGCCGGGCGTAGATCGCGACATAGAACAGCGACAGCGAGAGGCACGGCATCATCATGTACTTCACGCGGTCGAGGGCGAGGCTCACGCCGGAGAGGCCGGAGGCGATGGTTCGATCCCCCCCGGACGGGAGCCAGCCCAGCTTCACCGAGAACAGCACGATCATCATCAGGCCGATCCAGAAGCTCGGCACGGAGTAGAAGAAGATCGAGATCACCGACAGGACACGATCAGGCCAGCTGCCGCGGCGGGCAGCCATTGCCGAACCCAGCACGACGCCGAGACCGACAGCGATGGCGAGCGAGACTCCCATGAGCGCGAGGGTGCCGGGCAGGCGTTCGAGAATGAGTTCCGAAACGGGAACCCCGAAGCGCGGCGATGTGCCGAGGCTGAACTGCGCGAGATTGCCGAGATAGACCAGGAATTGCGCGAGGAGCGGGAGATCCAGGCCGAATTGCCGTCTCCAGAGCGCCACGCCCTCCTCGGTCGCGGCACCGCTCTCCGCAGTCAGCACGTCCACGAGATCGCCGGGAACCAATTTCAGCAGGAAGAATGACAGGACGACGATCCCCAGCATCGTCGGGATCGCCCTGATCAATGCGCGTCCGAAAACGCCGGCTACTCTCATCTCGGCTTCCTGTTCGGAATAAAGGACGCGGCTTGCTCCAGCGGCCCGCCTATGGCTTAGCGCCAAAAGAGCATCGACGAACTAGAATTCTTTTCCTTTCTTTTATCCATCGAAAGGATTCACGTCTGTTGTTCGGAAACTCACGGCGCTTTCGTGCTGTCTGACGCGGCGAGCGCGGTCGAGCGCCTGTCATAAGTCAGTCGCGGTCGCATTTTGATTATCATTTATATGTCAATGACATAATCAGCTCTCACGGTTGCCTGATTTTGGATTTGCCGCGCCGCGTTGCGGCTATTGCAGCTGGTGACAATCCGAGTTCGCGGGAAACTCCGCACGGCAGCCGGTCATTGTCCTCGGCTAATTATATATCTATTAGGTAGATTATATATTTTTCCAGAGACTTGGTATGCCACCCCGCCAATCGCTTGCCCTTAACGTCCATTTCATCCACTCCGGCACCTACAGTTCGGCCTGGCGGACGCCAGAGGCGAAGCCGACGGATTTCTACGACATCGATTTCTATATCAGGGGTGCCCGGACCGCGGAGCGGGGAACCTTCGACTCGATTTTTTTGGCAGATGTCCCTGCGCTGATCGATCGACCGCAATACCGGCCGAGCTACGCGCTGGAGCCAACGATCGCGCTCGCCGCGATCGCCGCGGCAACCCAGCATATCGGGCTGATCGCCACGCTCTCGACATCCTATAACGAGCCCTACAACGTCGCTCGGCGCATCGCATCGCTCGATCACATCAGCAGAGGCCGCGCCGGCTGGAACATCGTCACGACGTCGAAAACCGAGGCCTCATCGAATTTCGGCCTGTCCGAGGTCGCCGCGCATGCCGACCGCTACGACAAGGCGCGCGAGTTCACGCAGATCGTCGCCGCGCTGTGGGACAGCTGGGAGCCGGGTGCTCTGGTGGGCGACAAGGAAACGGCGCGCTTCGTCGACCTGTCGCGCGTCCATCCGATCGACCACAAGGGCAAGCATTTCTCGGTGCGCGGCCCCCTCAACCTGCCGCGATCACCGCAGGGCTGGCCCCTCCTCGTCCAGGCAGGCGGCTCGCCGGACGGAATCGACCTCGCAGCCCGCTTCGCCGATGTCGTCTATTCCGTCTCGCATACGCTTGAGGATGCTGCCGTCTATGCGCGCAAGGTTCGGGAGCGGCTGCTTCATTACGGACGTCAGCCCGACGATGTCGTCATCTGCCCCGGTCTGGTGACGATCATCGGCAGCACCGAGGAGGAGGCTCGCCGGCGCGAGCGCGATCTCTGGGAGCTGGTTCCGCTCGAATACGGACTTGGTCGGGTCGCCGATCAGCTCGGGATCGACCCCTCGAAACTCGATCTCGACGCTCCGCTGCCGGACGGGTTGAAGCTGCCGGTCAACGGCAACCAGACCTTCTTCAACGTCGCCACGCAGACCGCGCAGCGCGGCCGCCTCACCGTGCGCGACCTGATCCGCGTGCAGGGCGGCGGCACGCTGAGCCCCATCGCGATCGGGACCCCCGAGCAGATCGCAGGCCGCATGGAAGAATGGTTTCGTGCGGGCGTCATCGGCGGCTTCAACATCATGCCGGACGTGTTGCCATCGGGCCTCGAGGACTTCGTCGACACCGTGGTGCCGCTCCTGCGCGACAAGGGCATCTTCCGGCGCGAATACGGCGAGGGAACGGTGCGCGAGCGGCTGGGCCTTTCCCATTCGGCCCACCGTGCGATCGACCCCGTCGCGCCCATCGCCGCGAGCGTCGGCTGACCCCATTCCACCGACATTTCATGACGGAGATCGACACCATGTCGAACAATGATGCTTCTTCTTTTGCCGGCGGTCGTGGCAAGGGCGCGCCTTCACGTCGCGCGGTCGTCGCCGGGCTGGGAACTCTCGGCGTCATGGGCGTGCTGCTGCCCGAGATCGCGCTCGCCCAGGGCAAGGCCGAACTTCCCGAGAAGGAGCGCTTCGGCGGGACCGTCACCTTCAGCTATGGGCGCAACGACCCGACAATGCTGTCCAACATCGACCGCAGCGGGACCGAGGCGATCACGAACAAGATCTTCGAGGGGCTGATCGGCTTCGATTTCGACCTCAAGCCGATCCCTGCCCTGGCCAAATCCTGGGAGATCTCACCGGACGGCCTGCGCTATACGTTCAAGCTCCATGAGACTGTGAAGTGGCATGACGGCAAGCCCTTCAGCTCCTCCGACGTCGCCTATTCAATCAAGACGCTCAAGGAGCTGCATCCGCGCCGTCGCGCCACCTTCGCCAACATCAGCGAGATCGAGACGCCCGACGACCTGACGGTCACGCTCGTCCTGTCGAAGCCGGCTCCGTATCTGCTCGGCGCGCTCGACGCGACCTCCGCGCCGATCTTCGCCCGCCATCTCTACGAGGGTAAGGACTTCGTCACCAACCCGGCCAATCAGAAACCGGTCGGCACCGGTCCCTTCGTGTTCAAGGAGTGGGTGAAGGGCAGCCACGTCCTGCTGGAGCGCAATCCGGACTACCGTCAAAAAGGCCGGCCTTATGTCGACCGGATCGTTGCCCGCATCATTCCGGACCCGGCGGCGCGCGTCGCCGGTTTCGAGACGGGAGAAATCGATGTCGGCAACGGCAACCCCGTCCCGGCGGCGGATATCGAGCGCCTGAAGGCCATTCCGACGCTGGAATTCGAAGACCGGGGCTACGCACGCGCCGCGCAGCAGAGCCAGATCTTCTTCAATCTGGACAACCCGATCCTCCAGAACCGGCAGGTGCGGTTGGCGATCGCGCATGCACTCGACCCGGTTGCGATCCGCGAGGTCGCCTGGAACGGACAAGCCCGTCTCTCGCCGGCCGCGATCGTGCCTGGCGGCGAATTCAACAATCCGAAGATCGCGTTCTACAAGTACGATCCGGCGCTGGCGCGCAAACTGCTGGACGAGGCCGGCTTTCCCGAGAAGCAGGGAGGCCGCTTCCCGATCCGCATCCTCTGGGCGCCTTGGCTGGACACGCTGAAGCGCGTCGCCGACCAGGTGCGCGGCCAGTTGCGCGCCGTCGGCATCGCTGCGGAAGTGCAGACCTACGACTACGCGACCTTCGCCAACAAGGTCTACACGGACCGGGCCTTCGACATCGACGTCGAGGCGTTGCAGAACGGCTACGACCCGCTCGACGGCGTGCACCGCATCTACTGGTCGAAGGCGTTCAAGATCGGCCTGCAGTTCTCGAACCCCTCCCACTACGCGAATCCAGAGGTCGACGCGCTGCTGGAGGCTGCGGCCGGCGAGAACGATTTCGAGAAGCGCCGGCAGCACTATCTCAGGTTCCAGGAGATCGTTCATCACGATCTTCCGGCCGTGAATCTCACGGAGGCGATTACCTACACGGTCGCGAACCGCCGGCTGAAGAACCACACCATCGACGCCGCCGGGGCGACCTACAGCTTCTCGGAAGCCTACCTGCAGAAAGCAGGCTGATGCTCCCGGGTGACGGCCGCCTCATGGCGGCCGTCACATCAGCATCGATCGACATCATTCCCCTCAGGACGTGTTTCCATGACAGCCTCCGGATCGCAGATGCATCTCGGTGCCTTTCTACTGGCGACGGGACATCATCAGGCCGGGTGGCGCGATCCGGGGGCAGCCGCCGATGCGGGCGCCAACCTGGCCCACTATGTCCAGCTCGCGCGCCTTTGCGAGGAGGCGAGGCTCGACATGGTCTTCCTCGAGGATGTGCTGAGCGTTCGCGATGCCGATCCGACGATCGTCAGCCGGATGGCGCGCGCGACGATCTTCGAGCCGCTGACCCTGCTCTCGGCGCTCGCCATGGCGACGAGCCGGATCGGCCTCGTCGGCACTGCCTCGACGAGTTATCACCACCCGTTCCACGTCGCGCGCCTCTTCGCCTCGCTCGACCTCATCAGCGGCGGCCGGGCGGCCTGGAACCAGGTCACCAGCATCACCGATCTGGAAGCCCGGAACTTCGACCGCGACAAGCATCTCGCCCATGCGGACCGCTACGACCGCGCCCGCGAATTCGCCCATGTCGTCCGCGGTCTCTGGAACAGCTGGGAACCGGATTCCTTTACCCGGGACAAGGAGAGCGGCTGGTTCATCGACGCCGAGAAGATGCATGTGCTCGACCACAAGGGCGCGCATTTCCAGGTGCGTGGCCCGCTGAACGTGGTCCCGTCCCCACAAGGGCATCCGGTGCTGGTGCAGGCCGGCTCCTCCGATGCCGGACGGGAACTCGCTGCGGAGAGCGCGGAAGTCGTCTTCACGGCCCAGACGACGCTCGCGGACGCACAGGAATTCTACGGAGACCTGAAAGACCGCATGGCCAAATATGGCCGGCCGCGCGATGCCCTCAAGATATTGCCCGGGCTGTCGCCAGTCGTCGCGGCGACGCGGCAGGAGGCACAGGACAAGTTCGATCGCCTGCAAAACCTCGTCATTCCCGAAGTGGGCCTGCGCATCCTCGCCGAAAAACTCGATATCGACGATCTCGCCGACTATCCGCTCGATGGACCAATCCCCGAGCTGTCGCAAACGGAACGGGCGATCGGCCGGCAGAACCTGCTGCGGGATCTGGCGCGCCGCGAAAACCTCACCATCCGCCAGCTCTATCTGCGTATTGCCGGGGCCCGCGGTCATCTGCAGCTGGTGGGCACCGCTCAGGATATCGCCGACGTCATGGAGGAGTGGTTCTCGAAAGGCGGGTCGGATGGCTTCAACATCATGCCGCCGGTGCTGCCGACCAGCCTCGAGGATTTCGTCTCGCTCGTGGTGCCGGAGTTGCAGCGCCGCGGCCTGTTCCGCACCGAGTATTCAGGGACGACACTCCGGGATCACCTCGCGCTGGCCAAGCCCACCCATCCAGCCAAACTGGGTGCCGTGGCGCGCGCGAGCCGCAACTGACCGTTCATGACGGAGCAAAGCCCCATACGCCCGCCCGGTGCCCCGTCCAGCCTCGCGGAACTCGAGGCCCGGATCGCCTATGACCTCGCCTGCGCCGACTATCCCCGTTCGTCGTGGCTGCCGGCCCGCACGGATCGACGGGGACGCCATGTCCACGACGTCGTCATTATCGGAGCCGGACAGAGCGGACTGGCGGCTGCCTGGGCCCTGAAGCGGCTAAGAGTAGACGACGTCAGGATCTTCGATCGCGCTCCCAAGGGCTTCGAAGGTCCTTGGGACACCTATGCGCGCATGGAGACGTTGCGGACGCCGAAACACGTCACGGCGCTCGAAAGCGGAATGCCATCCCTATCGTTCCGGGCCTGGTATGACGCGAGCGGCTTTCAGCCGGGCTGGGAGGGATTGCAGCGCGCCCCACGCCGGATCTGGATGGAGTATCTGCGCTGGTTCAGACGGGTGCTCGGACTTGCCGTCGAGAACGAGGCGGAGCTGCTTGGGTTCTCCCCGACCGATGACGGCTTCATCGCGATCGATCTGCGGCGCGGAGCCGCCATTGAAACGGTCGTGGCTCGAAAGCTCGTCATGGCCACCGGCCTCGACGGCTGCGGTCGCTACGAGCCACCGCCGGCGCTCGTCAAGGGCCTGCCTGCGCATCTCCATGCCCATGCCTATCATGACATCGACTTTGCCCGGCTGGCGGGAAAGCGCGTCGCGATCCTCGGGATAGGCTCGGCAGCGACCGACAACGCCGCGGCGGCGCTGGAAGCCGGCTGCGCAAGTGCGGACCTCTTCGCGAGACGATCGCATCCGGTCAACCTCGACGCGCGCGACTGGGTGGAGCACGCGGGCTTTCTGGGCTCGTTCGCGGACCTTAGCGACGCACTGAGATGGCGGGTGTCGCATCGGCTGGTCGGCGTGAGCTCCCCCGCTCCGCCCTGGAGCCTCGAACGTTGCGAGGCCTTTCCCAACTGCCGCTTTCATTTCGGTGCGGCCTGGCGGAGGCTCGAATGGACGGGAAAAGACATCGTCATCGACACGGCGAGGGGGGCATTCACCGTCGATTTCGTGATCTTCGCGACCGGAACGGACGTCGACCTGTCCGGGCGGCCGGAATTCACGGCACATGCTCCGTTCATCGCCTTGTGGCGGGACCGCTTCCAGCCTGAACCGGCAGAAGCCGTCGAGGACGCGCTTGCCTATCCCTATCTCGGCCAGGGCTACGAGCTGACCGAGAGGCGTGAAGGCACCGCCCCCTACCTGTCCGATGTCCACGTCTTCAATCACGCGGCCGTGGTCAGCATGGGCGTCGGCGCCGCGACCGTGACCGGATTGGCCTTTGCGGCCAGCCGGCTCTCGACCGCAATCGCCCGCGATCTCTATCGCGCGGTCGCTGCCGAGCATGTCGCAGCCATGCCCTGGCCGCCCTACCACAGACCCACTCCACCTCATTTCCCGCCTCTGGAGGGCAATAACGATGCTGACGATCTGGGGCCGCGCGAATTCGATGAACGTGCGGAAGGTGCTCTGGTGCGCTGAAGAGCTTGGCCTCGCATACGAGCATATTCCGGCGGGCGCTGACTACGGCGTCGTCGACAGCGCCGACTTCCGAGCCCTCAATCCGAACGGCCTCGTACCCTTGATCCGCGACGGCGATGTCGTCCTGTGGGAGTCGAATACGATCGTGCGCTATCTCGGGGCTGCTTACGGCGACGAGGGCTTTGCGCCGACCGACGCCGCGCGCCGCGCCCAGGCCGAGAAATGGATGGACTGGACCTCGATCGCCTTCGCCCGGCCGTTTCGCGACGTGTTCTGGAACCTCGTGAGGGCCTCTCCGGAACAGCGGAACGACGAGGAGATCGCCAGAGGAACGAAGGAGGGAAACAGGCTGCTCGCCACGGTCGACCATGTCCTGGCGACGCAGCCGTTTCTGTCGGGCGATGCTTTCGGGATCGGCGACATCCCTTTGGGCACGCTCTTGCACGGCTGGTTCGGGCTGCCGATCGACCATGCCGAGCTGCCCGCTCTGGCCGCCTGGCGGAAGCGACTGGAGGAGCGTGTCGCCTATGGGCGGATTGCACTGATCCCGCTGGCCTAGATCTTTGATCTCGCCATCTAGCGTGACGTAGCCGTCACTGTTCGATTCACTCGGTCGGCGTTTGGGACGCGGCGAGCTCCGTTGGCTGGATCGGCAATCGGCTGCGCCTGCCGCCGTCAACGAAACGTTGGAGGCGACTTGGGGGCTTGGTCCGGGTATGGTTTACCGGCAAGTGAGCGAGTACCGCCTGTTTCAGCACTGACCGATAGACTATGGGGTGCCGGGCGCTGGGCCATTTGGTCACCCACCTCTGCCATTTCGCAGCTAGCGAACAGGCCCTTGTTCGGGAGCGAGCCGTGACAGGCGTCAGGCAGCGCTGCTCGCTCTGGGCTGATAGGTCATCGTCCTCGCGACGCCCTGTGCGGGGCGCTTTTCGCCGGCCAGCACCTCGAAATCGAGATGGTTTTCGGGCGGGACCAGCGGGCAGGTGACGAAATTCGTGAAGGCGCATGGCAGCGCCACCGCATAGTTGAAATCGATCCAGTCGATGCGCGTGCAGGCTGCGTCGGCGAACTGCAATTCGATGACCCGGCCGGCGCCGTAGGTGACGGGACCACTGGTCAGATCACGGACATGCGCGACCGGCTGCACACCGTTCGGCGTGTCCTTGCCGATGAGCACGACGGTATGGGTCTTGCCGCCGTGCTCGAAGGTGAAGGTTCCCATGCGCGGCGTGTTCTCGCGGACGCCGGCTTCCACGGTCTCCGCCTCGAAGGCGACGCGCTCGGCGGGCGTATAATGGCCGCGGATGCGCCAGGCGGGATCATAGTCGAAGGCCGTGACGCCGGCATCCTCCAGCCGCGTCGCCTGACGCGGATCGCGCACGCGCACGCCATAGAGCTGCTGTCCGTCATGCTTGGTCCGCACGATGGTCTCGACCTCGTTCACACCGAAATAGACCGGCACGCTGTTGCCGTGACCATAGGTCTGGTTGCGCCCGGGAATGATCTCGACCGGCCCGGCGGGATATTCGCCGTTCACCGACAAGGTCGGCCCGGAAGCCGGCGGGGTGAAGATGACCCGGCCGCTTTCGACCGACCAGTTGCCGGGCAGCAGGTCGAACGTGACGTTCCGATCATTCTCCTCCAGCCAGTACTGCGCGACGAGCGAGGTCCAGCCATAGGGGCGGAACATCGTGGCGACATGGGCATAGCGCCATTCGCGCCACTGGCCTGCCAGGTGCTCGTTCGTGGGCATGTCCGTCTTCCTTTCAAAAGCCAGTTGTCTGCTTGCGCGCCAGGGCATGGGCGGGCCGGGCTGGATCAGCGCCCGGCGATCTCGGCCAGGAAGGCGAGGACGCCACGCCAGGAGCCATCATCGGCCCGGGCATTGCCCGAGGGCGTGCCGCCGCTGGTGTAGGGCACCTTCGAGACCGGGTGCTCGCGGCTCAATTGCGTGGTCGGCACGAAGGGCAGGTTGATGGCGTGGCCGGCATCGTCGAAATCGAGATGGCGGACCAGATGCGGATGGCCGTGCCGGCTGAGCGTCGAGACCACCATGCGGGAGTAGAGGCTGGAGGGCCAGGCACGGTCGTCGCGGCCCGATATCAGCAGCACCGGTCCAGCGATCTTCTCGACCGGAATCCGCGCGCGTGCCGCCAGAGCGCGATCCTTCAGCCCCTCGAAGAAGACGGAGTGATGCCGGGTGGGCGGGGCATCGCCGGCCCAGGGGTGCCAGTGCACCGCCTTGTTGTCCTGCCAGAGATGCGGCAGCGGTTCGCCGCCCCTGGTCCAGGTGACGCCCTGCCAGCCGCCGCGTGCCGGGTCGCCGGCGCCTTGGGCGCCATGGACCATCGCGCCGGGCACATAGGCGATCACGGCCGAGACGAGATCGGGGAAGGTCGCGCCGAGCAGCAGAGCGAGTTCGCCGCCACGCGATTGGCCGCTGACCGCAACGAAGCCGTCGCGCGGTTGGAGTTCCCGATGGACCCAGCGCAGCCCTGCCTCGAGATATTCGAGCGGCGTTTCGGTGATGAAGGGTGAGAGGCCCGGCGCCTTGAAATAGGCGAGCGCGAAGGCCTGATAGCCATGAGAGGCGTAGAGCGCGCCGCGCGGCTCGTTGATGCCGCCGCCCGAGCCGTTGAGCACCATGACGACCGGATGCGGCCCCGGCTCAGCCGGCGTGAAGAGCGTGCCGACCAGGCCGTCCTCCCGGATTTCCCGCCGCGTCACGCCCGGCGCGGCGAAGCGCTGGAGGAGCTCCGCCTCGGCGCGGACGCCGTTTGCGGTTTCGGCCGTCAGCGTCGTTACGAGAGGCTGCATGACGTCGTCGGCGAAGAGCTCCTGGCTCGTGCCACCTTCCGGGTGCTGGCTCCAGAGCAGGCCCATGGCCGAGACTTCAGCGTAGTCGCCGCCGACCGGCGCGTCGCGGGTCAGGTCGACCACACCCTGTACGTCGGCCATATAGGTCGCCTGGCTGTCCCAGAGGACGCCGCGCGAGCGCAACGTCCGGGCGGAGATGGCGACGAGTTCGTCGGGAGCGAGGCCGGAGATGGTGATGCGGCGCGGCTCGTCTATCAGGCCATCGGCAGGCGTGACCGAAAGAACGGGCCTGGAAGCGGGGCTTGTCGTCATCATCAATCTCCTCGGCCCGTCATCCGGGCGAGATGGGCGTCGAGGCGCTGTGCGAACGCCGCGTCAAGCACCGCCTCGGCCGGCAATCCGCCGCCGCGCGGCCAGTGACCGCCACCGGCGGTCCAATCGCTCTTCAACCCGGCAAGCCTGGATTGCCAGTCGAGGCGCTCTCCGGCAGCAGCCGGATCGAAAGCGAGGACGAACACGCCTCGCCCTTTCGGATCGCCCCGGCCGCCGCCGGCGACCCCGGCCATGAGTTCCACGACGAGCCCGAGCAACGAGCCGATCTGGCCACCGCGCGGCAGGAGCGCCGCGACCTCGGCGGCGATGCTGGTCGGCATTCCCCCGCCATCCAGCGCGATCCCTTCCTGCAGTTCCCTGCCAGTGGCGCGAGCATTCCGGATATCGGCCATGGTGGCGCTGCTGCTGGCGACGTCGATGACCACGCGCTCCGGGCCCTGGCCCATAGCGATGGCGAGCGGGTTGGTGCCGATCACCGGCTGCGTACCGCCATGCGGTGCGACGAAAGGCGGCCCTTCGGCTCCGGCCAAGCCGACGAGGCCCGCATCGGCGATGTGGCGGACAAAGGGCGCGAGCCGGCCGAAGCCCCTGACACCGCGCAGGAAGACGGCCGCGATGCCGAATTGCCGGGCGGCGGCTTCCAGATCGAGCGTGGCAGTGGCGACGGCGAGCGGCGCGAAGCAGGAGGAGCAGTCGAGCCAGCGGATGGCCTGTCGTTGCTCGTTCGCCGGCAGGGGCGCGGTACCGGCCGTCCATTCCTCGAGCATGCCGACGCCGAAGCGCGGCAACCCGAGCACGTCGGCCTCGACCAGCGCCGAAGCGGCGAGCTTGGCTGCCGGGCAGCCACCGAGGGCGGCCGACAGCCGTGTTATCGCATCGGCGGCCGCGATCATTCGCCTGCACTCCGCGCCGCGCTGCCGATCCGGATCTCGCTTTCCGAGAGATAGCCCAGCGTCATCAGCCGCTCGATCAGGAACTCGCGGGCGCTCCGGATATGGGCGGTCTCGATCGCCGCGGCCCGCTCGGCGTCACCCGCTTCGATCGCATCGACGAGCGCGGTGTGTTCGTCGGAATGCTCGCCGGCCTTCACGGAAAAATCGATGGCGAAACGCAGGAGGCGTTCGAGCTCGTCGAACAGGTTCTCGGACAAGGCGATGACGCGCTTGTTGCGGCTGCAGCGGGCGATGGCGACGTGGAAGCGCCGCGCCACCTGCTGCATGGCGCCGACATCGAGCGGTGCGGCATATTCCCGGACGATCTGGCGCAGTTCGGCGATGTCGGCCGCCGTGGCGTAGCGTGCCGCCTGCCGCGCCGCATGCGGGCCAATCGCCGCCCGCAGGTCGAGGATCTCGTGCACGGCTTGGAAGGTGATGGCGGCGACGCGGTAGCCGCTGCGTGGCAGGATCGTCACCAGCCCGTCGGCGGCGAGCTTTTGCATGGCGTCACGCACCGGCGTCTTCGAGACTTCGTAGCGACGGGCGATGGCGGCGGCGTCGAGCGTCGTCCCCGGAGCGATCTCGCAGCGCATGATCTCCTGCCGGAGCGCAAGATAGATGCGCTCCGAAACGGGTGGGTGGTTGGTGGCGGCCGGGCCTGTGCCTACGGTCATGAGCTTCTGCCCCCGCCGCCGTCAGTGCTTCGCCCAGGGCACGAAGCGCCGTTCCAACGCCTCGAGCGCGAGGATGGTGAGGTAGCCCAAGGCCGAGATCACCACGATGCCGACGAACATCCGCGAGACTGCGAAGGTCTGCCACGACGCCCAGATGAAGAAGCCGACGCCACTGCGCGCTCCCAGGAACTCTGCCGCGGCGATGATGATGTAGGATGAGCCGGCGGCGAGCTTCAGCCCGGTGAAGATGCTCGGCAGCGCGGCCGGGAAGGCGATACGCCGGAAGGTCTGGAAGCGGCTCGCGCCGGCATTCTTCGCGACATCCATGTAGATCTGCGGCGTCTGCATCACCCCGCTCATGGTGTTGTAGAACATCAGGAAGAAGACGCCGATGGCGATGACGACGAATTTCGAGGCGTCGCCGACGCCGAAGATCAGCAGGATCAGCGGCAGGATGGCGATCTTCGGTACGGGGTAGAGAGCCGAGAAGATCGGTCCGAGTATCCGGCGGGTTGGCCGCGACAGGCCCAGGATGAGTCCCATGACGATGCCGGGAACGGCACCCATGGCGTAGCCGACGCCGACGCGGCGCAGCGTGGCGCCGATATGGTCGAACAGTTCGAAGCTCAGCACCATGCGCCAGGCGGTCTGGGCGATCGCGCTCGGGGCCGGGAAGAAGCGCCGGTCGATCAGATTGAGCTGGCTCGACAGCTCCCAGAGCAGCAACAGCAGGAGCGGGCTGAAATAGGAGGCGAACCGGAAGAGCCGCTCGCGCCGGGCCGGCGCCTTGAGCCGGCGCAGCTCGTCTTCAGTCAGTGTCACGGGAACGGCGCTCATCTCATGCCCCCGCCCGGGAGGCCAGCAGCCGCCAGACCTCGTAGGTCAAATCCCAGAAGCGCTTGTCGCGCCGCATCTCGACAACGTCGCGCGGCCGCTCGAACGGCACATCGAGGTCGGCGACCAGGGTGCCCGGACGTGGCGACATGACGAGCACGCGGTCGGCCAGCGTCAGCGCCTCGTCGACGCTGTGGGTGATGAAGACCACGGTCTTGCCGGTCGTTTCCCAGATGCGCAGCAACTCCTGCTGCAGGACGAGGCGGGTCTGCTCGTCGAGCGCGCCGAAGGGCTCGTCCATCAGCAGGATATCGCGGTCGTCGACCAGAGCGCGCGCCACCGAGACGCGCTGCTTCATGCCGCCGGAGAGTTGATGGGGGCGAGCCCCGGCAAAGTCGGCGAGCCCGGTGAGTGCCAGGAGGTCCCGGACCCGCGCATCCTGCTCGGCGCGGGAAGCGCCCTTGAGGCTCAGCGGAAAGGCGATGTTCTCCGACACGGTCAGCCAGGGCAGGACCGACGCTTCCTGAAAGACCATGGCCGGCGGGGTCTTGCTATGCAGCGTCACCGTGCCGCTGAGCTTCTGCTCGAGATCGGCCAGGATGCGCAGGACCGTGGTCTTGCCGCAGCCGCTGGGCCCGACGATGCAGACGAACTCGCCGCGCGCCACGGTAAAGCTGACATCGGAGACGGCCACGGTCACGCGGTCGCCTTCGCTGTCGTAGAACGCCTTGGTGAGGTGGCCGACCTCGATCGCCGGCCGGGCCGTTGCCATCGAGGCCGGACGCGCGATCTCGAGCGCCGCCGCCGTCACGGCTTGCTCGCGACGAGCTCGTTGGCGCGCTTCAGGAGATCGACACGATAGACGGCATCGATCTTGGCCGGCCCCTTGTATTCGAGCGCGCCGCGCTTGCGGAAGAACTCTTCCTGCTCGCGCACCGTGGCCATGTCGATGGCGCCGTCCTCGGAGCGGACCGTATAGGGGATGCCGCGCAGGGCATCGCGCTCGGTCCCGGTGTATTTGGCGACGATGTCGAGGATCTTGTCGTCCTTCCAGCCACCCTTGTCGAGCAGACGGGCGGCTTTGAGATAGCCCGCCATGAAGCGAACCACCGCATCCTCGTTCTTGGCGACGAAGTCCTGGTTGAAGGCGATCAGGCCGAGCTCGGTGCCGAAGGTGTGGTCCTCGACGAGCCGGCGGCCAAGACCCTGCTTCTCCAGCTGCTGGGCGAAGGGCTCGATGCTCCAGCCCGCCTCGAGCCCGCCATTGGCGAAGGCGGCGGCTGTCGCCGGCGGCGGCAGGTACACCGGCTCGACGTCCTCGATCGTCAATCCGCCCTTCTCCAGGGCCTTGGCGACGGAAAACATGCCGAAGCCGCTCGGTCCGGGAATCCCGACGCGCTTGCCTTTGAGCCCGGCGACGGTCCGGATGCCTGCGTCCCACGCCTTCTGCGAGACCATGAAGGGAGAGGGCGAGGGGACCGTAGACGGCATCCTGGCCGAAGTGGCGATGATCGCAACCGTGGCGCCGCGGTCGAGCGCATTGAAGAGGCCTGCGCCCCAGGTTGCGGCGCCGGCTTCGACATTGCCGGAAGCGAGCAACTGGATGGTCTCCGCCGTGCCGCCCTTCGGAGAGAGCGTCACCTCGACGCCGAAATCCTTGAAGAAACCGAGCTCTTTGGCAACGAAGAACGGCGCGTAATCGGCGAAGGGCGAATAAAGGAATTCGACCTTGGGCAACTTCTGTGCCCGGGCGGCCGGGACGACCGAGGAAGCCAGGGCGGCGGCAGCCGCCGCTGCCATGAGATCACGACGACTGACTGACGGCATGCGCGAGGCTCCTCTTGCGCCGGTAAGGCTTTCCGGCGCCGGTCCCCGACGATCCTCTCGCTCACCTGCAGAGACGAGTATCCCGCCGATGAGCCGATTGTCAGAACCGGAGGCGGTTGCTTACAACTGATGCATCAAACTCGCAATCTGATATTTTCATGGAAGGCCGAACGTCACTGGCGGGGCTGCGGGCTCTCTGGAAGGCATCCCGGCCGCGGATAAGCACGGATTTGCATCTGGTGTTTTCAGGCGAGAACAGGCGCATTAACCGCGGACAAGCTGGCGCAGGATTGGGATGCTCCCAGCGTCACAAGGCCGCCCATGAGCCGTTGCCCGCGAGCAGGCCGCCTGGGTCCGCTGCAGGGAGAGCGGCCCACGCGAAGGCCGCGGCCTGATTTGGCCAGAGGCAAGCCAAGACCAGGCCCTGCGGGGACTGACCGAGATCAAGGCACAGGGACCGAGCTTGTGGCACCAGAGGCGCCCATGCACCTGCCGATATTCGCCTTCGCCTGCGCATCGCTGCTTGCGACACCGGGTCCGACCAACACCTTGTTGGCGACCGCTGGCGCGGAAGCTGGATGGCGGTCCGCCAGATATCTGTTGGCTGCTGAGCTCGCCGGCTATCTGCTGGCCGTGACGATCTTGAGGGTCTTATTGGGTCCGATGATCGCGGCGCAGCCGGGGTTCGCGTTGGCGCTGCAAGGCGTCGTCGTCGTGTATGTGCTTCATCTCGCCGTCGCGCTTTGGAGGCGCAGCAATGCGCACGTCCTCTCCGGGCAATCGATCACGTTTCGGCGGGTGTTGCTGACCACGCTGCTCAATCCGAAAGGATTGATCTTCGCGTTCGTTCTGCTTCCGGCGGCGGCCGATGGCATGCTGCTTTGGCTCGCTGTGCTTTCGGTCGAGATCGTTGCGATTGGCTTCGGTTGGATACTCCTCGGGAGCGCCTTCCACGCGAGGCTGCAGAATGCAGCCAACGCGAAGATCGGCTACCGTTTGAGCGCTGGAATGCTGGCCTGTCTCGCGAGCGTGGTCGCCACGCACGTCATTGTGGCACTTTAACCTGTCCCAGCCTCGCCAACCGCAACTCTACGCGCGAATGGCCTCAGCGGCTCGGCAAGATGCGACCTGCCGCCGGGAGCGACGGCCAGTGCTCGCGTCGTAACCGATGGATATGCGATGGGCGGATTACCCGCCTAGCGTATAGGCGGTCTTGACGGTTGTGTAGAACTCCTTGGCGTAGGCGCCCTGCTCGCGCGGGCCGTAGCTGGAGCCCTTCCGGCCACCGAACGGGACATGATAGTCGACGCCCGCCGTCGGGAGGTTGACCATCACCATGCCGGCCTCGCTGTTGCGCTTGAAATGCGTGGCGTGCTTCAGCGAGGTCGTGCAGATGCCCGACGAAAGGCCGAACTCGGTGTCGTTGGCGAGGCTGAGCGCYTCSTCGTARTCCTTGACGCGGACGATRTTGGCGACCGGGCCGAAGACCTCCTCGCGCGAGATGCGCATGGCGTTGGTGGTYTCGGTGAACAGCGCCGGSGCGAGGTAGAAGCCGGGGGTGTCGCGCTTCAGCAGCTCGCCGCCGAAGACCAGCTTGCCGCCCTCGTCCTTGGCGATCTGGATRTATTTCAGGTCCTGGTCGAGCTGGCTCTGGTCGACGACCGGGCCGATATGGGTGCCGGCCTTCAGCGCGTCGTCGACGACGACGCTCTTGAGGCGCTCGATGCAGGCCTCGACGAACCTGTCRTGGATGCCGGCCTGGACGATCAGGCGCGAGGACGCCGTGCAGCGCTGGCCGGTCGAGAAGAAGGCGCCGTTGACCGCGACCTCGACGGCAACCTTGAGGTCGGCGTCATCGAGCACGACGAGCGGGTTCTTGCCGCCCATCTCGAGCTGGACCTTCTTCATCGGGTTGGAGGCGATGCAGGCGGCCGCGACCTTGCGGCCGGTCGCGACCGAGCCGGTGAAGGAGATGGCGGTGACGTCCYTGTGCTCGAGCAGCGCCTGGCCGACGACCGAGCCGCGGCCCATCACGAGGTTGAGCGCGCCCTTGGGCAGGCCGGCGCGCTGGAGGATGTCGACCAGCGCCCAGGCSGAGCCGGGCACGAGGTCGGCCGGCTTSAGGACGACGCAGTTGCCCCAGGCGAGCGCCGGGGCGATCTTCCAGGCCGGGATCGCGATCGGGAAGTTCCAGGGCGTGATCATGCCGATGATGCCGAGCGGCTCGCGCGTCACCTCGACGCCGACGCCGGGGCGCACCGAGGGGATCATCTCGCCGCCCAGCCGCAGGCATTCGCCGGCGAAGAAGGCGAAGACCTGGCCGGCGCGGGTCGCCTCGCCGATGCCYTCSGCSAGCGTCTTGCCCTCYTCGCGCGAGAGCAGGCGGCCGAGCTCGTCCTTGCGGGCGAGGATCTCGTCCGAGGCCTTCTTCAGGATGTCGTAGCGCTCCTGCGGCGTCGTRCGGCTCCAGGCCGGRAACGCGGCCTTGGCGGCGGCCACGGCGCTGTTGAGGTCCTCGACCGAGCCCTGGACGTATTCGCCGACCACGTCGTTGGTGTTGGAGGGATTGATGTTGCGCGAGGCATTGGCCCCGCCGGCCCACTCGCCGGCGATCAGGTTCTTGAAG
>NZ_JBFTOA010000008.1:0-180152 GCF_056397745.1 Allobosea sp. 05L423 | reverse complement strand
GGGCGGCGCAGGCGGCTGAGGTGCGGCGCGCGGCGGTGTCGGCATGACGGGCTCCGCCGGCGGACGCGGCGGTGTCGGCCGGGCCGCGGGCGGCTGTGCTGGTGCCGGCGCCATGTTCGGGGCGGGGCGCATAGCGGGAGGCGCCTCGCGCGGCACCGGCGGACGCTCCGGCTGCGGACGCGCAGCAGGCGGTTCGGCGCGCGGTTGCGGGGCCGGCATGGCGGGCGGCTGCGGCCGGGGAACAGCCGGGGCGGGCTGCATTTGCGGCGGGCGCGGGGCCTGGGGAGCGCCCGGAGCCGCGGGCCGCTCCGGGCCGCGCTGGCCCGGCTGCCCGCCGGGCGGACGATGCTGCTCCTGCGGCCGCTGACGTGGTCCCCGTCCCGGTTCCTCGTCGCCGGCTGCGGGGGCCTGGGCCAGCCGGTATCCGGCTTCGGCAAAGGCTTGCCCGGCCTGCGAAATGACGAGGGCGGGCAGGACGGTCCCGACCAGCAACCAGCGTTTCGTGCGCATTGCAATTCCCGTTGTTCGTTTCAACGCGTGGGTATCAGGCCGGCCAGGGCCTGAACCCGCGATGAAGCGAAAACGGCGAGAATCGGGCAGCGGTTCCGATCGGACGGGTCAGAGCCCGGCTTCGGCCTTCACATAGGCCGCGATCTCGGCATGGGTCGCAAACCAGCAATCGCCCTTCGCCTTGGCGAGCCGGATCAGCTCCTCGAGTATCCAGAGGCGCGAGCGATAGGTGATGACATGCGGATGCATCGTCAGCAGGAAGAGCCCGCCATCGGCATAGGCGCCCTCGAATTCGCGGCGGAAGATGTCGAAGACCGCCTCCGGCGGCGTATAGGGCCGGAGCGCCTGGAAACGGTTCATGTTGAAATAGACCGCGTCGTCGCGAATCCATTCGACCGGCAGCTCGACCATGCCGGTCGCCTCGCCCTTCTCGACGATCTCATAGGGGTCGTCATCGGCGAACAGCGAGGAATCGTAGAGAAGGCCGAGTTCGCGTTCGACCGAGAGCGTCACCTCCGAGAAATCCCAGGACGGGGTGCGCATGCCGACCGGCCGGACGCCGGTGATCTTCTCCAGCGTATCCGCCGAGCGCAGATGCAGTTCACGCTCGTCGGCCGGGGGAACGGCCGTGTTGACCTCGTGGATCCAGCCGTGAAGGCCGATCTCGTGACCCTCGCCGACGATGCGGCGCTGTTCGTCGGGATAGAGCAGCGCCGTAACGGCCGGCACGAAAAAGCTCGCCGGGATGTCCTGCTTCTTCAAAAGCTCCAGGATGCGCGGCACGCCGACGCGGTTGCCGTATTGCCCCCAGGACAGGCGGCCGACCGACTTGCCGCCGTCGCGTAGCTCGTTGGTCTCATGATCGACGTCGAAGGAGAACGCGATCGCGCAACGGGCGCCGCTCTTCCACCTGGCAGGCTTGAGATTGCGGCCGGCGCGGACGCGCTCGACCTTGCCGCGCCAGACCTCTTCCGGCCATTGCCAGGGCAGGAGTTCGGATTCGGTCATTGCCTTTTCCTCTCTGTCGAAACGCGCCCGGTCATTGCGAGCACGGCGAAGCATTCCAGGAGGACTGGGTTGAACGGTTCAGCCCTGCCGGCCCTGGATTGCCTCGTCGCTTCGCTCCTCGCAATGACGGGGTAATCATCCTCAAGCCACCGGCAGCACCGGCACGGCGGCGAGCAGGCGCTTGGTATAGTCGTGCTGCGGATGGTCGTAGACCGCGCCGGCCGGGCCGCTCTCGACGATCTTGCCGCGATACATGATCGCGACGCGGTCGCAGAGATGGCGGACGACCGAAAGGTCGTGCGAGATGAAGATCAGCGTCAGGTCCAGTTCCTGCCGCAGGCGGATCAGCAGATTGATGATCTGAGCCTGAATGGAAACGTCGAGCGAGGCGACCGGCTCGTCGCAGACGACGACGTCCGGCTGCATCGCGAGCGCCCGCGCGATGGCGACACGCTGGCGCTGGCCGCCCGAGAACTGATGCGGGTAGCGGCCGGCGACGTTCGGATCGAGCCCGACGGCCGCCAGCCATTGCCGGACGTAGTCCTTCGCTTCGCCGCTCTTGACGAGCCCATGCGCCAATGGCCCCTCGGCGATGCTGTCGCCCACGGTCATGCGCGGGTTGAGCGAGGCGAAAGGGTCCTGGAAGATGGTCTGGACGCGCGTTGTGACCTTGTGCGGGTTGTCTCCCGCACTCATCACCGGCGCGCCGTCGATGCGGACGGAACCGCTATCGGGCGCATAGATGCCGGCCGCGACGCGCCCGAGCGTCGACTTGCCGGAGCCGGATTCGCCGACAAGGCCGAGCGCCTCGCCGCGCTTCAGCACCAGCGTGACGTCGTCGACCGCTTGCACCACTGCCGCAGCCTTCGACAGGCCGGCCTTCTGGGCGAGCTTGCGGAAAAGCCCGGGCGTCCCGGCGAAGCGCTTGGCGACATGCTCGATGCGGACGTAATGCAGGGCATCGGCGACGGCAGGCGCAGCCACCTTCGCGGCGCGCGGCGGCGGCGCGACATCGGAGCCGGCGCCTCCGGCCAGCAATTGGCCAGGCTCGGAGCGGGACGGCAGCGCGTCGAGCAGCCCCCGCGTATAAGGGTGCTGCGGATGGGTCAGAACATCGAGCGTCGGCCCGGCCTCGACGATCTTGCCGTGGCGCATGACGCAGACATGGTCGGCAAGCTCGGCGACGACGGCGAGGTCGTGGCTGATCCAGATCAGCGCCGTGCCGAGTTCGGCGACCAGCTCCTTCATCTCCGCGAGGATCTCGGCCTGCACGGAGACGTCGAGCGCGGTCGTCGGCTCGTCGCAGATGATCAGCTTCGGCCGGTGCAGCAGGGCGATCGCGATGGCGACGCGTTGGCGCATGCCGCCGGAGAACTGGTGCGGGTAGAAATCGACCTTGCCCTCGGGATCGGGAATGCGGACCTGCGCCAATGCCGCGACGGCGCGGCGGCGCGCCTCGGCGCCCGAGACCGTCTCATGCGCTTCCAGAGCCAATCGGATTTGCGTCCCGATGGTCAGCATCGGGTTCAGCGTCATCATCGGGTCCTGGAAGACCATCGAGATCTGCTTGCCGCGGATCTTGCGCAAGTCGGAGGGAGCCAAACCGACGAGTTCGCGGCCCTCCAGCTTCACCGAGGAACCGCTTTCGACGCGGCCGGGCGGGTCGATCAACCCGATGATCGAGAAGCCGGTGATGCTCTTGCCCGACCCGGACTCGCCGACGAGCCCCATCACCTCGCCGCGCTTCAGCGCGAAGGAGACGCCGTCGACCGCCTTCACCACGCCGCTGCGGGCGTGAAAATGCGTTGCGAGATTCGCGACCTGAAGGAGCGGGACTTCGGTCATGACTGCCCCCTCCACCGGTATCCCTCAGCCCTCATCCTGAAGCACGCCGCAGGCGCGTCTCCAAGGATGGTCCAGCTCGCGGCGAAAGCGCCCCCTGAAGCATCCTTCGAGACGCCGCTGCGCGGCTCCTCAGGATGAGGGCTCGCATATCCAGGAGGGCCGCTCATCGCTTCAGCCTCGGATTGACCTGATCGCGGATGCGGTCGCCGACGAGGTTGATCGCGACGATCAGCACGATCAACGCGATGCCCGGATAGATCGAGATCCAGTAGCGGCCCGAGAGCATGTACTGGAAGCCGTTCGCTATGAGCATGCCGAGCGAGGGCTCGGTGACCGGCAGGCCGACGCCGAGGAAGGAGAGCGTCGCTTCCAGCGCAATGGCATTCGCCACCTGCACCGTCGCGACCACGATCAGCGGCGGCAGGCAGTTCGGGAAGATGTGGCGCAAGACCACACGCCAGCCGGGCAGCGGCGTCGACAGCACCGCCTCGACATAGTCCTTGCCGCGCTCGGCCGAGGCAGCGCCATGGGCGGTGCGTGCGAAATAGGCGTATTGCGCGGCAGCGAGCGCGGCGATGAGCTGCATCTTGCCCTGGCCCAGCAACGCCGAGAGCACGAGCGCCAGCAGGATCGCCGGGAAGGCGAGCTGGAGATCGATGACGCGCATGATGAAGGCTTCCCAGCGGCCGCCGACATAGGCGGCGCCTATGCCGAGCGAAACGCCGAGGACGAAGGCCAGCGCACCGGCGACGAGCCCCATCTGCAGCGAGATGCGCAAACCGTAGAGGATGGCCGACAGCAGATCGCGGCCCTGCGCGTCGGTGCCGAGCCAATGGGTATAGCCACCTTCACCGACATAGCCCGGCGGACGGCGCGCATCCGACAGCGACAGATTGGCGAGGTCGTAGGGGTCCTGAGGGGCGACGAGCGGCGCCAGCAGCGCGATGCCGATCATCAGCACGACCACGACGAGCGCCGCGACCGCTGTCTTGCTCTCGCGGAATTCGGCCCAGAAGCGGGCGGCGGGAGAGGCGTCCTTCATCTGGCGCCTCCTTTCCTCAGCCTGGGATCGAGCCCGACATAAGCGAGGTCGACGAGGAAGTTGATGGTGATGAAGACGAAGGCGACGAGCATGAGATAGGCGACCATCACCGGCCGATCGAGCGACTGGATGGAGTCGATGATCAGCTTGCCGATGCCGGGCCAGGAGAAGATCGTCTCGGTGACGACGGCGAAGGCGAGCGTCGAGCCGAATTCCAGGCCGAAGACGGTCACCAGCGGAATCGCGATCAGCCTCAGCACATGCCGGCGCAGCACGGTCCATTCGGAGAGGCCGGCGGCGCGGGCGAACTTCACCGTGTCCGACAGCATGGCCTCGCGCGTGCCGGCGCGGGCAAGGCGCGTCATCAGCGCGAGCTTGAAGAAGGCGAGGTTGAGCGCCGGGAGCAGCAAGTGGCTGAGCCCGTTCAGCGTCAGGAAGCTCCACTCGACGCCGAAGATCGAGACCGTCTCGCCGCGCCCGCCCGCCGGCAGCCATTGGAGTTCGACGGCGAAGGCCATGATCAGCACGAGGCCGATCCAGAAGGTCGGCACGGAGAAACCGAGGATCGAGACCGTCATGATCAGCTTCGAGGCGAAGCCATCGGGCTTGTAGCCGGCGTAGATTCCCGCGGGGATGCCGATCAGCGCCGCGCCGCAGACCGCGGCCAGCGTCAGTTCCAGCGTCGCCGGCAGGCGCGACAGGATGAGCTGCATCACCGGCATGCCGAAGACGAAGGAACGGCCGAAATCGCCGTGCAGCACGCGCCCGAGAAAGGTGAGGTATTGCTCCCAGAGCGGCCGGTCGAGCCCGTAATGGGCGATGGTCTGGAGCCTGAGCTCCTGGCTGACATCGGGACCGATCAGCACGTCGATCGGATTGCCGATCGCATAGACGCCGACGAAGACCAGCACCGACATCACGAGCATGACGACGAGCGCCTGCGCCAGCCGGACGGCGACGTGGCCTAGCATGCGTCTCGGCGGTCCCTGCCGCTCTGTCCAGCCCTCATCCTGCGGAGCGCCGCAGGCTTTGTCCGGCTCGCGACAGTGACGCCGCTCCGCGGCTCCTCAGGATGAGGGCTGAGGGAAGTCGGCCTCACGGCCAGTTCTCCACCATCGCCGCACGCGTCTCCTCGACGCCCACCCGCCAGACCTTCAGCATGTCCTCGTCCGGCCGCTGATAAAGGCCGTGGAAGTTGCCGTCGCCGATGATCTCGCGTCGCCTCGCGGGACTCGCGGCCTGGTATTGGGCGGCAATGAAGGGCGGCTTCAGCGTGTCGGGCATCGAGACGCCCGCGAGCCGCGTCCAGGGGAAGTTCTCCATCCAGGAGGCGTGCGACGCCGCCGGGTCGATAGCCTTCACCGCCGCCTGGAATTGCGGCGCCGCCCACCAATTGTGCAACCTGATGCTCGCATCCGGGTGGCGATCGAGCCATTCGGTGGCGAAGTTCAGCGCGGGCGAATTGCCGCCATGGCCGTTGACCAGCACGATCCGCCGGAAGCCAGAGCGATAGAAGCCGTCGAAGATGTCTCCCAGCAGCGCCGCATAGGTGCTGAGCTTCAGCGAGATGCTGCCCGGAAAATCGAGGAAGCCCGGGGTCATGCCATAGGCCAGCACGGGGAAAACGGGGATGCCGAGCGGCTCGGCCGCCTCCTTCGCCACCCGTTCGGACAGGATCACGTCGGTCGCCAGGCTGAGATAGGCGTGCTGCTCGACGCTGCCGAGCGGCAGGACGCAGCGGTCGTCCCGCTTCGCCTGGGCTTCGATCTGCATCCAGTTCATCTCGGCGACCAGCACGGCGCAATCCTTGCTTTGCTTTCACAGGCGGTAGACAGTTCGGTCAGTCCCTGCCCAAACCATCCTTGACTCTGGCATTCCGGAGCGTCAAGTTCCATTTGGAACTAAACGGCAGGGAGACACTGCCATGCGGCGCTCGCCTACCTCTCTTTCGCGCGTTGACCCGGAACGCGAGGCCGCGTTTGGCGCGCTCGATCCGCTGACCGTCACCAAACTCTGGGACAATCCCTGCTGGCTGTCCTTCCGGCTGAACTTCCTTGCCTTCCGCTTCAACGATCCGGTCTATCGCTGGATCGAGACCCGATACGGCCTGGTGCGCCCGGAATTCGTTGCGCTGTATGCCGTGGGGCTGCGCGAGGGCGTCGCTGCCAAGAACATCGTCGCCTCGTCGGGGCTGCCGAAGAACACGCTGTCGCGCGCAGTGCAGAAGCTGCTGCAGAGGCGCCTGCTCAAGCGCGAGACCGACCCCGACGATCTGCGGAGCTACGTGCTGCACCTGACGGCGGCCGGCCGCAAGATCTTCAACGAGACCATGCCGCAGATGGTGCAGCACCAGAGCATGATGCTCTCTCGCCTCAGCGAAGACGAGCAGCAGCAGCTCTGCGCGCTGCTCGACAAGCTCGTCATTGCCTCGCCCACCTGGCCCAACGAACTCGAACACGAGGGGAACTAATCATGAAACCGGCCCGGACCTTCCGCCTCGCGGCCTTCGCCGCGCTACTCGCCACCACCGTCTCGACCGGCGCACTGGCCCAGACCCTGACGATCGGCGTGCGTGCCGGCCCTGAGTCGATCGATCCGCACTTCACCGCCACCGGCACGCATGCCGAGGCGCTGAAGCATGTCTTCGACACGCTGACCTGGTCCGGCGACAAGCTGCAGATCGAGCCGCGGCTCGCCCTGAGCTGGAAGACGCTCGAGCCGACCGTCTGGGAGTTCAAGCTGCGCCCCGGCGTCAAGTTCCATGACGGTTCCGACTTCACCGCCGAGGATGTGAAGTTCTCGATCGAGCGCATCCCGGTCGTGGCCGGACCGAACCCGACGACGATCTACGTCCGGCGGGTCAAGGAGGTGAAGATCGTCGACCCGCTGACGGTTCACATCGTCACGGACGGGCCGGCTCCGAACCTGCCGAACGACTTCATCCGGCTGTTCATCGTCTCGCACAAGGCCGCCGCGGGCCTGACCAAGGACAATGCCAACGAGGCCTTCAACTCCGGCAAGGCGGCTGTTGGCACCGGCCCCTACAAGTTCGTCTCCTGGACGCCGAAGGACCAGATGGTGCTGGATCGCTTCGACGGCTACTGGGGCCCCAAGGAGCCCTGGGCCAAGGTCGTGCGCAAGGAATTGCCGAACGACGCCGCTCGCGTCGCGCAGCTCAAGGCCGGGCAGGTCGACATTATCGTGCGTGCCCCGGCCTCCGACGTGCCGACGCTGAAGCGCGATGCCAAGCTCAACGTCGCGACGGTCGAAAGCGTCTACCTCTTCAACATGGAGCTCGACATGCGGGACAAGTCCCCGCAGATCAGCGCCAAGGACGGCTCGCCGCTGCCGAAGAACCCGCTGCAGGACGTCAGGGTGCGCGAGGCGATCGACCTTGCCATCGACCGGCCGGCGCTGGCCGAGATCGCGATGGAAGGCCTCGGTTCGCCGGCCAACCAATTGGTGACGCCGACCATCGCCGGCTTCAACAAGAGCCTGCCGGCGCTCAAGCCCGACATCGCCAAGGCCAAGAAGCTGATGGAGGAGGCCGGCTATCCCAGCGGCTTCAAGATCACCTTCTCCTTCACCAATGACCGCCTGCCCGGCGACCGGCAGGTCGGCACCTCGATCGCCCAGATGCTGGCGCGCATCGGCGTCGAGGTGAACGCCAACGCCCAGCCGGGCGCCGTGTTCTTCCCAGCCCGCCTGCGCGGCGACTTCTCGATGTCGATGTCAGGCTGGGGCACGCTGACGGGCGAGGCCAACTACACGCTGTCCTCACTGGTGCATTCGAACGACCCGGCCAAGAAGCTCGGCGCCTTCAATGTCCAGAACTACGCGAATCCTCAGGTCGACAAGCTGATCGAGGACGCTGCTGTCGAGATGGACGAGGCCAAGCGCAACCAGATGCTGGCCGATGTCTCGGCCATCGTCGCCAAGGACCGGCCGCGCCTGCCGATCACCGCCGTCGGCTCGGCCTGGGCGATGCAGAAGGACAAGGTGACGATCAGCCCGCGCGTCGACGAGGACACGCTGGCGATGGACATCAAGCCCGCCAAGAAGTAACGCGACCACCTTCGCGTCATGGTCGGGCTTGTCCCGACCATCCACGTCTTCGCTGGGCGAGGGTCGTGTTCAAGACGTGGATGCTCGCCACAAGGGCGAGCATGACGGGCGACTCCTCGAAACGACGACTGATCGGAATACGAACATGACCCTCGCGCTTGCCATTCATGGCGGCTGCGGCACGTTGCCCAAGGCCGAGATGACCGAAGCCGAATGGGCGCAGGCCCGCGCCGACCTCGCCGCTGCGCTCAGGGCCGGCTGGAGGATCCTGAGCAAGGGCGGCCCCGCCGTCGATGCGGTCGAGGCCGCGGTGCGGGTGATGGAGGACTCCCCGCATTTCAACGCCGGCCATGGCGCCGCCTTCAACACCGATGGCGAGCATGAGCTCGACGCCTCGATCATGGACGGATCGACGCTTGCGGCCGGCGCTGTCTGCGGCGCCAAGCGCATCCGCAACCCGATCACGGCCGCCAAGGCCTTGATGCTGCGCGGCGACCCGCTGCTGCTCGCCGGCCCCGCGGCCGATGATTTCGCCGAGCATGAGGGCGTCGATACCGTCGCGAACGAGTATTTCTCGACCGAGCGCCGGCGCAAGAACCTCGCCTCGATGAAGCTGCGCGAGATCGTCGGCACCGCCGCCGAGGCGAGCGAGGCCGAGAAGCACGGCACGGTCGGCGCCGTCGCCTGTGACGCGCAGGGCCATCTCGCCGCCGCGACCTCGACCGGCGGCTACACCAACAAGCCGGTCGGGCGCGTCGGCGATTCCCCGATCATCGGCGCCGGCACCTATGCCCGCGACGGGCGCTGCGCCGTCTCCGGCACCGGCAAGGGCGAGTATTTCATCCGCTACTGCGTCGGCCACGAGATCGCATCGCTGATCGCCTATAAGGGCCTCTCGCTGCAGGCCGCGACGGACGCGGTTCTTGCGGAACTCTCCGAGCACAAGATCGGAGCCGGGCTGGTGGCGGTCGGGGCCGATGGCGCGATCGTCGCGCCCTACAACACCGAAGGCATGTATCGGGGCTGGGTGACGGCGGATGGACTCGTCCATGTCGCCACGCACGACCATGTCGAGTTGGTGGGGCAGGCGTGATGCCAGTTTCGTCTTCCACAGCCCTCATCCTGAGGAGCCGCGCAGCGGCGTCTCGAAGGATGTTTCAGGAGGCGCGGGAGACATCTGGAACATCCTTCGAGACGCAAGCCTTTGGGCTTGCTCCTCAGGATGAGGGCTGCGTGATGCAAAGGCTTCTATCGTGACCGCTGAACCCATCCTGATCTGGGGCGCCGGCGCCATCGGCGGCACGCTCGGCGCCTATTGGGCGCGGGCCGGCGTGCCGGTTCTGCTCGTCGACATCGTCCCCGAGCATGTCGAAGCCTGCCGGACCAAGGGGCTCGCCATTTCCGGGCCGGTCGAGGAATTCACGCAAGTCGTGCCGGCCGCGACGCCAGCCGAATTGACCGGCCGCTACAGCCGCATCGTCCTTGCCGTGAAGGCCGGCGCGACGGAGGCTGCGCTCGACGCGCTCAAGCCGCATCTGGCCGAGGACGGCTTCGTGCTCTCCGCGCAGAACGGGCTCAACGAGCTCGCCATCGCCAAGGCAGTCGGCGAACGGCGCACCATGGGCTGCTTCGTCAATTTCGGCGCCGATTGGCTCGGGCCGGGCGAGATTCTCTACGGCAACCGCGGCGCGACGGTCGTCGGCGAGCTCGACGGGTCGATCAGCGAACGCGCGTCCGAGATGCATCGGCTGATGAAGCTGTTCGAGCCCGACGCGATCCTGACCGACAACATCTTCGGCTATCTCTGGGGCAAGCTCGCCTATGGCGCGATGCTGTTCGGGACGGCGCTGACCGACGATTCGATGTCGGCGAATTTTGCGGACCCGGAACGGCTTCCGGTCTGGCTGGCGCTCGGCCGGGAAGTCGGCGCGGTCGCGGCCAAGCGCGGCGTGACCTCCCTCGGTTTCGGCGATTTTGACCCGATGGTCTTCGCGCCCGGCCGGCCGGAAGGTCCGCAGATCGAGACCATTCGCTGGCTCGCCCGCTACACCGCGCAGACGGCCAAGACCCATTCGGGCATCTGGCGCGATCTCGCGGTGCGCAAGCGCAAGACCGAGGTCGACCCGCAGATCGGCGTCGTCGCGACACTCGGCCGCGAGGTCGGCATCGCGACGACCGCGATCGAGACGCTGGTTTCGCTCATCCACGACATCGAGGACGGCCGCCGCCCGATGGCCTTCGAGACGCTGAAAGTATTGATCGACCGATGCAGATCCGCTTCGACGGCCGCGTAGCCCTCGTCACCGGCGCAGCCCAGGGCATCGGGCGCGCAATCGCCGCCGCCCTGGCCGAGGCAGGCGCACGCGTCCACCTTGCCGACATCGATACCGGCGGCGTGCAGGCGGCGGCGCGGGAAATCGGCGCGACGGGGCATGGCGTCGATCTCGGTACGCCCGAGGCAGCGCAGACGCTGGTGCGCGACATCGTCGCGATGGAAGGTCGGCTCGAACTCCTCGTCCATGCCGCCGGCGGCGTGCGCGGACAGGTCGGCAGACCGATCGAGGCAATTTCAGAAGAAGACTGGCGGGTGATCTTCGCGGCCAATGTCGATGCCGCCTTCTTCCTCGCGCAGGCGGCAGCGCCCGCGATGAAGCAAGGCGCCTACGGCCGGATCGTCACGATCTCGTCTGGCGCAGGATTACGGCCTAGCCTCACCGGCATCCAGGCCTATGCCAGCGCCAAGCACGCACTCGTCGGGCTGACGAAGCAGCTCGCCTGGGAATTCGGCCCGCATGGCATCACGGTGAACTCGGTGGCGCCGGGCTTCGTGCGCTCAAACCCCGCAACCGAGCGACAGTGGCAGAGCTATGGGCCGGAAGGGCAGAAGCGCCTCGTCGAGAGCATCCACACCCGCCGCCTCGGCACGCCCGAGGATATCGCCAACGCCACGCTGTTCTTCCTGAGCGAACAGGCAGGCTGGATCAGCGGGCAGGTGCTCTCGGTGGATGGCGGACGGTCATAGAGGCGGCTGGAGCGCGCCGTCATGCTCGGGCTTGACCCGAGCATCTCGTCCCGAAGGAGGCTCCAGCGCCTTGTTCTGCGTGAGATGCTCGGGTCGAGCCCGAGCATGACGAGCGTTTGTGGCGTCAGCCGCAGTTCATCTTGTCGGCCGGCTGGTCGGCGCCGACCATCCAGTTGGTGCCGAAGCGATCGACAAGCATGCCGAAGCGCGGCGACCAGAAGGTCTCGGCCATCGGCATGGTGATCTTGGCGCCGCCTTCGGAGAGACCCGCGAAGATGCGCTCGGCCTCCTCGGGAGTCTTCACGCCGACGCTGACAGAGACCGAACGCATCGGCCCGTCCGAGCGATCCGGCGGCGCGTCGGAGGCCATCAGCATCTGCCCGTCGACCTCGAGGCAGGCATGCAGGATCTTGTCGCGCCATTCGGGGGCGACATGCTCCTCGGCCGGCGTGCCCTTGTGGTCCATCATGGCCAGCATCTTGCCGCCCAGCACCTTCTCGTAATGGGTGAAGGCCTCGCGACAGTTGCCTCCGAACATCAGGTAAGTCGACAGTTTCATTGTGTTTCCTCCTCGCTGGGGTGATGGCGGGTGCGGAGGGCGGCTCAGGCGGGGCGCTCGGCCGCTGCCTTCATCGCCGTCAGGCCGGATTCGAAATCGCCGCCGACCATGCGGTCCATATCCATGAAGACATGCATGATCTTGCCGATGAATGGCGTCGGGCCGGTCATGGTCCAGGTCACGACCGTCGCAGGGCCCTGCGGCGTCAGCGCGAAGGCGACGTCATTATGGGCCTCGAACGGCTTGACGAAATCGAGCTTGAGCGCGACCCGGCTCGGCGCGTTGGCTTCCATGATGCGCATGCTGCCTTCGCCGACATTCTTGTCGCCGGCCCAGGCATAGGTCGAACCCACGCCGGTGTCAGTGCCGCCATAGGTCCGCTTCATCGCCGGATCCTTCTTCTCCCAGGGCGACCAGGCGCTCCAGGCCTTGAAATCGGCGATCAGGGCATAGACACGCTCCGGCGGCGCCTTGATCGTGGCGGTGCGCGTGACCTGGAAGGTGTCCGGCTTGCGGGCCGCGAGGATCAGCACGATGGCGATCCCGAGCACGACAACGCCGAGCAGGCTGAGGAGAACAGTCTTGAGCATGGGTCATCACCTGCGGAAAAGCTGAAGGGAATATTGGCGTCTCAAACGCCCGATTCATCGGGGGGTTTCACCTTGATCTGGCGCAGCATCTCGTCCAGCCGGCCCAGGCTCTGGTCCCAGAAGCGGCTGTAATGCTCCAGCCATTCCGAGACGTCCTGCAAGGGGCCGGGGTCGAGCCGGCAGGGTCGCCACTGGGCTTCCCGCCCCCGCGTGATCAGCCCCGCGCGCTCCAGCACCTTCAGGTGCTTCGAGACCGCGGGGAGGCTCATCGCGAAGGGCTCAGCCAACTCCTTCACGGAGGTCTCGCCTTGCGACAGCCGGGCCAGAATGGCGCGGCGCGTCGGATCGGCGAGGGCGGCGAAAGTCAGGCTGAGCGGGTCCGTCGACATCGAATGAAACCGATCAGTTAATTAACTAGTAGGTTTGGTATCGTCATCCCCCTACCTTGTCAACCGCGTTCCGAGCAGATTGTCGTGAACCACCGCCGGTTGTTGTCAGGAGCAAGGACACGCGGATAGCCCTCTTTGCTTCGAGGCAATTTCTTCACGCGAACCGGTGTCCACTTCGCTCGAAAATGCTCTAGAACCGATAGACGAGGAGGACGCACCCGCTCATGAGCTTCGAGACCGCAGCGACACCCGAAGCCGCCATCGACCGGCTCGAGCAGCTCTATGACGAAGCCCGCTCGGCGCTGCGCGGCGACCTGCAGCACTTCTTCGATACCGGAAAGGCACCGACCCCGGAGGATCGGGAGCGCTACCGCTACCCCATGCTGCGCGTGACCTACGAACCGTCGAAGCTCCCGGCCGCCACGCGGCGCGGCTATGCCAAATTCGCGGCGCCGGGCATCTATTCGACCACGGTGACGCAGCCGGCCGAATTCCGGGCCTATCTGCTCGACCAGCTCCGGCCGCTCGTCGCCGAATACGGCGCGACGATCGAGACCGGGGTCAGCACGCAGGAAATCCCCTACCCCTATGCGCTGGAAGGCGGCGACGAGCTCGGACGCGGCAAGATCACGCCCGCCGAACTCGCACGGCATTTCCCAACGCCACTGCTCGCGCTGGTCGGCGATGAGATTGCCGATGGCACCTATGACCTGATCGAGGGCGAGCCGCGCCCGCTCTCATTGTTCGACGCGGTCAGGGTCGACTATTCGCTGCGGCGCCTGGTCCACTACACCGGCACCGATTGGCGGGCCGTGCAGCCCTGGGTGCTGCTGACGAACTATCACCGCTATGTCGACCAGTTCGTCCGGCTTGGGCTCGCCGAGATCGAGGCCGGCACGGCCGAGGCACTGGTCGCGCCGGGCGGCATCCGCATCGGCCGCGACGGCATCGACGTCTCGGCGGCGGAACGCGTGATGTCCGCGCCCTGGCACCGCTTCCAGATGCCGGCCTATCACCTGATCCGGAAGACCGGCGAGGGCGTGACGCTGGTCAATATCGGCGTCGGCCCTTCCAATGCGAAGAACATCACCGACCATCTGGCAGTGCTGAGGCCGAATTGCTGGCTGATGGTCGGCCATTGCGGCGGCCTGCGCCAGACCCAGATCATCGGCGACTACGTCCTCGCGCATGCCTATCTCAGGCAGGACCATATCCTCGACGAGCTGGTACCGCCGGAGATTCCGATCCCGGCGCTGGCCGAGGTCCAGGTCGCGCTGCAGCAGGCCGCCGCCGAGATCACCGGCGAGAAGGGCGACCGGCTGAAGCAAAGGCTGCGCACCGGCACGGTCGTGACCCAGGACGACCGCAACTGGGAACTGCAATGGACCAAGGAACGGCGGCGCATCAATCTCTCGCGCGCCATCGCGGTCGACATGGAATCCGGCACCATCGCCGCGCAGGGCTACCGGCTGCGCGTGCCCTATGGCACGCTGCTCTGCGTCTCCGACAAGCCGCTCCATGGCGAGATCAAGCTGCCGGGCGCCGCCAACGCCTTCTATGAACGCGCCGTCGGCGAGCATCTGCGGATCGGGCTCGCCGCGCTGGAGAAGCTGAAGGAGGCGGGCTCGGCGATCCATTCGCGCAAGCTGCGCAGCTTCGACGAGCCTCCGTTCCGGTAAGGCGTCGGCCCGGAAAGGGCGTCATGCTCGGGCTTGACCCGAGCATCTCTGGACCAGAAGGCCCCCATCCGGCAAAGACGCCCTGTCCGGCAAGATTCCCGGGTCGCCGCTGCGCGGCGCCCGAGAATGACGGGCCGGCCTCAGCCGAACACGCCATAGGCGATCAGCGCCGCGATCACCCAGAGTGCGGCGGTGCCCCAGCGATTGCGCTGCGCCTCGGCGCGCCCGATCGCCTCGATGCTGCGCTCGTCGAGGACGAAGCCGTTGCGCGAGGCGTCCTCCAGCTGGCCGAGCACACGCTCGGCGCGGACGACCGTGTCCGGGAGCGCGGCCAGCGAACCGAGCAGCGAGCGGGCACCGCGCCCGGCCTCCTCCAGCTTGCCGATCGGCCCGAGATTATGCGTGATCCAGCTGCGGACGACCGGATCGGCCGTGCCCCACATGTCGAGATGCGGATCGAGCGAGCGCGCCACGCCCTCGACCACCACCATGGTCTTCTGCAGCATGACGAGCTCGGTGCGGGTCGCCATGTCGAACATGCCGGTGATCTCGAAAAGCAGCGTCAGCACCTTGGCCATCGAGATCTGGTCGGCACGCTTGTCGTGGATCGGCTCGCCGACGGCACGGATCGCCTGGGCGAAATCCTCGACGTCGTGATGGGAGGGAACGTAGCCGGCTTCGAAATGAACCTCCGCCACGCGGCGATAGTCGCGCGTGATGAAGCCGAGCAGGATCTCGGCCAGAAAGCGCCGCTCCTTCAAGCCCAGCCGGCCCATGATGCCGCCATCGACCGCGACGAGCCGCCCCTCGACATCGACGAAGAGGTTTCCGGGATGCATGTCGGCATGGAAGAAGCCGTCACGGATCGCATGCTTCAGGAAGGACTGGATGATGTTGCGCGCGAGCTCCGGCAGGTCGTGGCCGGCAGCGCGCAGGCCGTCGACATCGGAGAGGCGCACGCCGTCGATCCATTCGTCGACCAGCATCTCGCGCGCCGTCAGCTGCCAGTCCGGCTCCGGCACGCGGAAATCGGCGTCCTCCTTGGTATTCTCGGCGAATTCGGACAGGGCGGCCGCTTCCAGCCGCAAATCCATCTCCATCGTGACCGAGCGCGCCAGCGTCTCGACCACGCCGGTGAAGCGCAGGCGGCGCGCCTCGGCCGAACGCGCCTCGGCCTGTTCGGCGCCGAAGCGCATCGCCGCGAGGTCGCGGTTGAAGCGATCACGGATACCGGGGCGCAGGATCTTGACCGCGACCTCGCGCCCGTCCTTCAGCCGGGCGCGGTGGACCTGTGCGATCGAGGCGGCGGCGACCGGCTCGCTGAACTCGACGAAGATCTCTTCCAGCTTCTCGTCATGCGCGGCTTCGACGATGGCGCGCGCCTCCGCCATCGGGAAGGCCGGCATGCGATCCTGCAGGGCCGAGAGATCCTCCGCGATCTTCATGCCGACGACATCAGGCCGCGTCGCCAGGAACTGGCCGAACTTGACATAGGACGGGCCGAGCCGGGTCAGAGCCGCCGCGAGCCTCGTCGCCGAGGACCCGGCACCGCGTCGCTCGATCAGCCGACCGACGCGGATCAGACCCCGCGCCAGCGGCGGCAGCACCGAGGGGTCGACCAGCGCGAGCGCGCCCTCGCGGGCCAGCACGAAGCCGACGCGCGCGCCGCGCAGGAGGTGGAAGGAGGAAGAGATCATGCGGTTCCAGCCGTCATGCTCGGGCCTGACCCGAGCATCTCAGGAAGGGTGCCTTTTCCGGCACGAGATGCCCGGGTCAAGCCCGGGCATGACGCAAAACAATCCATCACAGCTTCCAGCCGGAATGCAGCGCCACGACCCCGCCCGTCATCGGCGTGAACTTCGCCCGACGGAAGCCGGCGTCCTCGATCATGTTCGCGAAGGCCTGCGGCTTCGGGAACTTGCGGATGGATTCGACGAGATACTGGTAGGGCTCGGCTTCGCCGGTGACCATACGGCCCATCGGCGGAATGACCTTGAAGGAATAGGTCTCGTAGATCTTGTCGAGCAGCGGCACGTCGACATGGCTGAATTCGAGGCAGAGGAAGCGCCCGCCGCGCTTCAGCACGCGATAGGCCTCGGCCAGTGCCTTGTCGATGCGCGGCACGTTACGGATGCCGAAGGCGATGGTGTAGCAGTCGAAATGGTTGTCCGGCAGACCGAGCTCCTCGGCATTGCCCTGGACGAAGCGAATGCGGTCGTCATCCGGGAAGCGCTTGTCGGCCCGCTCGCGCCCGACACGCAGCATGTCGGCATTGATGTCGAGCACGGTGACGTCGGTCTGCGGGCCGCCGGCCTCCAGCACGGAAAAGGCGACGTCGCCCGTCCCGCCCGCCACGTCGAGATGGTGGAAAGGCCGGTCCTTGGCCGGATTGATCGCGGTCAGCAGGGCGCTTTTCCAGGCCCGGTGCAACCCGCCCGACATCAGGTCGTTCATCAGGTCGTAGCGATTGGCGACCTTGTGGAAGACGTCGTCGACTTTCGCCTGCTTCTCGGTGAGCTTCACCGTCTCGAAGCCGAAATGGGTGGTGTCGGAGGCTGCTGTCACGTTCGGGCGGACCTTTTGCGGGCGGACCTTGTATTCGGCTGAGGCGATGAATAGCCAAAGGCAGCGGGCTTGTCGCGGCCCGTCTCGACGCAGGCTTTACGAAGGTCTTGATCCATGCCCGAGCTACCCGAGGTCGAAACCGTCCGGCGCGGGCTGGAGCCCGCCATGCTGGGCGAACGCTTCGCGCGCGTCGAGCAGCGCCGGCCCGATCTGCGCTTTCCGTTGCCTGACGGCTTTTCCGAGCGGCTGACCGGCCGACGCATCGAGGCGCTGTCGCGCCGGGCAAAATATCTGATCGCCGATCTCGACGATGGCGAGGCCCTGATCATGCATCTGGGCATGAGCGGGCGCTTCATCGTCGAGGCTCCCGGCACACCGCCGACCGAGCCCGGCGCCTACTATAATGAGATCGGCCGGCATCTGATCCACGACCATGTCGTGTTCGAGATGGGGTCGGGCGCGCGCGTCACCTATAACGACGTGCGCCGCTTCGGCTTCATGGACCTCGTGCCGCGCGCCGAGCTCGCCGCCTCCAGGCATTTCGCCGGGATGGGCATCGAACCGCTCGGCAACGAACTCTCCGGCGAGACGCTGGCGAAGCTGTTCACGGGCAAGATCGCCCCGCTCAAGGCTGCACTGCTCGACCAGCGGCTCGTGGCGGGTCTCGGCAATATCTATGTCTGCGAGGCGCTGTTCCGTGCCGGGCTACATCCGGAAGCCGAGGCAGGCACGATCGCGACGCCGACCGGCCGGCCACGGCAGACAGCGCATGAACTGGCGCGCATCATCCGCGAGGTGCTGGAGGAGGCGGTCGCGGCCGGCGGCTCGACCTTGCGCGACTTCGCCCATGCCGACGGCTCGCTCGGCTATTTCCAGCATCGTTTCCGCGTCTACGACCGCGAGGGCGACGTCTGCGTCACACCGGGCTGCGGCGGGCTGGTGAAGCGGCTGGTCCAGTCGGGCCGCTCGACCTTCTATTGCGAGAGCTGCCAGCCACGGCGGTAGGGACACGCGTCATTCTCGGGCTGGACCCGAGAATCTCTAGACGGAGGTGACACCGGAGCCTCTCCTGCATGAGATGCTCGGGTCAGGCCTGAGCATGACGTGCCTTTGGTCCCAGGCGCGGATGCGCGCAACGCGCATGGACTTGAACCTTCCCGGCCCGCTAAAGCTGCACCGACAGCATCATCGGGGAGGCCGCCATGGCTTATGAGACCATTCTCGTCGAGACGAAGGGCAAGGTCGGGCAGATCACCCTCAACCGGCCGCAGGCTCTGAACGCCCTCAACGGCCAGCTCATCGGCGAGATCAATCAAGCGCTCGACGGCTTCGAGAAGGACGCCGGCATCGGCTGCATCGTCATCACCGGTTCGGAGAAGGCTTTTGCGGCCGGCGCCGACATCAAGGAAATGCAGAGCCGCACCTTCCCCGCCACCTATCTCGACGACAAATTCGAGGATTGGGACCGGATCGGCCAGCGCCGCAAGCCGATCATCGCCGCGGTGGCAGGCTTCGCGCTCGGCGGCGGCTGCGAGCTCGCCATGATGTGCGACTTCATCATCGCAGCCGACAACGCGAAATTCGGCCAGCCCGAAATCAATCTCGGCGTCATCCCGGGTGCGGGCGGCACGCAGCGCCTGACCAAGGCAGTCGGCAAGGCAAAGGCCATGGACCTGATCCTCACCGGCCGGATGATGGACGCGCAGGAGGCAGAGCGCTCCGGCCTCGTCGCCCGCATCGTGCCGCTCGCCGATCTGCAGGCGGAGGCGCTGAAGGCGGCCGAGGCGATCGCGGCGAAGTCGCTGCCGTCCGTGCTGATGGCGAAGGAATCGGTCAATCGCGCCTTCGAGGTGACGCTTCAGGAAGGACTGCGCTTCGAGCGCCGCGTCTTCTCCTCGCTCTTCGCCACCGCCGACCAGCAGGAAGGCATGTCCGCCTTCGCCGAGAAGCGCAAGCCGGACTTCAAGAACGCCTGACGCCGGCGCCTCGACCGCGCGGGTCCTCATCCTGAGGAGCCGCGTGAGCGGCGTCTCGAAGCATGCTCGTCGCGCCTTCCGGAACCATATGAGACATCCCGAGGCGCCATTTCCGATGAAATGGCGCCTCGGGATGAGGGCTCGGACAAGGCGGAAGGCTTGCGGCGATGCGACCGATCACTCCCGCGCATGGCCGGGACGTCGATCTTTGACTTGAACCCGGCCCCGCCCTGCTGACACGATGCGCCATCATCAGCAGGACGAAGACCATGAACGCCACAGCCCGCATCGCCGCCCCCGAGGGTCTGACGCTTCCGACCTATGCCGATGTCGAGCGCGCCGCCGAGCGCCTGAAAGGTGTCGCGCATCATACGCCCGCGATGAGCTCGGCGACGGCCAATCGGCGCACCGGGGCGAGCCTCGTCTTCAAGCCGGAGAACCTGCAGCGCATGGGCGCCTTCAAGTTCCGCGGCGGCTACAACGCCATTTCCGCGCTCTCCCCCGAGCAGAAGAAGGCGGGCGTGCTCACCTTCTCCTCAGGCAACCACGCCCAGGCCATCGCCTATGCAGGCAAGTTGCTGGGCGTCCCGACCACCATCATCATGCCGGAAGACGCGCCGAAGGCTAAGGTCGAGGCGACGCAGGGCTATGGCGGCGAGGTCGTCCGCTACGACCGCTACACCCAGGACCGGCTGGAGATCGGCAACCGCATCGCCACCGAGCGCGGGCTGACGCTGATCCCGCCTTATGACCATGCCGATGTCATCGCCGGCCAGGGCACGGCGACCAAGGAGCTGATCGAGGATGCCGGCCCGTTCGACATCCTGATCGTGCCACTCGGCGGCGGCGGGCTTCTCGCCGGGGCAGCCCTGGCGGCCAAGGCGCTCAATCCCAATTGCCGCATCTTCGGCGTCGAGCCCGAGGCCGGCAATGACGGCCAGCAGTCGCTGCGCTCCGGCAAGATCGTCAAGATCGGTGTGCCGAAGACCATCGCCGACGGCGCGCAGACCGCATTCCTGGGCGATCTCACCTTCCCGATCATCCAGGCGCTGGTCGAGGACATAGTCACCGTCGGCGACGCCGAGCTCATCGAGACCATGCGCTTCTTCGCCGAGCGGATGAAGCTCGTGGTCGAGCCGACCGGCTGTCTCGCCGCAGCGGCGGCGCTGACCGGCAAGATACCGGTCGAGGGCCAGCGCGTCGGCGTCATCATCAGCGGCGGCAACGTCGATCTGGCGAGCTTCGCCCGCTTCATCGCCCCGTCCGCGTGAGGATAGCGGCGCGAAATCGATTCCGGCGTTGACGGCGGGGTCGCAAGCGATTATAGCCCCACCACTCGCGGCGGCCCGCGCATGCTCGGCCGCCGCTCACGTTTTTCCACCAAGGGTGCGGCCAGACCCGCCGGCAATAATGCCAGGCGCCTGACCGCGATGAAGACGAGGACGTTTCGATGGCCAATACGACGTCGGCCAAGAAGGCTACGCGCAAGATCGCGCGGCGCACCGAGGTCAACAAGACTCGCCGCTCGCGGATGCGCACCTTCCTGCGCAAGGTCGAGGAGGCGATCGCCTCTGGCGACAAGTCTGCCGCGGCCGAGGCCCTGAAGGCCGCCCAGCCCGAGATCATGCGCGCTGCGCAGAAGGGCGTGGTTCACAAGAACACCGCCTCGCGCAAGGTTTCCCGCCTCGCTCACCGCATCGGCGCGCTGGCTTCCTGAGCCTGAAGATCCGTCCGTTTCGACGGCGAAAAGCCCGGCCTCGCGGCCGGGCTTTTTCGTTGGCTAAGGCCCCTCCTGTGGCGACTCGGCCACAGGCTCCAACGGAACAAAAAAAGCCTGCCCGCAAGGCATTTCCGCAGGCTTTCCACGGGTTTGCAGACTTGACTCTGAAGCGCGCTTCAGGGCGAAAAACCGACCCTCGCAGCTGACTCCGTCGCTCACAAAAAGACCTGCATTATCATCATCTTAGTGGGCAAAGGATTTTGGCGAGCGGAATCACGGCGACTCTGCGGCAGCCTTTTCGAAAGCCGTGAAAAAAAGATTCGCGGCGCGCAGGGGGGCCGGGCATCAAGAAAATCTTAAGTTCCCCAACCAATTGCAGGGCGCAGCCTCGCTTTGGCGGGGCCACCTCGCAGGCCAAGTCTTCGAAGCCGGCTGAAAGGGATGTTGCAGCCCGTCGAGAGCGCCTTGTAAGGTCCCTTCATCGCCCGGCGGACAGCAATGACCGCCAGGCGCTTTCCAGAGATGATAAGCGTTTTGGCTCGCGACCACGGAGGTTGGAGGATGTAGCTCCTTTGTCTTTTAGTGTTGAGATAAAGGGCGGCATCGTCCCTCGACGAGCCTTCCAAGCGTAATCGACAAAGCATGGATCGGAACCTGCGGGCGACAAAGCGCCCGACAGGACGGGATCCTTTTTTAACCCGGACAACAGTGCCAAGAACGCGGCCGCCCTGCGGCCGCCGTTCCGAAGGCGCGTGCATTTTAAAGATTGGGGCCATTGATGTTCGAGCGACAGGAACTCGGTGATACGGTCGATACAGCGTCTGTGGTGGTGATCGCGGCTGAGGACACCGCTGGGGTTCAGCTGGAAGAGGTTTCGGTCCAGGAGGCCTGGGAGCGCGTCCGCAGGCGCCTGCGCGCCGAACTTGGCGAAGACGTCTTCTCCAGCTGGTTCGGCCGGCTCGAGCTCGCCGGCATTGTCGAGGGCGTGGCCTATCTCACGGTCCCGACCCGCTTCCTGAAGAGCTGGCTCGAGGCGCATTATGCCGAGCGCCTGCGGGTGAACTGCATGGCGGAGCTGCCGGCACCGGCCGGCGTGCTGCTCTCGGTCCGCACCGTCTCGCGCGAAACCACGGTTGCACCGCGCGTCGAGGCCGCCCTGCGCGCCCGGCCTGCCGCGACGCCCGCCCCCGTCGCGACTGAAGCCGCCCGGCCGGCTGTCGCAGGCGGCGCCCAGCCTTGCGAATCCGATCTGGTCGACGCCTGCGGCACGGCGCTCGACAAGCGCATGAGCTTCCAGAGCTTCGTTGTCGGCAAGTCGAACCAGCTCGCCTTCGCGGCGGCGGAGCGCATCGCCGGAGCGCCGGCGGGCCAGAGCCCCTATAACCCGCTGTATCTCCATGCCGGCGTCGGCCTCGGCAAGACGCATCTGCTGCAGGCAGTCGCTCAGGAAGCGCGCCGCCAGGGCAAGCGCGTCGCCTATTTCACCGCCGACCGCTTCATGTACGGCTTCGTCGCGGCGCTGAAGTCGCAGACCGCTCTCGCCTTCAAGGAGAAGCTGCGCGGCATCGATCTGCTCATCGTCGACGACGTGCAGTTCATCCAGGGCAAGTCGATCCAGCAGGAGTTCGGCCACACGATCAACGCGCTGCTCGACGCCGGCAAGCAGATCGTCGTCGCCGGCGACCGGCTCGCCGGCGAGCTGGAGGCGCTCGACGAGCGCATCCGCTCCCGGCTCGGCGGCGGCCTCGTCGTCGAGGTCGGCGAGCTCGACGAGGCGCTGCGCGTCAAGATCCTGGCGACCCGCATGGACGCGCTGCAGGGCGCCCATCCGAACTTCCAGGTCGGCCCGGACGTCGTCGCCTATGTCGCCCGCGTCGTCGCGACCAATGGCCGTGACCTCGACGGCGCGGCCAACCGGCTGCTCGCTCATGCGACGCTGTCGGGCCAGCTCGTGACGCTGGAGACGGCCGAGTCCGCGATCCGCGACCTCGTGCGGACGCGCGAGCCGCGCCGCGTCAAGATCGAGGACATCCAGAAGCTCGTCGCGACACGCTACAATGTCAGCCGCGCGGATATCCTTTCGGAGCGCCGCACCGCGGCGGTGGTGAAGCCGCGCCAGATCGCGATGTATCTGTCGAAGGCGCTGACGCCGCGCTCGCTGCCCGAGATCGGCCGCCGTTTCGGCGGGCGCGATCACACCACCGTGCTGCACGCGGTGCGCAAGATCGAGAAGGCGATCAGCGAGGACCGCTCGCTGCATGACGAGGTCGATCTCCTGAAGCGCATGCTGCAGGAGTGAGCCCGGCGCGATCGCTCGCACCTGCTCTGCCAAATGGTTGTGGTTCCCGGCGCGCGCGGCCCTTGCGCGCGTCGCTGCCGTCCTGCAATGTCGCTGGCCATTCATTCGGCCCTTGCATCCGTGCGAGGGCAGCAAGCGTCAGAAGACTAGACAATCATGAAGGTCACGGTCGAACGTTCCACGCTGCTCAAGTCGCTAGGCCACGTTCATCGGGTGGTGGAGCGCCGCAATACGATCCCGATCCTGTCGAACCTGCTGCTCAGCGCCTCCGAGAACGGCCTGCGGCTCAAGGCGACCGATCTCGACATCGAGGTGGTGGAGACGATTCCGGCTGACGCGGCCGAGCCCGGCGCCACGACCGTTCCCGCCCACACCCTCTACGACATCGTCCGCAAGCTGCCCGACGGCGCGCAGGTTTCGCTCGAGACGACCGGCGACAGCGGCCTCGTGCTGCGCTCGGGCCGCTCGCGCTTCCAGCTCCAGACGCTTCCGGAGAGCGACTTCCCGGACATCACCGCCGGCGAGATGGCGCATCGCTTCGTGCTGCCGGCCGGTGAGTTGAAGCGCCTGATCGACAAGACCCAGTTCGCGATCTCGACCGAGGAGACGCGCTACTATCTCAACGGCATCTATCTCCACACCATCGATGTCGAGGGCCGCCCCGTGCTGCGCGCGGTCGCGACCGACGGGCACCGGCTCGCCCGCGTCGACACCGCAGCCCCGCAGGGCTCGGTCGGCATGCCCGGCGTCATCGTGCCGCGCAAGGCCGTCGCCGAGATCCAGAAGCTGCTGGAGGATGGCGAGAGCGAGGTCGCGGTCGAGCTTTCCGGCTCGAAGATCCGCGTCGCCACCGCCAATGTCGTGCTGACCTCCAAGCTGATCGACGGCACCTTCCCCGACTATCAGCGCGTCATTCCCGCCGGCAACGACAAGCTTCTCACCGTCGACAAGGGCGATTTCGCCGCTTCCGTCGATCGCGTCTCGACGATCTCGTCGGAGCGCGGCCGCGCCGTGAAGCTGTCGATGGCCGACGGGCGCATGACGCTCTCCGTGACCAATCCGGATTCGGGCTCCGCGACCGAGGAGATCGAGGTCGATTACGAGGCGAGCCCGCTCGATATCGGCTTCAACGCCCGCTACCTGATGGACATCGCGGCGCAGCTCGATGGCGACACCGCCGTGCTCAAGCTCGCCGACCCGGGTTCGCCGACCGTGATCCAGGATCGCGAAGGGGCCTCCGCCCTCTATGTGCTGATGCCGATGCGCGTGTGAAGTATTGCGCGAAAAAGTGGACACCGGTTTTGCGCTAGAGCAATGCGCGAGCATTGCGAGCCGATCGCTCTCGTCCGCGTTCGGACGCTCGCGTCCGAACGCGGCGTGATCGGGCGCGGCCATGGCCGCCGTCGCGCGCCTGATCCTCCAGGATTTCCGTTCCTACGAGGCCCTCGATCTCCCGGTCGAGGGTCAAATCGTTGCGCTGATCGGCGAGAACGGAGCCGGCAAGACCAATATCCTCGAAGCGCTCTCGCTGTTCACACCGGGACGAGGCTTACGCCGCACCGAGCTTTCGGTCATGGCGCGGCAGGGCGGCGACGGCTCCTTCGCCGCCTCGGTGACGCTCGCCGACGAGGCGGGCCGGCTCGGCATCGGCCTCGGTCCCCTCGACCCTGAGGGCCGCCGTCCGCGGCTCGCCCGCATCGATGGCGCCGCGGTCGGTTCGGCCCTCGCCTTCAGCGACTATCTGCGCGTGGTCTGGCTCACGCCCGATCTCGACGGGCTGTTCCGGGGCGCCGCCGGCGACCGCCGCCGCTTCCTCGACCGGCTGGTGCTGGCGATCGACCCGGGCCACGCCACGCGCTCGAATGCGCTGGAGCGGGCGCTGCGCTCGCGCAACCGCATCCTCGAGGAAAGCCCGGGACAGACGCAGTGGCTCGACGCGGTCGAGCGTGAGGTCGCCGAGCTCGGCGTCGCGGTCGCTGCCGCGCGTGCCGAGACGGTGGCGCGGCTGTCCGCGATCATCGCAGACACGCGCGATGAAGCCTCGCCCTTCCCCGATGCCGATATCGCGCTTTCGGGCGAGATCGACGAACTCGTCGCGCGCCTGCCGGCCGTGGATGCGGAGGACACCTATCGCGACCTGCTGCGCCAGGGCCGCAACCGAGACCGCGCCGCCGGGCGGACGCTCGCCGGCCCCCAGGCTTCGGATCTGGAGGTCCGGCACGGGCCGAAGGACATCCCGGCCGGCCAGGGCTCCACCGGCGAGCAGAAAGCGCTGCTGATCGGACTCGTGCTGGCCCATGCAAGGCTGGTCGCGGCGATGAGCGGCATCGCCCCGCTCGTCCTGCTCGACGAGATCGCCGCCCATCTCGACCCGCGCCGGCGCGCGGCGCTTTACGAGGGCCTCACCGATCTCGGCTGTCAGGTTTGGATGACCGGCGCCGATGCCGCCTTGTTCGGCGATCTGCCGGGCGGCGCGCAGCGTTTCGCGATCACGCCTGGCCGGGCCGATCCGATCGATTGATCGGTCGGACCACGTCTTGCGATGGGACGGAACCGGCGCGTTGCTGCTAGCATCGCGAAAAATCGGAGCCTCCCAATGGAAGTCGCCAGCCTCGCCCTGTTCGCCGGCGTCTATTTCCTCGCCGTCGCCTCGCCCGGGCCGGCGATCGCGGCTCTGGTCGCACGCTCCCTCTCCACCGGCTTTCGGCGATCGCTACCCTTCCTCGCCGGCATCGTCGCAGGTGACCTCGTCTGGTTCACGCTCTCGGCGCTGGGTCTCAGCGTCCTCATGCAGAGCTTCCACGGCGTCTTCGTCGCGATCAAATATGCCGGCTGCGCCTATCTGCTCTATCTCGCCTACAAGGCCTGGACGGCGCCCGCCGAAGCGCCGAAGCCTTCCGCCGCCGCGCGCGGAGAGGGTGCCCGCCTGTTCCTCGGGGGCCTGGCACTGACGCTCGGCAATCCGAAGGTGATGGTGTTCTTCCTGTCCATCCTGCCGCTCGTCATCGATCTCAACGCGCTGACCCCGCTCGCCTATCTGGAAGTCATGGCCCTGATCGCGCCGATCATCAGCGGAACCTTGCTGGCCTATGCCTATGCGGCCGACCGGGCGCGTCGCCTTGTCGCCAGCCCGCGCGCCATGCGCTGGATCAACCGGACGACCGGCGGCGTGATGGCGGGCGCGGCTGCCGCGATCGCCGCGCGGAGCTGAGCGGCCTTGGTTCTGGCGGCGGGCCTCATCGATCTCGGCTTCGCGCTGTTCCACGCCGCGTTCCGGCGCCTGTTCGGCTGGCCGGAGCGGCTCGTCCCCTCCGGCAGTCTGAACACCGCGATCACGCAGACGCTCAACGCGATGCTGATCTTCGTCTTCCTCGCCTATGGCGCGACCTTGATCTGGCTGGCCGGGCAAGGAAACGTCCATCCCGCGCTGCCACTTGCGGGCGCTGCCTTCTGGGGCCTGCCGCTCATGCTGCAATTCATCTGGTTCGATCTCAAGCCCTGGCCCTCGAAACTGATCACCGCGATTTTCGCGCTGACCACGGTGGTTCATCTGCTGGCCGGACGGGTCTAGGCACAGGATATCCCGCGAAAGGCTGGCCAAGCGCGCCCGGCTGCGGCACACCCCTTCCCATGTCGCCATCCCGCGAATCAGAAGCCCGCGCGATCCTGAAATCGGTGTGGGGCTATGACGACTTCCGCCCCGGCCAGTGGGAGGTGATCGAAGCCGCGCTCACCGGACGCGACGTCTTCGCGGTGATGCCGACCGGCTCGGGCAAGTCGATGTGCTACCAGCTCCCGGCGCTGGTCACGGGCGGCCTCACCCTCGTCGTTTCGCCATTGATCGCGCTGATGCGCGACCAGGTCGGACAGCTCGTCCGGGCCGGCGTTTCCGCGGCCTCGCTGAACTCGATGAACAGCGAGGAGGAGGCGGCTCAGGCCTGGGACAGGCTCAATGCCGGCGATCTGAGGCTGCTCTTCGTCTCGCCGGAGCGATTGGCCGGCGAAGGATTGGTCGGCCGCCTGAAGCGTCTTGGGGTGACGCGGCTCGCCATCGACGAGGCGCATTGCGTCTCGCAATGGGGCCACGACTTCCGCCCGGAATACCGGCTTCTCGCCAAAACGCGCGAGGCGCTGGGCGGCGTGCCGGTGACGGCGCTGACCGCCACCGCCGATCGGCAGACCCAGGCCGATATCGCGAGTCAGCTCTTCCGGCAGCCGCCGCAGATGGTGGTGCATTCCTTCGACAGGCCGAATCTGAAGCTCGCCTTCGCACCGAAGGAGCAGCCGCGCCGGCAGATCGACGATTTCCTGCGCCGCCACCGCAACGGCTCGGGCATCATCTATTGCTCTTCCCGGAGCAAGACCGAAAGGCTTGCCGAAGGGCTGCGGGAAAAGGGCTGGAATGCGCTCGCCTATCACGCCGGGCTGGAGCAGGCGGAACGCAACCGCAACCAGGACATCTTCCTGCAGGAGGACGGGGTGGTCGTCTGCGCCACCATCGCCTTCGGCATGGGCATCAACAAGCCGGATGTGCGCTTCGTCGTCCATGCCGATATGCCCGGCTCGATCGAGGGCTATTACCAGGAGATCGGCCGCGCGGGGCGCGACGGGCTGCCCGCGGATACGCTGACCCTCTACGGCGTCGACGACATGTCCTTGAGACGGCGCCAGATCGACGAGAAGCCCGTCGACGACGAGCGCAAGCGCATCGAGCACAAGCGCCTGAATGCGATGATCGATCTCTGCGAGAACGCCCTGTGCCGGCGCAGCGCGCTCCTCGCCTATTTCGGCGAGGAGACGCCACCGTGCCGGCATGGCAGCGCGCCGTTCCGCTGCGATCTCTGTAGCGCTGAAGCCCCGGCCCTGCAGGACGCCACGCTCGACGCGCGCAAGCTGCTCTCGGCGGTGATCCGTTCCGGCGAGCGCTTCGGTGCCGGCCATCTCGCCGATATCCTCACGGGGACGACCACCGAGGCGATCCGTCGCCAGAACCATGACGGGCTGAAGACCTTCGGCGTCGGTGCCGACAGGCCCAAGGCGGCCTGGATGGGGCTGACGCGCAAGCTTTTCGCCGCCGGGGCTCTGGCCGAAGCCAGCGCCGAACATGGCGGTTTCCGCCTCACGCCGAAGGGTGAGGACATCCTGTTCGGTCGCGAGGCGATCGCGCTCAGGGCCGACCCCTTCGCCGAGCGGCGTTCCCGCCGCGGCGAACGCGAGGCGGCACGCGCCGACGGCCTGGACGAAGGCACGGCCGCCCTGTTCGAGCACCTGCGCAAGCTCAGGCTGCAACTCGCCCGGGAAGAGGGTGTCGCGGCCTACATCATCTTCACCGACCGCACCCTGATCGCGATGGCGCGCGAGCGTCCGCTCGGCCTCGACGAGATGCGCGCGATCGAAGGCGTCGGTGAGCGCAAGCTCACGCAGTATGGCGAGGCCTTTGTCGAGGCGATCGCGGAGTTTCCGGGGTAGGCGCTCCGGCCTGGGCAGCCGTCATTCTCGGGCGGAGCGAAGCGTAGACCCGAGAATCTCCGGCATGCGGTAACGCCGGAGCCTCCATCGGCATGAGATGCTCGGGTCAAGCCCGAGCATGACGCTCTGTTCCGACGCCGAAGACACCGGCATCAACGCGCCGACTCGCACACGCGCGCCTATGCGCGTGAAAAAGCCATCGTCTGCCCCTATATTGTCGTTTCGAATCAGGATCATCGCGGGCGCTCGCTCGCCCGTGCAAGGACGACTTCATGACCGACGCTGCGCTCAGCGCCCAGCCCGATGATTACGGCGCCGATTCCATCAAGGTTCTCAAGGGTCTGGATGCCGTCCGCAAGCGGCCGGGCATGTATATCGGCGACACCGACGACGGCTCCGGCCTGCATCACATGGTCTACGAGGTCGTCGACAACGCGATCGACGAGGCGCTGGCAGGCCATGCCGACCTCGTCACGGTGACGCTGAACGCCGACGGATCGGTCACGGTCAGCGACAACGGCCGCGGGATCCCCACCGATATCCACAGCGAGGAAGGCATCTCGGCGGCCGAGGTCATCATGACCCAGCTCCACGCCGGCGGTAAGTTCGACCAGAATTCCTACAAGGTCTCGGGCGGCCTGCACGGCGTCGGCGTCTCCGTCGTCAACGCGCTCTCGGTTTCGCTCAAGTTGCGCATCTGGCGCGGCGGGCACGAGCATTTCATGGAATTCCGCCATGGCGACGCGGTTGCCCCGCTCGCTGTGGTCGGCCCGCAGGGTGACCGGCGCGGCACCGAGGTCACCTTCCTGCCGTCGCAGGAAACCTTCACCATGGTGGAGTTCGACTACAAGACGCTGGAGCACCGGCTGCGGGAGCTCGCCTTCCTGAACTCGGGCGTGCGCATCGTCCTCACCGATGCCCGCCATGCCGAGGTCATCCGCGAAGAGCTGATGTACGATGGCGGCGTCGAGGCCTTCGTGCGCTATCTCGACCGCGCCAAGACCCCGGTGATCGAGAAGCCGATCATGCTGACCTCGGAGAAGGACGGCATCACCGTCGACGTCGCGTTGTGGTGGAACGACAGCTACCACGAGAACGTGCTCTGCTTCACCAACAACATCCCGCAGCGCGACGGCGGCACGCACCTCGCCGGCTTCCGCGCCGCGCTGACCCGCCAGATCACTGGCTACGCCGAAAGCTCGGGCATCTCGAAGAAGGAGAAGGTCTCGCTCACCGGCGACGACTGCCGCGAGGGCCTGACCGCGATCGTCTCGGTCAAGGTGCCCGATCCGAAGTTCTCCTCGCAGACCAAGGACAAGCTGGTCTCCTCGGAAGTCCGTCCGGTTGTCGAGAACGTCGTCAACCAGGCGCTGTCCGAGTGGCTGGAGGAGCATCCGAACGAGGCCAAGACCATCGTCGGCAAGGTGGCGGAAGCCGCTGCCGCGCGCGAGGCCGCCCGCAAGGCGCGCGACCTCACCCGCCGCAAAGGCGCGCTCGATATCGCCTCGCTCCCCGGCAAACTGGCTGATTGCCAGGAGCGCGATCCGGCCAAGTCCGAACTCTTCATCGTCGAGGGCGACTCGGCCGGCGGCTCGGCCAAGCAGGGCCGCGCCCGCGAATACCAGGCCGTGCTGCCGCTGCGCGGCAAGATCCTGAACGTCGAGCGGGCGCGCTTCGACAAGATGCTCTCCTCCGACCAGGTCGGCACGCTGATCACGGCGCTCGGCGCCGGCATCGGCCGGGCCGAGGCCGATCAGGGCGGCTTCAACCTGGCGAAGCTGCGCTACCACAAGATCATCATCATGACCGACGCCGACGTCGACGGCGCCCATATCCGCACGCTGCTGCTGACCTTCTTCTACCGGCAGATGCCGGAGCTGATAGATGCCGGCCATCTCTTCATCGCCCAACCGCCGCTCTACAAGGCGGCGCGCGGCAAGAGCCATGTCTATCTCAAGGATGAGCGGGCGCTGGAACAGTACCTGATCGACTCGACGCTGGACGGGGCGACCTTCCGCACCAGCGAGGGCGTCGAGCGCGGCGGCGCCGATCTGCGGGTCCTGATCGAGGAGGCCCGCAACGTCCGCAACGCGCTGTCGCAGCTGCATTCGCGCTATGACCGGCGCGTCGTCGAGCAGATGGCGATCGCCGGCGTTCTGCATCCGATCGGCGAGGACAACGAGGCCCAGGCGAACGAGGCGGCGGCCCGTGTCGCGCAACGGCTCGATGCGATCTCGGACGAGCTGGAGCGCGGCTGGGAAGGCAAGGTCAGCGAGGGCGGCTTCATCTTCTCCCGCATGGTCCGCGGCGTGAAGCAGGCGGCGACGATCGACGCCGGCCTGCTCGCCAGCGCCGAGGCCCGGAAACTCGATGCGGCGGCGGTTTCCCTGCAGGAGGCCTATTCCAAGCCGGCGGTGCTCGGCCGCAAGGGCGATTCCTTCACGATCAACGGCCCGACCGACCTGTTCGACGCGGTCTCGACCATCGGCAAGAAGGGCGTTGCGCTACAGCGCTACAAAGGGTTGGGCGAGATGAACCCCGACCAGCTCTGGGAGACGACGCTCGACCGCGACGTCCGGACCCTCCTGCGCGTCAAGAACGACCAGAACGACGAGGCCGACGATCTCTTCGTCAAGCTGATGGGCGACGTCGTCGAGCCGCGGCGCGAGTTCATCCAGACGAACGCGCTCAACGCGACGGTCGATATCTAATTCCGGCTCCGAAGCCGGCTCATCTGTTCAAAAAAGCCCGCGCAGATCGCGATCCGCGCGGGCTTTGCTTTACTTGAAGCCGATCAGAACGCCGTCCGCGCCGAGCGAAAGCTGCAGCCCCTTGCGGCGCGTGGCCAGCTTGAGGGTCACGCCTTTGTCGTTGCGCAGCCAGAGCGTGCCGCGCCCTTGGTCGCCAAGCGCCCAGCCTTCGCGCAGCTGAAGATAGGCGCCGGGGAAATCGTCGAGCCGGGTCAGCCCGTAGACGGTGCCGTTCGCCGTCAGCTTCGACGCGCCGATGCCCCCGATGCCGAGCCCGCCAGCCGTAATCGCATGATTTCGGCCGCGGAAGCTGAGCGTGCCGCCGCCCACCTGGCCTGACCCGATGAAGGCGACCTGGATTTGCTCGATGCGAACCTTGCCCGTCGCCGGGCCGAGATTGCGCTGCTGCGCGCTGGCCGGCACCGCCAGCATCAAGACCGCTACGAGCAGGGAAAGAGCCTTTGCAATGTGCTTCATCATGGTCTCCTCGCTTCAGAAGGGATTGACGTAGTTGGTGATCGCGATCTGCCGCAGCAGGACCTTGCGGATCACATGGGCCGCCTCCACGCGATCGGTAAAGATCGCCGCCGTACCGATACTGCCCGCGGGCAGGGAACGGGCGAAAGCCTCGTCGTCGAGCCTCACGCGCACCACGAAGGGAGCCGCCTTGATCGCGGTCGGCGTGACGGCCGCGCCCGAAGTCTGGACCTGCCCGGTCGAAACCGCCTGCAGGATGCTTTCGACCTTGCCCGTCTGCACCGTTCCCGGCGTCATCTTGAAGGTGAACTCGACCGGCTGCCCCGCAGCGAGATAGCGCGCATCGATCTGGTTGATCTCGATGCCGACGATCGTGTCCGCCGTATCGATGAAGGCCATGACCGGCGAGAGCGGCAGGCTGGACACGCGGGCGCCCTTGCGCAGCGCGACATTCGTGACATAGCCGTCGGCCGGTGCGCGGACCGTCGTCTTCTCCAGATTCCATTGCGCTCCGACGAGCTGGGCCCGCAATTGATCAACCGAGGCCTGCCGCTCCTCGACGTCGAAAGCGCGGCCGGTGCCCTGGGTCTGCAGCTGGGTCATCTGGGAGAGACGGGTCTCCTGAAGCTTGAGCTGCGCCTGGATCGCATCGAGCTGGGCCTGAAACGGCGTCGGATCGATCCGGAAGAGCACATCCCCGGCCTTCAATGGCTGGTTGGCCTGGACGGGAACCTCGATCACTTCGCCGGCGACGTCGGGAACGATCGCGACCGAATTGCGCACTACCAGCACGCTGCCCTGAGGGGCGCCCCAGTTCATCGGGATGAACAGGCCAATGAGCAGCAGCAGGAGGACGAGGATCGGCGAAACCTTCCAGAACAGGTTGAACGGCACGACCCTGAGCTTCACCAGGATGAAGAGCAGGGCGAGATAGGTGTTGAGAAGGACGACAATCATCGCGCCGCCTCCGCCTCGGAGGACGGATGGCCTCGCTTCGCCGGCACGTCGACATAAGCCCAGATCAGCACGACCGGCCAGAGGACGAAGCCGAGGAAGAGGGTGATCCAGCCGCCGATCGAGACCGCCTCGGCCCAGGGGTGGTTGCGCCGGCGGGCAACCATGCCCGGCCACATCGCCATGAAGACGATGACGAAGACCGTGCTGGCGACCAGCACCACCAGAACGAGCCAGGCAAAGAGATCAAGGCCGGACATTGTTGCTTCCTTCGTTCATGCGCACCCTCGAGTCGTTGGATTGAGCGGCGGCAGCGCGTTCCCCGAGCCTCGCCGTGAGGCGTCGCTCTCCTTGCGAAAGGCGATTGCAGCTCCCGCCAGCCGTGCACCCGCCTCGCGATCCCAGGTCTGACCGGCGCCGAAGAGGCTTCGCTCAAGCAGCACGATGGCCGAGCCCAGTTCGCCGGTCGAACGCGCCTGCACTTGCTGGTCGCCCGGCAGGCGCTGGAGCCATTGGATGAGCGCCCGGTAGGTTGCCGAAGCGTCTCCCGCTTTGGCCGTCCGCGCTAGCTCCTGTCGCGCCGCGGCTTCCGACGAGCGATGGCGCTGCTCGGCCCGCTGCCAGAGACCAGTCAATCTGGCGCGAAGCAGGATCAGGCCAAGAGCCAGCGCGGCGAGAACGAAGCCGGCTGCGAGCCAGAGGGGGCTCAACGTCCAACCCATCCGAGCTTCCGAACGCCCGGCGGCTGCCGCCGCGACGGTGACCGTGACGCCGGGCAGCGTTTCCGTGCGCGCCTGCTTGCCCGAGAGGCTCCACCAGGGCTGTACCAGCGCCGGCAGATCATAGGCCCCGGCCTTCTCGAAGACATAGGTGACCTTGTCGGTGCGGTGGCCTTCGACGGCACCGCGGTTGCTGCGATCCTCGACGACCGGCGGATCGGCATAGACGCGCACGCCCTCCGGCGCCGCGAATTTGAACTCGGCCATGCCGAGCGCCGGCACGCCATCCGCCTGCCGCCGGATCAGCCGGACGAGCGCGTCGCCAGGCTTGAGCTGCGCGGTCCCGGGATCAGGCGACCAGCTCTGCTCGACCCTGACGCCATCGGCAGCGAGCACCGGGCCGGATGGATCGATGCCGGGCGGCACCGTTACCGCGATCCGCATCGGCTCGCCCTTCGCCGAACCCGTCGCCTCGCCGCCCCGGTCAAGGAACGTCACGCTCGGTGCCGGAACGGCAATCTCGCCACCGCGGCGCGGGAAGAGGACGAATTCGAAGCTCTGGCCGACATAGTCCTGATCGCCGATCCGCTCCCGCATCGTCGTCGCCTGCGTCTCGAAGCGCAGAATCTGCGCACCGGGCGCCTCGAGGATGCCGACCCGCGGCGGATGAACCATCTCGCCCGGAAACAGAACCTCGACGTCGAGCCGCACCGGCTGGCCGATGACGATGCCCTGTGTAGGGTCGATCTTCGTGCGGATCACGGGCTTGCCCGCTGGCTCCTGTGCCCAGGCGAGGCCCGCAACAAGCGTGCAGATAAGGACCGCGGCGAGCCTCATGGCGCCGCTCCGCTCGGCGCTGCCTGGAGTTGATAGGCGAACTTGGCGCGCAGGAAATCGGCCGGCTGCGTCTGGACACGCTTCAGCCAGAGCGCGCGGACCTGCTCATCCGACATCGGCTTCTCGCCCTCCACCGTCGAATCCTCGCCGCCCTTCTTCGTCTTGTCGAAGACGATCTCGTCGGGCTTGTCGTCGGTGTTGCCGGTCTCGCCGCCTTCCGTCTTCTTCCGCTCGCCGCGAATCCGGGCGATCTCGCGATTCTTGAGTGCCTCCGGCCAAGCTGGGCGCAGCGCGAGCGCACGGTCATAGCGCTTCAGCGCGTCGTCATACTGGCCCAGCATCACCAGAGCGTCGCCTTGATTGAAAGCACCTTCGGCCGTGTCACGGGCAGCGAAGGCCTGGGCCGCCTCCTTGAACTCCCCGGCCCGGAACAGCGCAACGCCGCGCCAGAGCGGATCACGAAAAGCCGTTGCGGCATCCGCCGGACGATTCTGGCTCATCAACAGGCGACCACGCTGATCCGGCGTCAGCCAGAGATCGCGCCAGCCGATCCGATATCCCGCAGCCAGCAGCGCCAGGATCGCGGCAAGCGCGATGGCCGCATAGGGAGAGGACAACAGCGAGCGGGTACGTTTCATGTCAGCACCCAACCGCGGCGGAACCAGAACAGGGCCAACAGGGCGAGCAGCGGAACCAGCCAATAGCCGGCTTCGCGCCAATGCTCGCCTTCCCCCGCCACGCTGGCCGCGGCATCGCTGCTGTCGAGCCGGCGCAGGACGGCGGTGACATCGACCTGATCCGGCGTCGTCGGGATCGTCGTGGCACCCATGGCACGCGCCGCGTCGGCCACGCCGCTCGTATCGGTGTCCGGCGGCACCAGCGCGAGCAGCGTCACGGCCGGTCCCTTGTTCCCCGCCAGATCGGCCGCCGCCTCCGGCGCTATCGTATCCGCCATGACCAGGATCGAGCCGCCATCGGCGCTGCTGGCGAGCGCGCGTCTGGCCAGCGTCAGCGCCCCGGCGAGATCGTCTCCCTCCTTCGGCATGATCCGCGGCGAGAGTGCCTTGGCGAGATCGAGCACCACGCCACTGTCCGGCGTCGCCGGCAGCACGAGGTGCGCCGAACCGGCATAGGCGACGAGTGCGGTCGACGCCCCCTCTCGCGCCGCGAGAATATCGGCGAGCTTCTGCCGGGCGCGGTCGAGCCGCGTCGGCGCGAGATCCTGCGTCAGCATGGACGGAGTGACCTTGAGTACGACTGCGACGGCAGGCTTGGCCTGCGCGAAGGGCGAGGGCTCGCGCTGCCAGGCAGGGCCGGCTACGGCGAGCGTCGCGATGATCCAGGCCAGGAAGAGCCAATCCGACGGAGCGATGCGCTTGTGCCTGTCTGCCCCGACGAGGAGATAAGGCAGCAGTGCCGGATCGATGACGCCGCGCCATTGCTGCAACGCGTCCGAGCTGCGGCGCTCGATCAGCCAGAGCGCAGCCGCCGGGAGCAACGCCAGCAGCCAGAGCGGCCGCAGGAAATGGAAGGCGGCGAGCGCGTCCATCATCGCAACGCTCCCGCTATCGTTGCGGGTTCGGAAGGCTCCCGGCGCCGGTGGCGGCGCAGCAGGAACAGCGCCTGCGCAAGCAGGCTCAGCACCAGCATGGCCGCCACCGGAACCCAGTAGACGTCGAGGCGCGGGCGGAAGCTCACCGTATCGATATGGCGAGTCTCGATCTCGTCGAGCCGGCGGTAGATGTCGGAAAGCTGCGTCCGGTCGAGCGCACGGAAAAAGCCGCCGCCGGTCGCATCAGCGACCTCCTTCAGCGCGGCTTCGTCGAGCTTGTCCTCCCCCGCTGCCTGCGGATCGCCGACGGCGACCGTGTGGATGACGATGCCCTTGTCCCTGGCGACACGCGCGGCCTCGGCGGGCGGGACCTTGCTCATGGTGTCGTTGCCGTCGGTCAGCGCGATGATCGTCTTGGCCTTCACGGTGCTCTTTGCGAACAGGCCGATACCGAGGCCGATGGCATCGCCGAACGCCGTGCGTGGGCCGGCCATGCCGACATCGGTGTCGCGCAGCATGGCGCGGCACAATTCCAGATCCGTGGTGAAGGGCACGAGCGCGAAGGGCGCATCGCCGAAGACGACCACGCCGACACGATCGCCCTTGCGGCGCGAAAGAAAATCGTCGAGCACCTGTTTCACCGCGGTGAGCCGATCGACGGTCTTGCCGGTAGCGTCGACGAAATCCCTGGTATCCATCGAACCGGAGAGATCGACCAGGACGAGCAGGTCGCGGGTCGGCACCTCGCGGTGCAGAGGCGGCTCGATCCATTGCGGCCGTGCGAGCGCGGCAAGCGTCAAAAGCCAGGCCAATGTCAGCAACAGCAGGCGCCCGAGATGGCGCCGCGCGACCACGCCCCCGGAATAGGGCCTTTCCCCGCTCAACCTGGCCAAGCGCTCGAAGAAGGGCACCCGCAGACCAGCGCGTCGCTCGGCATGGGCGGGCAGTGCGAACCAGACGAGCAGCGGCAGCGGCGCGAGCAATCCGACCCAGGGATAGGCGAAGGAGAGCATCGTCACCTCCGTCCTGAGACACGGCCGTGCTGGCCTTGCAACCAGGCCCTGGCTTCGGCGAGCAGCGCCGCGCGATCCTGCGCAGGCGCGCCTTCATTCGCTGCGAACACAGCGTCCGGACGGGCGGCCAACCGGTCAAGCGGCATGCCTGCCGGCGCCGTCTCCCGGAGGAAGGTCGCCCAGGACGAGCCGGTCAGGGAGGCCACGCGCTCCCGGCCATAGGCGACCATCGCCGCGCGCTTGAGCACGGCCGAAACAGCGCCGGCCGCATCGCCGCCTTGCGCCGCCGCATCGATTTCGGCGGCGGCGCGACGCAGATAGGCGTCGGCGCGATAGCGCCGCAGGGCACGCCAGCCAGCCACGGCCAGCGCCGCGACCACCGCACCTCCCACGATCCAGACGCCCGCGGCCGGCGGCCAGAAGGAGATCGCCGGCGGCAATGCCAGATCGGCCAGATTGGCGAGGTCGCCGGGATCGGCGCTCATGACGCCCTCCCGCCAGCATTGGCGGACTTCTGCGCCTGCCGCCGGCCGATCAGCTCGCGCATCTGCTCGGCCACGTCGCGATCAGGCGAGATCGGCAGCACCGGGATGGCGCGGCTGCGGGAGAGTTCGGCAAGACGCGCCCGCCACTCGACCCGCTCATCGCGGAATCGCCGGCGCAGGGCCCCTCCCGAGGCGTCGACCTCGATCTGCGCCTGTCCCGAGCTGAAGGTCGCACGCCCGACATCCGGAAGATCCTGCTCCAGCGGGTCCTGGATGAAGACGGCCAGGACATCGTTATGGGCACACAGGCGGGTCACCAGCCGCCGGGTTTCGTCGTTCTCGCCGTCGAGATCGGAGATGATGCAGATCAGCCCGTCATGCGCCGCCATGCGCGCCGCCGCAGCGAGGGCCTCGTTGAGCCGGCCAGGTCCTTGAGCGGAGAAAGACGCGTGTTCGAGCGCGGCGTTCTGCCGGCCAACCTCGCTGAGGACACGTACGGCACCCAGGTCACGGGCCCGGGGTTTCACGGTCACGACCTCGTCGTCACCGAAGACGACAGCCCCGACGCGGTCGCCGAGGGAGGTGACACGCCAGGCCGCGAGCGCCGCGGCCTCGGCGGCGGCAACCGACTTCATCGCACGCCTGCTGCCGAAGAACATCGTGCTGCGCTGGTCGACAAGCAGGATGACCGGGCGGTCGCGCTCCTCGGAATAGACCCGCACATGCGGGCTGCCGAGCCGCGCGGTGGCGAGCCAGTCGATGGTGCGGGTGTCGTCGCCCTCGCAATAGTGCCGCAGTTCCTCGAAATTCAGGCCCCGCCCGCGCAGGCGCGAGGCATGGCGCCCAGCGAGCAGGCTATGCACGGGCTGGCGCGGCAGGAAGCTGAAACCACGCGCGCGGTGCTTGAGGCGCAGCAGGTCGTCGAGCGTGGCGAAGGCGCGGGCTCCCGCGGCCGGAGCCGGCCCTCCCGTCCTCGCCCTCTCCCGCATCAACGCCATGACGCGCCTCGCTACGCCGCAACAGCGACCTGTTTGACCACCTCGTCCAACACCGCATCGGGGCTGACGCCTTCCGCACCCGCCTCGTAGCCGAGCGAAATCCGGTGCCGCAGGCAGTCATGCGCCACGGCCTGCACATCCTCCGGCGTGACGTAGTCGCGCCCCCGCAGCCAGGCAAAGGTCCGCGAGCACTTGTCGAGCGCGAGCGTGCCGCGCGGACTGGCGCCGACCGCGATCCAGTTCTTGAGGTGGTCGCCATATTCGGCGGGCCGCCGCGTCGCTGCGATGAGCGCGACCATATAGGCCTCCACGACATCCTTCGTCGTCACCCTGTCGATCTCGGCGCGGGCATCGAAGATCGCCTGCTGCGGGATCGACGCGGGCGTCACCGGCGGCTTCGCGTTCGCGGCGGCGTTCTCGGAACGCACGAGCCGCATCACCTTCACCTCGTCCGCATCGGAGGGGTAGTCGATGCGGACATGCATCAGGAAGCGGTCCATCTGCGCCTCGGGCAGCGGATAGGTGCCCTCCTGCTCGATCGGATTCTGTGTGGCGAGAACCATGAAGAGCGGCGGCAGATCGTAGCGCTTGCCGGCCACGGTAACGTGGCGCTCCTCCATCGCCTCGAGCAAGGCCGACTGCACCTTGGGCGGGGCGCGGTTGATCTCGTCGGCCAGGACGAGATTGCCGAAGACCGGGCCCTTGCGGAATTCGAACTGTCCATCGGCACGCAGGATCTCGCCGCCGGTCACGTCGGAGGGTAGCAGATCCGGTGTGAACTGGATGCGGCTGAAGTCGGATTCGAGATTCGCCGAGAGACTCTTGATCGCCCGCGTCTTGGCGAGGCCCGGCAGCCCTTCGAGCAGGACATTGCCATTGGCCAACAGCGCGACGACGATGCGCTCGACCACCCGCTCCTGCCCGATGATGTCCGCATTCATACGGCTCTGCAGGTCATTCACGGCATCGCGCGCGGTCCGCCCGGCTCCATCCATGCCCGATCCCTCAGCTGCACCCTGGATCGGACTGTGGCGAAAGCCGAGCCCAAGTCAGCTGCGTAACCGTTACGGCGGCAGGATGGCGATCACGCCCGCGATATGACGCGGAGAGGCCCTGCGCGGCCTCATCCGGCGCCGTCAAGCGTGTAACCGTAAATGCCGGCTCGGGACGCAAGGTCCGAGCCGGCATTTGTTGATCTCACGGAATCTTGGGAACGAGATCGTTGCCGAAGCTGTCCGTCTGGCGCGCGAAGCTGTTGCTGCCGGCCTGGATATAGGCAGGTCCGCCAGAGCGCGCCGGGACCGGACCGGGATCAAGATAGCTGCGCTGCGGAGGCACCGACGTCACACTGATCTGCGGCTCCGGCGACGAAGCAGCCTCCTGGGTCGTGCAGGCACCCAGCATGGCGGCGGGGATCATGAGCGTAAGCAAGGCGGCGAAGCGGATTCTGCTGGTGTCGATCATTCGGATCCTCGGCCTCAGCCGTCCTTATGTTGCGTAGTTGCAGTGCATCTCTAGAGGGATCAGCGCTCGCGGACAACGCAACGAAAGCCGACATGGCTGGTGGACGTATCGATCGGCTCGGCGTGACGAGCCGCCGGCCGATAGCGCCGGCAATAATTCGGCGCGCAGAGATGCGAGCCGCCCTTCAGGACCTTGCGCGGGATGCGGACGGCGGGCTGGCGCGGATCGTAGCTTTCGGCTTCCGGGCCGCCGCGCGGGTTCTGCGGCACGCAGCAGGCCTTCGGCGCGTCTCCCTGGTGACGCACAGACCAGAAATCGGCTGTCCACTCCCAGACATTGCCGATCATGTCGTAGAGACCATAGCCGTTCGGCGGGAAGGCTCCGACCGGCGAGGTACGAGCCCAGCCGTCCTCCTTGGTGTTCTCGAACGGGAAGTTCCCCTGCCAGACATTGGCCATGTGCCGGCCATCCGGCATGAGCTCGTCGCCCCAGGCGAATTCAGAGTCCTCGCGGCCGCCCCAGGCGGCGAACTCCCATTCCGCCTCGGTCGGCAGCGCCTTGCCGGCCCAGGCCGCATAGGCCTCGGCATCGCGATAGGCGACATGGACGACGGGGTGATCGTCCAGCCCCTTGAGCGACGAGCCGGCGCCATAGGGCTTGCGCCAGGTCGCACCGAACTTGAAGGTCCACCATTGCGACCAGTCACGCAGATCGACGGGATGCGAAGGCGGGTCGAACATCAGCGACCCCGCCCGCAGCATATGCGGCAAGGCGCCGGGGTAATCCTTCGGATCCGGCGCGATCTCGGCAAAGGTGACATGGCCCGTCGCCGCGACGAACGCCCGGAACTGCCGGTTCGTCACCGGCGTCGCATCGATCCAGAAGGGCGCGACGCCGGCCCGGTGGCTCGGCGCCTCCTCGGCATAGTGATCGTCCGAGCCCATCCGGAACAGGCCGCCGGGGAGATGCACCATTCCATCCGTCCCGGCGCGGGCTTCGATATCCGCGGCATCAGCCATGGTCCCGGTCTCCCTTGCCGTTCTTGCGCTCGCCATCGTCGACAAGCTGCTTGCGCGCCTTCGCCATCGCCTTTAGCAGATCGTCATCGACGGGTGGAAAGCGCGGATCGAGCCGCTCGAGGGCTTCCACGATCGTCGCCGCCACGACGAGCCGCGTGAACCATTTATTGTCGGCCGGCACGACATGCCAGGGTGCCGACTTTGTCGCGGTGGCGGCGATCGCAGCCTGATAGGCTCGCTGGTAATCGTCCCAATGCTCGCGCTCGACGATATCGTTCAGATCGAACTTCCAGTGCTTGTCGGGCTCGTCGATGCGCGCGAGCAACCGACGTTTCTGCTCCTCCCGGGAGAGGTTCAGGAAGAACTTCAGCACCACGGTGCCGTTACGCCCGAGATGTTTCTCGAAGTCGCGAATGCTCTCGAAGCGCTTCGTCCAGAGCTCTTCGCCGACAGGCTCGGGCGGCAGATTCTGCTTGCGCAGCAGTTCCTCATGGACGCGCACGACCAGAACCTCCTCGTAATAGGAGCGGTTGAAGATGACGATTTCGCCACGCTCCGGCAGCTTGCAGTTCGCCGGCCACAGGAAGTCGTGGCGAAGCTCCGCCAGGCTCGGAGCCTTGAAGGAATGCACGATGCAACCCTGCGGGTTCACACCGGACATGACATGCTTGATCGTGCTGTCCTTGCCTGCGGTGTCGATCGCCTGCAGGACGATCAGGATCGACCAGCGTCGCTCGGCGTAGAGGCGCTCCTGGAGGTCGTGCAGGCGCTTGACGCCGGCCTGAAGCAGCTCCCTCGCCTCTTGTTTCTCGATGTCGAGACCGCAGGTTTCGGCCGGATCGAACTGCTTGAGCCGGAAGCTGTCGCCATCGGCGACCCGGAAACGCGCGATGATGTCATCCGGCCGCATCGCCAACCCTTTCTCGCGAAGATCGGCCGCGCAGGCAGCACCGCGGCATTCTACTACACTTCTCCTGCTTGGATCGCATGGCGCCCCAAGAAGGCGCAATCGCCATTTGCGACGACGGCGCCTCCTGTTCCGGCTGGGGAGCCCGCTTTCGCGGACTCCCTCGTTCGGCCGCTACTTGGAGGCGCCAGCCCGGTCCAGATTGCGCATGAGAGAATCGATCATCTGGTCGACGCTGAAGCTCGCCGGACGCTGGCTCGGCGGATACTCCTTGAAGGTCTGCAGGAACGGCGCAACCTTCCAGACGCCGTACTGGACCAGATAGGCGTTCTTGGCGAGCCAGTCGTAATACTGATCCGAGACGCTATCCGCCCGCTCCATCGGGTCCATGCGCAAATTGAAGATCTTCGGCACACGCAGGCAGGTGAAGGGATTCGCCCAGACCAGCAGTCCGCCGGGAGCACGCTGTTCGCAGAACACGATCTTCCAGTCGTTGTAACGATAGGAGACGAGCTCGCCGTCGTCGTTGAAGTAGAAGAACTCGTTGCGGGCCGATTTTGGCTGCTGGCCGGTCAGGTATGGCAGCTGGTTGTAGCCATCGAGATGCACCTTGGCCTGCTGGTTGCCCAGCGTCGTGCCCTTGGCGAGCTTGTCCTTGATATCGGCATCGCCGGCGGCGGCGACCAGCGTCGGGAACCAGTCAAGGCCGGAGACCATCTCGTTCGAGACCTCGCCCGCCTTGATCTTGCCGGGCCAGCGGATCATTGCCGGCACGCGGAAGGCTCCTTCCCAGTTCGTGTCCTTCTCCGAACGGAACTGCGTGGTCGCCGCGTCGGGCCACGACCATTGGTTCGGGCCGTTGTCGGTGGTGTAGATCACGATGGTGTTGTTCGCGATGCCGAGATCGTCGAGCGATTTCAGGAGCTTGCCGACATCCTCGTCATGCTCGAGCATGCCATCGGCGTAATCGTTGCCCGGCATGCCGCTGCGGCCCTTCATCGACTCGCGGACATGGGTAAAGGCATGCATCCGCGTCGTGTTCATCCAGGTGAAGAAGGGCTTCTGCGCCTTCACCTGCCGCTGCATGAAGTCGATCGCGGCCGCGGTGGTCTCGTCGTCGATCGTCTCCATCCGTTTGGCGGTCAGCGGCCCGGTGTCTTCGATCTTGCCGTCGGCCGAGGTCTTGAGCACGCCGCGCGGTGAATTGGATTTGACGAAGTTGGTGTCGTTCTTCGGATAATAGGGACGTTCCGGCTCTTCCTCGGCATTGAGATGGTAGAGATTGCCGAAGAATTCGTCGAAACCGTGCCGGGTCGGCAGATATTCGTCGCGATCGCCGAGATGATTCTTGCCGAACTGGCCGGTAGCATAGCCGAGAGGCTTCAGCGCCTGGGCTATGGTGACATCACGGTCCTGCAACCCGACAGCCGCGCCGGGGATGCCGACCTTGCAAAGCCCGGTCCGCAGGCAGACCTGCCCGGTGATGAAAGTGGAACGGCCGGCCGTGCAGCTGTTCTCGGCGTAGTAGTCGGTGAACATCGTGCCTTCTTTGGCGATGCGATCGATGTTCGGTGTCCGATAGCCAACGAGCCCGTGGGAATAGGCGCTGATATTGCTCTGCCCGACATCGTCGCCGAAGATGACGAGAATGTTGGGCCGGGCCGGCGCCGAGGCGGGGGCAGGCTGCTGGGCCTTTACCGGCCCGGAAAAGCCCAGCACAGCGGCAAGCGCCGCCGCTGCCGCTGCGGCCAGGAATTTTTGGCGTTCCATGAAATGCTCCTGGTTTGGCATCGCAACCGTGGAGACATCGCTGACTCAGCGTTCGTCGCGCACGCGGCAGGAAGCATCGCATGAGGCAATTTCGCGCTTAAGCTTGTAACGGTTACGGCCTCGCGCCGGCGCGAGCGCGCCGACGCAGGCCGATGGCGGCAGAGATCGCGCTCGTCGCATCGGCGGCCAGATCGTCGATGCGCTCATAGCCGCCCGTGTTCGCGACCATGTAGTCCCGGAAGCTGGTGGCCAGGATTTCGCCCGTGCTGAGATCACCCAGGCGCCACGCGTAGCGCATCGCGGCATCGACGGGACGGACGGCGATATCGAGCGAGAACGCCTCGTGCGGCTTGCAGTAGATGGCCTTGATCGCATCGGCCGCCGCCCGGCGCTCATATGGCGGCACGATCCGGATGATGAAAGACGCCCTCTGCAGCATCACGGCGAGCCCATCGACGAAGAGCTCGGCGCGCGCCGCCATGTCTTCGTTCCCACGCCCGGTATGATCTTGCAGGATCACCTGCGCCGCGAATGAAGAGGGGTCGGCCATGCTCTCGCCGAGGCCATCAGCCGCTTCCGCGCCACAGGCGTGGGAAACCCAGGCGAAAGCCGGGACATAGCTGCCCTTGGGAAGCGAAATCCTGACCGTCGCATCAGACCCCGCCTGCTCATAGTAGGATGCCAGGGCCGCTCTCAAGCGGGTCGCCTCGATCCTGACGATCGGATCCGTCGTCGGATCAAAGGCTTCGTCGCGGCCGAAAACATCGACGCCGATCGTATAGGCCTTGATGCGATCCGCCGAGCCTTTGACGGCCTGTGTCACGACGAATGACAGGAAACGTCGGTTGCGTTCGGAGAGACGCAGCTCGTCGGAGGTCAGCAATCGTTCGAGAGCTCCGATAACCTGATCGGAACCCGGCGGATCCCGCCCATCTTTCAAGCTTTCGCCCATCGCTTCGTCCCCGCCACTGGACTGAAACCACGCCGATATTTGCCGCGTGCAGTATGGCGCGCAGTCAATCCCGTCAGCAAGCCTGAATCCGCATGGCGCGCCAGCGATTATTCGAGACCTTAAGAAATCCGGTTCAAGATATCTTGCTCTGTCGCGATCATCAAAGAACGATATTCCTGGGCTCGTTCCAAGGCGGCGGGCGATGAGGACTTGTCCCAATAGGAAGCAGCGTCGCAGGCAACCTCATACGCCTCGCATAGTTCTGCGAACCGCGCATCGCTGTCGAACCGTGTCTTCAGCGCCGTGCGGTTCTGTGGCCACCGGAGCATCAGGCGAGCCAAACCGCGTCTTTGCGCCTTTTCCATCGGCCGCGCTTTCATCAGTCGAAAGGGCACCCGGCCATTGTGGCTCCGTTCATCGCTTTCTGACATCGTGTAACCGTAACAATGCCGGCCTTTGCAGCCAGCAACGGAAAGCCGCGCTCCTTGACGACACAAGCAAATCGGTCCAGCGTCGACGTCAAAGGGCAGGGAAATCGATCATGCGGCGCATTGGGACGGCCGTCTTCGCAGCAACGGCCTGCGTCGTCGCCAGTGCAATTCCCGATACGGCGTTTGCCACCGAAGGCGGCACAAGCCTTTACGTCCCCGGTCTTCGTGGCCCGGGCGCCGGCATCGTGCCGCCGCCCGGATTCTACTTCGAGAACGATGTCTATTCGTATTCGGGGCGCCTCTCGGCGGGCCGGCAGACGCAGATCGGCGGCGCCGTCCTCGCCAATGTGAAGGTTGAGGCGCGGGTCGACTTCGCCACGCCGACCTGGGTGACGCCGCTCGAAATTCTCGGCGGCAATCTGGGCTTCGCCCTGACGCTGCCTTTCGGCCAGCCGCGCGTCAGTGCGGGCGCGCTGATCGCCGCGCCCCGCTCCGGCCGCGCCTTTGGTGCAAAACTGCGGGATTCGGCCTTCCTGTTCGGCGACCCCGTCGTCACCAGCTTCGTCGGCTGGCACGCCGGCAACTTCCATTGGCAGGTCGGCGGCGCGGTCAACATTCCATCGGGCACCTATCGCGCCGACTCGCTGTCCAACCTGTCGTTCAACCGCTGGATCGGCGATCTCTACGCCGCCGCGACCTGGCTCGATCCGAAGATCGGCCTCGACATCTCCGGTGCGGTCGGCTTCGAGATCAACGGCAAGAACGACGCTACCGACTACACGAGCGGCAATGCCGTGCATGTCGACGTCGCCGTCAGCCAATATCTCAGCAAGGAAATCTCGGTCGGAGCGCTGTTCGCTCACTATCAGCAGATCACCGGGGACAGCGGCTCGGGTGCCGTGCTCGGCCCCTACAAGGGCCGGGTCACCGCTGTCGGCGGAACGATCGGCTATTCCTTCGTCGTCGCCGGAACACCGGTCACGACCCGCCTCAAGATCCTGCGCGAGGTGAACGTCGAGAACCGGCCGCAGGGGACGATAGGCCTCCTGAGCGTCGCCTTCCCGCTCGGCCCTGTCGCGCAGGCGGCAGCACCTCCGGAGCCCGTGCCCGGCGCCCGCGTGGTGAAGTACTGACCCGTCTCCGCCTGTCGATCTGCCGGAGACCGGCGTCCTGCCGCGCTTTTCAGGCGATCGGTAAGGAGTTACTGGGCTTTCACGGCGAGAGGGTTCACGCTCCGCGCCGTTCTTGCCGACAGCCCCAGTATTCTCCGGACCATGGCCCAGACAACCCCAGCCACTCAGGCGTTGAAACGCCTCGGCATCGGCTTCCAACTGCGCGGTTACACCTATGATCCGAATGCCGAGCGTGTCGGACTGCAGGCGGCCGAGGCGCTGGGCGAACCGGCAAGCCGCGTGCTCAAGACGCTGATCGCGCAGGTCGACGGCAAACCCGTCTGCATCGTGCTCGCCTCCGATCGCGAAGCCAGCATGAAGAAGGTCGCGGCGGCCTTCGGCGGCAAGTCGGCGGCAATGATGCCGGTGCCCGACGCCGAGCGGCTGACCGGCTACAAGGTCGGCGGTGTCAGCCCCTTCGGCCAGAAGCGCAAGCTACCGACGATCATCGACGAAGCGGCGTCGGGCGAGGCGCTTGTTTACGTCAATGGCGGGCAACGCGGCCTGCAGATCGCGCTGGCGCCGGCAGATCTGCTCAGCGCCGCCGGCGCCCGCAGCGCCCCGCTCTCAGCCTGATCGCGGCCTCACGCCGCCTTTCCCGCCGGCTCCCGATGGCTTAGTGGCACGGGGCGCCGCTTCCCAAGGTTTCCAAACGCATGATTCGTCTCGAAAACATCAGCAAGCAAAACGGAAAGCAGATCGTCTTCATCGAGGCGTCTGCCGGGCTCTTGAAGGGCGAGAAGGTCGGGCTCGTCGGTCCCAACGGCGCCGGCAAGACCACGCTGTTCCGAATGATCACCGGTGAGGAGGCGCCCGACGAAGGCGTGGTCTCGACCGATCGCGGCATCACCGTCGGCTATTTCAGCCAGGATGTCGGTGAGATGGCCGGGCGCAGCGCCGTTGCTGAGGTTATGGATGGCGCAGGCCCCGTCAGCACGGTCGCGGCCGAGCTCGCCGAACTCGAAGCCGCCATGGTCGATCCCGAACGCGCCGACGAGATGGAGGATATCATCGCGCGCTACGGCGAGGTGCAGGGCCGCTTCGAGGAGCTCGACGGCTATGCGCTGGACGGCAGGGCGCGCGAGGTGCTCGCGGGCCTCGGCTTCAGCGAGGAGATGATGGAGGGCGATGTCGGCGGCCTCTCCGGCGGCTGGAAGATGCGCGTCGCGCTCGCCCGCATCCTGCTGATGCGCCCCGACGCGATGCTGCTCGACGAGCCCTCGAACCATCTCGATCTCGAAAGCCTGATCTGGCTGGAATCCTTCCTCAAGAACTATGACGGCGCCGTGCTGATGACCTCGCATGACCGCGAGTTCATGAACCGCATCGTCGGCAAGATCATCGAGATCGATGGCGGCGCGCTGACGAGCTATTCCGGCGATTACGAGTTCTACCAGCAGCAGCGCGCGCTGGCCGAAAAGCAGATGCAGGCGCAGTTCGAGCGCCAGCAGGCGATGCTCGCCAAGGAGATCGCCTTCATCGAGCGCTTCAAGGCTCGCGCCTCGCACGCGGCGCAGGTGCAGAGCCGGGTCAAGAAGCTGGACAAGATCGAGCGCGTCGAGCCGCCGCGGCGGCGCCAGAGCGTCGCCTTCGAGTTCCAGCCGGCGCCGCGCTCGGGCGACGACGTGGTCAGCATCAAGAACGTCAACAAGGCCTATGGCAGCCGCAGCATCTATGACGGGCTGAACTTCCAGATCCAGCGCAAGGAGCGCTGGTGCGTGCTCGGCGTCAACGGCGCCGGCAAGTCGACGCTGCTGAAGCTCGTCACCGGCACGACGGAGCCCGATGCAGGCACGGTCAATATCGGCGCCAGCGTCAAGCTCGGCTATTTCGCCCAGCACGCCATGGAGGTGCTCGACGGCGAGCGCACCGTGTTCGAGGCGCTGGAGGATCGCTTCCCGCAGGCCGGGCAAGGTTCGCTCCGCTCGCTCGCAGGCTGCTTCGGGTTTTCGGGCGACGATGTCGAGAAGCGCTGCCGCGTGCTCTCGGGCGGCGAGAAGGCGCGGCTGGTCATGGCGATGATGCTCTACGATCCGCCGAATTTCCTGGTGCTGGACGAGCCGACCAACCACTTGGACATCGCGACCAAGGAGATGCTGATCACGGCGCTCTCGCAATATGAGGGCACGATGCTCTTCGTCAGCCACGACCGGCATTTCCTCGCCGCGCTCTCCAACCGCCTGCTGGAGCTGACGCCCGAGGGCGTCCATGCCTATGGCGGCGGCTATACAGAATACGTCGCCCGCACCGGGCAGGAAGCGCCGGGGCTGCGGAGCTAGGCGCGGGAAGCACACCGTCATTCTCGGGCGGAGCGAAGCGCAGACCCGAGAATCTCTGGCAGGAAGAGGCTCCCGAGCCTCCACGTCCTGAGATGCTCGGGTCAAGCCCGAGCATGACGAGCCTTCCCTCAACGCGCGAAAACCGACCAGCCGGTCGCCTCGGCCAGGCGCTCCAGCGCCAGCGTGCCGAGCAGCGAGTTGCCGTTGGCGTTGAGACCGGGCGACCAGACCGCGATCGCGGCCTTGCCCGGCGCGACGGCGAGGATGCCGCCGCCGACGCCCGACTTGCCGGGCAGGCCGACGCGGAACGCGAAATCACCCGAAGCATCGTAGTGGCCGCAGGTCAGCATCAGCGCGTTGATGCGCCGCGCCCGCTGGGCCGAGACGACGCGCGGCCCGCCGGGCTCGTAGAGCCCGCCATGCATCAGGAAGCGCCCGGCCATGGCGAGCTGACGGCAGCTCATGGCAATGGCGCATTGATGGAAATAGACGCCGAGCGTCAGCTCCGGCGCATGGGTTACGTTGCCGAAGGCCTTCATGTAGTTGGCTAGCGCGATGTTGCGGAAGCCGGTCGCCTGCTCGGCCCGCGCCACCGCGTCGTCGATGACGATGGTATCGTCATCGGCCAGGTAGCGCACGAAGCGCAACAATTCGCCGATCGCGACACGGGGCTCGTGGCCGGCGAGATTGACGTCGGCGACGACAAGCGCGCCGGCGTTGATGAAGGGGTTCCGCGGCACGCCCTGCTCGCGCTCGAGCTGCACGATCGAGTTGAAGGGCGTGCCGGACGGCTCGCGCCCGACCCTGCGCCAGAGCGTGTCGCCGACCTTGCCGAGCGCCTGGGTCAGGGCGAAGACCTTGGAAACGCTCTGGATCGAGAAGGGCTCTTCGCTGTCGCCGGCGACGTGGGTCTGCCCATCCGCGGTCACGACGCAGAGCCCGAACTGACGCGGATCGATGCGGGCGAGCGGCGGGATATAGGTCGCGACCTCGCCGCGCTCGCTGGCGTCGCGCATCTCGTCGGCAATATCGCGGACGAGCCGCCCGATATCCGTCACGCCTGCAATCCCGGCTGTTGCGCGTGTCAGGCAAGCCCGAGCCGGGCCGGCGGGTCAAGCCCCGCCGGACCAGCAACCGGCCTATTGCAGCCGAAGCGTACCGCCGGACGAGGCGCCGCCGACCACCGGGCGCTGGGAGGCGATGATGCACAGCGACTTGCCGCGCGATTTCGCCTGGTACAGCGCTGCATCGGCCGCCGTCATCAGGCTGTTCATGTCGCGGCCATGCTCGGGAGCGAGCGCGATGCCCACCGAAGCACCGATATGGAGCTTGTGCCCGCTGTCGAGCTCGTAAGGCTCGGAGATCTCGCGCACAATCCGCTCGCCGAAGCGCTGGAGCTGAACCTGCTCGGTCTGCTCGGAGAGGACGACGAATTCGTCGCCGCCGATGCGCGCCGCGATGTCGGAAGCGCGGACGAGGCCACGCAGCCGCTCGGCTACGAGCTGGAGCAAGGCGTCTCCAGCCATATGGCCGTAGCTGTCATTGACGGCCTTGAAGCCATCGAGATCGAGATAGACCAGGGCAAGCCCCTTGGGAGGCGTCGCGTCGTCGAATCTCGCCGTAAAGGCCTTCGCCAGCCCGGCCCGGTTGGACAGCCCCGTCAGCATGTCGTGTCGCGCATGGAAGGCGTTCTCACGTTCCGCCCGCATGGTCGAGATCAGCATCCCGTTCAGCTTGTACGCGGCCATCGTCATGCTGAAGAGATAGAACGGGATCTGCATGAAGGTGATCAGCATCATCGGCTCGGACGCGAAAGGCGCTGCAAGCACGCAGGGCCCGAGCGTGAGCGCGATCATCACGCCGGCCATGCGCGGTGCGGCGAAATTCCGGAAGCAGATGCCGCCCACCATCGCAGCGGCCGAGAGGCAGGCGAGCGTCGCCGCAACCCAGTCACCGCTCATCAGGCTCAGAAATGTGCCGGCTCCGATACCGGCCGCCCAGGCAACGCCGAGCAGGAGATAGATGTCGGTAGGCGTCGATTGGCCGCGCGCCGCGCGTTTGCGCGCCGCAAGCAGGACGCAGAGCCGCACGAAGCAGCAAACGATCTCGAACGCGCACCAGAGCGTGAAGGGCAAGGTCGGGATGCGCCAGGCGATCAGGAAGGACACCGCCAGCGAATTCATGACGCCGCCGGCGAAGATCGGCAGCGTTCCGAAGAGGCTTGCCACCAGCGCGACCCGAATATCGGGGGGGACATCCGGGCCAGCATCCGCAAGCCAGCGCGTCACGCGCCAGCGCGGCAGGCTGAAACGGAGGACTGGGGCACTCATCGGCTGATCCGGCTCCTCTGGCGAGCAGGCCAGCGGAGCACCCGGTCGCCAAGGTTGCCTAGCAGCGAGGTGTTACGATTAGGTGAGAAAAGCCGCGAGAATCACGCAGTGCATGCAACGCAGGGCTGCGGAAAGCTCAGATCGTCACCGAATCTGGCGGTAGACCCAGACCCGCGCCGGCGGGATGTTCCGCAGCACCCAGTCAGAAACGAAGGCCTTGAGGCCGGAACCTTTCCGCGGGATCGGCGAGATCACCGAATAGGTGAACTGGATGAAGGGCGCGCCCTCGACCAACAGCGGGAACGCCTCGCGCGCCAACGCCGTGCGGGTGGCCGGCGGCCGGTTGAACAGGGGCAGGCTGGAGACCAGAGCGATCGCCTTCTCGTGCAGATGGCCGGCGAGCGTCTTGGACAACGCATACGCATCGCCCTGCACCACCGTCGCGCGCGGAAAGCGCCGGCGCAGGAGTTCGCAGAACTCCGGGCTGTATTCGACGAGGATCAGGCGGCTCTCGTCGATGCCACGCTCGATCAGCGCTTCGGTGACCGGGCCGGTTCCGGGGCCGATCTCGATGACCGGGCCTGGCTGCTCGGGATCGACAAAGGAGGCCATCCGGCGCGCGAGCGCCGGGCTCGACGGCGTCACCGAGCCGGTGCGCAGCGGGTCGTCGATCCAGGACTTGATGAAGCGGGCCTCGTCGCCGAGCTTCGCCTTGGCTTCGCTGACGCGACTCCTGAACTTCTCGGCGGTGTTGCGAACTTCGCTTTCGACCTTGTAGCGGACGGCAGCCACCTTGAGCTTGGCTTCCGCGACGCTGTCGACAAGGTCGGCCGCCGTCACCCGCACCTCGCCCTCGATCCGTGACGCCACGCGGGATTGCCCGAGGCGAGCGGCAAGCGACGTTGCGCGCGGACGATGACGGATCGTCGAAGACATGGCACCCCTTGATCGCCGCAAAGACGACGCGTCTGACGCAGCTGAACGTTACCTGCGCGGCATATGGGGTCAAGAGCGGCCGCCCGCCAAGTTCTTTTCCGCGGCTCTGGCAAAAAGCCGTCAGATCAATGGTCTCGGCGGTGGTGCCTGCTCGTAGATCGAGGCCATATGTGCCGTCAGGCGCGGGTTGAGCAGCGTCAGCCGCCCGCCCGAGAGTGAAAATAGCCCGGCCTTGCGCAGACGCGACCAGGTCTTGCTGGTGTGGACCAGCGACAGGCCCAGCGCGTCGGCAAGCTGCTGCTGCGTGAGCGGAAAGGCGAAGCTGCCGCTGCTGACGAGGCCCAGCGTGTCGGCGCGATGGTAGAGCGAGATCACCAGCGCGGCGATGCGCTCGCCAGCGCTGCGCTGACCGACCGAGGTCAGATTGTCGTCGATCAGGGATTCCTCGCGCGAGCCGAGCCAGGCCAGTTCATAGGCCAGCGCCGGCATCTTGACGAACAGATCCCAGATCCGCTTGCGCGGGAAGACGCAGAGCTCGACATCGGTGAGCGCCTCGATGCCATGCTCGGCGGCGCTGAGCAGCGAGGCCTGCAGGCCGACGAGATCACCGGGCAGCAGGAAATTGAGAATCTGGCGGCGCCCGTCCGGCAGGGACTTGTAGCGGAAGGCCCAGCCCGAATAGAGCGTGTAGAGTTCCGCATCCTCCTGGCCGGGGTGGATGATGTCGGCGCCGGCCGGAAAGCTGCGATGGTCGACCTTCATCGCCTGGATGAAGCGGATCTCGTCGTCGGTCTTGTCCTTGAAAGCGGGCTTGAGCCGCAACGGGCAGGCGAGGCAGGGCGTTCCCAATCGTACCTGCTTGCTGATGATGTTCATGAGCCGATCGATCCCCCGAAACCGATGCGAAAGGCCTCGGCATTCGACCAACTCGCAAGAGCGTTGGCGCGTTCCCCGCCGGCACCAAAGGAACCAACAAGCATTCCGTTGCGTTTTCCTGTCGAAACCGACCGTTTCTGGTCGAGAGCGTTGGGAGACGGATATGCTTAAAGCCAGCCTTGCCCCCGCTGTTCGCGCCCTGTTCTTCTTCGGCTTCATGGGGGCAGCCGTCACGGGCCTGACCATCGGAGCGCAGTTGCAAGTCCCGACCGACCAGAGCTCGACGAGCGTCGCGCAAGCCAGGGGCGAGCGTGACCCGGCAGCGGATCTGCGCTTTGCGGCCGTGGATCGTGCGGATCGTGCTCAGAGCACTGCGAAGCGTGCGATCGCCTCGCCCTCGCAGCAGGCTCTGGCTGGTGGGCCTGTCACGCATGTCGTGCGCTAGGACTTCTGACGGAACCTGACGCGATTTCTCGCGTTACACGCGCGGCGCATCCTCGCGTCGCACTTCAAAGCCGCCTCTGGCGGCTTATTTTTTTCAGTCTTGCGGACACAAGCCATGCTGCTGCGCATCCGGCACGCAACCACCTATCGCTACGCCCAGCCCGTCGCCTTCGGGCCGCATCGGCTGATGCTCCGGCCACGCGACAGCTTCGACCTGCGTGTCGTCGACACCGCTCTCTCGATCTCGCCCGCGGCCAGCCTGAACTGGATGCATGACGCCTACGGCAATCCCGTCGCCATCGCGAATTTCGAGGCCGAGGCGGATACGCTCGATATCGTGAGCGTCCTGATGCTCCAGCGCTTCGGCCCCGCCGTCCCGCGCACCGAGATGGGGCCCGGCGCCGCGCTGACGGGCGTGGTCTACAGCGAGAACGAGCGATCGGTGCTCCAGCCGTTTCTCGCGCTCGCCTGCGCCGACCCCGACAAGAAGCTCGATCGCTGGCTCGCGGATTTCAGGGCCCGGATCGGCCAGGGTTCCGGCCACCTCCTGCGCGATCTCGCCCATGCGCTCCATGGCGCGCTGACCTACACCGTCCGGTTCGACGAGGGCACGCAGCACCCCGTCGACACGCTGGAGAGCGGCGGCGGCACCTGCCGCGACTATGCCTGGCTGTTCATTGAGCTCGCGCGGCGCATGGGTTTCGCTGCACGCTTCGTCACAGGCTACATCCATGACAGAAGCCCGGAAGACGCCTTGCTGACCGCCGTCGGATTGACCCATGCCTGGGCGGACGTCTTCATTCCCGGCGATGGCTGGGTCGAGTTCGACCCGACCAATGATCTCGTCGCCGACCGCCAGCTCCTGCGTGTCGCGGTTGCACGAGTGCCGGAGGACGCCTCCCCCATCGCCGGCAGCTTCATCGGCCCGGCCGGCTCCTTCCTGGGACTGAGCGTCGGCGTATCGATAGAACCGGTCCGCGAGCCCTGATCTCGCGTTCAGGATGCGTGCCTGACACGCCAGCGGCCGAGCGAGCGACCCTGCGGTTCGGCCGTTTGTACGGCCTCGATCTGGGCGAGCAGGCCGGCAAAGATGCGGGGCGGCGCGCCGTGGCTGATCTCGCGATCCGCGTCGAGCCCGACCTCGATCGTGGTGTCGTCGATATCGACGACACTGACCGTGATCCGCACGCCCGGCGTGGCGCGCAGCGCGCGCGAGGCGACATCCGCGACCAGAAATCCAAGCGGAATGATGCGATCCACAGAGAGCGTCGCCGCCGTATCGATCCGACTCGCGACCCATTGGTCGCGGCTGCGGATCAGATTCGAGATCATGGTGACGACGTCGTCGAGGAAGAGATCGACGCGGACCGGCTGCATCTCTCCGTCAGCCAGCGTGAAGCGATAAGCGGCCGAAAGGACATGGACGCGACATTCGGCGTCGGCGAGAGCCAACCGGGCCTCGTTGCGGTAATCGCGCTTGCTCAGACCGATATAACTCTGGACGACCTGCAGGCTGTTCTTCACCCGATGATGCAGCTCACGCACGAGGAAGCGGTTGTCGTCCAGCGCGGTCTGCAGGCGGCGCTGGCGCACCTCCTGCTCATCGACCATGGCATTGAAGGCTTCGGCCACGCTGCGGATATCGCTCGGCATGTCATCCGCAATCGCAGCCCTCGTCCGCCCGGACGAGGCCCGCGCACGGGCCGCCGCTTCGATGCCGCGCAGCCAGCGGGCGCAATGCTTGTCGATCGCACGCAGGTAGACGATGCAAAGCAGGGCAAGCGTGATCAACGGCGCCAGGAGGAGAACGAAGAACTGCATGCGCGCGGCTTGGGCTGGCCCATCGTCGAAACTGGCGATGACGTAGAAGTCCGGCTCAGCGACCATCCGGGCGGCGTAGAGACGATCCTGCCCGCCGCGGCTGGGCGCCGTCCAGCGCTCGCGACCGGCCGGAACGCGATCCTGCTGCGGCAGCCACGTCAATACGGGATCGTCACCCCGGCTGGCGACAACGCTGCTGCCCCGGCCGATCAGCGCGATATCCATGTCCGAGCGGCCATCGCCAAGGTCGAAGGCGTTTTCGAGCAGTTCCGGGGTGGTCAGAAGGAGGGCCTGCTGCAGCTGCCCGTTCGCGGCCTGGGCATCGGCCATCACGATAGCGAGGTAGCGCTGGCCCTCGAGCGTGACCTGGTCATAGCGGATCCTCCCGAGATCGGCCCCGTTCCAGTTCGCCACGGAAGGAAGCCCCGCGAGCTGCCGGGCGACATCGTCCAGCGTCTCCTTCGAAAGATGGGCATCGAGAGATCCCGCGCAGATGCGCCCGTTTGCGCTGCGCAGGAAGAAGGCGCGGAAACCGCTCGCCCGCCGCATCGCCTCCAGACCCGCCTCTTCGCAAGCCTCGGGAGCGACCCGCGGATCGTTTGCCACCGTTCCGAAGGCGAGCAGCGCGCGCGACGCCCCGCGGAACCAAACGCGGGTGCGCACGGCGAAATCTTCCACCGCGCGCACCTGCGCTGCCTCGATCGTCGCGGTTGCAGCCTGATAAGTGGCATAGGCAGCGAAGGCCGTGGCGCATCCCACCGGCACCGCGATAGCGATCAGCAGGGCCAGGAGACGCCCTCTAACCGTGCTGAATCGCGCCAAACGCATCAGGAGCCGACGGGTTCGGAACCGACCCTTTGCATCGCGGCCGCGCTGGTGCGGTCCGGCCCGAGATCGTCGACGCTACCGATGGAGAGCAGCTCGGCGAGCTTCGTCCGCGCGCGGTTGACCCGGCTCTTGATCGTGCCGATCGCCACACCGCAGATGCCGGCCGCCTCCTCATAGGACAGACCTGTCGCCCCAACCATGATCAGGACTTCGCGCTGCTCCTCCGGAAGCTTGGCCAGCGCCTTGCGGAAATCGGCGAGGTCGAGGTGGCTCTCCTGATTGCCATAGGTGGCCATGCGCTCGGCATAGATGCCTTCGCTGTCCTGCACCTCGCGCCCGCGCTTGCGGTAGAGCGAGTAGTATGTGTTGCGCAGGATCGTGAACAACCAGGCGCGGAGGCTCGTGCCCGGCTCGAACTTGTCGGAATTGCCCCACGCCTTGAGAAGCGTGTCCTGGACGAGATCGTCCGCCAGCTGCATCGAGCCCGACAACGAAGCCGCGAAGGCGCGCAAATTCGGGATTTCGCGGATCAGGCCTTCCTTGAACTCGTTCGCGGCGCAGGAAGCCTGATTGGAATCACTTGCACTCATCGGACGACGCTCCGGCTGCGCGCTGTTCGGTAGCTTCCAGCTGCGCAAGCAGCACGAGGAATTTGTCCGGGACAGGTGCGTTCACGATGTCGTCGTAGTGGGCCTTCAGCGACCGACCGATGGATTCCTGCACCTTGGGATCCAGAACCAGCTCGAAGTCGTCATTGTCACCTTCGTCGGGTTCGGACATCGCTGTATCCAGATTGCTCATTTCGGCCCTCGCGCCACAACCGGGCCTGCTTTTCCAGCAAGTCCCGTACTTCGTTTCTCGGCCGGCGAAACCAGAGCCCAATGGCGGTGGCGACACCAATGCGCCCTAATAACAGGCTCGTTTCCAGAATGTTCCGCGTTCCGCAAAAAATAAATCGCTTGTCAGAGGCCGATCCTAAGCCATTATTTCGGCACGATAAAAGGGACGCGTTCATGTCTATCGCAAAAGAAATTGCGCCTCATCTTCCTTACCTGCGCCGGTTCGCGCGCGCTCTCAGCGGCACCCAGGCCAGCGGCGACGCCTATGTCGTGGCGATGCTGGAAGCGCTCGTTGCGGATCCTTCCGACTTTCCCCAGGGGATCGACCCGCGCGTCGGCCTCTATCAATCCTTCCTGAAGCTGTGGTCCTCGGCCAGTGTCGATACCGGCGAGCCCGTCGTCGAACTCTCCCGGGCTCCGGCCGAACGCAATCTCGAAGCGCTGACGCCACGGCCGCGGCAAGCCTTCCTGCTGCGAACCGTCGAAGGCTTCTCGATCGAGGAGGTCGCGACGATCATGCGCGTCGGCACGGCCGAGGCGGCCGCGCTGGTCCAGACCGCCGGCCAGGAGATCGCCGAGCAGGTCGCGACCGACGTGCTGATCATCGAGGACGAGCCGATCATCGCGCTCGACATCGAGACGATGGTCGAGGAACTCGGCCACAGCGTCACCGGCGTAGCACGCACGCAGCGCGAGGCGATCGCCCTCGTCGCCAAGAAGCGCCCGGGTCTGGTGCTGGCCGATATCCAGCTGGCCGATGGCAGCTCCGGCCTTGATGCCGTCAACGAGATCCTGATGTCGATCGACGTGCCCGTGATCTTCATCACGGCCTACCCAGAACGGCTGCTCACCGGTGATCGCCCGGAGCCCGCCTTCCTGATCACCAAGCCGTTCCAGCCGGAGGCGGTGAAGGCCGCGATCAGCCAGGCGCTGTTCTTCGATCGGCGAGCAGGTCGCAAGGCTGCCTGAATCCGGCTTTCTTGCGCTGCTCCAAAGCCCGCGGTTTCGCGGGCTTTTTTTGTTGCGATCCTTGGAACAGGCGGCGCCGCCGCGCGTTCGCAAGCCAATGTCGGTTTTGTTTCCGGTGCGGGAGGGCGTGGACGATGGCGGTGATCTGCTCGTCGGCAGCAATCGCAGCGACGTCGATCGCTGCAGCGCTGTTTTCCGGAGCCGTGGCTCCGGGAGCCTGGAGCGGAGAGATTCTGTCTCTGGTACTGGCCGCATCGACGAGCCTGGCTGTTGCCGGCGCCGCCGCTCTCGACAGCTGAATACGGCGCGTCACCTGGGCTCCGTCGCCGCACGAATCGCTTTCCTGGCAGCCGTCTGCCTCGTCCCCGCGTCAGTTCGGGCGGAGACCGCTGCGCCTGGCACCCAGCCGCTGCCCGCGCAGAGATTGCCGCCACCCCGGCCCGCGGAGCTTCCTCCGCGCGCGCCAGCTCCTCCGGAAGAAGCCAATTCCCCGCAGCCCTCGCCCTCGCAATCCCTGCCTCCGACGACAAGCGGGCAAGCTCAGGCTTGCCTGTCCAGATTGGCCTCCATTCCCGGAAATCGGGTGGAGCCTGCCGTTTCGGAGGTTTCCAAGGCCGACCCTGCCTGCCGCGTGGACGATCCGGTTCGGCTCCACAGCCTCGCACTCCCCGGCAGCGCATCGGGACAGACGGTCAGCTTCGAACCGGCGCCGCTGGTCAGCTGTGCGATGGCATCGGCCATCGCCGATTGGCTCGACACGAGCGTTCAGCCTCTGGCGCGGGGGTATTTCGCGAGCAGTCTGACCGGGATGCGGGTCGGCGGAGGGCAGGAATGCCGGCGGCGCAATCGAGCTTCAGCCGGCCCGATCAGCGAGCACGCCACCGGGCAGGCCCTGGACATCTTCGCCTTCAAACTCGCGGAAGGCGGCAAGTCGGAGATGATCCTGGTGGAGAAGCCCTCGGGCCTTGTCCAGAACCGCTTCCTCGATGCGGTGCGCCAATCGGCTTGCGGAGCCTTCATGACGGTGCTGGGGCCCGGCTCTGACGCCGCCCACGCCAACCACCTTCACGTCGACATCCAGGCGCGGCGCTCGCACACATCGCGCTTCTGCCAATGAAGGAAATGGAAATCTAGTCGGCGGCGTCGAACCGCAGCAGGAAGGATTGGCGTTCCGGCGATTCATCAAATCCGCCGCCATCGACGAGCCTGGGAGCCGCGCGCCGCGCGGCCATTACCGCAAGCGCCTCATCGCAATCGAGCCCCGTAGCCAGCAAATCCTCCAGCTCCCAGAACGGCGGAAGCACCGCTTCCGGGGCCGGGTCGTGGATTGTTGGGATTTCTCCCCGCAGGCGACTCACGGACATCGACATTCCCATGCCAAGATAACGAGTCAACGCAACAAGCTTGCTTTGGTTCCCTTACGGCGGAACTGTGGGTTTCTTGGGGCGTTTCGACCGGTCCACCGCCAGGAGCATATGCGATGAATACTGGGTATTCCCGATCCAGCCTCGCCCTCACCGCCTTCGCCGGCCTGGCAAGCCTGACCAGCCCCGCATTGGCCCAGCCGAGTGGGCCACCGACCGGGCGGCTATCCTGCACGCTCAGCAGCCCACCCGCCGCAGTCGTGACCTCGCAGAAGCCGATGGAGTGCCGTTTCCGCCCCCGCCGCGGGCCGCTGCAGCAATATACCGGTGTCGTGCGCGGCTTCAGCCTCGACCTCGGGTCGATCCGCAGCGCGGCGATGGCGTGGCGTGTCTTCGGCCCCTATGCACGCGCGTCGCTCGGAGCGCTCACGGGCCAGTACAACGCGTCAGGGACAGGCGCCGGAACAGGCGGGCATATGCTGACCGGCGGGGAGAAAAACGAAGTGACGCTGCAGCCGCTCCCCTTCCAGGGCCATCGCGGCATCAACGTCGCGACCGGCGTGACCGCCCTGGAACTGACGCTCGTCCCTCCCAGCAAGCGCCGCTGACAGGCGCGCTCCATCGATCAGCTAGGGATGCGTTCACCAACCTGATCGAACCGTCGAAGAAATTACCGTTTGCTAACCTTGACCCGGCAAAATTGACTCAAAGTCGACGCTTCTTCCCGCATATATGGCTAGAAGCAGGAACATCGCCAATCCCATGACGTTGTCGATACATCGTAGGATTGCAGTGAGTGAGAAGCCGGTCGATGGCTGATATTCGCGTTCTGATCGTCGAAGATGACCCGTTCATCGCCATGGACATCGAAAGTGCCGTGGCGGAGCAGCTCGGCGACGCGGCTGAGCTGATCGTAGTCGAATCCGTTGCGGAGGCGCGCCGCGCCGCGGCACGCAAGCTGTCCTGCGCGCTGCTCGACATCGACGTCGTCGGTGGGAAGACCTTCGACGTCGCGAGCGCACTTCAGAAGACCGGAACGCCCTTCGCTTTCGTCTCTGGATCGGCTCCGAGCGATGTTCCCGCGCCCCTGCGCAGCGCCCGTTTCCTGCGCAAGCCGTTCTCGATCCGAGAAGTGGCCAGTTTCGTCATGAATGCGATCGGCGCTCGGGACGGCGCCGTGCAGGGCTAGAACCGGCATCTGCCTCGCTCGAAGATGCTCTCGAGCAGGCGCTGACCAGGCTCTATCGGAGAAGCTAGCCGCAGCTCGAACTCGAGACCTCAAGCAGAGGCCGGTGAATTCTCCCGCTTCGGAAACGTCAGCATCACGCGCGTCCCGGGACGTTCGGTCCCCGGGCGCAACGGCTCGGTCGTCATGGTGGCCCGCATGCTGCGCAGCAGGCTCGCAATCACCGTCTGTCCCAAGCCCTTATTCTCGACGCCGGCGGGCAGACCGACGCCGTCATCCTCAATCGCCATGGTGAGGGCCGGCGCGTCCTCGGCGTCCGCGCGCGCGAACCGGATGGTGACACGCCCGGGCATGCCGTCCGGGAAAGCGTGCTTGATCGCATTGGTGACGAGCTCATTGACGATGACGACAAAGGAGACGGCGTCCCGCCCCGGCAGCCGGATCGAATCCATATCGAGATCAATGGTGATCGGGCGACCTTCCGCCGCCTTGCCGATCTCGGCGAGCAGATCCTCCATATAGGGGCGCGCGTCGATCTCGTCCGTCTCGATGTCGAGGCGCAGCCGCCTTTGGCCGGCCGCAATCGCCTGGATGCGCGATTGTGCCTGGGCCAGCGCTGCCTTCACGGCCGGCTCCCGCGTCTGGCGGCTCTGGACGTTGAGCAACGCCGAGACCATGGCGAGGTTGTTGCCGACACGATGATTGACGTCGCGCAGCAGCGCCTCGATCCGCAGGTGTTCGTTCTCGAGCTGCCTGGTCCGTTCGCTGACGATCCTTTCAAGTTCGGCATTGCTGACCGCCAGCGCCACGCTGCGGCGCTGGCGCCGGCGCAATTGCTGCCAGGCCGCGAAGGCCAGCCCCGCCAGCGCGATGACGATACCCGTGCTCGCCCAGAGCCGGCGACGCTCCTCGCGGCGATAGAGAGTCAGCAGGCGGGCGTTCTCCGTCTGCTGGATCTCCCGCACGGTGTCGCGCAGGCGATCCATCGCATCGATACCGCTGGAGTCACGCACGAGGGCCAGAGCCTGATCGCGGCGCCCCGTCCCCTCGAGCGCGATCGTACGGTCGAGCTCCTCGAATTTGAGGCGCATGTCGTCGCGCAGCTTGGCCACCTGCGCCTTCTGGATGGGATCGGCATCGACAAGAGCGGCGAGGATATCGAGCTCGGGCCCGGCCGCCGCCCGGCCCTCCGTGAACGGTTCGAGATAGCTCGCCCGCCCTGTGAGGAGATAGCCCCGCTGCCCGGTCTCGGCATCGCGGAGCCGGCCGAGGAAGCGTTCCGCCCGCTCGCGGATCTCGATGGCATGCGCAGCCGAATCGGCCGCCTGGCGCGCCTGCTGGTTGATCCACGCAGCCACGACGATCGCCACGGCAACCACCCCGATCGCAATGATCGTGGTCGTCGCCGAGCGAAGCCGCGTGCCGAAGGCCGGAAGGGCCGGAAGCGAAAGTCGACTGCGGGGTCTCACTTGGGCAGGCATGCCAGCCTTGTTAAAGGACGCATGCCGACATCCCTATGTAAAATGACACAGGCCGTCCATCATCACGGCCGCCGAGCAGAGCCGCGAGGATCACGCCTCGCCCTTTTCCTTGTCGCCGCCGGCAACGATCTGGCGGCCGAGAATGGCGCCGAGCACGACGACACCTCCAGCGACCACAATGCGCCAGTTCAGTCGCGGGCCGATCAGCTTCGCGGCCAATGGCGCTGCGGCGAGCGCCGCCGCTGCGGTCGGGCGTGGCGGCCGGCGCCTGCTCTTGACGAAAAGTCCGATGCAGACGGCCAGCAGAGCCGCCGCGAACAGGCCTCCCGCGATCCACAGGCTCGCAGCTATCGCGCCGTAGCGAAGCGCCAGCAGCGTGTGCAGGGCGTTCAGCGCGTAGCCGGCCGCGCAGAGCGACAGCAAGGCGGCGAGACCGAACAGGCCGTAGACGGTGACGTTGCGCTTCACCGCTCCGGAAATCTCCGAAGCGATGAAGGATCCGAGCCCCCCCAGCATGGTCAGCGCGCCGACAGATAGCCGACGAACAGCCCCACCGCGGCCGCCAGCCCGAGGGCACGCAGCGGCCGCTCGCGGATTTCATCCTCGATCAGCCTTTGCAACTCCGTGGCCTGTTCCTTGGCGACATCGACCATCTTGTCGGTATCGACGCCGACAGCGCGCAAGCGATCCGTCACAGTCGCCGCGATCTCCTCCGCGCTACGGGTCAGAGTGTCTTCCAGGGCGCTCGCCTGGCGCTTGGCGCGTGCGCCGGCCTGGTGAACCTCGGCCGAAACGTCCTCGGCGCCGGCTTCGACCTCGGCTTTCGCCCGTCTGGCTGCGGCGGCTGCCTGACGTTTCGCGGATGTCGTGGTTACCATGTCGATCGGTTCCTGTGGTGGGAGCAGAATGGTGCCGGGGCGGCGGCAGCGCTGCAAGTGGCTCTGCGCAGATGCCCCGCAGCTGTCGCAACGTCCCGGCTGCGGATTCTGTTCCGCGGCGCGGCTCAGGCGGGCTTGGCTTCGCGCGTTTCCGCGGCTTCAGCCTCCGCCTTCTCGCGCCGATAGCGCGCGAATTCCTCCTGCGCCACCATGGCGACGATGACGATCGGCGTCGAGAGCACGGCGCCGATCGGTCCCCAGAGCCAGAGCCAGAAGATGAAGCCGATGAAGACGAGGAAAGGCGAGATCGTCAGCCGGTTGCCGACGAAGACCGGAGTGACCGCATTGCCCTCGACGAGATGCAGCACGTAATAGGCCGCAGCCGGCCAGAGCGCGGCGAGGATCGACGGCGCATCCAGCAGCGCGCCCGCCAGCAGCAGCACGGCGACGATGACCGGCCCGATGAAGGCGAGATAGTTGAGCAGGAAACCGAGCGCACCCCAGAAAACCGGAAAGGGCAACCCTGCGAGCCAGGCAATGGTCATGGTCAGCAGCCCCATGCCGAGATTGATCACCGTCACCAGAGCGAAGTAGCGCGCCACCCGCGCCTCGATCTCCTCGAAGAAGGAGCCGGCGGAACGGCGCGCGCCGCGGCCGAGGCAGAGCCGGAGTATACGGGCCTTGAGATGGCGCCGTGTCGCCAGCCAGAAATAGACGGTGGCGACGAAGATCAGCATGCCGCCCGCCGCCGTCGAGGACGTCAAGGCTATATCGAAGAGCGGGTTTCCCTGGGATACGCTGAGCTCGGCGCCCTTTCCGGTCATCGAGGCGATGCCGCGCTTGAAATCGTCCATGAAGGCGAAGACGCCGGCGAGCTTGGTCTGGAGCGCCGTCATCATCGCCGGCGCCTGATCGCTCCAGCCAGCGACCGGAACCGCCAGGATCGCGACCGCTCCGAGCAACAGACCGATGAAAAGCAGGACGACGAGCGCCGAAGCCGCATGCTGCGGCACGCCGTAGCGGACGAGCCAGTCGACGAGCGGGCCGAGCACGAGCCCGAAGATGACGCCCGCCATGACCGGCATGGCGATGACCTTGGTCAGCGCCAACGATGCCGTGGCCAGGATGACGAAAATGCCGACGATCGCATAGCGGAGGATGAGATCATGCTCGTAGGGCGTGACCTCCTGTATCTCCTCCACCGGTTCCGGCTCCGCCATGTAACGCGGAAACGGCCGCCAGGTCGATGAGCTGAGCATGTTCTTGCTTCCAACCGCGCCCCCTGGCGCGACGGAGCGTCAACGCGGGAAGGATCGGCGGGGTTCCGGCAGGCTCAATGCGCCTCGTCCCAGTTGCCGGCGGCGCGGGCCTCGACCGCGAGCGGCACCCTGAGCTGCACGGCCGGATGCGGGGCATCGACCATCACCTTCTCGATGATCGGCAGGGTCTTGGCGACCTCCTCCTCCGGCACCTCGAAGACGAGTTCGTCATGCACCTGCAGCAGCATGCGGGCATTGAGCCGGTTCGCGGTCAGAGCGGCATCCATCCGGGTCATCGCCCGGCGGATGATGTCGGAGGCCGAGCCCTGGATCGGAGCGTTGATCGCCTGGCGCTCGACGAAGGCGCGCTCCGACGGGTTCTTCGAGGAAACCGCCGGGAAATGACAGACGCGGCCGAAGATCGTGGTGACCTGACCATGGGCGCGCACATGGGTCTTGGTCTGGTCCATGTAGTCGCGGATGCCGGGGAAGCGCTCGAAATATTTGCGGATATAGGCGCTCGCCTCCTCGCGGCCGATGCCGAGCTGGTTGGCGAGGCCAAAGGCCGAGATGCCATATATGATGCCGAAATTGATCGCCTTGGCGCGACGGCGCACCTCGCTGGGCATGCCCTCGACGGGAACGCCGAACATCTCGGAAGCCGTCATCGCGTGGATGTCGATGCCATCGGCGAAAGCCTGCCGGAGCTGGGGTATCTCCGCGATATGGGCGAGCAGGCGCAGTTCGATCTGGCTGTAGTCGGCCGAGACCAGCTTGAAGCCCCTCTCCGGGACAAAGGCCGTCCTGATCTTGCGGCCGGCCTCGGTGCGGATCGGGATGTTCTGGAGATTGGGTTCGGACGAGGAGAGCCGGCCCGTCGTGGTCGCCGCCAGCGCATAGGAGGTGTGGACCCGGTTGGTCTGCGGGTTCACATAGCCCGGCAGCGAATCCGTATAGGTCGATTTCAACTTGGCGAGCTGGCGCCACTCCAGGATCTTGGAGGGCAGCGGATGGCCCTGCTCGGCGAGATCCTCCAGCACGCCCGCGCCCGTCGCCCATTGGCCGGTCGCGGTCTTCTTGGCGCCTGCAAGCCCCATCTTGCCGAACAGGATGTCGCCGAGCTGCTTCGGGCTGCCGATGGTGAACTTCTCGCCGGCGACCTCGTAGATCTCGTCCTCCAGCCGCGCCAGCCCCTGCGCGAAGTCGCCGGAGAGGCGTGAGAGGATCTGCCGGTCGATGGCGATGCCGCGCGACTCCATGGCGGCGAGTACGGCGACCATCGGCCGCTCCAGCACCTCGTAGACGGCGGTCTTCTTTTCCGCAGCCAGGCGCGGCTTCAGCGCAAGCCAGAGGCGGAGCGTAACGTCGGCATCCTCGGCGGCATAGTCGGTCGCCTTGTCGAGCGGCACCTTGTCGAAGGTGATCTGCGACTTTCCGCTTCCAGCGACCTGCGCATAGGGGATCGTCTCGTGGCCGAGATGCAGCTCCGAAAGCTTGTCCATGCCGTGGCTGTTGGTACCGGCATCGAGCGCATAGGAGATCAGCATCGTATCCTCGATCGGGGACACGGTGAGGCCATGGCGTTCCAGAACCAGCAGATCGTATTTGATGTTCTGGCCGATCTTGAGCACGCTCTTATCGGCAAGCAGGGGCTTCAGCGCCGCGACGGCCTGCGCAAGCGGAACCTGCTCGGGCAGCAGCCCCTCGTCGAAGAGCCCGCCATCACCGGCACGGTGCTGGAGCGGGATATAGCAGGCGCGGCCGGGCGCGACGGCGAGCGAGATGCCGACGAGATCGGCCTGCATCGCATCGAGCGAGTTCGTCTCGGTGTCGAGAGCGACATGGCCGGCCTCATAGGCCCAGCCGATCCAGCGTTCGAGATCGGCCAGCGTGCGCACGCATTCGTATTTGGAGCGGTCGATCTTGGCCGCGATCGCCTCGTTCTTGCGGGACGCGGCAAGATCGGCCGGCTTCATCCAGCCGGCTTCGCCTCCGGTCGCCTCCGGCAGGGTGGCGGTCGGAGAAGGCGCGACGGGCGTGGTGGCCGAAACCGCGTCCTCGATGGCGTCGGCGCCGGCATAGAGCGCCTTGAGCTCGGCCGCGCGCGAGCCGCCCGGGGCCAATGCCGGATCGGCGTCGATGGCGCCGATATCGGCCTCATAGGCCTCAGCGACGCGCTTGGTGATGGTGGTGAACTCCATCGCCTTGAGGAAGGCGACGAGCTTGGCCGGATCGGGCTGCTCTAGCGTCAGATGCTCTAGCGGCGTCTCGACTTTGACGTCGTCGACGAGGCTGACGAGCTTGTGCGAGATGCGGACCTTCTCGATCACCTCGGGATTGGTCAGCGTCTCCCGGCGCTTCGGCTGCTTGATCTCGCCGGCGCGCGCAAGCAGGGTTTCGAGATCGCCATATTCGCCGATGAGCTGTGCCGCGGTCTTGATGCCGATGCCGGGCGCGCCCGGCACATTGTCGGTGGCATCGCCCGCGAGCGCCTGCACATCCGTGACCTTGTCAGGCGTGACGCCGAAATACTCGACGACCTCGGGCTCGCCGATGCGGCGCTCGGCGCGGAAGCCCGCGCCCTTCTTCTGATCGCCCGAGGCGGGGTCGTACATCGCGACGCCCGGCCGCACGAGCTGCATCAGGTCCTTGTCGGCCGAGACGATGAGGACTTCTGCGCCGGCCTCACGGGCCTGCTTGGCATAGGTCGCGATCAGGTCGTCGGCCTCGTAGACGTCCTGCTCGACCGGGATCAGCCCGAAGGCGCGCACCGCCTCGCGCATCAGCGGGAACTGGGGAATGAGATCAGCAGGAGGCTCGGAGCGATTGCCCTTGTAGGCCGGGTAGATCGCCTTGCGGAAGGAGTTCTCCGACTTGTCGAAGACGATGGCGAGATGGGTCGGCCTGACCCCGAGCACGCCCTCGCGCACGAACTGGAACAGCTTCGTCGCAAAGAGCCGGACCGCACCGGAGGGCAGCCCGTCCGAGCGGGCATTGTATTTCCGGTCCTGATTGATCGACTGGAAATAGGCGCGGAAAATGAAGTTCGAGCCATCGACCAGGAAGAGGTGGTCGCCGGGCTTCAGGGCGGGGGCGGTCGTGGCTGCATCGCTCATGGCGCGGACCATAAGCGGGCGGGCGCGGCCGGTCCATGGCGATGGCGCCCCGGTGTGCACGAAGCTGTCAGGAATGGCGGCGCCCAAACCGTCATGCTCGGGCTTGACCCGAGCATCTCTTTGACCAGTGCACGCTTGTCCCGAGATTCTCGGGTCCGCGCGACGCGCGGCCCGAGAATGACCGCAAGTTACTTCACGATCGCGTCGATCTCCGCCAATTCCTCGGCGCTCAGCGCCCAGTCGGCTGCCTTGACGTTCGCCGCGACCTGCTCCGGCTTGGTCGCGCCGGCGATGACGCTGGAGACGACCGGCTGCGCCGCCAGCCATGAGAAGGCGAGCTCGACGAGGGTATGACCCCGCGCCTCGGCGAAGGTCGTCAGCCCCTCGATCCTGCGCCAGTTATCCTCGCTGAAGATTTCATCGGCGCGCTGCGGCAGCTTGGTCAGGCGGGCACCTTCCGGCATCGCCGCGCCACGCTTGTACTTGCCGGTCAGCGCGCCGTTGGCGAGCGGAAAATAGGGCAGCAGGCCCATGCCGTAATGGGCGATGGCCGGGATCAGGTCCTTCTCGGCGCCGCGCTTCAGCAGGCTGTATTCGTCCTGCGCCGAAGCGAAGCCGGGAATGCCGAGGTCGCGCGCCGTCCATTGCGCACCGGCAACCTGCCAGGCGACGACGTTCGAGCAGCCGACATAGCGGACCTTGCCCTGGCGGACGAGATCGTCGAGGGCGCGCAGCGTCTCCTCGATCGGAGTCAGCGGGTCAGGCCGATGAAGCTGGTAGAGGTCGAGCCAGTCGGTCTTCAGGCGCCGCAGCGAATCCTCGACCGCGTTCATGATGTAGCGGCGCGAACCACCCTTCTTCACGCCCTCGGCATCCATCTCCATGCCGAACTTGCTCGCCAGCACGATCTGCTTGCGTCGCGCGCCCAGCACCTCGCCAAGCGCGGTTTCGGAGCCGCCGCGCTCGCCATAGATATCGGCCGTGTCGAAGAGCGTGATGCCGTGCTCGATCGCGGCATCGACGACCTTCCGGGTCGCATCGAGATCAATACGGCCACCGAAATTGTTACAGCCGAGCCCGACGAGCGAGACGCGCAGGCCCGAGCGGCCGAGATTGCGGAATTGCATGGCAGTGATCCTCCTCCGGAAGCCGCACACAGGATCAGAGCCGGGACAGGCCGACAAGCGCAGCCTCCGTCATCCTCGCACTGCACCGGGCGCAGGGCGGAATCATCGGCCGCGGCAACGTATTTGACCCAGCGCAAGGCGCGGACACAATGATCGGGCGAGCCTATGTCCCAGCGACTGCGAACCAGCCGGAGATCCCAATGGCCCCGTCGATCAAGAGTATCTTCACCGCCTATACCGAGGAAGGCCAAGGCGAGCAGGACTACGCGCTCGGCTACGCCCTGTCACTCGCTCAGCAGGCTAGCGCGCATCTGACAATCCAGGCTGCCGCGATGCGTTATGCCATACCGGCCTCCCTCGTCGGAGACTTCGGCGTGGCTTTCGTCACCGCCGAGAACCGCCGCATCGGCGTTCTGGCGGAGCGTTTTGCCGAACTCGCGCGGACCAGCGCCGGCCTTGCCGGGGTGACCAGCACGATCGAGACGCCGCAGCTCGTCTACGCCGAGCTCAGCGACCGGCTCGTCAGCCAGGCCCGCGTCCACGACCTCAGCGTGCTCGATCTGGAGAAGGATGCCGCCGAGCGCGACCGGGGCCTGATCGAAGCCGCGCTGTTCGACAGCGGCCGGCCGGTGATCATCGTGCCGCCGGGTTCCGAGACCTTCGCTGCCCGGCGCATCCTGATCGCCTGGGACGGCAGTGCGGGCGCGGCCCGCGCGGTTGCGGAAACCCGCCCGTTCCTGAAAGGCGCCGAGGTCGAGATTCTCTGCGTCACCGGCGAGAAGGATCTGTCGCGCTTGGTCGCCGGGGCGGAACTGGCGCCGCATCTGGCACGGCACGGCGCTTCCGTGACCGTTCGAAACGTCGCTGTGAGCGGAAACAATGACGTGGCCGAGACGATCCGGCAGGCAGCAACGGATTTCCGCGCCGATCTGATCGTCTGCGGCGCCTACAAGCACTCGCGGCTGCGCGAATGGCTGCTCGGCGGCGTCACGCAGTCGCTGCTGAAATCGACGCCACTGCCGCTGTTGATGAGCCGCTGAGGCAAGGTCGCCGGCAACCGCACTGGGTCAAGCGCAGGCTGCCGGCGATCCTGTTCAGGCCACTTCGGCCTTCTGCTTCTGCGAGCGCTTGCGGTCGTTCGGGTCGAGGATCGCCTTGCGCAGGCGGATCGACTTCGGGGTAACCTCGACGAGCTCGTCGTCGTCGATCCAGGCCAGCGAACGCTCCAGCGTCATCCGGATCGGCGGAGTCAGGCGAACCGCCTCGTCCTTCGACGTCGTGCGGATGTTGGTGAGCTTCTTGCCCTTCAGGACGTTCACCTCGAGATCGTTCTCGCGGGTGTGCTCGCCGACGATCATGCCCTGATAGACCTTCCAGCCGGGCTCGATCATCATCGGGCCGCGGTCCTCGAGGTTCCACAGCGCGTAGGCCACGGCCTCGCCGGTCTCCATCGCGATCAGCACGCCGTTGCGGCGCCCGCCGATCTCGCCCTTGTAGGGCAGGTAGTCATGGAACAGCCGGTTCATGATCGCGGTGCCGCGCGTGTCGGTCAGCAATTCGCCCTGATAGCCGATCAGGCCGCGGGTCGGGGCGTGGAAGACGAGACGCAGGCGATTGCCGCCGGAGGGACGCATCTCCAGCATGTCGGCCTTGCGCTCCGACATCTTCTGCACGACGACGCCGGAATGCTCCTCGTCGACGTCGATCACGACTTCCTCGATCGGCTCCAGGAGCTGGCCGTCCTCGCCGCGCTTCAGCACGACGCGGGGACGGGAGACGCCGAGCTCGAAGCCCTCGCGGCGCATGGTCTCGATCAGGATCGCGAGCTGCAATTCGCCGCGGCCGGAAACGATGTAGCTGTCCTTGTCGGAGGCTTCCTCGATCTTCAGCGCGACATTGCCCTCGGCCTCCTTGAACAGGCGGTCGCGGATGACGCGGGTGGTGACCTTGTCGCCCTCGGTGCCGGCGAGCGGGGAATCGTTGACCATGAAGGTCATCGACACCGTCGGCGGATCGATCGGCTGCGCCTTGATCGGAGTCTCGACGCTAGGGTCGCAGAAGGTGTCGGCGACGGAGCCCTTCACCAGGCCCGCGATCGAGACGATGTCGCCGGCGACGGCCTCCTCGATCGGCTGGCGCTCCAGCCCGCGGAAGGCGAGAATCTTCGAGATGCGGCCGGTCTCGACGGTCGAGCCGTCACCGGAGAGCACCTTCACGGTCTGGTTCGGCTTGGCCGTGCCCGAAGTGACGCGGCCGGTGATGATGCGGCCGAGATAGGGGTTGGCTTCCAGCAGCGTGCCGATCATGCGGAACGGGCCTTCCTCGACCGTCGGCTCCGGCACGTGCTTCAGGATGAGGTCGTACATCGGCGCCAGGCCCTGGTCCTGCGGGCCTTCCGGCGAATGAGCCATCCAGCCCTGCTTGCCCGAGCCGTAGAGGATCGGGAAGTCGAGCTGCTCGTCGGTTGCGTCGAGCGCGGCGAAGAGGTCGAAGACCTCGTTGATGACTTCGGTGGTGCGGGCGTCGGGCTTGTCGACCTTGTTGATCGCGACGATCGGGCGAAGGCCGAGCTTCAGCGCCTTGGAGACCACGAACTTGGTCTGCGGCATCGGGCCTTCGGCCGCATCGACCAGCACGATGGCCGAGTCGACCATATTCAGGATGCGCTCGACCTCGCCGCCGAAATCGGCGTGGCCGGGGGTGTCGACGATGTTGATGCGCGTATCCTTCCAGACGACCGAGGTCGCCTTGGCCAGGATGGTGATGCCGCGCTCCTTCTCGAGGTCGTTGGAGTCCATCACGCGCTCGATGACGCGCTGGTTGTCGCGGTAGGTGCCGGACTGCTGCAGCAGCTTGTCGACGAGCGTGGTCTTGCCGTGGTCGACGTGCGCGATGATGGCGATATTGCGCATGGACATGCGGGTAGGGCCTTGCTTTCAAGGCCACGAGCCGGTCAGGTTCGAAGCCCTGCCGGCGCAGCCTGTTTCACGTGAATCTGGAATTCGTTGCGCTGCACATAAACGTTGGAAGGCGTTTCGGCAACCGTTCAGGCTGCCGAAAGGTGAGCGCGTTTAGTCTTCGGCCAAAGCCCGCTGCCGTTCGGCCACGGCCCGCCCGACCTGATCGATGGCAAGCCGGTAGGCGGCCAGAGCGGCAGTGTCGAGGTCGCCCTTGGCATAGTCGGCGAGTACGCGGGTCAGGATCTGGTCCGCCTCGCTCCCCAGCCGGGCGAGTTCCGCCTCGTCCTCGCAGGAGCGGATCACGGTAAGCAGCTCCAACAGCTCGTCGAGGCCCGACATGGCGCGGCGGCGGCGGTTGGCGCTCTCGCGGCTCAGCAGCGCGGCTCCGCCCGTGCCGACCGCGGAGAGAACCATCGCGCCGATATAGAACCAGTCGCCATAGCGATCGAAGAAGCTCTCCTGCTCGCCGTCGATATAGGCGGCCGCGCCCGAGTGAACCGGCAACGGCGCGTCCTTGTCGGTGGAGGGGGTCTCCAATGCCTGCACGGCCGGTACCTCCGTCGCCAATGTCAGCCTCAGGCCGAGGATGTCCTTGGTCAGTTCGCCGACGAGATTGTCGTCGAGATTCTGTGAGGCGACGAGCCGCGAGGTGATCGAGATGGTCTGCAGGCTCTCGGCCGGCCGGGGCGGGTCGCCGCCCAGCGCGCCGCGGACGATCTCGCCGGATTCGATCGCGCGATAGTGAGCGGCCAGCGCGTCGGCCTCGCGGACGGGGATCAGGACCGGGTCCTCGCCCCAGGCCTCGCGCAGCCGGCGCAAACCGTCATTGTTGGTGTGCGAACCGACGGCATTGATCGAAAAAAACACCTCGATGCGCTGCTCCTTCACCGCCGGGATCACCTCGTCGGGCAACAGGGCGACGATCTCGACGTCCTCGGGCCGAACCTCGTACTGCGCCAGGACGCGCTTGAGCAGGACGAGATTCCCCGCTGGATTGCGGATCACGCCGACCTTGCGGCCGCGCAGATCGGCGATGCGGCCGACGGCGCTCTCTTTGGTCGTAATGAAGAAAGGAAAGGTCCGCCGGGTGATCAGCACCGTGTCGGCGGTCGAGGGCATGGCGATGTCGGCCCGCAGCATGGCGAGATCGGCCTGTCCGGCATCGATTTTCTTCGCGCTGTCCTCGGAACCTTCCGTCAGGATGAGGCGCAGGCGGATGGCGGCCTTGTCGCGGTTGAGCCCCTGGACGAAGGCGGCCGCCATGCGCGCGTCCTCGGAGCCGAGGGGGCCGACAGCCAGGCGCAGCGTACGCGGCTGGCTGACATAGTAAAACACCGCCGCGGCGAGGCCGGACATGGCGAGCAAACCCGCCAGAACCGCCAGACCGCGCCTGCCCATGCCCAGCCGGACCAATCCTTGCCCCCTTCTTCGCCCCGTTCAGCATGACTTCCTTCGCCATCATGTCGCAAGTACGGCATGCACCGGCGAACGGACCGTGCTAAACGCCGCGCCATGTCCAATGGTTCGCCCTTCCTGATCAAGATCTGTGGTCTCTCGACGCCCGAGACGCTGGAAGCTGCGCTCGCGGCCGGCGCCGACATGATCGGGCTCAATTTCCACCCGAAGAGCCCGCGCTACGTCACGCTGGAGCGGGCCAAAGAATTGGCGGCGATCGCCCGCGGAAGGACCGAGATCGTGGCGCTCGTCGTCGACTGGAGCGAGCAGCAGTCAGCGGAGCTCGTCGAGGCGCTGAAGCCCGACTGGTTCCAGTTCCACGGCCGCGAGACTCCCGAGCAGACCGCGGCGCTGCGCCGTGCCGTTCGCCGGCCGGTGATGAAGGCGCTCGGCATCGCCACGGCCGAAGACCTCAAGGCCGTCGCGACCTATCGCGATGCCGCCGACCTCATCCTGCTCGACGCCAAGCCGCCGAAGGACGCCGCCTTCCCCGGCGGGCACGGCAAACCCTTCGACTGGAGCCTGCTCGCCGGCATCGACCGTTCCCAGCGCTTCATGCTATCGGGCGGGCTCGATCCGGCGAATGTCGCCGAGGCGATCCAGGTGACCCGTCCGGCCGGTGTCGACGTATCATCAGGCGTCGAAAGCGCGCCGGGGGTCAAGGACCCGGCCCGGATCGCGGAATTCATCGCGGCGGCCCGCAAGGCCGCTGCGGCAATACAGGAAGGCTCGAGCGCATGAACGCCCCCTCCCACCCGAACAGCTACCGCAACGGCCCGGACGAGAACGGCCGCTTCGGGATTTTCGGCGGCCGCTTCGTCGCCGAGACGCTGATGCCGCTCATCCTCGAGCTGGAGCAGGCCTATAACGAAGCCAAGGCCGATCCGGCCTATCACGCCGAGATGGCCCATGGGCTCAAGCACTATGTCGGCCGCCCGTCGCCGCTCTATTTCGCAGAGCGCCTGACCGAGCACTTCGGCGGGGCGAAGGTCTACCTCAAGCGCGAGGAACTGAACCACACCGGTTCGCACAAGGTGAACAACGTGCTCGGCCAGATCCTGCTGGCGCGGCGCATGGGCAAGAAGCGCATCATCGCCGAGACCGGCGCCGGGCAGCACGGCGTCGCGACCGCGACGCTTTGCGCCCGCTACGGCCTCGAATGCATCGTCTATATGGGCGCGGTCGACGTCGCCCGGCAGGCGCCGAACGTGTTCCGCATGCAGATGCTCGGCGCCACCGTCGTGCCGGTCGAATCCGGCACCAAGACGCTGAAGGACGCGATGAACGAGGCGCTGCGCGACTGGGTGACCAATGTCGCGACGACCTTCTACTGCATCGGCACGGTCGCCGGCCCCCATCCCTATCCGGCGATGGTGCGCGACTTCCAGTCGATCATCGGCAAGGAGACGCGCGAGCAGATGCAGGAAGCCGAAGGCCGCCTGCCGGATTCGCTGATCGCCTGCATCGGCGGCGGCTCGAATGCGATGGGGCTGTTCCACCCCTTCCTCGACGACCCATCCGTCGAGATCTACGGCGTCGAGGCCGCCGGCCACGGCATCCCGAGCGGTTTGCACGCGGCATCGCTGAGTGGCGGGCGCCCCGGCGTGCTGCACGGCAACCGCACCTTCCTGCTGATGGACAATGACGGGCAGATCAAGGACGCCCACTCGATCTCGGCCGGGCTCGACTATCCCGGCATCGGCCCGGAGCATTCCTGGCTGCACGATGTCGGCCGGGTGACGTACCTCTCGGCCACCGACGAGGAGGCGCTCGAGGCGTTCCAGCTGATCTCGCGGCTGGAAGGCATCATTCCGGCGCTGGAATCGGCCCACGCGCTCGCCCGCGTCGCCGAGCTCGCCCCGCAGAAGCCGAAGGACCATCTGATGGTCGTCAACCTGTCCGGCCGCGGCGACAAGGATATCCCGCAGGTTGCGGAGATCCTGGCGGCGCGCTGATCGCCGCCGGGAACACCCGACATTCTTGCCCCGAAGCCCTCGACTCCCGGCATATAATCAGCAACCATGGGTTGCTCTGGCGCGCCCGCGCCGAGGTTATTGCTTAGGGTGAGACCGGGGCCATTGGGGGGCAGCGGTAGCGACAGTCGTTCGAGCGATCCCGGACCCGCGGCTGCGGGTTTGCCGGTCGAGATCGCTTTTCTCGCACGGCACGGTGTGGACCCTTCCGCGCTGACGCACGCGGCCGAGCACGCCATGCGCAACCGCACCGATCCCGCGCGCGAGGCCATGGCGCTCGGCCTGATTGACGAAGCCGGTTTCTACCGTGCGTTGGCGGACGAGATGGGCTTGCCGTTCCAATACACGCCCCCGTCACTGCTGCCGGGTGGCAGATATCGCGCGATGCTGCGCCAGGGCATCGCGCCCACGCTGGAAGGGGCCTCGCTCCGCACCGTACTCGCCCCGGAAGGGCCGGCACTGCGCCGGATGATCGAGGCCGGCCCACGACGGCGCGACAATATCGCGGTGACGACACCGCGCCGCTTCGCCGAGGCCTTGCGCCGTTCAAACGCCGGGGAGCTGGCGCGTCATGCGGCCGGCCTCGACGAGGCCGGGCTCGCCCGCGACAGTGCCCGCACCGGCGCCAGCCGCGGCCAGGTGATCGCAGCCGGCATCGGCCTCGCCGCAGCAGCGATCGGCAGTGTCATCGCGCCGCTCGAAACCTTCTTTGCCTTCGCCCTGCTGCTCGGGCCGCTCTTTCTCGGCCTCATTCTGCTGCGCCTCGCGACCACGATCGAACGCGCGACACCCGATCTCTGGGCAAGCCATCGCTGGCGCATCGACGATGCGCGCCTGCCGATCTACACCGTCGCCGTGCCCATGTACCGCGAAGAGGCGGTCCTGCAGCAATTGACCGATGCGCTCTGCGCCCTCGACTACCCGCCCGCCAAGCTCGATATCCGCCTGCTGATCGAAGAGGACGATGCCGGCATGCGGGCGGCGCTGGCCAAGATGTCGCTGCCATCCCAGTTCATTGTGACGGTCGTGCCGCCCGGCGCCCCGCGCACCAAGCCGCGGGCGCTCAATATCGCCCTGCTCGAGGCCCGTGGCTCGTTCTTCACCATCTTCGATGCCGAGGATATTCCCGACCGGCAGCAATTGCGCATGGCGGCGGCACGCTTTCTCAGCGGACCACCGGACCTCGCCTGCCTGCAGGCGCGACTCGTCATCGACCATGCCGAGGAAGGCACGCTCCCCGGGCTCTTCGCGCTCGAATACGCCGGGCTCTTCGAGGTGCTCAATCCCGGCCTGCTGCAGTTCCAGCTGCCGATCATGCTGGGCGGCACCTCGAACCATTTCCGGACGGAGGTGCTGCGCGCCGTCGGTGGCTGGGATGCCTGGAACGTCACCGAGGATGCCGATCTCGGCATGCGCCTCGTGCGCGCCGGCTATCGCATCGGTGATCTGCCGTCGATCACGCGCGAGGAAGCACCTCTCTCTATCCCGGCCTGGCTCAAGCAGCGCTCGCGCTGGATCAAGGGTTACATCCAGACGCTGGTGACGCATTCGCGCGAGCCGATCCGGCTCCTGCGCGAAGCGGGTATCGGCGCGACATTCGCCTTCCTGTCGCTGGCCTTCGGCACGGTCGCCACCGCGCTGGGCTATCCAGTCTTCGCCGTCGCCGCATTGCTCGCCTGTTGGGACGGATCGCTGTTCGCGCCGGAGAGTGCTCTCGCGACCGTCACCTCGACGATCGCGCTCTGCGTCTGGCTATTGGGCAGCGTCGCACTCTTCGCGCCGCCGGCCGTCGGCGCGCTCCGCCGCGGCTCGCCCGGTCTGCTCCTGCTGGTGCCGCTGCTACCGCTCTATTATGCGCTGGTCTCGGTCGCGGCCTGGATGGCGCTCTACGACTACTTCAACCGGCGCTTCGTCTGGAACAAGACCGAGCACGGGCTGGCACGCCGGCGTGCACCCGTTGAAACCTGCTACGAGTGCCGCAACCATTCCGCCGCGGCCTGCGCCGGAGGTTGCTCGATGTTGAAGGCACCGATGAAGCTGCCGTCCTTGCCCATCAGATAGACCAAAGCGGTGTGATCCATCGTGTAGTCCCCGTCCTTCAGCGGCACCTTCTTGGCGTAGGCGCGGTAGGCTTTGATCACGGCGTCGACCGCAGGCCGATCGCCGCTCAAGCCGACGATGCGCGAATCGAAGGAGGCGAGATAGCTCTTCATCGTCTCCGGCGTGTCGCGCTCGGGATCGACGGTGATGAACAGCGCCTTGAGCTGCTTGGCCTTGTCGCCGTCACCAGCGGCGCGCAGCGCCTCGGAAATCTCGAAGAGCTTGGTCGGGCAGACGTCCGGGCAATGGGTGAAGCCGAAGAAGACCAGGAAGGGCGAGCCGCGCAGATCGGCGTCCGAGAGCGGCTTGCCGTCCTGCGTCGTGAGGGTGAAGGGGCCGCCGACGCTGGCCGTGCCGGTGCCACCGCCCTGGCGGCCGGGAGAGAAGGTGAGGATCGCGGCAGCCGCCAGCGCAAGCGCACCGGCAAGGAACACGACGAGGGGCAGGACGATGCGGCGATTCACGGAGAGCTTCCCGACGGAGCGGCGCGGTGGCCGCTATGCTTTGGATGATGGTCATGCATCGGCTGGTTCAGAAAACCGGTTCCCACTTTTCGGGCCGATGCCTAGAAGCAAGCGACGATGGCGGCGATGAGCCCGTCGGTGAAAAGCCGGTCCCCCTCGCGCCACCACAGCAGCAACCCGGCCAGCAGCAGGCCAAAGAAGCCGCCGCCGAGCAACAGGAGTCCGTTGCGGCTCGAAGAGCCCGCCTCGGCTTGCGCTGTCGGATCCACCTGCACCATTCCAACATCCTATCGCCACGCGACCTCGTCCGAAAGCGGGCGGCGTGACGCAGGGACTAACGATGCGGCGATGCGCCTTGGAGCGCGATTAATTCCTGGAACCGCGGTGTCATTCCGGGGCTTCGCGTCAGCGAAGAGCCCCGAAGCCAGAACACTGTCGAGCGTCATTCTCGGGCGAAGCAAAGCGCAGACCCGAGAATCTCTTGCAGGAAATGGCTCTGAGACTTCTCCTTCATGAGATGCTCGGGTCAAGCCCGAGCATGACGGCGGAGGTTCCGCTTATTTCACCGGGAAGGTGAGCGGGGAATAGTCCGTCACCGGGCGCTTGACCCAGTCATTGCCGGGCGCTGCGGCTTCGGTTCGCTTCTGGGCCTCGTGGAGCCGCAGCGCCGCAGCGGGATAGTCCATCGTCAGCACGGTGCCGTCGCGCACGACGAGCTTGCCGTCGACATAGACCCGGTCGACGGCGCGCTCTGCGGCGGCATAGACCATGCTGCGCACGGGGTCGCGGCGCGGCTGCATCATCGGGTGCTTGAGGTCGACCATGACGAGGTCGGCCTTGCAGCCCGCTTCCAGGCGCCCGATGTCATCGCGGCCGAGCGCGGCGGCGCCGGCCGTGGTCGCGGCCTCGAAGATGTCGGTGGTGGTCAGGGTGCGCGGATTCTCCGCCATCATGCGGGCGACATAGCCGACATGGCGCATCTCCTCGAGCATGTTGTGCGGATAGGTGTCGGTGCCCAGGCCGATCCTGACACCGGCGCGGCGATAGCGGCCGAAATCGTCGAGGGCGATGCCGCGGCGCATGAAGACCGTCGGGCAATGGGCGACCATCGTGCCGGTCTCGGCCAGCAGCGCGAGGTCGCGCCGGCTGTGCCAGGCGACGCGCGGGTAATCGTCGAGGAAGATGCCGTGGCCGACGATGCTGGTTTTGCCGAGCACGCCGAGCTTCTCCAGCCACTGGATCGGCGTCACGCCATGGCGGCGAGTGATCTCGTGGAACTCGACTGTCGATTGCGCCGCGTGGATCTGCCAGGGCAGGCCGCGACGCTTCGCTTCAGCATAGCTGTCCTTGATCAGGCCCTCGCTGCAGGTGTCGATCTGCGAAGGAGAGACCATCGCGAAGAGCCGGCCGGACGGATGCTTCTGCGCCCGCTCGATGACCGCGAAAGCCTGCTCCATGGCCGCGACGCCGGCCTTCTCGTCCCACTCGTATTCGACGACATGGCCGTTCTTGGTGTACCAGCGGGCCGACCGGAACATCGGCGATAGGCAGACGCGCAGGCCGCTATCGGCGGCGAGGTCCAGCCAGCCGGGATGAGCGACCGACATGTCGGCGAGCGTGGTGACGCCGGAGAGCAAAAGTTCAGAGTAGGCGACCTGCACGCAATCGGGCACCGCCTCGGCGTCCGGCCGCAGGATCGGCATGAACTCGTAGAGCGAGGAATTATAGAGCGCAGGCGAGCCAAGCTCGTCGAGGAAGCCCTTGTTCAGCGCCTCGCTCGAGGGATGCGAATGGATGTTGACGAGACCGGGCATGACCATGCGGCCACTTCCGTCGACGGTCTCGTCGGCCTGCCCCTCATAGCGAGCACCGACATAGCGCAGCGTGCCGTCCTCGAAGGCGACATCGGCTCCGTGCAGATAGACATGCCGGGAGGCTTCCGCGTCCCAGGCGACAACGATTTCGGCGTTCTTGATGACCGTGATCGTCATGACGTTTCCTCCCTAGCAGTTAGACATGGAAAAAGCGCCGCGCGGCCTGGGCCACGCGGCGCTGAGGAAGCTTAGCGCTTCAGCTTGATGTCGAGGCCCTTGTAGAGGCCCGCGCCGTAGATGCCGTGGGCGCGTGCGCCCTCGACACGGTCGCCCGCGACCACCCAGAGCGGCTGCGAGGCCAGCGGCACCCAGACATTCGCCTCGGTGAGCTGGGTCTGGACCGCGCCGATCGCCTGCTTGCGCTTGTCGGCATCGACGGCGGTCGCCGCAGTCTTGAGCAACTCGTCCGTCTTCGGGTCCTTCCAGTTCATCCGGTTCGGCGTCGGGGCCTGGCGGCTGGCGAAGTAGAGGTTCAGCGCCTCGGTCGCCGTCACATAGGGGTAGGACATGTAGAAGGCGTCGAATTCCTGCGTCGCCAGCTTGCCCCAGGCGACGGTGGCATCCCAGAGCTGGATCTTCAGGTCGATGCCGACCTTGCGCAGATCGGCCTGCATCGCCTCCGAGATGCGCGGGTTCACGTCGTTGCGGATGCCGTAAACGACGAAGGTCGCCTTCTGGCCGTCCTTCTCTCGGATGCCGTCGGAGCCCGGCTTCCAGCCGGCCGCTTCCAGCACCTTGATGGCGCCGGCGGCGTCATGCTTGGGCATCTTGCCGGCCGAATCCTTGTCGTAGTCGAGCACGGCCGGGTTGAGCAGCGAAGGCAGCGCGGTGCCCTTGCCGAAGAAGATCGCCTTGGCGATGGCCTGCTTGTCGACGGCCATGTTGACCGCTTCGCGGATCGCCGCGTCCTTCGAGACGGGCTTGTCGACCTTGAAGCCCATGAAGATGTCGTAGATGTAGTTTTCCTGCCGCTGCACCGTCATGCCCGGGATGCGCTGCATCGTGTCGAGCGCGATATAGGGCATGTAATAGGTCACGTCGGCCTGCTTGGCCTGGATCGCGGCCATCAGCGTGTTCGACTCGGGAATGACCTTCCAGACGATCTCGTCGATCTGCGGCTTCGGGTCCTTGTAGATCGGCGGGCCCCAGCTGTAGTGCGGGTTCTTCTTGAGGACGAGCTCCTGGCGCGGGGTCCATTTCGACCAGCAATACGGGCCGGTTCCGTTGAAGCCCTGCACGCCGAAGTTCGGGCCGAGCTTCTCGACCGTGTTCTTGTCGACGACAGAGGCGAAGGACAGCGCCATCTGGAACAGCAGGTCGCTGTAGGGCTCCTTGAGCTCGTAGATCAGCGTGGAATCGCCGTCGGCGCGGATGTCCTTGACCGGACCGCCACGGAAGGAGACCGGCGACTTGTTGGCGGGGTCGGTCCAGCGCTTCAGCGAATAGACGACGTCGTCGATCGTCATCGGGCGGCCGTCGCAGAACTTGACGTCGTTGCGCAGCTTGAAGGTGTAGGTCATGCCGTCCGGCGAGACCGTCCAGCTGTTGGCGAGACCCGGCTTGATCGTCTTCATGTCGAAGTCGACCGTCACCAGCGTATCCGCCATCATGTAGAGCACCTCGGCAGCGGCCGTGGCGGTGGTGCGGATCGGGTCGTAATTGTCGGCGTCGATCACGCGCAGGATCGAGAGCGGCGCCTTCTGCTGCGCGACCGCCGGCAGGGCGGCGAACGTCGCCACGGCGGCGCCGGCCAGAAGCAGGGTGGAGAGTTTGGTCATCGAGCTGGTCCCCTTTTGACGTTTCTTGGGCGGTATGAGCGGCTTACTTCCGCAGCTTCGGATCGAGAGCGTCCCGCAGCGCATCGCCGAGGACGTTGAAGGCGAGCACGACCGCGAAGATCACGAGGCTCGGCAGGACCGAGACATGCGGCGCGAAAAACAGGAAGTTGCGGCCGTCGGCGGCCATGGCTCCCAGCTCGGCGGTCGGCGGTTGCGCGCCGAGCCCGAGGAAGGAGAGCGCCGCGCCGAGCAGGATGACCTGGCCGAAGCGCAGGGTGACGAAGACGAACATCGCCGAGAGGCAGTTCGGCAGAACGTAGCGCAGAATGATGCGCAGATCGCTGAGGCCCAGCGAGCGGGCCGCCTCGATATAGCCCTGCTGCAGCACCACCAGCGCCGAACCGCGCACGACGCGCGCCATCAGCGGCACGGTCGCGATCGAAAGCGCGATGATGACCGCTGTCAGCCCGGGGCCGAAGATCGCCGCGATGGCGAGGCCGAACAGGATGGCCGGAAAGGACAGCAGCACGTCCATCAGGCGCATCAGGACGCCCGAGAGCTTCGGGTAATAGGCGGCAGCGAAACCGATCACGCCACCGATCACGCAGCCGAAGATCACCGAGGCACCGCCCATGAGCAGCGTCGTCCTGAGGCCGAAGAGCAGGCGGGTGATCATGTCGCGCCCCTGCCCGTCCGTGCCGAGCAGCCCGGCCTCGCCCGGCGGCTTCAACGTGTTGGCGAGATCGTTGCCGTAAGGATCGGTCGGGGCGAGCCAGGGGGCGAACACCGCACAGAGGATAGCGAGGACGACCAGGCCGAGAGCGATGCAGGCGCCGACATCGGACAGCAGCATCCTGAGGACCGTCTTCCGGCGGACGGGCGTGGCGGCGGCGACGCTCACGGCGGCTTCCACCGCCTTGGCACCGGGCAGGAGAGCGCTTTTGGCGGAACTCATCAGGCGCCCCTCACACGCGGATCGAGCACGGCGTAGAGGACGTCCACCGCGAGATTGACCAGGATGAAGCCGAGCGACAACACGATGATCGTGCCCTGCGCCATCGGCAGGTCGCTCGACAGGATGGCGCCGACGGCGAGCCGGCCGATGCCCGGCCACGAGAACACGGTTTCCGTGACGACGGCGCCGCCGAGCAGGAAGCCGATCTGCAGGCCGATCAGGGTGACGACCGGCACCAACGCGTTGCGCAAGGTGTGCCTGATCAACACGACCCATTCAGCCAGCCCCTTGGCGCGGGCGGTGCGGACATGGTCGGCGCCGAGCTCGTCGAGCACCGAGGTACGGGTCATGCGCGCGACCGGGCCGACAAAGACGCCCCCCAGCGTGAGTGCCGGCAGGATGACGCCCTGAATACCTTCCCAGGTCCAGAGCGGACCGGTGCGGCCGGTGAAGGGCAGGATCGGATATTTGAAGCCGAAGAGCCAGATCAGCCCGAGGCCGAGGAAGAAGACCGGCAGCGAGACGCCGGCGACCGAGACCGCCATGATCGCGCGGTCAATGAGCGAACCGCGGAAATAGGCGCCGAGCGTGCCGAGCAGCATGCCCAGCGGAATGGCCCAGACCAGCGAGGCGAACATCAATTCGAGCGTCGGGCCGATGGTGTTGCCGAGCTCCTGCACGACGGGGACGTTGTTGATGATGGAAACGCCAAGATCGCCCTGCGCCAGGCGCCCGATATAGATCACGAATTGCTTCCAGAGCGGCTGGTCGAGTCCCAGTTCCTGGCGGATGGCCTGAACGACATCCTGGGTCGCAGTCGGGCCGGCGCGCACCTGCGCCGGATCTGTCGGCACGACCTGCATCAGCAGGAAGCCGATCAGCAGCACGCCGAGCAGGACCGGAACGACCAGCAGCAGCCTTTGCAGCGTATGTCGGAGCATGAAGAGGTTCCCGGCTTATTGAGCGGCAGCCGCGAGCTGGCCGTGCCGGTCGAAGACGACCTCGCCGCCGAGCAGCGTCAGGTCGCAGCGCACCTCGTTCTCGACCTGCTCGACCGGAACCGAGAAGATGTCGTGCGAGAGCACAGCGATGTCGGCGAGCTGTCCGGGGACAAGACGGCCGAGCTTGTCCTCGGCGAACTGGGTGTAGGCGCCGAGCAGCGTATAGGCATGCACCGCCTCTTCCATGCTCAGCTTTTCGGCGCCGCCGATCTCGGTGTGGCGCTTGGTCTGGCGGGTGACCATGGTGAAAAGGTTCTTGAACGGGTCGGTGGCGCAGACCGGGGCATCCGAGCTCGCCGCGGCATGGAGCCCGCCATCGAGCCATTTGCGCATCGGATAGGAGGCGCCGGCGCGGGCCTCGCCGAGATTGATCACGTAGAGATCGCCGAACTCGTAGATGAAGGCCGGCTGCGGCACCGGATCGATGCCGGCTGCCGCCATGCGGGCGAGCTGACCACCGGTCAGGAAGCCGCAATGCTCGATGCGGTGGCGCCGCCCGCGGATCGGATGCTCGGCGCTGTCGGCTTTTTCGATGCCCGAGAGCACCTGCTCGATCGCGGCGTCGCCGATCGCGTGGATGGCGAGCTGGTAGCCGAGCTTGTGATAATGCGCGAGATAGCGATGCATATCTTCGTCGGAATAGATGAAGATGCCGCGGTTATCGGGATCGCCGACGAGGTAGGGCTCGCTCATCGCCGCGGTCAGGCCGCCGGCGCTACCGTCTCCGAACACCTTCATCGCGCCGTAGCGCAGCAGGCCGGTCTCGCGGCCGAAGCGGTAGCCGGCGGCGTAAGCCTCGTCACCGATGCCGTCGGCATTGCCGTAGATGCAGACCCAGGTCCTGACCGGCAGCGTGCCGGCGCGGGCGAGCTCCTCATAGGCCTCGATCTCGGCCATGCCCGCGCCCATGCCGACGCCTGCATCCATCACGCTGGTGAAGCCCTGCGCGAGCATGTAGTGCCCGGCCTTCTCGATCGCCGCCTTCAGCTCGGCGACGCTAGCCTGCGGCATCGCCTCGACGATCAGCCGCATCGCGCTCTCCGCCAGCAGGCCGGTGAGCTTGTTGTCGCGCCGCTCGATCAGGCCGCCGGCCGGGCTCGGCGTGTTGTGGCCGATGCCTGCAGCCGCCATGGCACGGCTGTTGACGACGCCGACATGGCCGCAAGTGCGCTTGATGTAGACGGGATTGTCCGGGGCGATACGGTCGAGCTCCTCGGCCGTGGGATGACGCCCCTCGGCGAGTTCGTTGTGGTCGTAGCCGCGACCGATCACCCATTCGCCGGGCTTCTTGCCCTTGGCGGCGGCGGCAACGCGGCGCAGAACCTCGCCGATGCTGTTGACGCCTTCCTCGGGGCGCAGATTGACCTCGCTCATGGCGAGGCCGAGCGGCAGCAGATGCATATGCGCGTCGTTGAGACCGGGAATGGCGACGCGACCGGCGAGATCGACGACCTTGGTGCCAGGCCCCTGAAGCGCGGCGATCTCCGCCGCCGATCCCGCCGCCAGCACCTTGCCGCCAGCGATCGCCAGGGCTTCCGCGAAGCCTTCCGCCAAGCCGCAGAAGATGCGGCCATTCAACAAAACGGTTTCGGCTTGCGTCATCGCCCCTGCTTACCCTGTTTTCTCTGTTGAATTCTCGCCGCAGGCATTGGCAAATAGGCAGTATTCGGCAAGCATCGACCGTCGCGCGAAAGCGAGATATCGCTTCCACGCAGCCCTATCGGAGGGGATTGGGATTTTAGTCTGGACGGTACGTTCTGATCGCGAAAACTATTCCACTCCGCCTGTTCCCCATGACACAATTTTCTTATTGGCTTTCAGGCAGCATTGCTCAGAATATTGAGCATGGCAAGGGCCGTCGAGCAGGCGCGCCCTGCATGACGCGCAAAAAAGACAAGGCGCGCGAAACGGGGAGGCGGAGCAGCGATGAGCTTTGATGTCGGCGGAAGGCTGAAGGAAATCAGGCTCGCGGCCGGACTTTCCCAGCGCGAACTGGCCGCCCGCTCGGGCGTCACGCATAGCCTGATCTCGCTGATCGAGCAGAATCGGAACAGCCCGTCGGTCGCCTCGCTGCGCAAGATCCTCGACGGCATCCCGATGAGCATGGTGAATTTTTTTGACGAGGCCCGGACCCCGAAGGACAAGGTCTTCTTCGAGGCCCCGGACCTGCTCGATCTCACCTCGCGGCTGCATCAGGTCAATGGCGGCGAAAGCCGGGGGCAGATGTCCTTCCGCCAGGTCGGCGACGCGCAGGCGCACAACCTGCAGATCCTGCACGAATCCTACGAGCCCGGCGCCGATACGGGAATCGCGATGCTGAAGCACGATTCGCATGAGGGCGGGGTGGTGCTGTCGGGCGAACTCGAAGTCTCCGTCGGCGACCAGATCAAGGTGCTGATGCCGGGCGACGCCTATCTCTTCGACAGCCGCGTTCCGCATCGCTTCCGCAACATCGGCACGGAGCGCTGCATCGTCGTCAGCGCCTGCACGCCGCCCTATCTCTAGGTAGCACCGCCTTCGGCGCGTAGCGCTTCAGCCCTCGCGAACCGCGACGATGAACAGGCGCGGGAAGCGCAGCAGCACCTTGCCGTCGCTCTCGACCGGATAGGCCGGCGCGATGCGCTCCAGATAGCGCGCCATGAAAGGCTCTCGCTCCTCGGCGGTCAGCCGGTCGAGATAGGGCTTGAGGCCCGTGCTCTTGAACCATTCGGCGATGGCCTCGACGCCGGCGAGCGCATGCACATAGGTCGTCTGCCAGATGTCGACCCGGCATCCGGCAGCCATCAACCAGCGGCGGTAATCCCCGAAGGAGCCGATTGCAGAGCGCTCCGCCTTGGCGGTGGCGAGCCGCTCTGCCCACGGCCCTTCCGCGGCGACCTCGCGCATCGCGACATGCGAAGGTTCCGCGAGATTGTTCGGCATCTGCACGGCGAGGCAACCGCCCGGCTTGAGCGAGCGCGCCAGCCGCGGAAACAGGCCTTCATGGTCGGGCAGCCATTGCAGCACGGCATTGGCGAAGACCAGGTCGTAACCGGCGGCGTCGGACCAGGTCGCGACATCGCCCAGCACGAAGGACAGGTCCGGCAGGCGCTTGCGCGCCTTCTCCAGCATGTCCGGCGAGGAATCGAGCCCCTGGGTAAGGGCATCGGGAAACCGCTGCGCGACCAGTTCGGTGCTGTTGCCGGGGCCGCAGCCGAGATCGATGCAGCGCTGTGGAGCGCTAAGCGGCACGCGGGCGAGGAGGTCGATCGAGGGGCGTGTCCGCTCGTCCTCGAAGCGCAGATATTGCGCGGCATCCCAGTCGGGCTTTGCAGTCATGCGGGAGGCTTTCGGGCAAGCAGGGCGAAACGGGTCGAGGAAGCCAGCCGGATCGCGTCGTGCAGCGGGGCGGCCCTCTGCTGCTCGCGAACGACCTGGATATAGTCAGCCGGCACGATATCGACGAAGCCTGCAGCCTTCAGCATATCCTCGAGACGCTGCCGGCTAAGACCATCCTTGAAGTAGAAGCGCTTGGTGATCGAGGCATGGGTGTCCGCATCGATCTGATGGACGGGCGCACCGCGCCTGTCGCGCAGCCAGTTGCCGAAGCGATTGACCAGCGCCTGCCAGCGCGTGCGGTTCACCCAGTCACCGTCGATCACCAGCAGGCGGCCACCGGGGCGCAGGACGCGGAACCACTCGCTCAGAGCCGCTTCCGGATCGGTCAGCGTCCAGACGAGATGGCGGGTGATCGCCGCATCATAGCTGGCCTCGTCGTCGAGCAGATGCTCGGCATCGCCGAGCCGGAAGCGTGCCGCCTTGCCATGCTTGGCGCGGGCGCGCTCCAGCATCGCCTCGGAGAAGTCGAGCGCCGTGACGCGGTGCTTGAGCGAGAGCAGCGCGCGGGTGATTTCCCCGGTGCCGCAGGCGAGGTCGAGCACATCGAGCGGTGCCGGGCCGAAGGAATCGCGAATCAGGCGCTGGAACGCCTGCAGCTCCCGGTCGGATTTGATCGCATGGCCGAAGGAGAGATCGAAGCTCTCGGCACGCGACGACCAATAGGCCCGGATCTCTTCCTTCAGGGTGAAATTGTCGTGCGAAGCGGGAGCGGACATGGCTCAATGGACCTGGATATAGGGCTCGACCAGAAGCGTGCCGCGGGCCGAATGCTCCAGATGCACACCCACGGCATATGTCTCCGAAACCGCCGGATGCGCAAGCACCTCGACCGGCGCGCCGGCCTGGGCGATGCGCCCGCCATTCATGACGAGGACACGGTCGGCAAAGCGTGCCGCGAGCGAGAGATCGTGGATGGCCACGACGGTGACGATGCCGCGCCTGCGGGTCGCCTCGCGAATCGTCGCCATGACGTCGAGCTGACGGCGGACATCGAGCGCGCTCGTCGGCTCGTCGAGCAGCAGCACGTCGGGCTCGCGCACCAGCGCCTGGCCGATCGCCGCAAGCTGGCGTTGGCCTCCGGAGAGCGTGGCGATGTCACGCGAGGCGAAGGGAGCGAGACCCAGCTCCGCAATCACCGCCTCGACGGCGCGCATGTCCTCGGAGGAGGCCGCGAGAGCAAACCCGCGATGCAGGCTCTTGCGGGCGAGCAGGATGATGTCGAAGACCGACAGCGCGACGCGCGCCTCGGTATTCTGCGCGAGATAGAAGACCTTGCGCGCACGTTCCCGTGCCGGAACCATCGCCAGATCGCGATCATCGAGCTTGACCATGCCTGCCTGCGGGGCAAGCAGGCCAGCCGCGCAGCGGAACAGCGTCGACTTGCCCGAGCCGTTCGGACCGACCAATGCGGCCAGTTCGCCGCGTGGCAACTCGCCGGTGCCGAGCCCTTGCAGCACGGGCGTGGCGCCATAGCGGAAATCGAGATCGCGGATGAGCAGCGCCACGGCTCAGGCTCCCCTGTTGCGGATCGACATGACCAAGCTGAAGAAGAAAGGCACGCCGATCAGCGCTGTGATGATGCCGATCGGATAGATCACGCCGGGCGTGATCGCCTTCGACACGCTGGAGGCGAGCGAAAGCAGGACCGCGCTCGCGATCGTCGCGACGGGCAGGAAAAAGCGCTGGTCCTCCCCGACCAGGAGCCGCGCGATATGCGGCCCGACGAGCCCGATGAAGCCGATGCCGCCGACGAAGGAGACCGAAACGGCGGCCAGCAGCGATGTCGCGATCAGGATCTCCAGCCGCAGCCGATCGACGCGGACGCCGAGGCTCTCCGCCCGGTCGTCGCCGAGCCGGAGCGCGGTGAGCGCCCAGCCGCGCATCAGGAAGAAGGGCAACGCCAGCGCGATCAGCAGCGCTGCGACACCGACCTTGCCCCAGGTGGCGCGGGCGAGGCTGCCCAGCGTCCAGAACACGATCTGGGTAAGCTGGACCTCATTCGAGCGGTACTGCAGCAGTGCCGTGAAGGCGTTGCAGGTGAAGAGCAGCGCGATGCCGACCAGGATCATCGTCTCGGCGCTGACGCCGCGCAGCTTGGTCATGAAGAACAGCACGAGCGAAGCGGAGAGTGCGAAGACGAAGGCATTCGCCGTGACGATGAAGGGGCCGGCGCCGGGCACGACGCTCCAGCCGAAGACGATCGCCACGGAGGCGCCAACCGTCGCCGCGGCGGAGACCCCGAGCGTGAAGGGATCGGCCAGCGGATTGGCGAGGATGGTCTGCATGCCCGCCCCGCTCAGGCCGAGCATGGCGCCGACGGCGAGCGCCATCAGCGCGATCGGCAGGCGCAGATCCCAGACGATGACGGACAATCGCGGCGAGGCCGATTGCGGGTCGACGAGCGTGCGCAGCACATCGGCGAGCGGCAGGTTGCCGGGCCCGATCGAGACGTCGAGCGCCACCGCAAAGAGCAACACCAGCACGCCGAGCAGAACGAGCTTCAGGCGCTTCGCGTTGCGCTTGCGGTAATCCGCGGTCGCGGTCGCCGCCACGGGCAGGACTGCCGTCATCGCTTCAGGCCGCGATCATTGGAGCTTGGCCCAGAAGACGCCGGAATAGGAGATCGGCAGGAATTTCTCATGGAATTCCTTGAACACCGCCTCCGGATCGATGTCCTTGAACAGGTCCGGATAGAGCTCCTTGGCCATGGCGAGCTCGGCGACGAAGTAATAGGGCGCGTCGTAGAACTGGTGGTAGAAGGCCATCACCTTCTTGCCCTGCACTGCCTTGAGCTGCTGGAAGCCAGGCCGCTGCATCAGCGCCGACATTTCCTTCTGCACCTTCTCGGGGGTGGCGTCATAGCCGAGGCTGACGGCATTGCTTCCGGGATTGCTGCCGTACCAGTTGGCGCCCGTCAGGAAATAGACATCCGGGTTGTCGGTGAGCACCTTCTCCTGCGCGGCTTCGGCCTGGAAAGCTGAGAAGTACTGGCTGCCCCAGTTGCGCCCGCCGGCTTCCTCGATGAAGCGGCCGAAGTTGAAGGGACCGAAGGTGGCGCAGCAGGGCAGGAGCCCGGCAGCCCGCTCGACGAAAACCATCGGCTTCTTCTTGTCGGGGATGGAGCCGACACGCGCATAGATGCGGCGGGTCTGGCGGAGATAATAGTCGGTGAAGGCGGCCGCCTCCTTCTCGCGGCCGAGGACGCGGCCCAGCAGCTGCACGCTCGGCAGCACGTTCTGGGTCGGATCCTGGCGGAAATCGACGAAGATCGTGGCGATGCCGGCCTTCTCGAGCTTGCCGAGCAGGCCCGTCTCCTGCGCCTTGAAGTAGTTGGAGAGGTCGAGGATGTAGACCTCGGTGCCGAGCGCGGCGATCTTCTCCATGCTGACATCGGCGGCATAGGGGTTGCCCATGTCGGCGACGTCCTTCGCCTTCGGGAACTTCGCCAGATATTTCTGCCAGGCACCGGGATCGTTCTGGATCAGGTCGTTGCCCCAGCCGACGACGCGCTTGAACGGGTCGTCGCGGTCCAGCATCGCCAGCGTGTAGAGCTGGCGGCCCTCGCTCAGCACGATCTTCGACGGATCGCGCGTGACGTTGACGACGCGCCCGGCGAGATCAGTGACCTCGATCGTCTCGGCGCGGGCGGACGGTGCGGAGAACACCGCCAAAGCCAATGCGGCAGCAGGAAGAAGGCGCGTCAGGCGGGACAGAGCGAACATGATAGCCGACCGGATCGAGAAAAGCGCTTCGCGCTAACACAATCCTCCGGCAGTAGACAAAGCAAATCTGCATATTTTAATTATTCTAAAGAAATGAATACTGCAGTTTTCTTGTAAACGGACAACATCCGATCGCGGAACATTAGGTTCGAAAAACATCCCGCGCTCACCGAAGACCAGAGCTCCATGCTTGCCGCGCCGAGGTGCGATGAGCCTTTGCCGCACGGCATGAATTGTGCTCGAAATCACATCGACAATGGTCGGCCCACAAGCCGGCAGCAGCGGAAAGGATAGGGTCCGTGGCCTACCGCCATGTCATCGGCTTGCGGAGCTATGTCTTCGAAGACCTGCGCGACCTCATGGCCAAGGCCACACCGCCGCGCTCGGGCGATCAACTCGCGGGACTTGCGGCCGCCTCGGCGGAGGAGGCCGTGGCAGCCCGGATGACGCTGGCCGATCTGCCGCTCAAGACCTTCCTCACCGACGCGCTGATTCCCTACGAGATCGACGAGATCACCCGCCTGATCCTCGACACGCATGACGCGGCGGCCTTTGCGCCGGTCGCGGGCCTGACGGTCGGCGGCTTCCGCGACTGGCTGCTTTCGGACGAGGCGTCGAGCGAAGCGCTGGCCCGGCTCGCCAGGGGCGTCACGCCTGAAATGGCAGCCGCCGTCTCGAAGATCATGCGCCTGCAGGACCTGATCGCCGTGGCGCGGAAATGTCGCGTGGTGACCCGCTTCCGCAACACGCTCGGCCTGCCCGGCACCATGGCCGTGCGCCTGCAACCGAACCACCCTGCCGACGATCCGCGCGGCATCGCCGCCTCGATCATCGACGGGCTCTCCTATGGCTGCGGCGATGCCGTGATCGGCATCAACCCGGTCTCCGACAATCTCAGCGTGCTCTCGGACCTGCTCAAGTTGCTCGACGAGGTGATCCAGCGCTACGCCATCCCGACGCAGGGCTGCGTGCTCACCCATGTCACCTCATCGATCGAGCTGATCGCGCGTGGCGCGCCGGTCGACCTCGTCTTCCAGTCCGTCGCCGGCACTGAGGCGGCCAATCGCTCCTTCGGCATCGATCTTTCCGTGCTGCGTGAAGGCTACGAGGCCGGGCTCTCGCTGAAGCGCGGCGCGCTCGGGCAAAACCTGATGTATTTTGAGACCGGCCAGGGCTCGGCGCTCTCCGCGGAGGCCCATCACGGCGTCGACCAGCAGACGCTGGAGGCGCGCGCCTATGCGGTCTGCCGGGCCTTCGACCCGCTGCTGGTCAACACCGTCGTCGGCTTCATCGGGCCGGAATATCTCTATGACGGCAAGCAGATCACCCGCGCGGGCTTAGAGGACCATTTCTGCGGCAAGCTGATGGGCCTGCCGCTGGGCTGCGACGTCTGTTACACCAACCATGCGGAAGCCGATCAGGACGATATGGACGCCCTGCTGACGCTGCTTGCGACGGCCGGAGTCACCTACGTGATGGGCGTGCCGGGCGCCGACGACGTGATGCTGAACTATCAGTCGACCTCTTTCCACGACCAACTCTACATTCGCGACCTGCTCGGCCTGAAGCGCGCGCCCGAGTTCGAGCGCTGGCTGCAGGAACAGGGCCTGACGGGCACAGATGGCCGGCTCCTGGCCCAGGCTGGTGCACCGCGCCTCGTGACGTCACTGGCGGAGATGGTGTCGTGAATACTCCCGATCCCTGGCGGCGCCTTTCCGCACTGACGCCAGCGCGCATCGGCATCGGCCGTGCCGGATCGGGCCTCGGCACGCACGAAACCCTGCGCTTCGCCCTCGCCCATGCGCAGGCCCGCGACGCCGTCCATGCGGAACTCGACACGGCCGCGCTCGCCGCCGAGCTGCGGTCGCTTGGGCTCGCCTCCCTTCAGGTCGCCAGCCGGGCGGCCGGGCGCGCCTCGTACCTGCTGCGCCCCGATCTCGGCCGCAGCCTTGCCGCGGAAAGCCACGCCGCTGTCGCGTCCGGCGGCAGCGGCGGCTGCGATATCGCGCTCGTCATCGCCGACGGCCTGTCGGCACAGGCCGTGCAGGCCCATGCCGCTCGCTTCGTCGCAGCTTTCCTGCCGCTCGCGGAGCGCAGCGGCTGGTCGCTGTCGCCGGCCGTCATCGTCTCGCAAGGCCGGGTGGCCATCGGCGATGAGATCGGCATGCTCTTCGGCGCAAGGCTGACGCTGCTGCTGATCGGCGAACGGCCGGGCCTGTCCTGCCCCGACAGCCTGGGGCTCTACATCACCTACGCCCCGCGCCCCGGGCGCAACGATGGCGAGCGCAACTGCGTCTCGAACATCCATGGCGCAGGTCTGGCGCCAGCCGAAGCCGCAGCACGCGCTGCCTGGCTGGTGGAGGCCTCGTTCGCGCGCGGGCTCTCCGGCGTCGCATTGAAGGACGAGAGTGCGAGCAACACCACCCCCCGCCTCGCCTCCGACACGATCTGAACACGCGGCACCCGATCAGAGCAGCTTGTCGGGACCGTCCATGGCTTCGAGCGCCCGCACGGCGAAGCGTCGCCCCAGTGGCGCTAACTCCGCAGCGTTGGCAGCCGCAGCCGTGCCCGCCCTGACGCGATCGGCAATGCCGACGAAAATCACGGCGAAACGAAACAGCGCGAAGGCGAGATGAAAGCGCGTGAGCGGCGCCGTCGGCACGGCATGGGCATAATAATGCGCGAGAAACTCGGCCTCTGTGGGAATGCCGAGCGCGGCCCGGTCGAGGCCGAGGATGCCGCCATATTCGTCGGGCGCCGTATGCCAGGGCATGGCGCAATAGCCGAGATCGGCAAGCGGATGGCCGAGCGTCGACAACTCCCAGTCGAGGATGCCGATCACCTCGGGCTTCTCGGGGTGAAAAAGCAGGTTGCCGAGCCGGAAATCGCCGTGGGCGATCGAGACCTGACCGTCATCGGGAGGGAGATGCGCCGGTAGCCAATCGGCGGCGGCCTCCAATTCAGGGATCGGTTCGCCCGGCGATTCCCGCAGTTGCCTGGTCCAACGCGCGATCTGGCGCTCGAAATAATTTCCCGGTCGGCCGAAGTCGCCGAGACCGACCGCGTCGGGCCTGACGGAGTGGAGCTTCGCCAGGGCCTCGGCCATGCCGAGATAGAGGCCGTGGCGCTCGGCCGGCGCGAGGCCGGGCAAGGCGCAATCATGGAAGACGCGGCCATCGAGCCGCTCCATCAGATAGAAGGGCGTGCCAAGCGGCTCGGGTTCGGCATGGAAGAGCACCGCGCGGGGCACCGGCACATTCGTTTGCGCCAGCGCTTCAAGAACACGGAACTCGCGGTCGATCGCATGGGCGCCGCGCAGGATCGGACCCGCCGGCTGCTTGCGCAGCACCAGCCGCTTCCCGCCATGATCGACGAAATAGGTCGGATTGGATTGGCCTCCGCCGATCCGCTCGATCGAGAGAGCACCCGGACCGAAGCGTTCGTCCAGGAAACCCGCCAGCGCGGCGGGGTCGAAATCGGCCTTGCCGCTTGGAGCCTCGCCGCCCTGCCCGGTCATCGCGACGCCTCAGCCTTGTGCCTGCCCGGCGACGGGCCAGCGCCAGAAATCGCGGCCTTCCTCGGTCAGGAAGCCGTTCAGCACCATCTTGTGGACTTCATCTGCGCCGTCGACCAGCCGCGCCTGGCGGGCGTAGCGGTAGATCCACTCCAGCACGGTATCCTTGGAATAGCCGCGGGCACCGTTGATCTGGATGGCGACATCGGCGGCATCGTGCAGGACATTCGCAACCTGGACCTTGGCCATCGAGACCTCCTTGCGGGCGAAGCCGCCACGATCGAGCTCCCAGGCCGCCTTCATCACCAGCATGCGGCCGATCTCGATGCGCATGGCGAGGTCGCCGAGCTTGAGCTGAATGCTCTCGCGATCGGCGAGGCGCTGGCCGAAGCCGTAGCGCTCGGCGGCATAGGCCTGCGCGATCTCGACGCAGCGCCTGGAGAGGCCAAGCCAGCGCATGCAATGCGTCAGGCGGGCCGGGCCAAGGCGGACCTGCGTCACCTTCATGCCCCTGCCTTCGCCGCCGAGCACATCCTCGACCGGAATCTCCAGGCCGTCGAATTCCAGCTCGCAATGGCCGCCATGCTCCTCCGGCCCCATAATCTCGATGCGGCGCAGGATGCGCCAGCCCGGCTGGTCGGCATGGAAGAGGAAGGCGGTGAGGCCGCTGCGCGGATCGTCCGAGGTGCGGGCGACCAGGATGAAGTGCTTCGCCTCCTCCGCCCCCGTAATGAACCATTTGCGGCCGCTAACAATGTACGTGTCGCCCCGCCGTTCGGCTTTGGTCAGGATCATCGAAGGGTCGGAGCCGCCGCCGGGGTGGGGCTCGGTCATGGCGAAGGCCGAGCGGACCTTGCCCTCGACGATGGGCTTCAGCCAGCGCTCCTTCTGATCGGGGGTTCCGAGCGCCTCCAGCACCATCATGTTGCCGTCATCCGGCGCCGCCGAGTTGAAGACGACGGGGCCGAAGATCGAGCGGTTCATCTCCTCATAGGCGACCGCCATGCCCATTTTGCCAAGCCCGGCCCCGCCGGTTTCCGGCTTGAGCTGCAGGCACCAGAGCCCAGCCGCACGGGCCTTGGCGCGCACGGTCTCCAGCAGGGGCAGCGCGATGTTGCCATGCGCGTCATAGGAAGCCCGATCCGCTTCGAGCGGCATGATTTCGCGCTCGACGAATGCGGCGATGCGGGCGCGATAATCCTCGATGCGGGCAGAAATCTCGAAATCCATGGCCGTTCTCACAGAGACGAAACGAGATGGCCGCCATCGACTTCGATGGTCGCGCCGGTGATGTAGCTGCCGGCGGTCGAGGCGAGCAGCAGAAGGGCGCCGTCGAGCTCCTCCGGCTTGCCCAGCCTTCGCTGCGGGATGCGCTTGATCAAGTTCAGACCGGCTTCAGTCGCGAAGAAATCGCGGTTGATGTCGGTCTCGATATAACCGGGGCAAAGGGCGTTCACGCGAATGCCGTCGCGTGCCCATTCGAGCGCCAGGGCCTTGGTGAGCTGGATGACGCCCGCCTTCGAGGCCGCATAGGCGCTGACGCCGCCGGCGACGCGATGGCCGAGGATCGAAGCGATGTTGACGATGGCTCCGCCGCGCCCGGCTTCGCGCATGCCGCGCGCCACGGCCTGGGCGACGAGGAAGACGCCCTTGAGATTGGTGTCGAGCACCGCATCCCAATCCGCTTCGGAAAGGTCGGCCGCCGGACCGGCGCCGCTGACACCTGCATTGTTGACCAGGATGTCGAAATGCCGGCCGGCGAGCGCATCGGTGATGGAAGTGGCATCGCCGACATCCAGCAGAATGTTTTGCGCAGTGCCGCCCGCGGCAGCGATCTCGCCACATGCCTGATCCAGCGCAGATTGCCGGCGCGCGGCGAGCGTAACCTCGACGCCATGGCGCGCGAGCAGCTTGGCGAAATGCAGCCCCAGCCCACCGGAGGCTCCCGTCACCAGGGCGCTCCTTCCTGAGAGATCCTCGAACATCCGGCATCCCGTTTCGAACACGGCTAAGTCTCGGCCGGTTACCGGCGGCGATCAAGGCGCCAAACGTCGAAGAGCCCCGGCGCGGGACGCCGGGGCTCCTTACTTCGTCACCACCGATCCGCGGCTGCCTGATTACTGCCAGGTCTGTCGGCCGTACCAGGCGTCGACATCGCTGCGGGCGTTGTCCTTGGCGAGGCCGTAGCGCTCCTGGATCTTGCCTTCGAGCTGGTCGCGCTTGCCGGCGATGACGTCGAGATCGTCATCGGTCAGCTTGCCCCACTGCTCCTTCACCTTGCCCTTGAGCTGCTTCCAGTTTCCTTCGACGCGGTTCCAGTCCATCGGGACCTCCTCGTTTGAGAGTGGATTCGAGAAAACAACGCGTCAGCAGCGCCATTGTTCATCGAAAAATGCCGCAGAACATAAAATACCCGGATAAAATATTGCCTTATTAAAATCCGGGTATTATTTAGCACCCGTCGAACAGGATGGGTTGGACCGATGCAGATCGCGGATAGAAAGGCGGCAACGGCCGCCTACAAGGAACGGAAATCGGTGGCGGGCATCTATGCCTTCCGCTGCGAGGCGAGCGGCCAGAGCTGGGTCGGCCGCGCGCCCGATCTCGCGACGATCGAGAACCGCCTGCGCTTCACGCTGCGCCACGGCAATCACCGGCAGCGCAGTTTGCAGGCGGCATGGAATGCGCTGGGCCCCGAGGCCTTCCAGTTCGAGGCGCTCGAAAGGCTGGAGGACGAGGATATCGTCTATGTGCGGGATCGCGTGCTGAAGGAGCGCCTCGCCCATTGGCAGGCGACGCTCAGCGCGGAGATGCTCTGATCGAGCGCAATCCTGGGCGGCGTCCCGGGCGGAGCGAAGCGCAGACCCGGGATCCATTCCGGAACGGTCCAGGCATGGATCCCGGATCGGCGCCGCTGGCGCGGCTTGTCCGGGATGACCGCCCCCCATTCTGAAAGGACGGATGTTTGGGGTCTCGCCCGCTCAGTCGTCCATCTTGAGGGCGGCGATGAAGGCCTCCTGCGGGATTTCGACCTTGCCGAACTGCCGCATCTTCTTCTTGCCTTCCTTCTGCTTCTCCAGAAGCTTGCGCTTGCGGGTGGCGTCGCCGCCATAGCACTTGGCGGTGACGTCCTTGCGCAGCGCCCGGATGGTCTCGCGAGCGATGATCTTTCCGCCGATCGCCGCCTGCACCGGAATCTGGAACATGTGCGGCGGAATCAGCTCCTTGAGCTTCTCGCACATGGCGCGACCGCGCGACTCGGCCCGCGTACGGTGGACCAGCATCGAGAGCGCGTCGACAGGCTCGGCATTGACCAGGACCGACATGCGGACGAGGTCGCCCTCGCGGTAATCGGTGATCTGGTAGTCGAAGGAGGCATAGCCCTTCGAGATCGACTTCAGGCGGTCGTAGAAGTCGAACACCACTTCGTTGAGCGGCAGATCGTAGACGACCTTGGCGCGCGAGCCGACATAACCGAGGTCGATCTGCAGGCCGCGGCGGTCCTGGCAGAGCTTCAGCACGGAGCCGAGATATTCGTCAGGGGTGAAGATAGTGGCACGGATCCAGGGCTCGTCGATCGCCTCGATCTTCATCACATCAGGCATATCGGCCGGATTGTGCAGTTCGAGCGTCGAGCCGTCGCGCAGGCGCAGGTGATAGACGACGGAGGGCGCGGTCGAGATCAGGTTGAGGTTGAACTCGCGCTCCAGCCGCTCCTGGATGATCTCCAGATGCAGGAGCCCGAGGAAGCCGCAGCGGAAACCGAAGCCGAGGGCGGCCGAGGTCTCCATCTCGTAGGAGAACGAGGCGTCGTTCAGCCGCAGCTTCGACATGGCGCCGCGCAGCAATTCGAAATCGGCGGCATCGACCGGGAAGATGCCGCAGAACACCACCGGTTGCACCGGCTTGAAGCCCGGCAGCGGCTCGGCGATCGGCTTCTTCTCGTCGGTGATGGTGTCGCCGACGGCGGTGTCCGCGACTTCCTTGATCGAGGCGGTGAAGAAGCCGACCTCGCCGGGGCCGAGTTGCTTCACTTCCAGCATCTTGGGCTTGAACACGCCGACGCGGTCGACGCCATAGGAGGCGTTGGCGCGCATCATGCGGATGGTCATGCCCTTCTTCAGCACGCCGTCGATGATGCGCACGAGCACGACGACGCCGAGATAGGCATCGTACCAGCTGTCGACCAGCATCGCCTTGAGCGGCGCCTCGGGATCGCCCTTCGGGGCCGGCAGCTTCTCGACGATGGCTTCCAGCACGCCCTCGATGTTGAGGCCCGTCTTGGCCGAGATCGGCACCGCGTCGGAGGCATCGAGCCCGATCACGTCCTCGATCTGCTCCTTGATCCGCTCGGGATCGGCAGCCGGCAGGTCGATCTTGTTGAGGACGGTGACGATCTCATGGCCGGCGTCGAGCGCCTGATAGACATTGGCGAGCGTCTGCGCCTCGACGCCCTGCGACGCATCGACGACCAGGAGCGAGCCCTCGCAGGCAGCCAGCGAGCGCGAGACCTCATAAGCGAAGTCGACGTGGCCGGGAGTGTCCATCAGGTTGAGGACGTAATCCTTGCCGTCCTTCGCCCGGTAATCCAGCCGCACCGTCTGCGCCTTGATGGTGATGCCGCGCTCCTTCTCGATATCCATCGAGTCGAGAATCTGCTCGCTCATGTCGCGGGCGGCGACCGTGCCGGTCTGCTGGATCAGCCGATCGGCCAGCGTCGACTTGCCGTGGTCGATATGCGCGACGATCGAGAAGTTGCGGATATTGTCGATGGTGCGGGTGCTCATGCGCGCGCCATAGCAGTGAAGCCGCTTGGCGCCAAGCGGCGGGGCTGTTCCAAGGCAGCTCCGGGGTGTTGTTTTTCCCGGAACCTCCGCGTCATTCCGGACAGAGCGAAGCGGAGATCCGGGGTCCACCGTGGAATTCCGGAGCCCGCGATGCCCCCCGGGGCCAAGCCGGGATCGTAGCAGAGGCGTTGTCGCAGGGCGCGCCTAAACGCATCTCTCTTGCAAATTCCAATATATAAGATTTATTCTCCATTCATGGAGTTCGAAAGCGATACCGAAATCGACCGGCGGCTCGGGCAGCGGCTGAAAGCGGCCCGCCAGCGCTATGGCCTGACGCTCGAGGCACTTGCCGAGCGTAGTGCCGTCAGCCGCGCCATGATCTCGCGCGTCGAGCGCGGCGAATCGAGCCCGACGGCCGCGCTGCTCGTCCGGCTCGGCTCGGGGCTCGGCCTCTCGCTCTCGGCGCTGCTGGAAGAGGATGCAGGAAGCGGGCCGCTCATCCGCCGCGGCGCCCAGCCGGTCTGGCGCGATCCGGCAAGCGGCTACCTGCGCCGCAATGTCTCACCGCGCGGAACGGGCTCGGGCTTCGAGATCGTCGAGGTCGAGTTGCCGGCCGGAGCCGAGGTCCGCCTCGACAACGCGACCGGCACCCCGGCACTGGATCAGCAGGTCTGGGTGCTGCAGGGCCGGCTCGACCTGACGGTCGAAGGGATCCGCCACGAACTCGCCGAGGGCGACTGCCTGCAGATGCATCTGCGCGGCGCGATCATCTACCGCAATCCGGGCAGCGAACCCGTTCGCTACGCCGTCATCCTCGCCGCCAGAAGCGGCACCTATCCAGGACATATCGCATGAACGCGACCACGCTCACCGTCGCCATCGAGACGCTCGATGCCGAAGCAACTGAGGCCGCCATCCCCGCGCTCACCGATATCCTGCGCGACTGCGTCGCCAATGGCGCCTCCGTCGGCTTCATGGATTGGAACACTTCGGCCGACTATGAGCGCTTCTGGCGCGATGCCGCGGCCAGCGTCGCAAGCGGGCAGGTTATTCTGCTGGCCGCGCGGAATGACGACGGCATCGTCGGCACGGCGCAGTTGCATCTGATCGGCAAACCGAACCAGCCGCACCGGGCCGAGATCGCCAAGGTGCTGGTGCATTCGCGCGCCCGCCGTCAAGGCATCGGCGAGGCGCTGATGCAGCGCGCCGAGGCCATCGCGCGGGAAAAAGGCCGCGACCTCCTCGTGCTCGACACCGACGAACACGGCGCGGCGCGCAGGCTCTACAACCGCCTCGGCTGGACGGAGGCCGGCACGATCCCGCGCTTTGCGCTGATGCCCGGCGGGGCCGACTGCGGATCGACCTTCTTCTACAAGGATCTGCGCTGACGGAGCGCCCCTGCCGTCAGCTCTTGCGCACCCTGCGCAGCATGACGGTCGGACCCGCCTGCTTGCCCGTACTGCAGGAGACCTCGGCGATATCCGCGAATTGGCCGGCTTTGAACGTGCAATCCCGCGGGTGGCCGAACATGCGTTTGCCGCTGCAGTGAACGACGAAGCTGTTGACCTTTGCGCTTGCGGTGGCGCCGATCTGGGAGCCGCTGCCTGTCAGCATGCATTCGGCATAGCCCACGCGGATCATTTCCCTCAGCATCACCTCCTGGCCGACAACATCGATGGCCAGGCCGAGATGACCTTCGCGCTCGGCGAGGAGAACCCAGTCGCCCTTGAGATCCGAAAGGACGGGTGCCGCTGCGAGAGGCCCGATCACGGCGGAAACGACCCCGCAGACTGCGATGCCGCGGCACGCCATTCGCATGGATCTGCCTCGCATCATCCCCTCCAGTGCTCGACCGGCGCGAAGACCGCGCGCGACGGTGAATTCCTCTCGAAGCCTTTGCGGCGGTCGGCGACGCGCTCCTCCGCAATCCCCGCGATGCTGCGAAACAGAAACAACCCGGCCCCGACGGCCGCAGCCGGCACGAGGCCGGCGGACCCGAGATATGGCAGGGCGCCGACAGCGAGGTCGCCGAGAGATTTCGCCACATCACCAGCTCCGGACGCCGGCGTGAACATGGTTTTGAAGATGCCTTCGACCGCCTGGCCGACACCGGGCATCGCTCCCAGACCACCGAGGATACCGGCAGCGCCGACGCCGATGGCGGCCTTGCGGTTATTGTCGGCGGCCACGATTGCAGGCACGCCGTCGTCATACAGGTCTCCCGGCGTCGCCTGCGCGCGCGCCGGCGCGACAGGCATCGGCAACCCGCCCGCCAGAGCGAGCAAGGTCGCATCGTCGGGCTGTCCTGTCGCCGACAGGCCGTTCTGCACCTGGAAGGCGAAGAGGGCGCCGGAGGTGATTGGACCGAAGAGGCCGTCGATCTTGCCCACCGGATAGCCCAGGCGGGCCAGATGCTCCTGCACGCGTTCCATCTCGGTCCACCCGCGCGTGACCGAGGGCGAGAGCGTCGTTGCGACGGCTCCAGGCATGCGTAGCCGCGCGGCCCAGGCCCCGTAGGCTGTTTCCAGCCGCGTGTCGTAGCGGTTCGCAGCGTAGCCCTTGCCGTTGTAGCGATACGCGAAACCCGCCCAGTCGCGGCTCCGCAAGGCCTGCATCATCGCTGGATTCGCCGCGATGAAGTGCAGCATCGCCTCGATCTGCGCGGTCGCGCCCGTCGCCATGCTCGCGACCATATCGGTGGCCGATGCATAGCCCAGCGCAACCGCGTTGAAGCCCATGATCTGACCAAGCCCCCAGGAGGCGGAGCGATTGGCGAGCTCCTCGTGGATCGCCCGGGCGCGCTGCAGCAAGCCCAGACGGCCCGCACGCCCCTGATCGGCATATTGGGAGGAGCGCTGCCAGCTCGGGATGGCGAGGCCTTCCGCTTCCGCCCGCGCCAGGAGAGACGGCGCGGCCTCGCGCAACAGCCGATGGAAGACATGCTTCTCGAACAGGAAGACTGGCGTGATGCCGTCAGCTTCGAAAGCGCGACCATTGCTCTCGACCTCGACGACGGCGAGAGCCACGGCGGGCTCCAGCCCCTGTGTCTGGGCCAGCCGCGTGATCTCGTTGACGATGTCCTGCGTGAAATCGACCATAGGCTCCCCCCTTCGATCAGAAACGCAGATTCGCGCCTGTGCGGTGTTCATCGACACGCTGGGCGGTGGTCGCCTGCGCATTGCGCCAGAGCATGACGGCAAGCCCGATCAAGACGAGCCAGACCCCGCCCTTGGCCCCCAGAAGGACCGGCAAGATCGTAGGCAGGGGGCTTCCCGCCTCCTGGGCAACGGCTGCAGGCATGACCCAATCCGTCACGGAGGGCGATTGCACGATCTGCGTTGAAGCCGCTTCGGCCCGGGTGGCCAACTGGCCCGTCCTCTCGAAAAGGTCGGTTCGCGCATCGGTCAGTCCCAATATGCCGAACAGGGCGGTCGCGAGCGCCAGCCAGCGACCGCGGTCGGTCAGCGCAATCGTCTCGGAGCCCTCCCGCTTCAGATCCCGCGCCGTCTCGTTGCGCCGCTCCGGCCAGAGTGGCATCGGTTCGCCCCTGCGAAGCTGGAACCAGGTCCGCGCGTCGACGATGCCGGTGGGCGCAATGCCATTGGCCTGCTGGAACGAGAAGACGGCCGTCATCGTCCGCAGCCCGTAGTCGCCGTCGTCCCTCCCGGCCGGATAGCCCTGATCGTTCAGGAGCCCCTGAACGGCCTTGATCTGATCGACGGAATCGGGATTTGCGCCGGGGCGGAGCGGCAAGAATTCAAGGAGGCCTTGCCCGCCATCGATCGCGCCAAGCACCCCGCGCTGCTCATCCTCCAGCGCATCCGTCGTGATCTGATCGTCCGGTACGCCGAGCTGCAAGATATTCGGCAAGAGGCCGCTGGTCGCAACCGGAGCGCGCTCGGTTGGCCAACGATAACCAAGCAGCCGGGATTTCGGATAGCTGGAGACCTTGACGCTGTCCCCCTGATTGCCGCCGAGCACGAACAGGTGCTCATCATCCTCGCGCAGGAAGAAGCCGACATGGCCATAAGAGCTGTTCGCCTCGTTGCGAGAGAGGACGACGATGCAACCTTCGCGTGGCTCTTCGAGCTTCACGCCGAGGTTGAGATAGCTGCGGGCCATCAGCGAGCGGCTCGAGGAGTAGCCGGAAAGCACGAGGCAGGCGCCGGCGAAAGCCGCACACCACGCGTGCTCGTCGCTGCGGACCTGGCCGTGTCCCGACAGGCGGAACATCTCCAAAATCCGCGGTTCCGCTGCTGCGCCCTTGTATTCGGTGATGCCCCGGAGGGTATTCGCGATCAGCCACCACGGAGCCAACATGCGCACCTCACACAACTTATGGTTGCATGATCAATGCATATGCGCCTCCCCGACGCAATGCCGCAGCGGCAACTGCGTTAACGACAGAGGCCCGGCAGTGCACCGGCCACTGCCCGGCGCCTCGTTTCCGCAGCCCTGCAGAAGGCCGCGATCAGCCTTCGGCCTGAGCCTCGCCGCGGATATAGGGCTCGACAGGGCCCTTCAGCGTGATCGTCATCGGGCGGCCGAAGCGATCCTTGGCGTTGCCGGCCGCGACCTTCACCCAGCCTTCGGAGACGCAATATTCCTCGACATTGGTCTTCTCGACGCCCTTGAAACGGATGCCGATGTCGCGCGCCAGCACCTCGGCGTCGTAAAACGGGCTGTCCGGGTTGACGGAGAGGCGGTCGGGAAGCTGGTCTGACATGGGCTTTGGCTCTTGTGGATTCGGGGGCGCTTTCGCGCGGAGATAGCCTCATCCGCGACGGAAGCCAAATTCTTCAAGATGGAAACGCGTCGTCATCCCGGGCGAGCGGCGAAACCGCGCCGATCCGGAAGCCCTGGCGGCGTTCCGGTTTTCTTCGATGGCTTGCGGGCCACGCCCGGAACAACGGCGTACTTCCTCAGACAGATGCTGCGCGTCAGCGTTCGCCGTCGAGCAGGCTGCCGACCACCTTGGCGGTGTAGTCGACCATCGGGACGATGCGGGCATAGTTCAGACGCGTCGGGCCGATGATGCCGACGACGCCGACGATGCGCTGCTCGGCATCGCGGAAGGGGGCCGCCACCATCGAGGAGCCCGACATCGAGAACAGCTTGTTCTCCGAGCCGATGAAGATGCGCACGCCGTCGCCATCCTCCGCTCGCGACAGAAGATCGATCACGTCGGTCTGGGTCTCGAGATCGCCGAAGAGCAGGCGGATGCGCTCGAGGTCCTCCTGCGCCTTCAGGTCCTCGAGCAGGTTCGCCTGGCCGCGGACGATCAGGTGCCGGTCGCTGCTCGGGCCCGACGAAGTGGCGATGCCGTTCTCGACCAGCCGGGCGGTCAGCGCATCGAGCTCGCGCTCCATCTGCGTGCGCTGGGTCGCGATCTCGCCGCGCAATTCGGCGAGCGTCTTGCCGATGATACGCGCGTTGAGGAAGTTCGCGGCCTCGCTCAGCGCCGAAGCCGGCAGGCCGGGCGGCAGCGCCAGCAGGCGGTTCTCGACCGTGCCGTCCTCCGCGACGAGCACGACCAGCGCACGGGCGGGATCGAGCCGGACGAACTCGATGTGCTTGAGCCTTGGATCAGCCTTGGTGGTGACGACGACACCAGCGCCGCGCGACAGGCCGGAGAGCAGCGCCGAGGCCTCGGTCAGCGTCTGGTCGAGGCTGCGGTTGGTTGCGGCAGCCCTGATCTGTGCCTCGATGCGCTTGCGCTCGTCGGAGGTGAGGTTGCCGACCTCCATCATCGCATCGACGAAGAAGCGCAGGCCTCGTTCCGTAGGAAGGCGCCCCGCAGAGGTGTGCGGCGCGTAGATCAGCCCGGCCAGCTCCAGATCGGTCATGACGTTGCGCACCGTCGCCGGCGAGAGCGACATCGGCAGCAGGCGCGCGATGTTGCGCGAGCCGACAGGCTCGCCGGTCGTCAGAAAGCCGTCGACGATCTGGCGGAATATCTCGCGCGAGCGCTGATCGGTCTCGACCAGGCTGCTTATCGTCTCGGGGCGGGGCGTGTGGGCGCTCATGAACCTTTACGGGCGAACCGTTCCTCTGTCCTATTGTCGTCACGCGATGCGCATGGATCAAGGGGTAGAAAGCCCCCCTGCCTTGCCGTACCGGGCGGGAGAGCCTAAAAGCCGCCACTTCTCCGCAAGACAGGATCATTTCATGCGACCCTCCAAACGCGCCGCCGACGAGATGCGCAAGGTCACGCTCGAACGCGGCGTGGTGCGCTATGCCGAGGGCTCCTGCATGGTGACGTTCGGCGAGACCAAGGTGCTCTGCGCCGCCACCGTCGAGGAAAAGGGCCCGCCGTGGCTGCGCGGCACCGGCAAGGGCTGGGTCACCGCCGAGTATTCGATGCTGCCGCGCGCAACGCATGAGCGCACGCGCCGCGAGGTTACCTCCGGCAAACCCTCTGGCCGCACGCAGGAGATCCAGCGACTGGTCGGGCGCTCGCTTCGCGCCGTCGTCGACCTGACCGCGATCGGCGAGCGCCAGATCGTCGTCGACTGCGACGTGCTGCAGGCCGATGGCGGCACCCGGACGGCGTCGATCACCGGCGCCTGGGTGGCGCTGCACGACGCGTTGAAATGGATGGAAGGCCGCGGGCTCCTCAAGGGCACCAACCCGCTGAAGGACCATGTCGCCGCCGTCTCCTGCGGCATCGTCGCCGGCCAGCCGGTGATCGACCTCGACTATGTCGAGGATTCCGGCGCGCAGACCGACGCGAATTTCGTCATCACCGGCACGGGCGGCCTCGTCGAGGTGCAGGGTACGGCGGAAGGCGCGCCGTTCTCGGAGGAGGAGCTGCTTTCGCTGCTCAAGCTCGCCAAGGGCGGCGTTTCCAAGCTGGTCGCCCTCCAGAAGGCGGCTGTGGCCTGACGATGAGCCAGCACCGCCTCCTCACCGGCAAGGTCGTGATCGCGACCCACAACCAGGGCAAGCTGCGCGAGATGCGACAGCTTCTGGCTCCCTACGGCATCGAGCTCGTCTCGGCCGGGGAGCTCGGCCTGCCCGAGCCGGTCGAGGACGGCACCATGTTCTCGGAGAATGCGGCGATCAAGGCGGTCGCCGCGACCAGGGCGAGCGGCCTGCCTGCGCTCTCCGACGACTCGGGCGTCTGCATCGACGCGCTCGACGGTGCACCCGGCCTGTTCTCTGCCAATTGGGCCGGTCCGGGCAAGGATTTCGCCCCCGCGATCGCGCGCGTGCAGATCGAACTGGCCAAGCGCGGCGCCGCCACGCCCGACAAGCGCGGGGCGCATTTCGTTTCGGCGCTGGTGATCGCCTGGCCGGACGGCCATCAGGAGCTGTTCGAGGGCCGCGTCTTCGGCACGATCACTCATGAGGTCCGTGGCGCGGGCGGCTTCGGCTACGACCCGATCTTCCTGCCTGACGGGCACGCGAAGACCTTCGGCGAGATGACAGCGGCCGAGAAGCACGGCATCCCGGCCGATGGCTCCCCCGGCCTGTCCCACCGGGCGCGCGCCTTCCATGTCCTTGCCGCCGCCTGCCTGAGGAAACCGGCATGAGCACCGCGGCCGCCCTTGCGGAGCGGCCCACCGCCCCGCATCCGACAACAGATGCGGGCTTCGCCGTCTATGTGCACTGGCCGTTCTGCCTGGCCAAATGCCCCTATTGCGACTTCAACAGCCATGTCCGGCTGCAACCGCCGGACCAGGCCCGTTACATCGCAGCCTTCCGCCGCGAGATCGCGCATCGCGCCGCGCTGGTGCCCGGCCGCACGGTCTCCTCGATCTTCTTCGGCGGCGGCACGCCCTCGCTCATGGAAGGCCGCACGGTCGGCGCGATCCTCGATGCGATCGGGGAGCACTGGGCAGTCGATCCGAAGTGCGAAGTGACGCTGGAGGCGAACCCGACCAGCGTCGAGGCCGGGCGCTTCCGCGACTTCAGGGCTGCCGGCGTCAACCGCGTCTCGCTCGGCGTGCAGGCGCTGAACGACTCCGATCTCAAGGCGCTCGGCCGCATGCACTCCGCCGAGGAAGCGCTGGCGGCGGTCGCGATCGCGCGGAAATATTTCGAGCGCTATTCCTTCGACCTGATCTACGCCCGTTCGCCGATGCAGACGCCCGCGCTCTGGCGCGCCGAGCTGGAGCTGGCGATCAGCCATGCGGCCGAGCACCTCTCGCTCTACCAGCTCACCATCGAGCCGGGCACGGCCTTCGAGCGGCTGTTCCGGGCCGGCAAGCTCGCGATTCCCGACCATGATGCCGGCGCGGCGCTCTACGAGATCACGCAAGAGGTGACAGCCAAGCACGGCCTGCCGGTCTACGAGATCTCGAACCACGCGCGGCCGGGCGCGGAATGCCGCCACAACCTCGTCTATTGGCACTATGGCGAATATGCCGGCGTCGGCCCCGGCGCCCATGGCAGGCTGGTGACGACGCAGGGCCGCATGGCGCATTCGACCGAGAAGCGACCGGAAATCTGGCTGGAGCGGGTCGAAGCTGAAGGCCACGCCCTGGTCGAGGACGAGCGGCTGAGCGAGGAATCGCAAGGCGACGAATACCTGCTGATGGGGCTGCGGCTGGTCGAAGGCATCGACCCGGCGGTGTTCAAGGCGCTGGCGGGCCGCGAGCTCAACGCCAACCGCGTCGCCAGCCTGATCGACGAGAAGCTCCTGATGCACCGGCATGGCGGCCGGCTCGCGGCGACGCCGGATGGCGCACTGCTGCTCGACGCGCTGGTGGCCGATCTGGCGGCCTGAGTTTCGCCGGCTTTCGCGGCCCCCCCGCCGTCATGCTCGCCCTTGCGGCGAGCATCCATGTCTTGAACACGTCCCTCGACCAGCGAAGACGTGGATGGTCGGAACAAACCCGACCATGACGGAGAGCGTCGGAAAGCCGCTCAGCGCTTGCCCAGCCTCACCCCCGTCTTCGGATCGAAGACGTGGACCTTGTCGGGATCGACGGTGATCCAGAGCCGGCCTTCCTGCGCCGCGACGTCGCCGGTCGCCGCCTGCATCACGAAGGGTTGGCCCGCGAGCTTGCCGTGGAAGAGCTGGGTCGCGCCGAGCTCCTCGATGAACTCGACGTCGAAGGGCAGCGAGCCCGCCTGGCCTTCCGAGGCGATCTCGACATCCTCGGGCCGCAGGCCCACCTCGACCGGCGCCTGCGCCGCCAGATCCTCGCGCAGGTCGCGGACCTCAATGATGGCGTCGCCGAGCGCGACGATGCCGGGGCCGTCGACCAGGCCGGGCAGGATGTTCATCGGCGGCGAGCCGATGAAGGTCGCGACGAACTTGCTGGCCGGCTTGCGGTAGACCTCGGCCGGCACGCCGATCTGTTCGACCTGGCCGGCATTCATCACCACGAGCTTGTCGGAGAGCGTCATCGCCTCGACCTGATCGTGGGTGACGTAGATCGAGGTGACGCCGAGCGCGCGCTGCAGCTTCTTGATCTCGACGCGCATCTGGACGCGCAGCTTGGCATCGAGGTTCGAGAGCGGCTCGTCGAAGAGGAAGACCTGCGGCTTGCGCACGATGGCGCGGCCCATGGCGACGCGCTGGCGCTGGCCGCCGGAAAGCTGCCGCGGCCGGCGCTCGAGGAAGGGCTCGATCGCGAGGATGCGCGCCGCCTCCTTCACGCGCTTGTCGATCTCGTCCTTCGGCGTGCCGCGGTTGCGCAGGCCGTAGGCCATGTTGTCGTAGATGTTCATATGCGGGTAGAGCGCATAGTTCTGGAACACCATCGCGATGTCGCGGTCGGCCGGCTCGATCTGGTTGACGACGCGGCTGCCGATCGCGACTTCGCCCGAGGAGATCGTCTCGAGACCGGCGACCATGCGCAGCAGCGTGGACTTGCCGCAACCGGAGGGGCCGACCAGCACGCAGAAGCCGCCGTCGGGAATGTCGAAGGAAACGCCCTTCACGGCCTCGACGCCGCCGGCATAGACCTTCTTGACGCTGTTGAGAGTGACCTGGGCCATTCGCGGATTACTTCTCGGTTTCGACCAGGCCCTTCACGAAGAGCCTCTGCATGACGATGACGACGAAGACGGGCGGCAGCATCGCCAGCATGGCCGTGGCCATGGCGAGCTGCCATTCGGTCAGCGCGTCGGCGGTGACGATCATCTTCTTGATGGCGATGACGATGGTCTGCATCGAGTCCTTGGTCGTCACCAGGAGCGGCCAGAGATACTGGTTCCAGCCATAGATGAACTGGATCACGAACAGCGCCGCGATCGTGGTGATCGAGAGCGGCAGCAGCGTGTCCTTGAAGAACTTGAACGGGCCGGCGCCGTCGATCTTGGAAGCTTCCAGCAATTCGTCGGGAATCGTCATGAAGAACTGGCGGAAGAGCAGCGTGCCTGTCGCCGAGGCGATGAGCGGGACCGCGAGGCCCTGATAGGTATCGAGCATGTTGAGATCGGAGACGATCTTGAATGTCGGGAAGATGCGGACCTCGACGGGGAGCATCAGCGTGATGAAGATGATCCAGAACGCCGCCATGCGGAACGGGAAGCGGTAATAGACCACCGCATAGGCCGAGAGCACGGAGATGAAGATCTTCCCGAGCGCGATCGCCATCGCCATGATGAAGGAGTTGAGCATCATCCCGATCACCGGCTCGCGCGTCGTGCCGGAGGTTCCGACGAAGAGAATGCGGTTGTAGTTCTCAAGGAAATACGGCCCCGGATAGAGCGGCATCTGGCCGTTGATCACGGTGGTCGCATCCCAGGTCGAGGCGACGAAGGTCAGCCAGACCGGGAAGGCGACGATCAGCACGCCGATCGTCAGGATGACATAGGCGATCGCGTCGCCCAGGCGGCGGTCCTCGACCATCAGATCCCCCCCTTGCCCATCTCGCGCAGCAGCCCGGCCAGCGCTTCGGCGCAGGCATCGAGGCAGGCTTGCCCCTTCTGCAGCGTGGCGCGGCGGGCATCGCCGACCACGCCGGTCTCCGTCATCTCCCGGAAGGAACGATGCCGCGACACGGTCGGGCGTCCGGGCAGGCCCTCGCGGGCGCCGAACGCTTCGCCGAGGCGGGCTTCGCGGACCGAGCCCGGTGCCAGCACCATCATCATCGAGGTCTCGACCTCGCAGGCATGCTGCACGCCCTGCTGATCCTCCAGCAGCGGCCCGAGCGCGTCATGCGCCAGCAGGAAATAGGTGGTCGCCTCGACATGCAGCCGCGTCTCGCGGGCGAAGTCGGGCAGGAAGGCCGTCAGCGCGGCGATGTTGCCGCCATGACCGTTGACGATCAGCACGCGGTGGAAACCGTGGCGCTCGATGCTCCCAAGGAAGGCGAGCAGCACCGCGCGATAGGTCGGGATGTCGAAGGTGAAGGTCCCGCCGAAGGCCATGTGATGCTCGGCCATGCCGCACCACAGCGTCGGCGCGACGACCACCTCGACATCACCGGCCCGCTCGGCCGCGGCCTTGCAGACGCCGCTGCAAAGAACGGTGTCGACGCCAACCGGCAGATGCGGCCCATGCTGCTCGATCGAGGCGACGGGGAGCACGACGATCGTATCCTTCGCCGCCTTGGCGCGCAGCTCCTCGGCGGTGAGGTCTTGCCAGAGGACGGAGGCCATCAGTAGCTCACCTTGCGTTCGATGAAGCGGAACTGGACCGCGGTGAGGCCGATGACCATGACCAGCAGGATCACCGACTGCGCCGCCGAGCCGCCCAGATTCGAGCCGCCCTTGCCGTCGGCGAAGACCTTGTAGACCAGCGTTTCCGTCGCGCCCGAGGGGCCGCCGCCGGTGACCGCGTCGATGATGCCGAAGGTGTCGAAGAAGACGTAGACGATGTTGACGACGAGCAGGAAAAAGGTCGTCGGCGAGAGCAGCGGGAAGACGATGGTCCAGAAGCGGCGCATCGGCCGGGCGCCGTCGATCACCGCCGCCTCGATCACGCTCTTCGGGATCGACTGCAGGCCGGCGAGGAAGAACAGGAAATTGTAGCTGATCTGCTTCCAGGTCGCGGCCAGGATGACGAGCAGCATGGCATGGTTGCCGTTGAGCCGCGGATTCCAGGGAATGCCGAGCACCTGCAGCCCGCGCGCGAGCATGCCCAGCGAGGGGTCGAACATGAACAGCCAGAGCACGCCGGCAATGGCGGGCGCCACCGCATAGGGCCAGATCAGCAGCGTCTTGTAGATCTCGGCGCCGCGGACCTGCCGGTCGGCCATCACCGCGAAGAGCAGCGCGATCGACAGCGAGAAAATGCAGACGAAGGTCGAGAACACCGCGGTGTTGATGAAGGCCTTGAGATAGCCGGGGTCGGCGAAGAGCAGCTGATAGTTCTCGAACCAGACGAACTCGGTCGAAGTACCGAAGGCATCTTCAAGCAGGAAGCTCTGCCAGACCGCCTGGCTCGCCGGCCAGTAGAAGAACACGATGGTGATTGCGAGCTGTGGCAGCAGCAGCAGGAAGGGAATGGTCAGCCCCTTGAAGTACGCGTTCTTCTGCATCGGCTTCCTTGAACGAGACGGCCATCCCGGACGCATTTGTCCGGGATGGCCCTAGAGATGCAAGAGGCTACGCGCTTACCGCGAGGCCGTGCGCTCGAACTGGCGCAGCATCTGGTTGCCGCGCTCGACCGCCGCGTCCAGCGCCGCCTGCGGCGACTTCTGGCCGTTCAGCGCCGCCTCCAGCTCCTCCGACCAGATGTCGCGGATCTGGACGAGGCTGCCGTAGCGCAGGCCCTTCGAGTTGTCGGTCGGGGTCTTGTTGGTCAGCTCGAGGATCGGCGTCTCGAGATAGGGCTTGTCCTTGTAGAAGCCGGACGCCTTGACCTTCTCATAGGCGGCCTTGGTGATCGGCAGATAGCCCGACTCGGTATGCAGCTTCACCTGACGGTCGACATCCGAGAGGAAGGTGAAGAACTTGGCGACGCCCTTGTACTCGTCGGCCTTCTTGCCGCCCATCACCCACAGCGAGGCGCCGCCGATGATCGAGTTCTGCGGCGCACCCTGCACATCCGGATAATACGGCATCGCCGCATTGCCCCAGTCGAACTTGGCATTCGCCTTGACGTTGCCGAAGAAGCCCGAGGAGGTCAGGAAGATCGGGCACTCACCCGAGGTGAAGCGGCCTTCGCCGTTGTTGGTGCGGCCGGAATAATCGTAGGTCTTGTCCTTCTGCAGCTCGACCAGATTGGTCCAGTGCTTGAGGAAGGCCGGGCTCTTGTTGAAGTTCAGCACGGCGTCGAAGCCGGCCATGCCGTTGACCTTGGTCGAGAGCGGGATGTTGTGCCAGGCGCCGAACTGCTCGATATTGGCCCAGGTCGCCCAGGCGTTCGAGACGGCGCACTTGTCGTAGCCGGCAGCCTTCAGCTTCTTGGCGGCCTCGAAGGTCTCGGGCCAGGTCTTCGGCGGCTTCGCCGGGTCGAGGCCCGCCTTCTTGAAGGCGTCTTTGTTGTACCACATCACCATCGAGGACGAATTGAACGGCATCGAGAGCATGTCGCCCTTAGCCGTCGAATAATAGCCGGTGATGGCGGGGAGATAGGCGTTCGGATCGAACTTCTCGCCGGCTTCCTTCATCACCTCGTGAACCGGCTTGATCGCGCCCTTGGCCGACATCATCGTGCCGGTGCCGACCTCGAAGACCTGCAGGATGTGCGGCGCCTGGCCGGCGCGGAAAGCGGCGATGCCGGCGTTCAGCGCGTCGGGATAGGAGCCCTTGTAGACCGGGACGACCTTGTAGTCCTTCTGCGAGGCGTTGAAGTCCTCAGCGAGCTTGACGACCACGTCGTTGTTGGCGCCCGTCAGGGCGTGCCACCACTGGATTTCGGTCTGCGCAAGGGCCGGCGAAGCGCCGACGAGCGCGAAGGCGGCGACCGACATCAGGATGCGCGATTTGATGCTCATGGAGTGTCTCCCTTCCGCGGGCGGGCGGGCGCCGCGGTTCTTGTCGTTGGTGCGCAAGCTAGCATGAAGCGCAGGCGACATTTCAATGACAAAACGATGACAGTTTTTGCAAGGCACTTATGGCCGCGGCCCGGCTTGCGCATTCACGCATAAACAGCTGATCTGCGCATCCTGACTCGCCTTTTCCGGACCGCATCATGACGAGCCTCGCCCTTTCCGTCTCGACGACCTTGCCGCAGGATGCCGGTGCCGCCGCGCTGGCCGGCCGCGTCTGGCGCCCCGATCTCGGCGGCCCGGCGGTGGTCACGCTGCGCGACGGGCAGTTCGTCGACATCACCGCCACCTTCCCGACCAGCCGCGACCTCTGCGAGAGCGCCGATCCGGCGGCCGCACTGCGCGCTACGAAAGGCGAGGCACTCGGCTCGCTCGCCGAGATCCTTGCCAACACGCCTGTGGACGGCCGCGATCCGAAGCGCCCCTGGCTGCTGTCGCCGCTCGACCTGCAGGCCGTGAAGGCGGCCGGCGTCACCTTCGCGGTCTCGATGCTGGAGCGCGTCATCGAGGAGAAGGCGCGCGGGAACCCGGCTGCGGCCGCGACTATCCGCGAGGAGATCGGCAAGCTGATCGGCGACGACCTCTCCAAGCTGAAGCCGGGCTCGGCCGAGGCGATGCATCTCAAAGAGGTGCTGATCGCGCAGGGCGCCTGGAGCCAGTATCTCGAAGTCGGCATCGGGCCGGATGCCGAGATCTTCACAAAGGCCCCGGCGATGTCGACGGTCGGCACGGGCACTGACGCCGGCCTGCATCCGGCATCGAGCTGGAACAACCCGGAACCCGAGATCGTCCTGATCGTCGCCTCGGATGGGCGCATCGTCGGCGCCACCCTCGGCAACGACGTCAACCTGCGCGATGTCGAGGGCCGCTCGGCCCTGCTGCTCGGCAAGGCGAAGGACAACAATGCGGCGGCCGCGGTCGGCCCCTTCATCCGCTTCTTCGACGCCGGCTTCACGCTCGATCATGTCCGCAAGACGACGGTGACATTGACGGTCGAGGGCGAGGACGGCTTCACGCTGGAGGGCTCGTCCTCGATCGCCAAGATCAGCCGCGACCCGGCCGACCTCGCGGCGCAGATGATCGGCCCGCACCATCAGTATCCGGACGGAGCGGCGCTCTACCTCGGCACCATGTTCGCGCCGATCAAGGACCGCGATGCGCCGGGCGGCGGCTTCACCCACAAATACGGGGACATCGTCACCATCGCGGCGCCCGAGCTCGGCAGCCTGGTCAACCGGATGAAGCGCACCGATGCCTGCGAGCCCTGGACCTTCGGCGCCTCGCATCTGATGCGCCATCTGGCGAAACGCGGGCTGCTCTGAGCGCAGTCCGCGACAGACCCGTCATGGTCGGGCTTGCCCCGGCCATCCACGTCTTCGCTTCGTCGAAGGCTGTGTTCAAGACGCGTCATGCTCGCCACAAGGACGAGCATGACGCGTTGAGTAGCAGCAGGCTCAGCCGGCCGTAGCCTGGCCCGCCTCCCAGCCGAGGATGGCGCGCTTGCGTGTCAGGCCCCAGTGATAGCCGGTGAGCGCCCCGGACTTGCCGATGACGCGATGGCAAGGCACCACGAAGGAGATCGGGTTCTTGCCGACGGCCATGCCGACGGCCCGCGCCGCGCTCGGCTTGCCGATGTGGTTGGCGACGTCGCCATAGGTCGTCGCGCAGCCGACCGGGATCCGCAGCAGCGTCTCCCAGACCCGGACCTCGAAATCGGTGCCGATCAGCACGACGCGCAGCGGCGTCTCCGCCGACCAGGCCTTGGGCTCGAAGATGCGGCCGGCATAGGGCGCCGTCAGCATGGGATCGTAGCGATAGTCGGCATGGGGCCAGCGGCGCATCATGTCGGCCAGAGCCTCGGCGCGCCCGCCGACGACCTTGCCGCCATCGACGCTGTTCGAAACCCAGCCGAGCCCGGCGAGCCCGCGGTCCGTCACCACGATCAGCGCCTCCCCGAAGGGAGAGGCATGGAAGCCGTAGGAGAGCTTCAGCCCCTCTCCACCCAGCTTCCACTCGCCGGGCGACATCGCCTCATGCGTCACGAAGAGGTCGTGCAGCCGTCCGGGACCGGAAAGCCCGACTTCGAGCGCGGTGTCGAGGATGCTGGCGGAGGAGGCGAGCAGGCCCTTGGCGTGGTCGAGCGTGATCGCCTGCAGGAAGGCCTTGGGCGTCAGGCCGCACCAGCGCCGGAAGAGATGGTGGACATCGGTCGGGGTGGCGCCGGCCGCATCCGCGATCGCCTCGATCGTCGGCTGCTCGCGCCAGTTATGGGTGATGAAGGCCAGGATGCGGCGGACGGTATCGTAATCCGAGCCAGGCGCCACGGCCGGGAAATCGGCTTCGCTCGGCATCGCTTCGGCGGCCCGCGCCAGCACCGCATTGGAAAAGCGCGTCGGGGTCATCGCCGTTTTCATCGGAGCATGAGCGTTCATGGCTTGAAACCTCGCATCATTCGTCATGATGCGAATCTAGGGCGCCGACCATGCCGTTCCCACCCGAAAGCTGGCAAGGGCGGGCTTGCCTCCGCTATATCTTTCCTGCCCCGAGCAGCGAGACCGAACCGGATTGACCATGCCGACCGCCGCAAGCGCCATCGTCGATCTCTACGAACGCCACGCCGCTGCCTTCGACCGGCTGCGCGGCAAGACGTTGTTCGAGGGCGCATGGCTGGACCGTTTCCTCGCGCTTGTTCCCGAGCATGCCACGATCCTCGACATCGGCTGCGGCTCCGGCGAGCCGATCGCGCGTCATGTCCTTGCAAAGCGTCACGCCGTCACCGGCATCGACTCCGCCCCTTCTCTGATCGAACTCTGCCGCCAACGTTTCCCGCAGGCCGAATGGCATGTGCAGGACATGCGCCACCTCACACTCGGCCGCCGTTTCGACGGGCTGATCGCCTGGGACAGCTTCTTCCACCTGACGCCGGAGGATCAGCGGGCGATGTTCCCGGTCTTTGCCGCGCACGCCGCCGCGACCGCAGCGCTGATGTTCACCAGCGGGCCGTCGCATGGCGAAGCGGTCGGCTCCTTCGAGGGCGAGCCGCTCTATCACGGCAGCCTGGCGCCGGAGGAGTATCGCGCGCTTCTGGCGGAGCACGGCTTTTCCGTCGTCGCGCATGTCGTCGAGGATGCAAGCTGCGGCGGTCACACGATCTGGCTCGCCCGCAAGGGCTGATCGTCTTAGGTTGCGCCGTAATCGGGGCCTCGCCGCGCGCTCGCCAGTGCCTTTCCCAGCGCATCGGCGAAACCGGCGCGCTCCTGCGGCGAGAGCGCGGTCGCGACCGCGACACTCCGGCCGCGCGAGACCAGCGTAAGGCCGAGCAGGCCGTAATCCTCGTCGGTCTGGCGTTCGAGCCGCGTCCAGGCAGGGTTTGAGCGCCAGACCGCTTCGCGGCCGTGATGCGAGACCTTGCGCAGCAAGACCTCCAAGGGCGTCACCACGATGCGCTCGAAGGCGCGCGCATGACGGAAATTGACATGGAAGGCGATGAACAGCGCCAACACGTCGACGCCGAAGAAGCCGGCGACCGGCCAGGCGCCGAGCACGACGAAGGGAATCGAGGAGATCACGCTCGCCAGGCAGACCAGCGTCATCACGATGCGCAGACCATTCCGGCCGAGAGAACGATGCGGTGTGATCGTCGCATCGAAGACGGGCCGCCGCGCGGCGTCTGCGCTGTCGCTGACTGGGCTCTTGCCGGGGTTCATAGCGGCATTATAACGCCGTCATGGATCAGCAGAACAGGCCCGCACGTGCCCGCGCCCCGGCGAAACGCATCACGTTGCCGCGTGCCCGAAAGCCGGCCGAGATCCGCGAGATATTCGAGCGCTTCCGCGCCGCCAACCCCGAGCCCAAGGGCGAGCTGGAATCCGTGAACGCCTTCACGCTGCTGGTCGCCGTCGTGCTCTCGGCGCAGGCGACCGATGCCGGCGTCAACAAGGCGACGCGCCCGCTCTTCGCCATCGCCGACACGCCGGAGAAGATGCTGGCGCTCGGCGAAGACAAGGTCCGCGACTACATCAAGACGATCGGCCTCTACCGCAACAAGGCGAAGAACCTCGTCGCGCTCTGCGAGAAGCTGATCGCCGAGTTCGGAGGCGAGGTGCCGACGACGCGCGAAGCGCTGGAAAGCCTGCCGGGCGTCGGCCGCAAGACCGCGAATGTCGTGCTCAACATCGCCTTCGGCGAGATCACCCACGCCGTCGACACCCATGTCTTCCGCGTTTCGAACCGGCTCCGGCTCGCGCCCGGCAAGAATGTGCTGCAGGTCGAGCTCGGCCTGGAGAAGGCGATACCGGAGGAGTTCGGCCGGCATGCCCATCACTGGCTGATCCTGCACGGGCGCTACACCTGCAAGGCGCTGAGGCCCGAATGCGGGCGCTGCATCCAGAACGATCTCTGCGACTCTCCCGACAAGCGCGTCGTCTGAACCTCCCGCTTGATCCCTGGTCGGCTTGACAGCCTTCCACCGCTGGGCTGAGCTTCGTGGGCCGGATGCCTTGGGGGCTCGGAGAAGCCTGAGAGTCTGCGGCAGAGGAAGCTCAGGAGGTCATCGAGATGAAGCGTTTCGTCCTCGCGGCGAGCATCGCCGTTGCCGCCATTTCCATTCACGCAAGCGCGTTCGCGCAATCGAAAGGCCCGGTCGTCGGGGTCAGTTGGTCGAACTTCCAGGAAGAGCGCTGGAAAACCGACGAAGCCGCGATCAAGGCGGCAGTCGAGAAGGCGGGCGGCACCTATCTTTCGGCGGATGCGCAGTCTTCGCCGGCCAAGCAGCTCACCGATGTCGAGAGCCTGATCGCGCGCGGCGCCAAGGCGATCATCGTGCTGGCGCAGGACGCGCAGGCCATTCGCCCGGCCGTCGAGAAGGCGGTGAACGAGGGCATCGTGGTAGTCGGCTATGACCGGCTGATCGAAATCCCGCAGGCCTTCTACCTGACATTCGACAATGTCGAGGTCGGCCGGATGATGGCGCGTGAGATCCAGAAGGCAAAGCCGGAGGGCAACTACGTCTTCATCAAGGGCTCGAGCTCCGATCCCAATGCCAACTTCCTCTACCAGGGCTCGATCGAGGTGCTGAAGCCGGCGATCGACGGCGGCAAGATCAAGAATGTCGGCGAAGCCTTCACCGATGGCTGGCTGCCGGCCAACGCCCAGCGCAACATGGAGCAGATCCTGACGCGCAACCAGAACAAGGTCGATGCGGTGATCGCCGCGAATGACGGCACCGCCGGCGGCGCCATCGCGGCGATGGATGCGCAGGGCCTCTCCGGCTCCGTGCCGGTCTCCGGCCAGGACGCCGACCGCGCGGCGCTCAACCGCGTCGCATTGGGCACGCAGACCGTGACGATCTGGAAGGATGCGCGCGAGCTCGGGCGCAATGCTGCCGAGATCGCGCTCAAGCTCGCCGGCGGCGCCAAGCTCTCCGAGATTCCGGGTTCGGCCGCTTGGGATCAGGGTCCTTCCAAGCAGAAGATGACGGCGCTCTTCCTCAAGCCCGTGCCCGTGACGAAGGACAACCTCGGCGTCGTGATCGAGGCCGGCTGGGCGCCGAAATCGGCGGTGTGCCAGGGCGTGGCGGCGGGCAAGGTCAAGGCCTGTGACTGAAGCCGCCCCCGCGCCGGCCAGTCCGGTGCAGGATGAGCGCAGCCTTGCCGATCGTTTGCGCGAGATCGAATTCGATCCGCGCATGATCGGCATGGTCGCCGCGCTCGCGGTGATCTGGCTCGGCTTCAACTGGCTGTCGGACGGCGCCTTCCTGACGCCGCGCAACCTGTGGAACCTGCTGGTCCAGACCGCCTCGATCGCGATCATGGCCTGCGGCATGGTGCTGGTCATCGTCACCCGCAATATCGATCTCTCGGTCGGCTCGATGCTCGGCTTCGTCGGCATGGTGGTGGGGCTGGTGCAGGTCCGCGTCCTGCCCGAGATCTGGGGCTTCGAGCATCCGCTGACCTGGCTGGTCAGCCTGCTCGTCGCGATGTGCCTCGGCGGGTTCGTCGGCCTGCTGCAGGGCGCGCTGATCGCCTATCTCGCCATCCCCTCCTTCATCGTCACGCTCGGCGGGCTTCTGGTCTGGCGCGGCGCCGCCTGGTGGGTCACGCAAGGCCAGACCATCGCGCCGATGGATTCGCGCTTCCGGCCGCTCGGCGGCGGCGTCGAGGGCGCCATCGGCACGAGCGCCTCCTGGGCGATCGGCATCGCGCTCTGCGCGGCGATCTGCGCCGGCGCGGCGCTGATCCGGCGCCGGCGCAAGCGCTTCGGCTTCGTGCTGCGCCCGCTCTGGGCCGAGATCGCGATCGCCGGCCTCGGCTGCGCCGCGGTGCTGGCGATGGTGATGGTGGCGAATGCCTATGCATTGCCGGCCGGCATCGCCCGGCGCCTCACCGAGGCAAAGGGGGGCATCTGGCCCGAAGGCGGCCTGGCCATCGGCCACGGGCTTGCCGTCCCCGTGTTGATCGCGCTCGCGGTCGGCGTCGTCATCACGTTCCTCGCCAATCGCCTGCGCTTCGGCCGCTATGTCTTCGCGATCGGCGGCAATCCCGAGGCGGCGCAGCTTTCCGGGGTGAACACCCGCAAGGTTCTGATGCTGGTCTTCGGGCTAATGGGCGTGCTCGTCGGCATCTCCGCCTGCATTTCGACAGCGCGCCTCAACGCTGCGACCAACTCCGCCGGCACGCTCGACGAGCTCTATGTCATCGCTGCCGCGGTGATCGGCGGCACCTCGCTGGCCGGCGGCGTCGGCACCATCGCGGGTGCGATGTTAGGGGCGCTGGTGATGCAGTCGCTGCAGTCCGGCATGGTGCTGATCGGCGTCGATGCGCCGCTGCAGAACATCGTCGTCGGCATCGTGCTCGTCCTCGCGGTCTGGCTCGACGGCGTCTACCGCAAGCGGTTGAGCTGAGGAGGGAGCGATGAGCATCGCGGAACCGGCTGATCTCGCCGAGACGCATCCCGGCCAGGGGACGCCGCTGATCGCGATGCGCGACATCTCGATCGCCTTCGGTGGCATCAAGGCGGTCGATGGAGCCAGCGTCGACCTGATGCCGGGCGAGGTCGTCGGCCTGCTCGGCCATAACGGAGCCGGCAAATCGACGCTGATCAAGATCCTGTCCGGCGCCTACCGCGCCGACGCCGGCACAATCCATGTGAATGGCGAGGAGGCCGCAATAGCGAGCCCGCGCGACGCCAAGCGCCACGGTATCGAGACGATCTACCAGACGCTCGCGCTCGCCGATAATGTCGACGCCGCCGCCAACATCTTCCTCGGCCGCGAACTCCTGACCGGCTGGGGTACGCTCGACGACGCGACGATGGAGTCGGAAACCCGCAAGGTGATGGGCCGGCTCAATCCGCATTTCCGCCGCTTCAAGGAGCCGGTGAGGGCGCTATCGGGCGGCCAGCGCCAATCGGTCGCGATCGCCCGCGCCATCTATTTCAACGCGCGCGTGCTGATCATGGATGAGCCCACTGCGGCCCTCGGCCCTGCCGAGACGAAGCAGGTCGCCGAGCTGATCCTGCAGCTCAAGAAGCAGGGGATCGGCATCTTCCTGATCAGCCATGATTTGCACGATGTCTTCGACCTCGCCGACCGCGTCACGGTGATGAAGAACGGCAAGGTGGTCGGCACGGCGCGCACCGCCGACGTCACCCAGGACGAGGTGCTGGGCATGATCATCTCGGGCAAATGCCCACCGGCCGCGGTGGCCGGCCCCGGCGCGCTGCGTAGCTAGACCGCACCGGAGCCTTCTGGAGCGGCAGGAGCGCAAGGCTCCTCAGGCCGTCGCATGCGGCTCGTGCCGATAATCCCAGACCGCCCAGGCCGAGATCGCCGCAGTCAGCAGGCCGACGACCATATGAGGCCAGAAGGCGCGGAGGTTACCGGTAAAGCCGAGCACCCAGGGCGAGGCTACCAGCCAGAGCCCGAGCGCGAGATTCAGCCATTCCTCCCATTCGGCGAACGCCGAAAGCGCGGCGACCGCAATCACGGCGAGAGCCATGCCGACGATCCAGGCATTGCGCGTCGGCAGGAAGTCGCCGACGAAGCCCATGAACCATGGTGAGAAGAAAAGCAGCCCGGCCAGGATCAGATTACACCAGTCCTGTGGTCGCCTGGCGTTCGTATTCACGGTCAACATGATCACCTCCATCGGTGACGATCATCCAACCACTACGCCTCGCACACGAGGCGCTTGGCCATTTTTATTATACGCTCAGGGTAGCAATAGCTCAAGAACAGAATAAGAACGACCGGAAACCGGTCCAACCGGCCGCCGGCCAGAATAATGTGAGCCGCACCGCCGCGCTCAACCAAGCCGGCGGTGCGGGCGATCTCACTTCGCGTCGAGCAGTTCCTTCACAGAGAGCAGGACGAGTTCGTTGTCATCCGCCTTCTTGGGATCGCGCGAGGAGGAGAACGGCAGATTGTTGTCGTTGCCGACGACGATGATGCCCTTGGCGCGATCGACGACATCGACGTTCTCGATGGTGAAGAAGGGGAAGGGCAGCACGCCGTCGATGGCGCCCTGTTTCGCCTTCTTGTCGGGGTCGGCGATCTTCATCAGGTCGATGAAGCCGATCTTGCGCACGGGCTTGCCGACATTGGCGTCGGTCATCTCGATCTTCACGATGCGCTTGAACCTGGCGAGGTCGTGGAAGCAGTCCGGACCCTTCTGGCTGGCGGCGCAGGCCTTGTCGGCCGTGCCTTCGCCGTTGTCGCGCTCGATGATCAGCGCTGTCGTGGCGTCGATCATGTTGAAGTCGCCGATGGCGAGGCCCTTCTGCTCCAGCGGGAAGAACCAGGAGCGGCCGGTCCACTTCTCGTTGGCGACATCGAACTCGAGGATGCGCAGCACTTCCTTGCCGTCGACCTCTTCATTGCCCTTGGTCTCGGCGTTCCAGAGCGGCCCCTCCAGCAGCGGATAGAGGAAGCGGCCGTCGGGAGACTGCGCCATGCCCTCATAGCCCTTGGAGCGGCGGACATTGAATTCGACGGACTGGTTCGGTGCGCCGGGCGTCGTCACGGCGTAATGGTCGGGCGAGCGGGCCGGCTTGCCATCGACCGTGGTCTCGAACACCGCCTCGACCTTGCCGTTGGCATCGACGCGGATGAGATAGGGCCCGAACTCCTCACCGATCCAGTACTTGCCGCCGATCGGCTGGATCGATTCCGGGTCGAAGTCGGCGCCGGTCAGATAGCGCTTCTCCGTGCCTTCATGGACGATGCGGAACGGCACCTTCTTGTCGGGGTCGTGCAGGAAGGTGGTCGAGAGACGCTCGATCGCGCCCTTGTCGAAATCGGCCTTGAGACGATGGAAGAACAGCATCGCGTCGGGCGAGTTCACCTTGGTGCCGAAGCCATTATCGGTCAGCACGAGGAACTCGCCGTTGCCGAGCGAACGGATGCCGGAGAAACCCTGGACCGGCTGGCCGGCGAAGGGGGTGGAAAGGCCGGTCGGGCGCCCGCCCGAGGTGCCCATCACCGTGCCGACGGCTTCGACGCGCTTGCCCGGCGTCACGAACTTGCCGGACACCTTGAGATCGGCCGGCGCATCGGCGGGCGCCGGAATGATCGTGTTTGCCGGCAGCAGGGCTTGGCCGACGAGCTTGGACGGAAATTCCTTCTGGGCGTCCTGGGCCCCGGCGAGCATGGTCGAGGACAGAAGCAGGGCAATGGCGAGCGACGAGCGCATGAAATCCTCCGGACTGGAAAAGACCAGTCCGCTTCGCGCGCCGGGATTGCGACCCGACGACAGCGCTGCGACCGTTCGGTGACGGTCGCAGCGGAGGCGCTCAGTATCCTCTGGCCGGATCGACCAGGTGCTGCAGAGGCTCGCCGGCTTCCAGCCGCCTGATCTGCGCCGTGATCAGCGAAGCGATCGCTTCCGGCTCCGACATCGCCGCGTTATGCGGCGTGATCGTCACGCCCGGATGGCTCCAGAGCGGCGAGGCGGTCGGCAGCGGCTCGGTCTCGAAGACATCGAGCGTCGCGCCCTTCAATGTCCCCGCGTCGAGCGCCGCCAGGATATCCTCTTCGACCTGCAACCCACCGCGCCCGGCATTGATGACGACCGGACCGCCGAGGCGCCCATTCTGGGCCAGGGCAGCGATCAGCCCGGCATTGATGATGCCGCGCGTCTCCGGCGTGAGCGGCACGAGGCAGACGAGGATGTCCGTCCGCGCGAGGAAGTCCTTCATGCCCTCTTCGCCCGAGAAGGTGCGCAGCCCCTCGATGTTCTTCTGCGAGCGGCTCCAGCCGGCAACGTCGAAGCCGATGACCTTGAGCTTGGCCGCCGCATCCAATCCGAGTTCGCCCAGCCCCATGATGCCGACACGAACCGAGCGGGCCGCCGGCTGGTTACGGTCATCCTCCCAGAGCTTCTCGCGCTGCTGGCTGATGTAGCGGTGCTGCTGGCGCAGATACATCAGGCAGTGCAGCACGACGTACTCGCTCATCCGCGTGGTCAGATCGGGATCGACGACGCGGGCGATCGGCACGGCCGGCAGCTTGTCGTCGGCGAAGAGAAAGTCCACGCCGGCGCCAAGCGAGAAGATCGCGGCGAGATTGGGCAGGCCTGTCAGGCTGCCGGCCGGGTGCTTCCAGCTCGCGACATAGTGGACCGCGCGGCGGTCGAAGGGCTCGCCGAGAACCACGATAGGCATCTCAGGCAGCATCGCCTGAAACCGGGCACGCCAATCCTCGACATGCCAGCCCGTCATGGCCAGAAGCAAACTCATGCCGACACCCTCTCCGTGATCCGTTCGGCGACCAGCGGGCCGCGCGCCGCACCCTCGCCGATCCGATAAGCCTTGCGCAAGCGCGTACTCGCCGCAGCGAAGTGCGCCTCGTCGCGGGCGTGAACGATCCCGATCGGACGCTCCGGGCCAACCGCTTCACCGATGCCAGCCAGTTCGACGATGCCAACGGCATGGTCGATCGGATCCTGCGGGCGGACGCGACCGCCACCGAGCGCGACGACCGCAAGCCCGACCGCGCGCGTGTCGACCGCGACGACAGACCCAGCGGTCTCCGCGAAGACCGGCTTCACGATCGGCGCGGCGGCGAGGTGTTTTGCCGGCTTTTCCAGTAAATCCGCCGGTCCTCCAAGCGCCACCACCATCCGGGCGAAGCGTTCGGCCGCGGCGCCCGAGGCGAAGGCAGTCTCGATCTTCGCGCGCGCCGCCTCGAGATCGGCGGCAAGCCCGCCGAGCAGCAACATTTCGGCGCCCAGCGCGACCGTGACCTCATGGAAGCGCTCCTCGCGGCGGCGGCCGGTCAGATGGTCGAGCGCATAGGCGACCTCGAGCGCGTTGCCGGCGACCGAGGCAAGCGGCTCGTCCATGTCGGTCAGCAGCGCGTGCGTCGGCAGGCCGGAATCGTTGGCGACGCTGACCAGGGCCTGGGCCAGAGCCTGGGCCTTGGCATAATCGGGCAGGAAGGCGCCGGAGCCGAACTTCACGTCCATGGCGAGGCCATGGAGGCCGGCAGCGAGCTTCTTCGACAGGATCGAGGAGACCAGCAGCGGAATGGTTTCCACCGTCGCCGTCACGTCGCGGATGGCATAGAGCCGCTTGTCGGCCGGAGCGAGATCCGCGGTCTGACCGATGATGGCGCAGCCGGTTTCGCGCACGACCTTGCGGAACAGGTTGATGCCCGGCTGGGTGACATAGCCCGGCACCGCATCCAGCTTGTCGAGCGTGCCGCCGGTGTGGCCGAGGCCGCGCCCGGAGATCATCGGGACATACCCGCCGCAAGCCGCGACCGCAGCCGCGAGCGGCAGGCTCACCGTATCGCCGACGCCGCCGGTCGAGTGCTTGTCGAGGGCCGGACCGGGCAGATCGTCCCAGCGCAGCACGGTGCCGGAATCGCGCATGGCGAGGGTGAGTGCGACGCGCTCCTTCTCGTTCATGCCGTTGAAATAGACCGCCATGGCGAAGGCCGCCGCCTGTCCTTCGGTTACCGAGCCGTCGGTCAATCCTGCGATGATCTGGCGGATATCGGCATCGGGCAATTCGGCCCCGTCGCGCTTGGCGGCGATGATTTCCTGGGTCAGGCGCATTCAATAGCTCCCGGACAGCTGCGCCCCAGGCGCAGCGCCGCCGATCTCTTCGACGAGAGCGGCATAGAGGCCGCTCGCGCCGAAACGGAAAGTCGCGGGCGTCGCCCAGTCCGGCCCCATCATGGCATCGGCGAGAGCGAGGTAGCTCTTCGCGTCAGCCAATGTGCGGATGCCGCCGGAGGGCTTGAGCCCGACGGGCCGCGCCGTCATGCCGATCACGCCCAGCATGGCACGCGCCGCCGGGATGCTGGCCGAGCGCGCGGTCTTGCCCGTCGAGGTCTTGATGAAATCGGCGCCGGCGGCAATGGCGAGCTCTGAAGCGACCCGGACCTTGTCGAGATCGGGGTATTCGCCGGTTTCGAGGATGACCTTCAGCAGCTTGTCGCCGCAACCCCTCTTGACGTTGCGGACCATGGCGCCCGCTGCGGTGAGCTGCCCGGCCAGGACGGCACGCCAGGGCAGGACGAGGTCGATCTCGTCGGCGCCGGCCTCGAGCGCCTCCTCGGTCTCGCGGACCACCGGCGCAATCGGGGTGTCGCCATCCGGAAAATTCACGACCGTCGCGATGCGTACGGGGCTGTCGCCGAGCGCTTCGCGCGCCGCCGCGACGAAGCGCGGCCAGAGACAGACCGCCGCAACCGGCACAGGGCCGGAGACGGCGCGCCGGCACAGGTCGCGCGCGCCGTCGGCGGTCGCGTCATCGGCGAGATCGGTCAGATCGAGCAGTGCGAGCACGCGCGTGGCGATATCCGCATCCGACATGGCTCAGAGCTCCGAAAGGAAGGCGCGCAACAGGCGCCGTAGAGCGGACGACGCAATGGCGGCGACATCGCGCGTCTCGGTGTGGTGCGGCGCGCCGCCATGGAGGCCGGCGCCCATATTGGTGACGACCGATAGCCCGGCGACGCGGATGTCATGGCGCCGCGCCAGGATGACTTCCGGCACCGTCGACATGCCGACGAGATCGGCGCCGAGGGTCTTCGCCATGCGGATCTCGGCCGGCGTCTCGAAGCTCGGGCCGGAGAACCACATATAGACGCCCTCGCCCAGCGGAACCGCCACCTTCTGCGCAGCCCGCTTCAGCCGGCCGCGCAGATGCGGATCATAGGCATCGACCATCGGCACGAACCGGCCATCGCCCTGGTCGCCGACCAGCGGGTTAGGTCCGTTGAGATTGATATGGTCGGTGATGATGGCGAGGCTGCCCGGCCGCATCGCGGGGGACAGCGATCCGGCCGCGTTGGTCAGGATCAGCGGTGGCGAGCCGAAGGCCGTGAGAACACCGAGCGGGACGCGCATGACGGCCGGGTCGCCGCCTTCGTAATAATGGGCGCGGCCCTGGTAGATCAGGATCTTGCGGCCATGCAGCGTGCCGTAGCAGAGCTGGCGGGCATGGCCGGAAACCTCGCCGCGCGGAAAGCCGGGCAATTCGGCATAGGGAATGCGCACCGCATCCTGCACATCCTCGGCGATGGAGCCGAGGCCGGTGCCGAGCACAAGCGCGCAATCGATCGTGTCGATGCCGCGCTCGGCCAATACGGATGCCGCCTCGTCGAAGACCGGATCGGCCGCCATTAGTTCCTCTCCCCGGCCGCCGCAGCAGCAGTCGCAAATCACCGCGGCAAATTGGCCGGTCCGAAGGAGGCTGGCAACAGCTCCGCCAGGGTGAAACGCGCGCGGATGCCTTCAGGTCCCGCGATCGCCACCGGCGTCTCGGGCGCCGCGAATTCGCGAATGCGCTGGCGGCAGGCGCCGCAGGGCGTGACGAGTTCCGGGCCTTCGCCGAAGACGAGGATCGCGCGGATCGCTTTCCCGCCCCCGGCGACCATCGCGGAGATGGCGCCTGCCTCTGCGCAGGTACCGACCGGATAGGCCGCGTTCTCGACATTGCAGCCGACATGGATGACGCCGTCGTCGGAGAACAGCGCCGCGCCCACCCTGAAGCGCGAATAAGGCGCATAGGCGCGCGGCTGGATCGCTGCTGCCGCGGCGAAGAGAGCATCGAAATCGGGCAGGGCCGGCAAATCAGCGTTCCTTGACATAGGGCAGGCCTGAGGCCTTGGGCGGCGTCGCCCTGCCGATAAATCCCGCTAGCAGGACAATGGTCATCAGATAGGGCAAGGCCTGGATCGCTTCCACCGGAACGAGGCCAACCCCCGGCAGGCTGACACCCTGGAGCCGGATCGCGACCGCATCGAGCAGGCCGAAGAGCAGACAGGCGCCGAGCGCGGGCCAGGGCCGCCAATTGGCGAAGATGACAGCCGCAAGCGCGATGAAGCCACGCCCGGCCGTCATATGCGGCAGGAAGCCGGCCGATTGCGCGGCGGCGAGATAGGTGCCGCCGATGCCGCAGAGCACGCCGCAGATCGCGACCGCGCCGTAGCGCAGGCCGGCGACCGAGATGCCGGCGGTATCGACCGCCGCCGGGTTCTCGCCGACGGCGCGGATGCGAAGGCCGAAGCGCGTCCGGCCGAGCACAAAGGCGGTAACGGCCACGCAGATGAAGGCGAGATAGGCCGGCGCGGCATGGCCCGAGACGACCTCGTCATAGAACAGGCCGAGAATCGGAACATGTTCGCGCGCCCAGGGAGCGAAGGGCAAGGTGAGCTCGCCGAAGCGCGCAGCGCCTTCCAGCGAGGGCGTGCGCCCGCCCTGCCCGTACCAGGCATTGCCGAGGACGACGGTGAGCCCCGCCGCCAGCATGTTGACGGCGACGCCGGAAACGATCTGGTTGCCGCGCCAGGTGATGGCGGCGAAGCCGTGGACCAGCGCGAGTGCGAGCGCGGCGAGAATGCCAGCACCCAAACCCGCCCAGGCCGAGCCAGTGACGAAGGCCGCGACCGCAGAGGCGAAGGCCGCGATCAGCATCTTGCCCTCAAGGCCGATATCGACGACGCCGGCCCGCTCCGACCAGAGGCCAGCCATCGCGGCGCAGATCAGCGGGACCGACAACCGGATCGTCGAATCGAGCACGACGGCGAGCGTCTGAAGCCAATCCATCAGGCGTTACCCCCGCCGATGCGCAGCACGCCCGCAACCAGGCGTCGAAAGAGCCCGTCGAGCGCTCCTGCGAAGAGGATGAGGACGCCGCCGATCACGACAACCATGTCGCGGGTGATGGTCGGCTTGTCGAAGGAAAGCTCGGCCCCGCCCTGGTAGAGGACGCCGAAAAGCAGGGCCGCAAGCGCGACACCCAGGGGATGGCCGCGCCCCATCAGCGCCACCGCGATGCCGACAAAGCCGTATCCGGCGGTGAAGTCGAGCACCAGCCGATGCTGCACGCCGAGCGCCTCATTGACCGCGAGACCGCCGGCGAGCGCGCCGGAGATCGCCATCGCGATCATGGTGACCGCAGCCGGCGAAATGCCTGCATAGGCGGCGGCGCGCGGATTGGCGCCGACGGTGCGGATCGCATAGCCGAGCCGCGAGCGATAGATCAGCAGCCAGACTGCGACGAGTGCCATCAGGGCCAGCAGGAAGGCACTGTTGAGCGGGGTGGAAGGCAAGTTCAGCCCGAGCGGGGCGAGGAGCTGGTGCATCGGCGTCAGCACCGCCTGCGCCGGGAAATCCGGCGTCTCCGGCTGCATCGAACCGGGCTTCCCGATCACTTCGCGCAGGAGGTAGACGATCAGCGTCGCCGCGACGAAGTTCAGCATGATCGTGGTGATGACGACATGGCTGCCGCGCTTCGCCTGCAGCCAGCCGGGGATGAAGGCCCAGAGCGCGCCACCCGCCGCCGCCGCCAGGATCGCGATGGGAACGGCGAGGACGCCCGGCGCCCAGGACAGGCCGAGGCAGGCGATCGCCATCGCGATGCCGGCCGCGGTCGCCTGGCCCTCGCCACCGATATTGAACAGCCCGGCATGGAAGGCGACCGCCACGGCAAGCCCCGTGAAGATGAAATTCGTCGTGTAGTACAGCGTGAAGCCGATGCCCTCGGCGCTGCCGAGCGCACCGCGCAGCAGGAGCGCGGTCGCTTCCAGCGGGTTCTCGCCGATGCCGATGACCACGAGGCCGGCGACGAGCAAGGCCGCCGCTACCGAGACGAGCGGCACCAGCGCGATGTCGGCCCAACGCGGCAGGTCGACCGGGGCCGCGCTCATCCGGCCAGCGTCACGTTGCCGGCGGTGTCGAGCGGGAAGAAGGGGTTGTGGGCAAGCTCCCAGAGATGGCCGTCCGGATCGGCGACATAGCTGGAATAGCCGCCCCAGAACACCTTCTGAGGCTTCTTCACGGCTGTCGCCCCCGCCGCAACCATCTCCGCGAACACCGCATCGACCTCCGCCTCGCTGCGCAGGTTGTGCGCAAGGGTGATGCCGGCGAAGCCGGCCGCCCCGTCGGGCACCTGCGCGTCCTTCGCCAGTTCGGTCCGCGGAAACAGCGACAGGCCGATGCCGTTCAGCTGGAAAAAGGCGACACTGCCCTGCCGTGGCTCGATCTCGTTCCACCCCAGCGCAGCATAGAAGCGCCGCGACCGTTCGAGGTCGGCGACGCCGAGCGTCACCAATGTCAGCCTCTGTTCCATCATGCGGCCTCCTCTACGCCAGCCATGAGCAGGCCCAGCTCGCGCTCATCCGCGCCAGACCCAGCTCGTTCGCCGGTAATCCGGCCGCCGCACATGGCAATGATTCGGTCGGAGAGCGCCATCACCTCCTCGAGCTCGACAGAAACCAGCAGGATCGCGACGCCGGCATCGCGCAATTCGACCAGCCGGCGATGGATGAACTCGATCGCGCCGATGTCGACGCCGCGTGTCGGCTGGCCGACGAGCAGCACCTTGGGATGCCGCTCGATCTCGCGGGCGAGCACGATCTTCTGCTGGTTGCCGCCGGAGAACTTCGCGGTCTTCAGCGCCGGATCGGGCGGGCGCACGTCATAAGCCGCAAAGGCCTCGCGCGCATGGGCCTCGATCCGCGTGGGCGACAGGAGCGGGCCGGCGCCGAAGGCGGGATCGTGCTGATAGCCGAGGATCGCGTTCTCGGCGGCCGAGAAGGTGGTGACGAGGCCGCTGCGGTGGCGATCCTCCGGGATATGCATCAGCCCGAGCTGGCGCAGCCGTGCCGGGTGGCGATCGGCGCCCGACAGAATCTCGCCGCCGAGGCGGATGACGCCGCGCGTCGGCTGGATCAACCCGGCGAGCACTTCGAGGAGTTCGCTCTGGCCGTTGCCGGCGACGCCGGCGATGCCGACGATCTCGCCGGCATGGAGGGTCAAGCCGACGTCCCGCAAGGTTTCGGCCCCGCGCGCATCGCGGCAGGACAGACCGGCCGCCTCCAGCACGGGCGCGCCGCGCTCGCGCGGCGGCTTCTCGACCCGCAGCAGCACGCGCCGGCCGACCATTGCCTCGGCGAGCGCCGGCGGCGAGGTCTCGGCCGTGGCGACATGGGCAACCATCTCGCCACGGCGCATCACCGAGACCTTGTCGGTGACATCCATGATCTCGCGCAGCTTGTGGGTGATCAGGATCACCGTCTTGCCCTGCGTCTTCAGCGCCCTGAGCAGGGCGAAGAGCTGATCGGCTTCGGCAGGCGTCAGCACCGCGGTCGGCTCGTCGAGGATCAGGATCTCCGCGCCGCGATAGAGCGCCTTCAGGATCTCGACGCGCTGCTGCAGGCCAACCGAGAGCTCGCCGACGATCGCATCGGGATCGATGGCGAGGCCATAGTCCTGAGAAAGCCTGGCCAGCGCCGCCCGCGCCTTCGCCAGACCGCCCTTGAGGAAGGCGCCGCCTTCGGCACCGAGCACCACGTTCTCGACCACGCTCAGCGTCTCGACCAGCATGAAGTGCTGGTGGACCATGCCGATCCCCGCCGCGATCGCATCCGCCGAGGAACGGATGCGGCGCGGCGTGCCGCCGATCCTGATTTCGCCGTCATCGGCCTCGTAGAAGCCGTAGAGAATCGACATCAGCGTCGATTTGCCGGCGCCGTTCTCGCCGACGATGCCGTGGATCGAGCCGGCGGCGACCGTCAGCGAGACGTCCTTGTTGGCCGCGACGGCGCCGAAGCGCTTGGAGATGCCAACGAGCTCGATGGCCGCCGGCGAGGGCGCGCCTTTGGCTGATGCTGCACTCAAGGGAGCGTCTTGCTCCTCACATCGTGCATTTCTGGTCGGACATGTAGTCGTGCACCTTGACGGTGCCGGCGATGATGTCGGCCTTGGCCTTGTCGGCCGCGGCCTTCATCTCAGGCGTGATCAGCCCCTTGTTGGCGTCGTCCAGCGCCCAGTCGATGCCGTCCTCCTTGAGGCCGAGAACCGAGATGCCCGGCTTCCAGGAGCCGTCCTGCGCGGCCTTGAAGGAATTGTAGGCCGCGACGTCGACGCGCTTGAGCATCGAGGTCAGCACCTTGCCGGGATGGAGGGCATTCTGGTTCGAATCGACGCCGATACCGAGCTTGCCGGCATCCGCCACCGCCCGCAGCACGCCGATCCCGGTGCCGCCGGCAGCGTGGTAGATCACGTCGGCGCCGCGATCGATCTGGGACTTGGCGAGCTCGCCGCCCTTGACCGGATCGGCCCAGGCGGCCGGCGTGGAGCCGGTCATGTTCTGGAAAATCTCGGCATCGGCCTTGCCCGCCTTGACGCCCTGGACATAGCCACAGGCGAATTTGCGGATCAGCGGGATATCCATGCCGCCGACGAAACCGACCTTGCCTGTCTTCGAGGCCATCGCGGCTAGCAGGCCGACCAGATAGGAGCCCTCATGCTCCTTGAAGACGACCGACTGCACGTTCGGCAGGTCGACGACCATGTCGATGATGGTGAATTTCAGGTTCGGGAACTCGGCCGCAACCTTCTGCAGCGCGGTCGCCTGCGAGAAGCCGACCGCGATGATCGGCGAATGGCCGTCGCGGGCGAAGCGGCGCAGGGCCTGCTCGATCTGGGCATCGTTCGCCGGCTCGAAATCGCGGAAATCGACGCCGGTCTCCTTCTTGAACCTGTCGGCGCCGATGAAGACGCCTTCGTTGAAGGATTTGTCGAATTTGCCGCCCTTGTCATAGACCACGGCCGGCTTAATCGCCTGCTGCGCCAGCGCCGCCACAGCCGAAAGCGCAACGCCGGCCAGTGCCGCCGCAAAAGAACCCAGACGCATGAACCGATCCCCTGTTATGGCCGGGCGCCGTGGTCCGGCCCTCGATGCCGACACGATGGCATGGCTCGTCGGCGCGGCCAAGCCGCCCAAAGCTCATGCCCGGCCGATGCCGCAATCGCCATGCCGATTGCCGAAGAACGGCCATCGTCTTACGCTGCTGCCATGATGATGGGCGACGACGAGATCGAGCGCTATGCGCGCCATATCGTGCTGCCGGAGATCGGCGGCCCAGGGCAGCAGAAGCTGAAGAACGCGCGCGTGCTCGTCGTTGGCGCGGGCGGGCTCGGCGCGCCGCTGATCCAATATCTCGCCGCAGCTGGCGTCGGGAAGATCGGCATCGTCGACGACGACATCGTCTCGCTCTCGAACCTGCAGCGCCAGACCATCTTCACCACCGAGGATGTCGGCGCCCACAAGGCCGTCGCCGCAGCTCGCTTCGTGCGCAACCTCAACCCGCATGTCGTGGTCGAGGAGCATGTCACCCGCATCGACCCGCACAATGCCCGGGCCTTGATCGCCTTCTACGACGTGGTGGCCGAGGGGTCCGACAATTTTGCGACGCGCTATGCCGTCTCCGACGCCTGCTTCCACGAGCACAGGCCGGTCGTCATGGGGGCGCTGGGGCGCTTCGACGGCTCGCTGACCACGATCCGTGCTCACGAAGCCGGCCCGGACGGCCGGCCGAATCCGACCTGGCGCTGCCTCTTCCCGGAGGCTCCGCCGCCCGGTTCGATCCCGACCTGTGCGGAAGCCGGCGTGCTCGGAGCGCTGCCCGGCATCATCGGCTCGCTGATGGCGCTGGAGGTGATCCGCGCCGTGACCGGCTTCGGCGAGCCACTGGTCGGCAAGCTGCTGCTGCTCGACGCGCTGACAATGCGGTTCGAGACGCTGCGCTATGGCTGGGACGAGATGAACCCGCTGAGCGGCGGCAGCGTCGCGGCCTGAGGCTTTCAGAATAGCGCAGCAGCCGTCATCCCGGACGAGCCGCGTTGGCGGCGTTGACCCGGGATGACGCGCGAAGCTGCAAAGCTCAGCGCTTCGACTCGATCACGTCCCAGAGCTGCGCCGCCAGATCCGGCCCGCCGAGCTTTTTGATGGCGCGCACGCCGGTCGGCGCGGTGACGTTGATCTCGGTGAGCTTGCCGTGGATGACGTCGATGCCGACGAGCAAAAGGCCGCGTTCGCGCAGCGCCGGGCCGATCGCCTCGCAGATCTCGAGCTCCTTCTTCGACAGGTCGGTCGGCCGGGCAGCGCCGCCGCGCACCATGTTGGCGCGCAGGTCGCCCACCGCCGGGACGCGGTTGACCGCGCCCGCCGCCTTGCCGTCGATCAGGATGATGCGCTTGTCGCCCTCGGTGATCTCCTTGATGAAGGCCTGCACGACCCAGGGTTCGCGGAAGAGGTTGCTGAACAGATCGAAGAGCGAGCCGAAATTCGGATCGGTCCTGCTGGTCTTGAAAACAGTCGCGCCGCCATGGCCGTAGAGCGGCTTCATGACGATCTCGCCGTGCTCGTCGCGGAAGGCCTCGATCTCGGCCTTGTCGCGGGTGATCAGCGTCGGCGGCATCAGCTCCGGGAAATGGGTGACGAAGATCTTCTCGGGCGCGTTGCGGACTTCGGCCGGGTTATTGACCACCAGCGTCTTCGGATGGATGCGCTCCAGCATATGCGTCGTGGTGACATAGGCCATGTCGAATGGCGGGTCCTGCCGCAGCAGGACGACATCGAGCGTCGAGAGATCGATCTTCTCCTCGGCTCCCGCCGTGAAATGATCGCCCTCCGCATCCCGCACCGTGACCGGGCGCATCGGCGCCGTGACCTTGCCGTCGCGCATCGAGAGCTTGTCGGGCGTGTAGGTGTAGAGCGTATGGCCGCGCGCCTGCGCTTCCAGCATCAGGGAGAAGCCGGTGTCCCCGGCGATCCGGATGCGCTCGATCGGGTCCATCTGGATGGCGACGGAGAGAGTCATGGCAGGCCTTCCTGTTGCGGCCGGTTCTTATCGGGCCGCGGGCGGGGTTCCTGCAAGTGGGTCGCGTCGATCACGTCGCATTCTGACGGAATCGTCAGAATGCTGAAAACGTGATCGATTCCAGAATCTTAGAGCGTAGCTCCCGGAAAAACGGGTACCCACTTTTTTGCGCAATGCACTTGCGTCACAGGACGAGCGCAAAGGCAGCCGGCACATGGTACGGCCGGCGCCAGGGCGCCAGAAACACAGCGTCGGCACGCAGATGGTGATCGCTCGCCCAGGGATTGCGCGCGAGCCAGTGCCGGATGCGGCGCTCGACGAGGCGGCGCTTTTCCGGCGTCACCGCAGTCAGCGCATCATCGAGCCGGCCACGCGCCTTGACCTCGACGAAGGCGACGGTAAGGCCCCGCTTCATCACCAGGTCGATCTCGCCGCCCTTGCCGCCGAAGCGCCGTTCCAGCAGCCGGTAACCCTTCGCCGTCAGCCAGAGGATGGCGAACCATTCTGCACGGCGGCCGGTGAGGCCGGAGCGCCTGGCCTTGCGGCTGCGCTTGCCCGGATCGGCAGCCGCTCCGCTCACGGATCGTCGCGGGTGAGTTCAAGGGCGCGCGCGTAGACTTTCCGGCGCGGCTGGCCGGTCTCGGCCGCGACCTGCGCGACGGCCTCCTTCAGCGAGACCTTCGCCAGTGCGGCGCGCAACCGCTCGTCGATCACATCGCCGGCCGGCAGCAGCTCGACGGCGCCGGGCGGGCCGATGATGACGACGATCTCGCCACGCGGCTCCTCTTCGCTCTCGTAATGCGCGGCGAGTTCCGGCAGGGCGCCGCGCCGCACCGTCTCATGGTACTTGGTGAGCTCTCGCGCCACCGCGCCGGGCCGCGCACCAAGCACCGCTGCTGCGTCGGCCAGCATCTCGGCGAGGCGGCGCGGCGATTCGAAGAAGACCAGCGTTCCGGGAATCACCGCGAGTTCGGTCAGGCGGGACTTTCTTGCCGCGGATTTGGGCGGAAGAAACCCCTCGAAGAAGAAGCGGTCGGTCGGCAGACCCGCCAGCACCAGCGCCGCCAGCACGGCCGAAGGACCGGGAATGCCGGTGACCGGCAGCCCTTCCGCCACCAGCTCGGCGACGAGCTTGTAGCCGGGATCGGAGACCAGCGGCGTGCCGGCGTCCGAGATCAGGGCAAGCTTGCCGCCCTCGCGCAGTTTCGCGAGAATCTTCGGCCGCATCTGCGCCGCATTGTGCTCGTGATAGGGCAGCAGCGGCGTCGAGATACCATAATGCGCCAGCAGCGTCTTCGACGTGCGGGTATCCTCGGCCAGGATCACATCGGCCGCGGCGAGCGTCGCCAGCGCCCGGAACGAGATGTCGCGCAGGTTGCCGATCGGAGTCGCGACGATGTGAAGTCCCGGCGCCAGCCGCTCGGCCTCGGCGCGCAGGCCGAAGGCGGTGTAGCTGGGAGGGCGGGCAGCGGCATCATTCGACATCGCGCCACGCTGCCACAGCGGCAGCCGCCACGCCATGGCACAGCGTCGCGCGGTGTGTGCAACTCATAGTTAACAACTTGAAAATAGGATTCCGCACTGGCACGTGTCCGGCGGGGGCAATTTTTCCGCTGGAACTCATCGCCGGGCGAGCGCCTGCCTGCCCGGTCACGACTGGAGATCGCCCGTGTTGCATCATCGGTACGTCATGCCGGTCCTGCGGTTGAAGGCACGGGCTCTCGCGGTCCTTCTGCCGCTCACGCTGGCCGCCTGCGGCGGCGGCACCTCAGGCCTGCCGGGCTTCGATTCGGGCTCGCCCGCGCCGGGTACGGCGCCAACCGGGCAGACCATCGGCAACGGCAAGGTCAAGGTCGGCCTCGTACTGCCGCTGACGGCGGAGGGGCAGGGCGCGATCGTCGGCAACTCGCTGAAGAACGCCGCCGAAATGGCGCTGGCCGAGTTTCCGAACGCGGACCTCACACTCCTGGTGAAGGACGACCGCGGCACGCCGGAAGGCGCCCGTGCGGCGACGCAGGAAGCTCTTTCGGAAGGGGCGGAACTGATCATCGGCCCGCTGTTCGCACCTTCGGTGCAGGCGGCGGCGCAGGTCGCGCGCGGCGCCAATCGCCCGATCATCGCCTTCTCCAGCGACACCAGCGTCGCCTCGCGCGGTGTCTATCTGCTCTCCTTCCCGCCCGAGAACGACGTCAACCGCGTCATCGCCTATGCCAGCCAGCAGGGCCGGAAATCCTTCGCCGCCCTCCTTCCCGACACCGCCTATGGCAAGGTCGTCGAGGCGGCCTTCCAGCAGGCCGTTGCCAGCCGAGGCGGCCGTGTCGCCGCGATCGAGCATTTCGGCGCCGATCCGGCCGCGATGCGCAGTGCGGTCCAGCGGCTGATGCCCTCGCTGCAGCAGGCGGATGCGCTGTTCGTGCCCGCCGCCGCCGACACCATGCCGACGCTCGGCCAGCTCCTGCAGGAAGCCGGCTACAATCCGGCGAAGGTGAAGCCGCTCGGCACCGGCGTCTGGAATGATGCCGGCGTGGCGCGCGTGCCGGCGGTCCAGGGCGGCTGGTTCGCCTCGCCCGACACCGCCGGTTTCAACGCCTTCGCCGGGCGCTATCAGCAACGCTTCAACAGCGCGCCGACCCGCACCGCGACGCTCGCCTATGACGCCGTTTCGCTGTCCGCGGCACTGGCCCGCACGCAGGGATCGCAGCGCTTCTCGGAGAGCGTCCTGACCAATGCTTCCGGCTTCGCCGGCGCCGACGGCGTCTTCCGCTTCCGGACGGATGGACAGGTGGAACGGGGGCTTGCCGTGCTGGAGTTGCGCAACGGCCAGATCGTCACGATCAACGCCGCCCCGCGCGATCTCGGACCGCGCTCGCAGTAGGCGGACCTGCAAGCCGCCGTCATTCTCGGGGCGAAGTGGAGCGCAGACCCGAGAATCGCTGGCAGGACGAAACGCGGAGCCTCTCTCGGCAAGAGATGCTCGGGTCGAGCCCGAGCATGACGGCGGCGAGCGATCAGCTCAGCGGCGCGTATTTCACGACGCAGCCATAGGCCTTGGTGCTTGCTTCCGTGACCGGCTTGCCGGCCTTCAGCTCCGCAATCGCCTGGCGGACATAGCTCTTCGCGCCATTGAGGCTTGAGGCTGCGGAGGACGGCTTGTCGTCGATCGCGCCCATATAGGCGAGCCTGCCGTTGGGATCGATGATGTACATGTGCGGCGTGGTCTGCGCGCCATAGGCCCGCGCCACCTGGCTCTTGGGATCGAGCAGGATGCCGGCCGGCGCGGCGTCACGCTGGACCGTCAGCTCCTTGGCCTTGGCTCCGTCGACATAGCCCTGCTCGCCCGGCGGCGAGGAAATGACCGAGAGCCAGACGATGCCTTCCTTCGCCATGTCCTTCTGCAGCGTCTGCATCGTGGCGCTGTTGTAGTGCTTCCGCACATAGGGGCATTCGTGATTGGTCCATTCGAGGATCACGGTCTTGCCCGCGAAATCGGCGAGACTGCGGGTCTTGCCGTCGGCATCGACGGCCTGGAAGGCGGGGGCCGGCGCGCCAATCCTGGCCGCTCCCTGAGCGAAGGCGACCGCCGGGACGGCGAGGCCGGCGAGAGCCAGGCCGGCGATGAAAGTCTGTCGGGTGAGGCCTTTCATGTCTGTCTCCCTTCCTGAACGTCGGAGCCTTACGGCGTTGCCGCAGCGGTCTTCGCATCCCGGCCTGCCGCGCGCTGGGCGGCCGCGATCACGGTATCGGGCGTCAGGAGCTGCGGCAGGATCTCGGCCTGCCCGTCCTTGCGGCCCGGATAGAACAGGTAGAGCGGCACGCCGGCGCGGCCCTGCTCGGCCAGCGCCTGGGCGATGCGCTGATCGCGATTGGTCCAGTCCGCCTTGAGATAGGTCACGCCCAGCCTGGCGAAGGCGTCTTTCACCTCCTGCCGGGACAGCGCGACGCGCTCATTGGCGAGGCAGGTGATGCACCAGGCCGCGGTGAAGTTGACGAAGACCGGCTTCCCTTCAGCCTGCAGCGCCGCGACGCGCTCGGGCGACCAGGCCTGGACATCGCCAGCCCGCGCCTCGGTGTTGGCGCCCGGCACGGCGTTCTCGACCGTGAACCAGCCGGCGCCGAGCGCAACCAGCACGGCCAGCACCGTCCCGAAGGCGCGGCGCGGCAGGGAGCCGCGGGTGACGCCGACGATCCAGACGACGAAGCCCGCCGCGAGCACAGCGACCAGTGCCGCCAGCACGCCTTGCGGGCCAGTCTGCACCGAAGCGACCCAGATCAGCCAGATCGCGGTCGCGAACATCGGGAAGGCGAAGGCCTGCTTCAGCACCAGCATCCAGCGGCCGGGCTTCGGCAGCAGGCGCAGCAGGCCGGGGGCGAAGGAGAGCGCCACGATCGGCAGCGCAAAGCCGAGCGCCAGCGCCAGAAAGACGGAGAGAGCGACCGCCGGCGGCTGCGTCACCGCATAACCCATCGCCGCCCCCATGAAGGGCGCCGTGCAGGGCGTCGCTACGACGACGGCAAGCACGCCGGTCATGAAGGCACCGAAGCGGCCGCCCCGGCTGGCGAGACCATCGCCCACGCCGGTGATCGAAGCACCGATCTCGAAGGCGCCGAGCAGATTCAGGCCGATCAGCACCATCACCACCGCCAGCGCGATGACGAGCGGTGGGGACTGGAGCTGGAAGCCCCAGCCGACGCTGTTGCCGAGTGCGCCGAGCCCGATCACTGCGCCGGCCAGCACCGTGAAAGCGATGAGCACGCCGGAGAGGAAGAGCAGGCCCTGTTGGCGCACGGCGCTGCGATGGGCATGAGCGAGCTGTGCGAAGCCGAGCGCCTTGATGAAGAGCACCGGCAGCACGCAGGGCATCAGGTTGAGGATCAGCCCGCCGGCGAAAGCCAGCGCCAGAGCCGCCCAGATCGTCAGATCGGCGCCCTCGACCGGGACCGGAATCCGCACAATGGCGGGCCGAGCCTCCGACGTGGCTGTCCCTGCCGCCATCAACAGCGCGGGGTCGGCATCGGCAGCGAGCGTCACGGCCCTGGCCGCGCCGTTCTCGCGGAAGGTCAGGACGCCGGAAACCTCGGGCTCCTGCAGCTTGAAGGCGCTGGAGCGGACCAGCGTCAGCACCTGCTTCTCGCCTGCGGCAAGCGGCTGGTCGGCCGCATGCTCGATCAACGTATCCAGAACCGGAAAGAAGCGCAGATCGCTCGCGCCCGCCGGCAGCCCCGGCAGCTCCAGAGCGAGCCTGTCGCCCTCGCCGCGGAGCCTGCCCCGGAACGACGCCGGCTTCGGCAGGGCCGCCAGCGCCGCATCGATGCGCGCCTGCGCCGCTTCATCGGCGACGCCAGCCGGACCAACCGGCAGATCGAGCGTGAACGAACCTTCCTCCGGAATGCAGATCTTCTCGCAGACCAGCCAGGTGGCATCGGCCTTCAGCGAAAAATTGTCGCCGGGCCTGGCATCGGCCGGCACGGTGATCTCGACCGGCAGCAGCACGGTTCCTTCGAAGCCGAAATTGACGAGCGGTTCGACCCGGATCGCCTTCGGTGCGGGCCATTGGATGTCTCCGGCCGTCGCACCGGCGGGCAGGCGCCATTGGATCCGCGTCGCTTCGCCGGAATCGCCGGGGTTCAGCCAATAGGTATGCCAGTGCGGGGCGAGTTTCTGGACCAGCGCGACCTTGAAGCGCTCGCCCGGCATCACCGTGTCACGGCTCGACAGCAGCGCGGCGGTGACGCGCGGCGACGTCACCGGAGCGGATTCGACCGCCAGGGCCAAGCTGGGCGCCAGCAGTCCCAGCGCCAGCACCGCCTTGCCCAGGAAACCTCCACCGAAAATACGCCGCATGATCTCGTCGCTGTCCTCGAATACCCGGACCTCATGCCTCAATCCGGTCTCGCATACCAATGACAAGGCGGTGAGGCCGGCCCTGCCGCATTCTCCGTCATCTGTTTGCGGCAGGCAGCGTGCCATGATGTCGCCTCTGCTCGCGCCTTAGCTCCAGCGCCCGAATCGTGGACCATGAAGATCATGACCAGCCACCCCGCTCTCGCTCCTTCCCACGTGGCCGTCATCACAGGCGGCGCATCCGGGATAGGCTTCGCTGCCGCCCGCGCCTTCGCGGATAGCGGCATGAGGATCGTGATCGCAGACAGGGACACCGAAGCGCTGAAGGCGGCCGGCCAGGTTCTGGCGACGCTGATCGGCGACGACAATGTGCTTGCGGTCCCGACCGACGTCTCGCGCCGGGACGAGATCGCCCATCTGCACGAGGCGGTCATAGGCCGTTTCGGCAAAGTCCATGTCCTCATGAACAATGCCGGCACGCAGCCGGGCAGCGCGATCTTCGGGCCGCAGGACAATTGGGAGCGCACGCTCGCCGTCAACCTCGGCGGCATCGTCGCCGGTACGCAGCTTTTCGGGCCCGAGATGATCTCCCATGGCGAGCCGGCACTGATCATCAATACCGGCTCGAAGCAGGGCATCACCACCCCGCCGGGCGATCCGGCCTACAATGTCTCCAAGGCCGGCGTGAAGGCCTTCACCGAGGCGCTGCAGCACGAGCTGCGCAACACCCAGGGTTGCAGGGTCAGCGCCCATCTGCTGATCCCCGGCTTCGTCTTCACACCGCTGACCGCGCGCGGACGCGCCGAGAAGCCGGATGGCGCCTGGACGCCGGAGCAGACCGTGGACTTCATGCTGGAGCGGCTCGCAGCCGGGGATTTCTACATCCTCTGCCCCGATGGCGAGACGACCCGCGCGCTCGACGAAAAGCGCATGGCCTGGGCGATGGGCGACATCATCGAAAACCGCCCGCCGCTCTCCCGCTGGCACAAGGATTACGGGGAGACGTTCAGGGCGTTTCTCGGCAAGGATTGAAGAACTGCGCCGTCACCCCGGGCGCAGCGAAGCGAAGCCCGGGATGACCGCGCTTCGGATCGCACCGATCGCTAGATTGCGGCTCCGTCCATGATGATGTCGGCACCGAGCCCCTGGCGGACGGCCCGCACGATCTCAGCCTCGGCTGCGGCACCGCGCCGGCGGGGGCGGGCCGCGTCGATGCGGTGCTCGGCGATGATCTGGCCGGGCGCGCCCGACAGGATGACCACCCGGTCGGCGAGATAGGCGGCTTCGTCGATGTCATGGGTGACGAAGAGCACGGTCTTGCCGGTGCGCTGCCAGACGCGGATCAGCTCATCCTGCAGGGTTTCGCGGGTGAGGGCATCGAGAGCCGAGAAGGGCTCGTCCATCAGCAGGATCTCGGGTTCGACCGCGAGCGCACGCGCCAGCGAGACGCGCTGGCGCTGCCCGCCCGAAAGCTGATGCGGCCAGCGTTGCGCCAGCGCGCCCAGGCCGACGAGATCGAGCGTCTCGCCCGCCTTTGCCAGGCGCTCGGCCCGCGAGACCCGCCCTTCCAGGCCGAAGCCGACATTGGACACGACCTTGCGCCAGGGCAGCAGCCGCGAATCCTGGAAGACGAGAGCGACCGGCCTGCGCGTCGTATCCCTGGCATTGATGACGACCTCGCCGCCGCTCGGTTTCGCGAGCCCGGCGATGACGCGCAGCAGCGTCGACTTGCCGACGCCGGAAGGGCCGACGATGGCGAGGAATTCGCCGCGCCCCACGCTGAGGTCGAGCTTGCGCAGCACCTCGGTCTGTTCGCCGTCGCGGGTGAAGGTCAGCGACAGCCCCTTGATCTCGATCACGCTTTCCAACGCAGCACCCAATTCTGGAAGGCGACGAAGCCGGTGTCGAGCAGGCCGTAGAGCGCCGCCATGGTCAGCATGTAGACGACGACGATATCGGTCGCGAGGAGGCTCGACGCCTGCATCATGCGCTGGCCGACACCGGCGACACCGAAGATCTCGGCCGCGACCACCGCCATCCAGGCCTGGCCAAGCGCCGTGCGGAAGCCGACAAGGATGCCCGGCATCGCCGCCGGCAGCAGGATCTTGGACAGGCGCGCCCAAGGCGAGCGAAAACCGAAGGCATCGGCAACCTCGACGAGATCGCGATCGACGCCGCGGATCGCGCCCTGCGCCGCGAAGAAGGCGATCCAGAACACGCCGATCGCGATGATGAAGACGGCAGCGCCGGGCGTCACGCCGAACCAGATGATCGCGAAGGGCACCCAGGCGAGGCCGGGAATCGGCCTGAGAACACGCACGACCCAGGCCGTCGCCTCCTCGGCGATGCCAGACATGCCGACGAGGATGCCGGCAGCGACGCCGAGGCCGGCACCGACGAAGAGGCCGACGAAGTAGTGCCAGAGCGAACCGAGTATGGCCGAGAGCCAGGCACCGGAGGCGACCTCCCGCATGAACGCCTTCGGCAGCGCGCTCGGCGGCGGCAGGAAAGCCGGATTCACCAACCCGAAGTAAGGCACCGCCTCCCAAAGCAGCAGGAAGGCGACGAGACCCAGAAGCGCGAGGGCCGGAGCCCGTAGACTACTCACAATGTCAGCCGCCCGCCTTGACCGCGCGCTCGTAATACCGCGTCTCGAACAGGCCGTCGAAGGGCAGTTCCTTCTCCAGCGAGCCGAGCTTGACCTGATAGGCCTGCATGGCGCGGGCAGGCTCGATGATCTTGCGCGGATCGATCTCGAACTGGCTTGCCGGCGAGACCAGCGCCTTCTGGATCAGCTCGGGGTCGACGATGCCCTTGCCGAGAGCCGCACCGACATGGGGCGCAGCCTTGGAGGGGTCGGCCTTGATCAGCGCGGCCGCCTTGACCAGCCCGTTGACGAGGGTCTGCACGGCTTCGGGGTTCTTGGTGGCGAAGGCGCCGGAAACGGCGACGACCGTGCCGGGCTGGCCGGGGAAGACTTCCTCGCCGCCGGCGATCAGCTTGATCTGCGGATTGCGGCTCTGGATGATCGTCAGGGCCGGCTCGCGGACGCTGCCGCCGTCGACGGCGCTGGCGAGAATCGCCTGCTGCGTCGCATCGATGCCCATCGGCACGATCTCGACATCGGCCTTGTCGACCTTCGCGACCTCCCAGAGCCAATACTGCAGCGTGGTGTTGGGCACGGAACCGGCCGGCTGGGTCGCGAGGCGGGCAGCCTTGCCGTTGGCCGCGCGGAAGGCCTTGAAGGCGGCTGCGGCGCTGGTGCCGGCGGTTACGAATTTCGTCAGCGAGGGCGCGCTGACGACCACGTTCTCGCCGATCGCCGTCGAGGCGACCACGCGGATGTCGACACCGCGCGAGCGGGCAACGGCCAGAGGGGCGACGCCGGCGACATAGACGTCGATCGTGCCGGAGGCGAGCGCCTGGATCATGTTCGGACCGGACTCGAACACGGTCAGAGCCACGTCAAGGCCACCCTGCTTCAGCCAGCCCTCGCCCGACGCGACGAAGAACGGTGCCGTGCCGACGATCGGGATATAGCCGACGCGCGCCGTGACGCTCTGCGCCCGGGCCGCACCGGCGAGCGGCAGGGTGGCAGCAAGGCTCGCTCCCGCGATGAGAAACTGGCGGCGGTCCATCGTGCAAATCCTTCTCGCAGCGCGGGCAGATCGAGCCTCGATCAAGCCCCATTGACAGATTGAGAAAAGGATTTTCTATCTGAATGCAATAGATCGACCTTAAAAAGATAAACCATCTTTATATGGACGATTTGATAGTTTAAATTTCTTCCAAGAGCGAGTTTGAGAGAATGGACGCCATCGACCGGAAAATTCTCACTGTCCTGCAGGCCGACGCGAATATTTCGATCGCCGAACTGGCCGATCGCGTCGGGCTGTCGCAGACGCCGTGCTGGAAACGCATCCAGAAGCTCGAACAGGCAGGGGTGATCCTGAAGCGCGTCGCGCTGGTGGCGCCGGAGAAGATCGGGCTCGGACTCACCGTCTTCGTCCAGATCGAAACCGCTGATCATTCCGGCCCCTGGCTGGAGAAATTCGCGCAGATGGTCGCGGCGATGCCGGAGGTGATGGAGTTCTACCGGATGGCTGGCGATGTCGACTACATGCTGCGCGTCGTCGTCGCCGACATGGCCGCCTATGACGCCTTCTACAAGAAGCTGATCGAGACGATCCCGCTCAAGAACGTGACCTCGCGCTTCGCCATGGAGCGGATCAAGGCGACGACGGCCTACAAGGTGCCGGAGCTGCCGCGCGATTGACCGCGGAACAGGCCGGCGCCTCCCTCGGAAAGCCAGCCCTCGTCCCCAGTGGCCCCGAAGGGCCGTCTCGAAGGACGATCCAGCTGGCTCCGGAGCCTCGTGAAGCGCCCTTCGAGACGCAAGCTGGCGCCTGCTCCTCACGATGCGGGCCGCGGCGGACCGGGAGCGCATGACAGGCCAACATCCCGGATGCTAGGAAGCGGTCAGTCCGACGCTCTCGCTGCCCGAGGAGCCGCCTTGTCCGCTTCCCGCTCCGTCCTTCTGATCATCGGCGGCGGCATCGCCGCCTACAAGGTGCTCGAAGTCATCCGCCGGCTGAAGGATCGCGGCATCGCCGCACGCTGCATCCTGACCAAGGCCGGCGAGCAATTCGTCACGCCGCTCACCGTCTCCTCGCTCGCCGGCGAACGCTGCTTCACCGATCTGTTCTCGCTGACAGACGAAGCCGATATCGGCCATATCCAGCTGTCGCGCTCGACCGATCTGATTGTCGTGGCGCCGGCGACTGCCGACCTGATCGCCAAGATGGCCAACGGCCTCGCCGACGATCTCGCCTCGACGGCGCTGCTTGCCACCGACAAGCGCATCCTGATCGCGCCTGCGATGAACCCGCGGATGTGGCAGCACCCGGCGACGCGCCGGAACATGGTCCAGCTCGAGAAGGACGGCGTCCTCGTCGTCGGCCCGAATGTCGGGGCCATGGCCGAGCGCGGCGAGAACGGGCCGGGCCGCATGGCCGAACCGCCCGAGCTGCTGGCCGCGATCGAGTCCGCACTGGCCGGCGAAAAGCCTGCGGCCGCCCGCGCCATCGGCTTCCTCGGCCGGCTGCCCGGCGGCGACCATACGAAGCCGGGCCCGCTCGCCGGCCGGCATGTGCTGATCACCTCTGGGCCGACTCATGAGGCGATCGACCCGGTGCGCTACATCGCCAACCGCTCCTCTGGAAAGCAGGGCCACGCCATCGCGGCGGCTGCCGCTGCGGCGGGCGCGCGGGTCACGCTGGTCAGCGGTCCGGTGAATCTGCCTGACCCCGACGGTGTCGAGACCGTCCACGTCGAATCCGCCCGCGAGATGCTGGGCGCAGTCGAAACCGCCTTGCCGGCCGATATCGCGATCTTCGCCGCCGCTGTCGCCGACTGGCGCGTCGCCGATGCCGCGCCGGAAAAGATGAAGAAGGATGGCAAGGCCCTGCCGCCGCTGGCGCTGGTCGAGAACCCCGATATCCTGGCCACCGTCGCGCACCGCAAGAGCGGGCGCCCGCCGCTGGTCGTCGGTTTTGCCGCCGAAACCCAGAACGTCATCGACTACGCCAAGGCCAAGCTGGCGAAGAAGGGTTGCGACCTGATCGTCGCCAACGACGTCGGCGGCACCGGCGTGATGGGCGGCGACGCCAACACGGTCCATCTCGTCACCGCCGCAAATGTCGAGACCTGGCCGACGCTGCCGAAGGACGAGGTCGCGAGCCGGCTGATCGCCCATATCGCGGACCTTGCCCCAACCGGCCGGGCGGACTGACGGCGATGGTTACGATTGCACTGCAACGCCTGCCGCATGGCGCCGATCTGCCCTTGCCGGCCTATGAGACGGCCGGAGCGGCAGGCCTCGATCTGCGCGCCGCCATCGGCGAGCCACTCCTGCTCGCCCCCGGCGAAAGGACCCTTGTCCCAACCGGGCTGGCGATGCAGCTACCCGACGGTTTCGAGGGGCAGGTGCGCCCGCGCTCGGGCCTTGCGGTCAAGCATGGCGTCACCGTGCTGAATGCGCCCGGCACCGTGGACAGCGACTATCGCGGCGAGATCAAGGTGCCGCTGATCAATCTCGGGCAGGAGCCCTTCGCCATCGCGCGGGGCGACCGGATCGCCCAGCTGGTGATCGCACCGGTGACGCATGCCGTGCTGACCGAGGTCGCCTCTCTCGATCAGACGGAGCGCGGCGCGGGGGGCTTCGGCTCTACCGGCGTCGGCGGCGGCAGGCACGGAGAGAAGCGGCCATGATGCTGCTCTCGCGCCGCAGCCTGCTCGCCATCGCAGCAGTGGTCGACATCGCGCTGCATGCCCGGCCTTCGCCGGTCGCCGCCAAGCTCCTGGCCGCGCGTCATGCCCTGCCCCCGCGCCATCTGGAGACGCTGCTCCAGACGCTCGTCCGCGTCGGTATCCTGAAGGGCGTGCGCGGCCCGCGCGGCGGCTACGAGCTCGCCCGGGAGCGGCGCAAGATCACGGCCGGTGACATCGCCCGCGCCGCGATGCAGGAGTCGGGCGAAGAAGGCCTCGGCCCCCTGCCGCAATCGCGGCTGGTCGACGAGGTTGTGGGGCCGGAGGTCGAGGCAGCGTCGGCCGCCTTCCTGGCAATGCTCGACAAGGTGACCGTGGAAGAGCTCTGCCAGCGGGCGCAGGCTAAATCCGTCTTCGGCAGAGGTAGTTCCGGAGCAGATTTCACTATTTAGGATTGTGATTTATTTCTTCAATCGACACAATCTGTGAATTGACCTAGCTTCACCGCCAACCATCCGTCGAGGAGGATTGATCCATGGCTGAAGCACAGGCGCCGACGAAAGCCCCGGGGCGCGGGCGCATCTACAACTCCATCACCGACACGATCGGCGACACCCCGCTCGTCAGGCTCAACCGCCTGCCGGCCGAGCGTGGCGTCAAGGCGACGATGCTCGCCAAGCTCGAATTCTTCAATCCGATCTCGAGCGTGAAGGACCGCATCGGCGTCAACATGATCGATGCGCTGGAGGCGTCCGGCACGCTGAAACCCGGCGGCACGCTGATCGAACCGACCTCGGGCAACACCGGCATCGCGCTCGCCTTCGTCGCGGCGGCACGCGGCTATCGCCTGATCCTGGTCATGCCCGAGACGATGTCGCTGGAGCGGCGCAAGATGCTCGCCCTGCTCGGCGCGGAACTCGTCCTGACGCCCGGCCCCGGCGGGATGCGCGGCGCCGTCGCCAAGGCCGAGGAACTCAAGAACGAGATCCCCGGCGCGATCATCCCGCAGCAGTTCGAGAACCCGCATAACCCGGAGATTCACCGCAAGACGACGGCCGAGGAGATCTGGAACGACACCAACGGCCAGGTCGACATCGTCATTTCCGGTGTCGGCACCGGCGGCACCATCACCGGCGTCGGCCAGGTGCTGAAGGCGAAGAAGCCGGGCGTGAAGATGGTCGCGGTCGAGCCGGAAGATTCACCCGTCCTCTCCGGCGGCCAGCCCGGCCCGCACAAGATCCAGGGCATCGGCGCCGGCTTCGTGCCGGGCGTGCTCGATCGCAGCGTGATCGACGAAGTCGTCACCGTCGGCAACCAGACCGCCTTCGAGACGGCGCGCGCGCTAGCCAGGAAAGAGGGCATTCCGGCCGGCATTTCCTCGGGTGCTGCGGTCGCGGCCGCGCTCGAAGTCGGCGCGCGACCGGAGAACGCCGGCAAGACCATCGTGGTGATCATCCCCTCCTTCGCCGAGCGCTATATCTCCAGCGCCCTGTTCGAGGGTCTGTGAACCCGGCAGCCATCCAGATCGTCCGGCTGGCGGAGAGCCTGCCGGACGATTTCGAGGCGCTGCGCCACGAGGCGAGCGCAGAAAGCTATCGCTTCGTCGAGGGCCTGCGTGAGGAATGGCTGGCTGGCCACTATGCCGGCGACGACGACCGCTTCGTGACCTTCGCCGCCTTTCAGGAAGGCGAGCTCTCCGGTATCGGCGCTCTGACGCCAGATCCTTACGACCCCGAGCCCGATCTCCTGCGGGTCCGGCACGTCTATGTCCGGCCGCTGCATCGCGGCACCGGCATCGGCCGCGTTCTGGCTGCGGCGCTCATTCAGCAAGGGCTGGCGCTGGCACCGCGCCTCTCGCTCCGCGCCGCCGATCCGCGCGCAGCGGCGTTCTGGGAAGCAAGCGGCTTCAAGCCCGATACCGGCGGAACGCGTCGCTCGCACCTGCTGGCGCGCTGAGCCCTCTCAGCGAACCAGAACCAGCCTGTTGCCCCAGGGATCGCCGATCCCCGGCGCTCCGTCGCTCTCGCTGCCGCCACCGCTGAGGATTCGTTCGCGCATCGCGATGAAATCGGCCTCGCTGCGCGCCACGACCTCGAAGCGATCGAGACCCGCCTCGCCGGGCTGACGAGGCCCGGCGCCGCGGCTGCCCCAGATATTGCCGGCGATATGATGGTGGTAGCCACCGCTGGCGAGGAAGCTTGCGCCGGGATAGTGGACCATCAAATCGAAGCCGAGCAGGTCGCGATAGAAGGCCTCGGCCGCCACCGTATCGCCGACGCGCAGGTGGATATGGCCCATGCCGGTGCCTTCGGGCATGCCGGCATAAGGCCCGCTTTCGGCCTCGCTCAGGAGTCTGTCGAGATCGAGCCGCTCGGTCGCCATGGCAATGCCGCCATCGGGCCGGCGCGGCCACTCGGCACGCGTGCGGTCGCGATAGATCTCGATGCCGTTGCCCTCGGGGTCGGAGAGATAGAGCGCCTCGCTGACAAGGTGGTCGGAGGCGCCTTCGAGCGGGATACGCGTCTCGGCGGCGTGCTTCAGCCAGTTGGCGAGATCGCGCCGTGACGGCAGCAGGATGGCGAGGTGGAAGAGGCCGGCTGGCGAGCTCGGCTGCGCCGCACCGGCCTGTAGCCGAACGAGCACTCGTCCATCGATACCAAGTTCCGCGCCGTCACGGTCTTCCCGAATCAGGCGCAGCCCGATGGCGTCACGATAATAGGCGGTGAGCTTGGCAAGATCGCGCACGCGCAGGGTGACGGCCCCGATATGATAGGGCGCATCATGGGCTTCCAGCCTGGCGAGAGGCGCGGTCTTCTCTGCGGTCGCGGGCATGGCGTGGTCCTTTCGCGGCAGCCGCAACGGCTGACGCCACCAAAGATGGTGCTTCCCACCCCGCTTGTCGCCACCCTCCCTGGCAAGAGCGGGATTGCAGCGTTGCAATGAGGCTGCGGACTCCGCCTCACTCGGCCTTCGCCGGGCCGACCCTGTCGGCCATGGTCGCGCCGCGCTCGCCGAGAGGCTTCGGCTTGCCGGTCGTCGTGTCGTGTGCCGTCTGGTGTTCCAGCTCGGCATTGAGCTCGGCACCGGCGAGCACGATGGTCGCCGAGAGCCAGAGCCAGGTCATGAACACCACGACGGTCGCGAGCGAGCCATAGGCGGCCGTGTAGTTGCCGAGCGTGCTGACATACCAGGAGAAGGCATAGGAGGCCGCGCCCCATAGAAGGGCCGCGGCGATGGCGCCGGGCATCACCCAGACGAAGCGCATGCGCTGGCGGCTCGGGCCGATCCAGTAGAGAACCGCTATCGAGAGCGTTGCCATGACGAAGAAAGCGGGCCAGCGCACCAGCCGGATCAGTCGTTCCAGCTCGAAATGGAAGGGAAACAGTGCGGTCACGACCGGCAAGCTGGCGATTGCGACCAGTGCCGCGACGAGCAGCACGACGCCACTCACCGTGGTGAACAGCGAGATCGCGTTGAGCTTGAGGAAGCTGCGCTTCTCCTGTTCGCGATAGATGATGTTGAGCGCGTCGAAGATCGCCTTCACCGCCGCGTTGGCGGACCAGGCCGCGACGAGGAGGCTGATGTAGAAGGTCAGGGACAGGCCGACTCCCGACTGGGTGGAGAGCCGCATCGCCTGCTCATGGATGAGCTCCCGCGCGGCCTGCGGGAACATGGTCGTCACGGCGTCCAGCTGCCCGGCGATGGTCGCCGGATCGGTGAAATAGCGGTAGATCGTCACCAGCAGCGAAAGCGCCGGGACCAGCGAGAGCAGGGTGAAGAAGGCGACCGCGCCGGCGAGCGAGGTCAGCCGGTTGTCGGCGACATTGCCGATGAAGCGCAGCAGCACGTCCTTCCAGCCGAGCCAGGTCATTTGCAAAGGCGTCCGTGCCAGCCGCCCGCGCGCGGCTTCCTGCCGGCGCCTGTCGCGATGGTTGGACAGAGCTCCCGACAGATAGCCCAGCGCAACCCCCAACCCGGCGGCGCCCGTGATCCGTTTGAGAAATGCCATGTCGGGGTGAGGTCTCCGCGGCCGTTGAGACTGCAGCTTGCGAGCAACCGCGCCGCGCCGCAATCGTTCCGGCGAAGCCCGCTCACGATCGGCGCTTAGCTGATTGTTAACCTTAATGCTTCGTTATGACCGGGCGCGCTCGATCCTCCGGGCGCATCACGATTTCTCGGAAAGCCCGATGTCGAAGCTCAGATATGCCCTGGCAGGATGCGTGGCGCTGCTGTCAGGCGCGGCCGCCGCGGCCGATCTGCGCGGCGTCGCCCTGCCGCCCGCGCCGGAACTGCCTGCGCTCTATTCCTGGACCGGCGTCTATGCCGGTCTGCAGGGCGGCTACTCCTGGGGCAGCAACCGCGTGCGGATCGGAGCGCCGACCGGCCCCTTCGCGCCGATGAGCTTCCACATCGACGACGATTCCGCTTTCGGCGGCGCCCATGCCGGCTTCAACTATCAGTTCGGCAGCATCGTGCTCGGCATCGAGGGCGACATCGAAGCCGTCAATAGCCGCAGCCGCTTCGCCGGCGCCGGCTTCAACGGCCGCGTCTCGCAGGATTGGCAGGGCGCGGCGCGCCTCCGCATCGGCTATGCCTTCGACCGGCTGATGATCTATGCCGCCGGCGGCGCCTCACTCACGGAATATGAGCGGCGTGTCTTCGATACGGCCGGCTTCGGCGAAAGGCTGACCAGCGCCCGGACCGGCTGGAACCTCGGCGCCGGCGTCAATTTCGCCTTCACCGACAACCTGATCCTCGGCGCCGAATACCGCTACACCGATTTCGGGCGGAACCGCTTCGCGAGCTCCGGCGCCTTTCCAGGCCTGACCGGCGATCAGGAATTCACGGCGCACAGCGCCCGCGCCAGCATCGCCTACAAGTTCTGAAGGCGCCGCCTGGCGTCATGCCCGGGCTTGGCCCGAGATTCTCGGGTCGCAGCTCTGCTGCGCCGCGAATGGCGGAAGGCGCAGTTCTGCCTCAAAACCCCGTGCGCTGGCGGATCGCGGCGGCGAGCGTGCCGTCATCGAGATAGTCGAGCTCGCCGCCGACCGGCACGCCATGGGCGAGCTTCGTCACCTTGACCGGCAGATGTGCCAGGAGGTCGGTGATGAAATGCGCCGTGGTCTGGCCGTCGACCGTGGCGCTGAGCGCGAGGATGATCTCCTTCACCGCCGGATCGGAAGCGCGCGCCACCAGCGCATCGAGCGAGAGATGCTCGGGCCTGACGCCATCGAGCGCCGAGAGCACGCCGCCGAGCACGTGATAGCGCCCCGCCACGGCACCCGAGCGCTCCAGCGCCCAGAGATCGGAAATATCGGCGACGACGACGATCAGGCTGTCGTCACGACGCGGATCGGTGCAGAGGCCGCAGGGATCGCTGGTATCGACATTGCCGCAACGGCAGCAGACGACGATGCGCTCGCGCGCGACCGCCATCGCCTCGGAAAGCGGGCCGAGCAGCTGCTCGCGTTTCTTGACGAGATGCAGCGCCGCACGCCGGGCCGAGCGCGGCCCGAGCCCGGGCAGCTTGGCCAGGAGCTGGATCAGCCTTTCGATCTCGGGACCGGCGATGGCGCGGGACATTGGTGGTAAACGACCTTCTGGCTCTTCTCAGCCCTCATCCTGAGGAGCCGCGAAGCGGCGTCTCGAAGGATGTTCCAGAGCGCGCTGGAGCATCCTTCGAGACGCAGCCTATCGGCTGCTCCTCAGGATGAGGGCTGAGAGAAAAGACTCAAAACAGCTTCATGCCCGGCGGGATCGGCAGGCCCTTGGTGATCTCGGCCATCCGCTCCTGCATGACGCGCTCGCCGCGGGTCCGCGCATCGTTCGCCGCGGCGACGATCAGGTCCTCGAGGATTTCGCGCTCGTCCGGCACCATCAGGCTCGGGTCGATCTTCACGCCCTTGAGCGCGCCCTTGGCCGTCATCGTGACCGTGACCATGCCACCGCCCGCCGTGCCCTCGACCTCGATGGCGTCGAGCTCGGCCTGCATGTCGGCCATCTTCTGCTGCATCTGCTGAGCCTGCTTCATCAGACCCATCATGTCGCGCATGGGAAATCCTCCTTAAAAAAATCAGAAATCGATGCCGTCGAAATCCGGCTCGGAATCGTCGAAAAGCGGCTCGGCGTCGGGCAGATACTCCTCCTCGGCCGGAGCCGCAGCAGCATTCTCGGCCGCGGCGATGGCGCGCGGATCACGGACATCGACGATGCGCGCGCCGGGAAAGCGCTCCAGCACCGCCTTGACCGAGGGATGAGCCGCAGCGTCGCTCTCGCGCCGGTCCTTGGCCGCCACCGCCTGCTCACGCAGGGTCGCGCCGCCCTCTTCGTTGACGACAGCGACCATCCAGGTCTGGTTCGTCCATTCCTTGAGGCGGCGGGATAGGTCCTGCGCGAGGGTGCGCGAAGCGCCCTCGGCAAGCGAGAACTCGATGCGGCCGGGCTCGAAGCGCACCGGCCGGATATCTCGCTCCAGAGCGATCTTCAGCGTGATGTCGCGGTTCTGCGACGCCAGCGCGACGACATCCTCGATCGAGGCGACGATCGCGGCCGGAGCCGCGGCAATGCGTGCGACCGGAACCGGAGCCGGATTTGCGCTGGCGAGGATCGGCCGGGCGGCGAGCGCAGTGTTGCCGCCCCCGGAAGGCGGGCGCGGCGCGCCGCCGCCATTTCCGTTTCCGGCCGGGCCGGAACCCATGCCGTCGCGCAGCAGCTTCAACGCCTCGTCCGGCGTCGGCAGGTCGGCGGCATGGGCGAGGCGGACGAGGACCATCTCGGCGGCCATCACCGGCCGGTCGGCCTGCTTCACCTCGGCAATGCCCTTGAGCAGCATCTGCCAGGTGCGGGCGAGCACGCGGATCGAGAGGCGCTGGGCGAAATCGCCGCCGCGCACGCGCTCTGCCTGGGCGAGGCTGTTGTCCTTCACCGCCTCGGGCACGAGCTTGAGGCGGGTCACGAGATGGGTGAACTCGGCGAGGTCGTTGAGCACCACCGCCGGATCGGCACCGGCGTCGTATTGCCCGCGCAGCTCGCCCAGAGCTGCGGCGATATCGCCCTTCATCACCGATTCGAAGAGATCGATGACGCGCGCGCGGTCGGCGAGGCCGAGCATGGAACGGATGTCGTCGAGCGTGATCCGCCCGGCCGCATGGGCGATGGCCTGGTCGAGGATCGAGAGCGAATCGCGCACCGAGCCCTCGGCGGCGCGGGCGACGGCGGCGAGCGCCTCCTGCTCGGCATCGACGCCTTCGGCCTTGCAGATGCCGCCGAGGTGGTCGACCAGCACATCGGCCTCGACGCGGCGCAGGTCGAAGCGCTGGCAGCGCGACAGCACCGTAATCGGCACCTTGCGGATCTCGGTGGTCGCGAAGATGAACTTCGCGTGCGGCGGCGGCTCCTCCAGCGTCTTCAGGAAGGCGTTGAAGGCGCCGGTCGAGAGCATGTGCACCTCGTCGACGATATAGACCTTGTAGCGCGCGGAGACCGGCGCATAGCGCACGGCGTCGTTGATCTGGCGGATATTGTCGACGCTGTTGTTCGAGGCGGCGTCGATCTCCATCACGTCGATATGGCGGCCCTCGATGATCTCGCGGCAATGCACGCCGAACTCGCGCAGATCGGTGGTCGGTGCGCCCTTCCCGTCGGGTGTCTGGAAGTTCAGCGCCCGCGCCAGAATGCGGGCGGTCGTCGTCTTGCCGACGCCGCGCACGCCGGTCAGCATCCAGGCCTGCGGAATGCGGCCGGCAGCGAAGGCGTTGGTGAGCGTGCGCACCATCGCTTCCTGGCCGATGAGATCGCCGAAATGCGCCGGCCGATATTTGCGGGCGAGCACGCGATAGGGCGTCGGCGCCGCACCGGACACCGCGTGCGGCGCAGGCGCCGGGTCGAAACCGGCGAATCCCGGTTCGTCAGCAGAGGCAGCGTCGATCTGGTCGGTCATGGAAACTGGTTTCGCCAATCGGGAGGCGAGGGTCAATGGCGCTATGCCAACTTGGGCGCCGTGCCGGTTTGACCTCGGCCCGGGCGCGGCCGGAGCACGGCGCTTTCACGCGGCGCATGAGGTGGGAGGCTGGACGAAGACCCGTTCGGTCTCGTTAGGGCTGCTTCCTTCCGGACCTGACCCGGTTGGCGAGTGAGACGTCCCTCGCCAACCTCCCGGGCGCTATATCGGGGATGTCGACGCGAAGCGCAAGCCTGCCGGCAACAGATCCGGCAGCGCGCTCACGGTCGCTTCGGCGCCTCGGGAGCGCGATTCTCCTCCTGCGCCGCGAAAACATTGTGCGCGTAAGCATCGAGGATCGCTTCCGAACGCTGCAGGCGCTCGGCCGCCTCGCCGGCACGGGGGGCGCCGTAGAAGTCCAGCTTGCGGATCTTTTCGATCCAGTTCCGGAATTTCATCAGCTCCTGCTCGTTCTCCTCGAGCTCGGCGAAGGTGAAATGCGAGACCCGCGTCTCCTCGTCGATCTCGGCCTCGAAGGCGAGGCACTTCCCGATGAACTCCTTGTACTCGTCGTCGCGATCGGCATTGAAGCGCGCGACGACCTTCTCCTGCTGCTTCTGGTCGAGACCGACCGTCGCCAGCAGCAGCGCCTCGCCCTCGGCCTCGGCGATCTCGTTCTCGAGCATCCTGAGCCGACGCAGATGATCGTCCGTCTTCGGCAGCAGGCAGACGCCGCCCTGGAGGTAGACCGCCCCCATGCCCTTGAGCTTGCGCCAGATGGAGACCCGCTTGCGCGCCGGCTCGGCCGGAACCTTGTAGGTCAGCAACAACCATTCGAGCGACGCCATGGTACCTCTTGAATGTTACGACTGTTACAAATACTATCTTACCATGGCCTTTCAAGGCCGAAACCATCGTGACAGCAAAAGCCGACGCTGTCGCCTGCGTGCCGGATCGTTCACGAGAGGTCGCCGATGACTTGGACCATGGCTGCTCCCGCGCTCTCCGCAGCCTTCCTCGCCTCGCTGGTCGAGGTGGTCGAAGCCTTCACCATCGTCCTCGCGGTTGGCACCGTGCGTGGCTGGCGGCCGGCGCTCATCGGCACGGGCTGCGCGCTGGCTGCGCTCGCATTGCTGGTGCTGCTGCTCGGCTCGGCCCTGACACGGGTGCCACTGCAAGCCCTGCAGCTCACCATCGGCATCCTGCTCCTGATGTTCGGCCTGCGCTGGCTGCGAAAAGCGATCCTCCGCGCCGCCGGCTTCATTGCACTCCATGACGAGGAGGCAGCCTTCATCAAGGAAACCGGGGCCTTGCAGGCCGGCGATGCCGGAACGACAGGCCATCACGACTGGATGGCAGGCCTCACCGCCTTCAAGGCCGTCATGCTCGAAGGCATCGAGGTCGTCTTCATCGTGCTCGCCGTCGGCGCCGGCCGGGGCCTGCTCTGGCCCGCCAGCCTCGGGGCACTCGCGGCCTGCGCGCTGGTGCTCGCGCTCGGCCTCGTCCTGCGCAAGCCACTCGCCCGCGTTCCCGAGAACACCCTGAAATTCGCAGTCGGCGTGATGATATCGGCCTTCGGCATCTACTGGACGGGCGAAGGGCTGGGCGTCGATTGGCCCGGCGGCGACCTTGCGATCCTCGCGCTGGCGGCGCTCCTCGTCGCGAGCGGGCTCACCCTCGTCGCAACCTTTCGCCGGAACTCCATGGAGACGGCAGCATGAAAACGATCGGCACGATCCTGCGCGAAATTGCCGCGCTGTTCATCGACGACGAACGGCTCGCCCTCGCCATCCTTGCACTGGTCGGACTATGCGCCTGCCTTGCCTTCGGCCTGCACGGCAGTCCGATCGGCGTGGCCGCGGCGCTGACGGGAGGCTCCGTCCTGGTTCTGGCGTTCAGCGTCCGCCAAGGGGCGAAGCGTGGGCCGCGCCGGCCGATACGTGAAGCTTCGTCGCAGACGGCGGCTTCGCGGATCATTCGGCATTGACTCGGTGTCGTCCATCCGTCATAAGCCCGCGACCTGCGCAGCCGAAAGGCCGCGCCGACCCTTATCGCATGACAGGCTCGGTTGGCCATGCTTTCCCCGGAAAGCCGCGGCCGTCGTGCTCATAAAGGCCCCGGAGACGGACCGTGAAGAGAACCTATCAACCCAGCAAGCTGGTTCGCAAGCGCCGCCACGGCTATCGTGCCCGCATGGCGACCAAGGGTGGCCGCAAGGTCATCGCCGCTCGCCGTGCTCACGGCCGCAAGCGCCTGTCGGCCTGACAAGCACTGGCGCGTGACCATAGCGCGCCCGTTCCCGAAGACTGGCCAATCGCCATGCGCCTCGCCCGTCTGACGCAACGCAAAGAATTCCTGGCGGCGGCCGACCACGGCCGCCGTTTTCGTTCGCCTGCCTTTATGGCGCAGGTGCGCGACTGCATGCCCGAGGAAGAGCGGGACGGGCTGCGGCTCGGGCTCACCGCCTCGCGCAAGACCGGCAACGCCGTGAAGCGCAACCGCATCCGCCGCCGCCTGCGCACCGCTGCCGCCCAGGCCCTGCGCGACCAGACGAACAAGCGCTGCGACATCGTGATCGTTGCCCGCTCCGAAGTGCTGAAGGCAGATTTTCACGCACTCGTGGCCGATCTTTCCATTGCCATCGACCGGGCGAAGCCTCAAAAGCCGCATGCTGACCGACACCGCTCGCGCCTGAAGCGCGATGCGGCGCCGCAAGCCTGACCTGACACGCCGAGCCCTGCCGGACCAAGCGAGATTCGTTTCCGATCATGATGAAAGAAGACAACCGCAATCTGCTTCTCGCGATCGTCATGTCCGTGGTCATCCTGCTCGGCTGGCAGTTCTTCTATGCCAAGCCGCAGATGGAGAAGCAGCAGGAGGCCGCGCGGCAGAACCAGCAGGCCCAGAGCCAGCAGGCGCCCGCGGCGTCCGGCTCGACCCCGGCTCCCTCCACGCCCGGCGGCTCCGCCGCGCCCGGCACTGCCGCGACGCAGGCCGTCGGCACGCGCGAGCAGGCTCTCGCCGCGAGCCCGCGCATCAAGATCGACACGCCCCGGATCGCTGGCTCGATCTCCCTCACTGGCGCTCGCGTGGATGACGTCTCGCTCAAGGCATTCCGCGAGACGGTAGACCCCAACAGCCCGATCATCGTCCTGCTTTCGCCGGCCGGCGGCCCCAACGCCTATTATTCGGATTTCGGTTGGGTCGCAGCGCCCGGCAGCTCGGTAGCGGTGCCCAACGCAAAAACCCTTTGGACTGCGGATAACCAGACCCTGACGCAGGCCACGCCGGTCACGCTGAGCTGGGACAACGGCCAGGGCCTGATTTTCAAGCGCATCATCGGCGTCGACAACAACGCCATGTTCACGATCCGAGACGAGGTCGAGAACAAGGGGGCCACCCCGGTCACGCTGTTCCCGTACGGCCAGGTCGTCCGTCAGGGCCGACCGCACACGCTGGGCTATTACGTTCTCCACGAAGGCCTCGTCGGCTATGTTGGCGAGCACGGCCTGCAGGAATGGACCTACGACAAGCTCGATAAAGAGCCGGCGCTGTCGCCCGGAACCGTCGGCCGCAACTGGAAGGATGCTGTCGGCGGCTGGGTCGGTATCACCGACAAATATTGGGCAGCGACCGTCATCCCCGACCAGAAGCGCAAGTTCGAAGGCCGTTTTTCTTCGGTCCAGACCGGTTCGGAGCGCACCTACCAGGCCGACTTCCTCGGCGAGGCGGTTGCGGTGGCGCCGGGCGCGAGCGCTGCGTCGCAGTCGAAGCTTTTCGCCGGCGCAAAGGAAGTCGCGGCGATCAATGGCTATGAGCGCGATCTTCAGATCACGCGCTTCGACCTGCTGATCGACTGGGGCTGGTTCTATTTCATCACCAAGCCGATGTTCCTGCTGCTCGACTGGATCTACAAGCATGTCGGCAATTTCGGCGTCGCGATCCTGATCGTCACGGTGCTGCTCAAGGCGCTGTTCTTCCCGCTCGCCAACAAGTCCTACGCCTCGATGGCGAAGATGAAGGCGCTGCAGCCGGAAATGACGGCGATCCGCGAGCGCTACGCCGACGACAAGATGAAGCAGCAGCAAGCGCTGATGGAGCTTTACAAGACGCAGAAGATCAACCCGGTGGCCGGCTGCTGGCCGGTGCTGCTGCAGATCCCGGTGTTCTTCGCGCTCTACAAGATCCTGTTCATCACCATCGAGATGCGGCACGCGCCGTTCTTCGGCTGGATCCACGATCTCGCCGCGCCCGATCCGACGAACATCTTCTTCTTCCTGCCCGCGGCCATGACGAGCTATCTGCATCTCGGCATCTGGCCGATCATCATGGGCATCACGATGTTCATCCAGATGAAGATGAACCCGGAGCCGCCGGACCCGGTGCAGAAGATGATGTTCACCTGGATGCCGGTTTTCTTCACCTTCCTGCTCGGCTCGTTCCCGGCCGGCCTGGTGATCTACTGGAGCTGGAACAACCTGCTCTCGGTGACCCAGCAGGGCTTCATCATGCGCAAGAACGGGGTGAAGATCGAACTGTTCGACAACCTCAAAGGCATGTTCGGCAAGAAGCCTGCGACAGCGAGCACCACCGCCACGCCGCCAAAGCCGGCCAACACCAACAAGAAGTGAGTGATCGAAGGGCGGGTTTCCCGCCCTTCGCCTTTTCAGGCCAAGGCCTTTCCGCGATGCCGCTTCCCGATCCGCAGACGCGCCACCCCATTCCCGGCTGGAAGGGCACCGCCTTCCTGAAGGCAGTGGTCGATCATCCGCTGATCGAGGTCGGCGACTACAGCTATTACGACGACTCGCGCGGGCCGGAGCATTTCGCGGCCCGCTGCGTGCGCTATCATTTCGACTTCATCGGCGACCGGCTGATCATCGGGAAATTCGTCGCCATCGCGCAGGCGGCGCAGTTCATCATGAACGGCGCCAACCACCCGATCGGCGGCTTCTCGACCTTTCCGTTCCAGATGTTCGGCCTCGGCGATCCCGAGGCGCTGAAGCGCCCCGGACCGAACAACCGCGGCGACATGGTGATCGGCAACGATGTCTGGATCGGGCGCGAGGCGGTCATCATGCCCGGCGTCAGGATCGGCGACGGCGCGATCATCGGCACCCGGGCACAGGTCACGAAGGACGTGCCGCCCTATGCGGTCGTCGCCGGCAACCCCGGCCGGATCGTCAAGATGCGCTTTCCGCCCGAGATCGTCGCGGAGCTGCTGGCGATCCGCTGGTGGGACTGGGAGGCGGACAAGATCGCGCGCCATATCGACGCGATCCAGGGCGCCGACATCGACGCGCTGCGCGCAGCCGTGTAAGAACAAACGATCCTCAGCCCTCATCCTGAGGAGCAGCCCTCAGGCTGCGTCTCGAAGGATGTTCCGGTGCGCGCTGGAGCATCCTTCGAGACGCCGCTTCGCGGCTCCTCAGGATGAGGGCTTCTGATTTCGAAAGAGCGGAAGCCATGACCACATCCACGACCAAGCCCTATGACGCCGAGGAGATCGAGGCGGCCCGCAAGCTCTTCGAGGGGCCGTGGGATTTCGTCTGGGCCTCGACCAAGATCGACGACCTGCCGCCGATGGTCGGCCAGGAGATCGCCTTCGCCGGCCGCTCCAATGTCGGCAAGTCGAGCCTGATCAATGCGCTGACACGGCGCAACGCCCTGGCGCGCACCTCGCATACGCCTGGCCGGACGCAGCAGCTCAATTTCTTCCGCCAGGTCGACCATGACGAGCGGCTGACCATCGTCGACATGCCCGGCTATGGCTATGCCGCCGTGGGCAAGGAGAAGGTCGCGGCCTGGACCCGGCTGATCCACGACTATCTGCGCGGCCGCTCGAACCTGATGCGCGTCTATGTGCTGATCGATGCCCGCCACGGCATCAAGGATGTCGACGGCGCCGTGCTGGAGACGCTCGACAAGGCCGCCGTCTCCTATCAGGTCGTGCTGACCAAGGGCGATGCGCTGAAGCCGGCCGACCAGCAGTTCATGTGCGAGGCGACCTATGACGAGATCAAGCGTCGTCCGGCCGCCTTCCCCGAGGTGCTGCTGACCTCCAGCGAGAAAGGCTCGGGCATCCCCGAGTTCCGCGCCGCGATCGCGCGGGTGCTGGCGGAGCGGCAGTGAGGATCGCGTGACCGCCACCCGCATGCATCTCGCGCTGGCCGCGCTGATGGGGCTCGCCGGCGTCGCCCTGCTCGCAGCCGCCGCCCATGTCACCGGCACGGCCAATGTCCAGACCGCCGGCCAGATGCTGCTGTTCCACGCCTCGGTCGTGATCGGCGCCACCGCCGCCCGCAAGGGCGGGCATCTCCAGGATATGCTGGCGCGGATCGCTCTCTCGGCGATCATCCTCGGCGCGGCGCTGTTCGCGGCCGATCTCTCCCGCCGCGGCTTCGCCAACGAGGCGCTGTTCCCGCGTGCGGCGCCGATCGGCGGCTGGTTCATGCTGGGCGGCTGGCTCGGCCTCGCCGTTGCCGCGGTGACCGCCAGGCGCAATTGACGACCAAGCGCGCCTGACCGGCAGCGGACATCCTTCCGCAGCCGCGCAAGTTCGGGTAGAAGCGCCGCCGGACCTTTCCTGCGGCCGCGCGGAGCCTGCCCGAATGACCGACCATCCCCTTCTGACGCCGTCGCAATCCGCCGAGCTGCTCGTGCAGGCGTTGCCGCACATGCAGCGCTACGATCAGGAAATCATCGTCATCAAGTATGGCGGCAACGCCATGGGCGACGCGGCCACGGCAGAAGACTTCGCCGAGGATATCGTGCTGCTCGAGCAGTCCGGCCTGAAGCCGGTCGTCTGCCACGGCGGCGGCCCGCAGATTGCGGCGATGCTGAAGAAGCTCGGCATCCAGTCCGAGTTCAAGCAGGGCCTGCGCGTCACCGACGAAGCGACCGTCGAGGTCGTCGAGATGGTCTTGGCCGGCTCGGTCAACAAGGAGATCGTCGGTTACATCACCCGCGAGGGTGGTCGCGCCATCGGCCTGTGCGGCAAGGACGGCAATATGGTCACCGCCCGCAAGGTGACCCGCACGATCGTCGACCCGGATTCCAAGATCGAGGAAGTTCTCGATCTCGGCTTCGTCGGCGAACCCGAGACGGTCAACACCACCGTGCTCGACGCCGTGCTCAAGGCTGAGCTCATTCCGGTGCTGGCGCCGGTCTGCGCCGCCGCCGACGGGCAGACCTACAACGTCAACGCCGACACCTTCGCCGGCGCCATCGCCGGCGCGCTGAATGCCAAGCGCCTTCTGCTGCTGACCGACGTACCGGGCGTGCTCAACAAGGACAAGCAGCTCATCCCCGAGCTGACGGTCGAGGAATGCCGCCGCCTGATCGCGGACGGCACGATCTCGGGCGGCATGATCCCGAAGATCGAGACTTGCATCTACGCGCTGGAGAAGGGCGTCGAGGCGGTCGTCATCCTCGACGGCAAGGTGCCGCACGCCGCACTGATCGAGCTCTTCACCGACACCGGCGCCGGCACGATCATCCGGCGCTGAGAAGCACGCGGCGTCATTCTCGGGCGGAGCATAGCTCCACCCGAGAGTTTCGTGACCAGAGGGCGCCGGTTTCCGAGATGGTCGGGTCAAGCCCGACCATGACGGCGCACGCCCCCGCCGCGATTGAGCCTTGGCCAAGGACTTGCGGCGCAGTCTCCGGATCGCCACATCACCTAGTCCTATGAAAATACTCGCTGACATACCCGCCGCAGCACCGCCCTTTCCGGCAGAGGGCTTCGCGCATGTCGATCACTGGATCTTCGACCTCGACAACACCCTCTACTCGCACGAGGCGAAGGTCTGGCCGCAGGTCGACGAGCGCATCACCCTGTTCCTCGCAGAGCTGTTCGGGCTCGATGGGCTCTCCTCGCGTGCGTTGCAGAAATATTACTACCAGCACTACGGCACGACGCTGAAGGGGCTGATGGAGGAGCATGGCGTCGATCCCGGCGATTTCCTCGACTTCGCCCACCAGATCGACCTGACCCTGCTCGACCCGAATCCGGACCTCGGCGAGGCGATCGCGGCCCTGCCCGGCCGCAAGCTGATCCTGACAAACGGCTCGCGCGGGCACGCCGAGAACGTCGCCGGCAAGCTCGGCATCCTCCATCACTTCGAGGACATCTTCGACATCGTGCAGGCCGGCTTCACGCCCAAGCCGGAGCGTTCGACCTATGAGGCCTTTCTCGCCAAGCATTCCGTCGATCCGGGCCGGGCGGCGATGTTCGAGGATATCGAGAAGAACCTCGTCGTGCCGAGCGCGCTCGGCATGAAGACCGTGCTGATCGTGCCGAAGACGCCTGACCCTTTCCGTGAGACATGGGAACAGGTCGCCGTCGAGGCCGGACATGTCCATCACGTCACGGCCGACCTCACCGGCTTCCTGAAGCCGCTCGGGCGGCCTGCCGAACGCCGCGCCTGAGACCGCAGAAGGTTTGCCGCGGGATACGTTTTCAGAAAAGGAGATTCTGTTCTTCTTTACGAACAGAAAGGGAAGTGCTAGTGGCGTTGTCCGTTATAAAGAACGGACTGAGGTTCCCCATGTCGGCATCGGACAACGCCGCAGCCAAGCTGCATCCTGAAACCCGCCTCGTCCACGCCGGCACCATGCGCTCGCAGTTCGGCGAGACGTCCGAGGCGCTGTTTCTGACGCAGGGCCATGTCTACGACAGCGCCGAGCAATGCGAGGCCCGCTTCCTGAACAAGGATCCGGGGTTTCAGTACGCCCGCTTCTCCAATCCGACCGTGTCGATGCTCGAAGGCCGCATGGCCGCCTTCGAGAGCGCCGAGGCCTGCCGCGCCACGGCGACCGGCATGGCTGCCGTCACGGCGGCCGTGATGGCGCCGCTGCGCGCCGGCGACCATGTCGTGGCGGCGCGCGCGCTGTTCGGCTCCTGTCGCTACATCGTCGAGGACCATCTGCCGCGCTACGGCGTGGAGTCGACGCTGGTCGACGGCACCGATATCGAGGCCTGGCGCAAGGCCGTGCGGCCGAACACCAAGGTCTTCTTCCTCGAAACGCCGTCGAACCCGACGCTCGAGGTGATCGACATCGAGGCCGTCGCGAAGATCGCCAAGGCCGCCGGCGCCCGGCTCGTCGTCGACAACGTCTTCGCGACCCCGCTCTTCCAGCGCCCGCTCGAGCTCGGCGCCGACCTCGTCGTCTACTCGGCGACCAAGCATATCGACGGGCAGGGGCGCTGCCTCGGCGGCCTCGTCGTCGGCTCGAAGGAGCTGATCGAGGGCGACATCCAGACCTTCCTGCGCCAGACCGGCCCTGCCATCTCCCCCTTCAACGCCTGGGTGATGCTGAAAGCGCTGGAGACGCTGCCGCTGCGCATCGCCAAGCAGGCGGAGAACGCCGCGAAAGTCGCGGATTGGCTCGCTGCCCATGCCAAGCCGTCCAAGGTGATCTTCTGCGGTCACAAGAGCCACCCGCAGGCCGAGATCATCGCGCGGCAGATGAGCGGCCCCTCGACGCTGATCGCCTTCGAGGTGCCGGGCGGCAAGGACGCCGCCTACCGCCTGCTCAACGCCTGCAGGCTGATCCGCATCTCCAACAATCTCGGCGACGCCAAGAGCCTGATCGTCCATCCGGCGACGACCACGCACCAGCGTTTCACCCCCGAGGTCCGCGCCGACATGGGCGTCACCGACGGCATGATCCGCCTTTCGATCGGGCTCGAGCATGCCGACGACCTGATCGCCGATCTGGAGCAGGCGCTGGCGAAGGTTTGAGCTATTCCTCCTGGCCGTCATTCTCGGGCGAAGCGTAGCGCAGACCCGAGAATCTCAGGCAAGGGAAGCTCCGGAACCTCGTCCGGCATGAGATGCTCGGGTCAAGCCCGAGCATGACGCCTTTCGAGCGCACCTGTGGCCATCCCCGCCCGCCCCTGCTAAAGCGGGGCCGGTTCCCGCCAAGGCTTGAGAGGCGAGCATGCGTTCGGGCGAAGTGAAGCGCCGCACCAACGAGACCGATATCGCGGTCTCGCTCCTGATCGACGGCACCGGCAAGGCCGAGATCGCCACCGGCGTCGGCTTCTTCGACCATATGCTCGACCTCTTCGCCCGCCATTCGCTGATCGACCTCACGGTCAAGGTGAAGGGCGACACCCATATCGACGACCACCACTCGGTCGAGGATGCCGGCATCGCCATGGGCGAGGCGCTCAAGACAGCGCTCGGCTCGAAGAAGGGCATCCGCCGCTATGCCGACGTGCACCTGCCGATGGACGAGACGCTGACCCGCGTCGCGGTCGACGTCTCCGGCCGGCCGTTCCTGGTGTTCCGCACCGAGTTCAAGGCACAGAAGATCGGCAGCTTCGACACCGAGCTCGTGCGCGAGTTCTTCCAGGCCTTCGCCATCAACGCCGGCATCACGTTGCATGTCGAGACGCTCTATGGCGACAACGCCCACCACATCGCCGAAAGCTGCTTCAAGGGGCTGGCACGGGCGCTGCGCCAGGCGCTGGAAGTCGATCCGCGCGAGGGCGATCGCATCCCCTCGACCAAGGGCGCGCTCTGAATTCTTCGCCTGCGCATTTTCTTCACGCGAAACGGTACCCACTTCGCTCGAAAATGCTCTATAGCATCGGACCGAAAAGTGGATTCCACTTTTCGGACAAATCCGAAGCGATAACAAATGGATAGATCACCGTCACCGCGCCCTGCCGGACGCCCGGCGATCTAGGAAGCGACCATGGCATTCTACACGGTTCTGACACCGCCCCTGGCCACAGGCGGCCGTGGCGAGGAAATCGAGCAGGCGCGCCTCATTCCCGAGAGCTTCTCCTGGGGCGCCTTTCTGCTCACGGGCCTCTGGCTGCTCGGCAGGAGGCTGTGGCTCATGACCCTGCTGTTCGTGCTGGTGGGGGCCGGGCTGATCTATCTGCGCAGCCGCTTCGGCCTGCATCCGAGCGCGCTGTCGCTGATCTATTGGTCGATCGCGCTGTTCCTCGGCGTCGAGGGCAACAACCTCATCGTCCGCAAGCTCCTCCGCAAGGGCTGGAGGCTCGCGGACGTGGTCGAGGCACGCAGTCTGCCGGAGGCCGAGCGCCGCTACTTCGAGCGGGCGCTGGCCGGGGAGGCCGCGCCGCCACGCAGCGGACCCGCCACCCCCGCCGCAATGGTCCGCCCGAGCGGGCCGCTGCCGATCATCGGCCTGTTCCCGGAGGCCCGCGGACGATGAGCCAGACCGTTGCCATTATCGACTACGGCTCGGGCAATCTGCACTCTGCCGCCAAGGCCTTCGAGCGGGCGGCGCAGGAAAGCGGCATCACCTCGACCATCCACGTCACCAGCGATACCTCGATCGTGCGCGCCGCCGACCGCATCGTGCTGCCGGGCGTCGGCGCCTTCGCCGATTGCCGGCGCGGGCTCGATGCCGTGCCCGGCATGGTCGAGACGCTGGAAGAGGTCGTGCGGGCCAAGGGCCGGCCTTTCCTCGGCATCTGCGTCGGCATGCAGCTGCTGGCGTCGCGCGGGCTCGAATACACCATCACACAGGGGCTAGGCTGGATTCCCGGCGACGTCACACTGATCAAGCCGAACGACGACAGCCTCAAGATCCCGCATATGGGCTGGAACACCCTGCACAAGCAGGATGAGCACCCGCTGCTCGACGGCATCGAGACCGGGCCGCAGGGGCTGCACGCCTATTTCGTCCACTCCTACGCCCTGACGGCGGAGCGGCCGCAGGACGTGCTGGCGCTGACCGACCATGGCGGGCCGGTGACCGCGATGGTCGCGCACGGCAACGTCGCCGGCACGCAGTTCCACCCCGAGAAGAGCCAGAAGCTGGGGCTCAAGCTCATCGCCAATTTCCTGAGCTGGAAGCCATGATCCTCTTTCCCGCGATCGACCTGAAGGAAGGCCGCTGCGTGCGGCTGAAGCAGGGCGACATGGCCCAAGCTACCGTCTTCAACGACGACCCGGCAGCGCAGGCAGCCGCCTTCGAGGCCCAGGGCTTCCAATGGCTGCATGTCGTCGACCTCGACGGCGCCTTCGCCGGCAAGCCGATGAATGCAGCCGCGGTCGAGGCGATCCTGAAGCGCGTCGCCTTTCCGGTGCAGCTCGGCGGCGGCATCCGCGACATGAAGACGGTCGCCGGCTGGCTGGAGAAGGGCATCCGTCGCGTCATCATCGGCACGGCGGCGGTGCGCGATCCCGGCTTCGTGCGCGAGGCGGCGAAGGAATTTCCGGGGCAGGTCGCGGTCGGCATCGACGCACGCGACGGCTTCGTCGCCGTCGAGGGCTGGGCCGAGACCTCCTCGCTCGCGGCGGCCGATCTCGGCAAGCGCTTCGAGGATGCCGGCGTCGCCGCGATCATCTACACCGACATCGCCCGCGACGGCATGCTCCAGGGCATTGACTGGGAGGGCACGATCGCGCTGGCGCAGGCCGTGTCGATCCCGGTCATCGCCTCGGGCGGGCTGGCCTCGATGGCCGACATCGAGCGTCTCTGCGCTGATGATGCCGCCATCCTGGAAGGCGCGATCACCGGCCGCGCGCTCTATGACGGGCGGATCGACGCGGGCGAGGCGTTGAAGCGACTGGCGGCCTGAGCTCCTCTCCGAACTCGTTGCAGTCATTCCGAGAGCCGTCATGCTCGCCCTTGTGGCGAGCATCCACGTCTTGAACTCAACATTCGACCAACGAAGACGTGGATGGTCGGCACAAGGCCGACCATGACGGAGAAGGTGGCATACCCGAAACCTGCGCCCCAGTTCGTGCGGGAGCGGCAGCGGCTCAGCGCACGAACTGATCGTAGATCTTTGCGAATTCGCCGTTTGCCTTGGCGAGGTGGAGCCACTGGTCGACGAAGGCCTTGAAGGTGGCGTCGCCGCGCGGGAGCATGTAGCCCATCTCGCCATATTGCAGCGGCTCGTCCGGATTGACCGCGCAGAGGCCGGGCTTGGCCTTCTCCTGCACCTTCACCTCGATCGACTCGGCGACCATGAGGTCGGCCTTGCCGGCGAGGATCTGGTCGAAGATCGTGACGTTGTCGGGGTAGACCTCGATCTTGGCCTGCTTGAAATTGGCGCGCACGAAACGCTCATTGGTGCCGCCCGGATTGACGATGACACGGGTCTCCGGCTTGTCGATGTCGGCGACCGTCTGGAACTTGCCCTTGTCGGCGCAACGCACGATCGGCGCCTTGCCGTTGACGAGATAAGGCGCGGAGAAGAACACCTTCTTCTGCCGGTCGAGCGTCACCGAGATGCCGCCCATCGCAACGTCGCATTTGCCCGAGCCCATATCGGTCAGCAAATCCGCCCATTTCGTCTGGACGAACCTGGGCTCGACGCCGAGCGCCTTGGCGAGCGACTTCGCCAGCTCGATGTCGATGCCCTCGAAGGAGCCGTCCCTGGCGAGGGTGAAGGGCTTGTAGTCGCCGGTGGTGCAGATTTGCAGCGCACCGCGGCTCTGGACGGTGTCCAGCAGGCTCTGCGGTGCCTGCGCCTGCGCGCCGCTGGCGGTGGCAAGGCCGAGGAAGCCGGCAGCAATGGCGGCGCAGCGCAACATGGTCGATACGATAGTCATGGCACTCCCCTCTTTGGACTGCTATCAGTCGCCGCCAGCAGAGCAGGCTTGCTCCTGGCGATCAATCGGTTCCGCGCATGAGTTTTCCCTGCCGATGACCCTGAAAACCCGCATCATCCCCTGCCTCGACGTCAAGGACGGCCGCGTCGTCAAGGGCGTGAAGTTCCTCGATCTCGTCGATGCCGGCGATCCGGTCGAGGCCGCCAAGGCCTATGACGCGGCCGGGGCCGACGAACTCTGCTTCCTCGACATCACCGCGAGCCATGAGGATCGCGGCATTCTGTTCGACGTGGTGACGCGCACGGCCGAAGCCTGCTTCATGCCGCTGACCGTCGGCGGCGGGGTGCGCAAGGTCGAGGATATCCGCGCTTTGCTGCTTGCCGGCGCCGACAAAGTCTCGATCAACACCGCCGCCGTCACCAACCGCCAGTTCGTCAAGGAAGCGGCCGAGAAGTTCGGCGACCAGTGCATTGTCGTCGCCATCGACGCCAAGCAGGTCTCGCCGGGCCGCTGGGAGATCTTTACCCATGGCGGGCGCAACGCCACGGGCATCGAGGCCGTCGCCTTCGCGCGCGAGGTCGTCTCGCTGGGCGCGGGCGAACTGCTGGTGACCTCGATGGACAAGGACGGCACCAAGTCCGGCTACGATCTGGGCCTGACTTGCGCGATCGCCGATGCGGTCTCGGTCCCGGTCATCGCCTCCGGCGGCGTCGGCAATCTCGACGATCTCGTCGCCGGCGTCAGCAAGGGCCATGCCTCGGCGGTGCTCGCCGCCTCGATCTTCCATTTCGGCACCTACACGATTCAGCAGGCCAAGATGCATATGGCGGAAGCCGGGCTGCGGATGAGGCTCGACTGATGGCCGGCTTCACCCTCTCCGATCTCGAAGCCCGCATCGCCGAACGCGCCAGCGCCTCGCCTGAGGAATCCTGGACCGCCAAGCTGCTCGCAGCCGGGCCGGAGCGGGCCGCCAAGAAGTTCGGCGAGGAAGCGGTCGAGGCCGTGATCGCGGCGGTGAAAGGCGACCGGGCCGAGCTCATCGCCGAAAGCGCCGACGTGCTTTATCATCTTTTGGTCGTGCTCAAGGCGCGCGATGTTGCATTGCGGGACGTCTTGAGCCAGCTTGAGGCCCGCACCGCCCGCTCCGGAGTGGCGGAAAAGGCGGCCCGGCCCCGTTGAGTACCGCGAGGATGAACCCGCGTTGAACCTGGAAGCCTGGATTGCGGGTCGCGTCATGGACCAGCGTCACATCACGACTTCGCCTGAGCGCGAACTGGTCTCGCCCTACCGCCTGTTCTCGCGGGACGAGTGGGCGCATCTGCGCGCCGATGCTCCGCTGACTCTCTCGGTCGACGACCTGACCAAGCTGCAATCGATCAACGATCCGATTTCGCTCGACGAGATCGTGGCGATCTACCTGCCGCTGTCGCGCCTGCTCTCGCTCTACGTCGCCGCGACGCAGGGCCTGTTCAAGGCGACGCAGCGCTTCCTGATCGCCGAGTCCGAGGTCAAGGTGCCCTATGTCATCGGGGTTGCCGGCTCGGTAGCGGTGGGCAAGTCGACCACGGCGCGCGTGCTGAAGGCGCTGCTCTCGCGCTGGCCGAACACGCCGAAGGTCGAACTCGTCACCACCGACGGCTTCCTGCTGCCCAATGCCGAGCTCGAGCGCCGCGGCCTGATGCAGCGCAAGGGCTTCCCCGAAAGCTATGATGGCGCGTCGATCCTGCGCTTCCTCTCGGACGTGAAGGCCGGCAAGCCACAGGTGACGGCGCCGGTCTATTCGCACCTCGTCTATGACGTGGTTCCCGGCGAGACGGTGACGGTCGAGCGGCCGGACATCCTGATCCTCGAAGGGCTCAACGTCCTGCAGCCGAGCCGGATGCCGAAGGATGGCACGGTCATTCCCTTCGTCTCCGATTATTTCGATTTCTCGGTCTATCTCGACGCCGATGAGAACGACCTGCACCGCTGGTACGTCAACCGCTTCATGACGCTGCGCCAGACCGCCTTCCGTGACCCGCGCTCCTTCTTCCGCAAATACGCCGAGATCGGCGAGGAGGAGGCGCTCGGGATCGCCGAGAAGCTGTGGACCGGCATCAACCTGCCGAACCTGCAGGAGAACATCCTGCCGACGCGCCAGCGCGCCAGCCTGATCCTGACCAAGGGCGCGAGCCACCGCATCCAGCAGGTCGCCCTGCGGCGGCTGTGATCGCCACGATCTTGCTCAAACCGTCCTCGTCATTCTGGCCGCCGCGAAGCGGATCGCCGGAATCCATCGTGGAGTGCCGAGCGCTTCGATGGATTGCGGATCTGAGCGGCTGCGCCGCTTGCCCGGAATGACGTGGGATCCGTGGAAGCACTCTCCTCCCTCGGCCTGATGGCGGGTGCGGCTTTCGTAGCCGCCACCTTGCTGCCGGCGCAGTCGGAAGCGGTCTTTCTCGGATTGCTGGCGACGAAAAGCGCCGATCCGCTCGCGCTGTTCCTGACCGCGAGTCTCGCCAACACCGCCGGCTCCATCGTCAACTGGTGGCTCGGATGGCTGATCGCGCGCCACGGCGTCGAGAAGCTCCCGGCACGGCTGCGGCCCGATCCGGCCCGCTTCGCGCAGGCACAAGCCTTCTTCAGCCGTTTTGGCTGGCCCTCGCTGCTGCTGGCCTGGCTGCCCATCGTCGGCGACCCGCTGACCTTCGTCGCCGGCACGCTGAACTATCCGCCCGGCCGCTTCATCGCGCTCGTGCTGCTCGGCAAGGCGGGCCGCTACGCTGTGCTCTGGTTGGGTTGGGTGAGCCTCGTCTGAGCGCCTTATGATTTGCGAAACCGGCCATACCGGGCTACCAGCGAAGGCATCCGTTCAAGGAGATTTGACTATGAGCATTCAGCGTATCGGCGTCGGCCCGCGCATGTCCAAGGCCGTCGTGCACGGCGACACCGTCTATCTGGCCGGCCAGGTCGCGGACAAGGCCGCCGGCAAGAGCGTGGGCGAGCAGACTGCCGACATCCTCGGCATCATCGACGGGCTGCTGGCCGAAGCCGGCACCGACAAGTCGAAGCTGCTGATGGTCAATATCTGGCTCTCCGACATGTCGACCTTCGCCGAGATGAACGCCGTCTGGGACAAGTGGGTGATCGCCGGCCAGACGCCGGGCCGCGCCACGGTCGAGGCCAAGCTGGCCGCGCCGCAGTTCACCGTCGAGATCGCGGTCATCGCTGCGAAGTAAGTATTTGGAGCATTCCGCGTTCTTCGGATCGCGGAATGCTCCACCTCTTCATTTTATCGCATTTTCTGAACGCGAACCGGTATCCACTTCGCTCGAAAATGCTTGAGGCCGAGGCGGAACGGGAGGCAGCCATCAGTCAACCCGACCAGATCGTCCCGCTTCTGGCGCGCGTCGCCGGACGCCACGGCCTGCCGCCGGTGGCGCTGGCGGCGATGATTGCGGACTGGCTGCGTCGCCCCGGCCTGACACTTCCCGCCGAAGCCTTGCTCGATCGCAAGGCCGCGGACTTCCTCTCCCTGGCCCAGAGCCTTGCGGTAACGGTCGGCGACGCCGAAATTCAGCGTCTGCGCCGGGAGGCCGCCGCAGCCCTCGGTGCCGGAAGCTTCGCCGATGCGGACAAAGCCCTGGCGCAAGCCGAACTGCACGCCATCGGCGGCGCGTCAGACCTTTCGACACTGCCGACCGAGCGACGGCTGCTGATTGGCGAGAACCGGGCGGATCGTGCGACGCTCAGCTTCCTGCGCACAACCGCCGAAGGCTATCGCGAAGCGTCCACCCGTTACGGCGAGGCCTCCACATTGATCGGCCTCGCCGATGTCGAACGCAGCCGCGCTGCCGCGCTGGATCAGGCGAAGGCGTTGGCGCGCATCAGCGAGGATTTCGGCGGGCGCGACGGCTATGACACCGCCATTGCAGCGTTGCGCCGCCTGCTCGAAGGTCTCGACCGCCTGGCGGATACCGTGGCCTTTGCCGGTGCCCAGGAGGCTCTGGCCACTGCGTTGGAGGGTCTCGCGGCGCTCACCGGCGAGACGAAACTTCTGACTTCGGCGCTCGCCCATTGCCGTTCAGGCATCGAATATCTGAGCCGCGACGAGGACCCGTCGCTCTGGCGCATGCTGAAACTGCGCATCGGTCGAATCGCTGTCACGCTCGGGGTGACGCAAAAGGACGATGAGCTGCTCGAAGAAGCCATCGCGGAGTATGCCAGCGTCCTCGCCGCATGGGATCGCACCGACGACGAGCCGCGCTGGCTTGAGGCCGAGCATATGATCTCGCGGGCCCGGGCGACGCTCGGCCGCCGCCGAAGCGATCTTTCGCTGCTGGAGCGTGCCTTCAACGGGCTCAACCGGGTATCCATGGCGACGGAGCGCAGCCGCGAGCCATTGCGCTGGGCGGAACTCCAGGACCAGATGGGCAGCGTGCTCGCGGCCATGGGCGAGCGCTACAGCGAGCCTGTCGTCATCGAGGAGGCGATCGCCGCCTTCGCCGCCGCCCTGCAGGAACGGCGACAGGAGAGCGTGCCGTTGCTCTGGGCGCGCAGCCTCGCCAATCAGGCCGAGGCCATGCTTCAGCTGGCGCGACGCAACAAGGACAAGGAGCTGGCGCAGAAGGCGCTGGCTCAGTTGATGACGGCGACGGAGACGGCCCGCCGCTCAGCAGGCAGCGATTCGCTCGTCGCCGATCTCCAGAAGCGGCTCGTCGCCGCCGGGGCCGTGGCGACCAAGCTGATCAGCGACTGACGAAGCAGCCGTCCGCTTCAGCGCAGGCGGCGGGCGGCCAGCCTCTCCAGCGCCGCATCGAGCGTCGCGTCACGCTTGGCGAAGCAGAAGCGGACGACATTCCTCACCGCGCCCTCGGCATAGAAGGCACTGACCGGGATCGCGGCGACGCCGCTCTCGGTGACGAGGCGCCGACAGAAATCGGCATCGTCGCTCTCGCCGAGCGGTGCGATGTCGACATTGAGGAAATAGGTCCCGGCGCTGGGCAGCACCGTAAAGCCGAGATCGCCCAGGCCTGCGGCGAAACGGTCGCGCGAGCGCTGGAAATCGGCGCGCATGCCCTCGAAGTAGCCGTCCGCCTTGCCCAGCCCGTAGGCGACGGCCGCCTGCAGGTTCGGCGGGGTGGTGAAGGTGATGTATTGATGCGCCTTGGCGAGGACCCGCATGATCGCGGGGGCGGCCATGACGAGCCCGACCTTCCAGCCCGTGAGCGAGAAGATCTTGCCGGCCGACGAGATCTTGACGGTACGCTCGCGCATGTCCGGCCGGCCGAGGACCGAGGCATGGCGATGTCCGTCGAAGACGACATGCTCCCAGACCTCGTCGCAGATCGCGATCGCGTCGTGGCGGACGCAGAAATCGGCGAGGATATCGAGATCGGCCTGGCTGAAGATCGTCGCCGTCGGGTTGAGCGGGTTGTTGAACAGCACGACCTTCGTCTTCGGCGAGAAGGCCTTCGCCAGCGCCTCTTCCGTCAACCCGAAATGGGGCGGCGTCAGCGTCACGAATTTCGGGATCCCGCCGGCGCGCCGCACCAGCGGCAGATAGGCGTCATACATCGGCTCGAACAGCACGACCTCGTCGCCGGGCGTGACGAGCGCCATCAGCGCTCCGGCGATCGCCTCGGTCGCACCGGACGTCACCATCACCTCGCTGTTCGGATCGAGATCAAGGCCCTGCCAGTGCTTGAAGTGCGTGGCGGTCGCCTGTCGCAGTTCAGGCAAACCCATCATCGGCGGATATTGGTTCCAGCCGTCCATGACGGCATCCGCAGCCTTGCGCCGCACATCCTCCGGACCGGGATCGTCCGGGAAGCCCTGGCCGAGATTGACCGCGCCGGTTTCGCGCGCGAGCTGCGACATCGCCTCGAAGACGGTGGTCGGAAGAGCAGAGAAGATCGGATTCATCGCAGAGGCCGGCAGGAGCAAGAACGAGGCTGGCTTAGCACGCCGGGGCGTGGCGCGCACCCCGGGACCGGTGCCTAGCCACGGCGCCTGTATCGACTGCCGAGTGATGAATGTTGACATTCGTCATGGGTCAGTGTTTATTGAGTCTCAGCCGGTCCTCGGCGGGATCTTGTTACGACTTCGCCCCTTTGGCGTAGCAAGGTGCCGCAGTGGACCGGCGAACCTTGTCAGGATGATCGATCCCCACGAGCAGGATCGTTCGGCGCAGACGGCGCCAGAGTTCTGCACCTTCCTTGCATGAAGATTGCCCCCGGCAACCGGCTTTCCGCGCCACGGAAAACCGGGCTAAGCAGGCTGATGTCCCGCGCTCCTACGCCCGCCATCATGATCCTCGGCACCGGCTCCAATGTCGGAAAGTCACTGATCGTCGCGGGCCTCTGCCGGCTCCTCGCGAATCGCGGGCTCCGCGTGCGCCCCTTCAAGCCGCAGAACATGTCGAACAATGCCGCTGCGACCGCCGCAGGCGAGATCGGACGCGCGCAGGCGCTGCAGGCACGCGCCGCACGCATCGAGCCGCATCCCGACATGAACCCGGTCCTGCTGAAGCCCGAAGGCGAGCAGGGCAGCCAGATCATCCTGCAGGGCCGCGTCGCCGGGCGGCTGGCCTCCCGCGATTTCGCGCGGCGCGGCGATTTCCTGCCGCGCGTGCTCGAGAGCTTCGGGCGCCTCGGTGAGCAGGCCGATCTCGTTATCGTCGAAGGGGCGGGTTCACCGGCCGAGACCAATCTGCGCACCCGCGACATCGCCAATCTCGGATTCGCGCGGGCCGCCGGCGTTCCTGCGGTGCTGGTCGGCGATATCGACCGCGGCGGGGTCATCGCCAGCCTCGTCGGCACCCATGCCGTGCTCGATCCGGCCGATCGGGCGATGATCCGCGCTTTCGCGATCAACCGCTTCCGCGGCGATATCGGATTGTTCGGCCCCGGCCTCGACACCATCGCGACAGCGACGGGCTGGCCCTCTCTGGGTGTCATCCCCTGGTTCGCGGACGCGGCGCGCCTGCCCGCGGAAGACGGGCTTGATATCCGGTCGGGGCGGAAGCCCGGCGCGCGGCTCAAGATCGTCGTGCCCGTGCTGCCGGGCATCGCCAATTTCGACGACCTCGATCCGCTCAAGCTGGAAGACGGCGTCGATCTCGCCATGATCGGCCCCGGCCGGGCGCTTCCAGGGGATGCCGATCTCGTCATCCTGCCGGGGTCCAAGACGACCTTGCGGGACCTTGCGGCGCTGCGACGGGAGGGCTGGGACATCGACATCCTCGCCCATCGCCGGCGCGGAGGGCATATCCTCGGCCTCTGCGGCGGCTATCAGATGCTCGGGCGCGTGGTCCGCGACCCGCATGGACTGGAAGGCCCCGCAGGAGAGGCGGCGGGCCTCGGCCTTCTCGATGTCGAAACCAGCCTTGATGCAGAGAAGACCGTTCGCGAGGTCGGCTTTAGCGACATCGCCAGTGCCACCCATGGGCAAGCCTATGAGATCCATCTCGGCCGAACCATGGGCGACGACACTCTCCGCGCACCATTCGCGGTCCACGGGAGGGCCGAAGGCGCGGCCAGCCCCGACGGCCGCGTCGCGGGCTGCTATCTGCATGGCATCTTTGCCTCCGACGCAGTGCGCGGCGCCTGGCTCGCACGGATAGCCGGCACCAGCCTGCCGTCGTCGCTGGCTTATGACGAGGCCATCGACGGAACGCTCGACGCGCTTGCAGACCATCTCCAGCGCCATCTCGACATCGATGCGCTGCTGGACATCGCGAAATCGCGGCTTCCGGCCCCGTAGGTCAGCCGAATGCCGGCACTTCCCGCGCAACTTGCCGCGGCATGGCAGCGGCTGTCAGCATCCGACTTCAGGCGGGTTTGATCTGCGTCAAGGCAAAAGTCTTTATTCGCCATAAGGTTGACGAATGACGAAAATCGTCATAGAGATCAATTCTTCACCGCATTCGTTGAAATACAAGCAAGCCGGCGACGCCGTGAGTCATTCCGAACGCGATACCAAGCAGATCATCGTCGACACCGCCGAACGCTTTTTTCGGGACATCGGCTATCAGAAGACGACCGTGGCGGACATCGCGAAGTCCCTACGGATGAGCCCCGCCAATGTCTACCGCTTCTTCGACTCCAAGAAGTCGATCAACGAAGCGGTGCTCGAGCGCTACAAGCGCGAGCAGGAAGAGGCGATCGCCAACATCGCCGCCGAGGATCGCCCTGCCGCGGACCGGCTGCGCGACATTCTCGCCACCTCCTACCGGCTCAACGCCGCCCGCTTCGCCGGGCATGCCAAGATGCAGGAAATGGTCTGTGCGGCCATGGAGGAGAGCTGGGACGCGATCATCGCGCATATCGAGCGCTTCGACGTGGTTCTGCGCCGGGTCGTGGCGGATGGCATCGCCCGCGGCGAATTCCGGCCCATGGAGCCGGCCCATGCGACGGGCTGTATCCGCACGGCGATGATCCGCTTCATGCATCCGCTGCTGATCACGCAATGCGAGTGCATTCCCGGCCCTTCGCCCGACGAAATGATCGCCTTCGTCCTCAGCGCGCTGGAAGCCAGGCCGCCTGTGAACTGAGCAACCGCGCAACGCTGCGTTGACAAGCCATCGAGGGAGCGGGATACCCCGCCTGACATGGCCATCCTGCCCAAACAGAATCTGAAGAAGACAGCTGTCATCGTCCACGACCTCGTGATGACGGCGCTGGCGATCTGGCTCGTCTTCGTCGTCCGCTTCGAAGGTGGGCAGCTCGACGAGCATCTGCGCTACCTGCCGCGCTTCCTGCCGTTCTTCGTGGCTTATGCGGGGCTGGTCTACTGGTTCTTCTCGCTCTACCGCTCCAAGTGGCGCTTCGCCTCGCTGCCGGACCTGTCGAACATCGTCAAGGCCGTCTCGGTCCTCACCGTGACCCTGCTGGCCGTCGACTATGTGCTGGTCGCGCCCAATTTCTACGGCAATTTCTATTTCGGCAAGATCACGATCGCTCTCTACTGGCTCGTCCAGACCGCTCTGCTGGGCGGACCGCGCCTTGCCTATCGCTACCTTAAATATGCCCGGTCGCGCTCCAGCGCGGAACGCGAGGCGACCCTGCCGACCCTGATTCTGGGGCGTGGCGTCGAAGTCGAAATGGTGATCCGCGCCATCGAGACGGGCACGATGAAGCGATTGCAGCCGGCTGGCATTCTGTCGCCCCGCCCCGACGATCTCGGCCAGTCGATTCGCGGCGTCCCGGTGCTCGGCTTGCTCTCCGATATCGAGGAAATCGCGTCCGATGCCGCCGAGCGCGGCGAGGCCTTCCGCCGCATCGTGGCCACGCCCTCGGCTCTGTTGCCCGAGGCGCAGCCCGAGAAATGGCTCGCGCGGACCCGTAAGCTCGCCCTGCCGATCTCGCGCATCGAGGCGTTGGGCGAAGGGGCGCGCGACACCGAGGTCGCGCCGCTGGAGATTGAAGACCTGCTGGTGCGCTCGACGGTCGCCATCGACCGCGAACGGCTGGGCGCCTTTCTCAAGGGCAAGCGGGTGATCGTCACGGGTGGCGGCGGGTCGATCGGCTCAGAGATCTGCCTGCGCTGCGCCGCTTTCGGTGCGGCCGAGCTGCTGATCGTCGAAAGCTCGGAGCCTGCCCTGTTCCAGATTACCGAGCAGCTTGCCGTCCAGGCTCCGGACACGGCTGTCTCGGGCGTCCTGGCCGATGTGCGCGACCGTGAGCGCATCATGCCGCTCTTCGTCGCCTTCCAGCCCGACATCGTCGTCCATGCCGCCGCACTGAAGCACGTACCCTATCTCGAGGCGGACTGGAGCGAGGGCATCAAGACCAACATCTTCGGCTCGGTGAACGTCACCGACGCGGCCGTCGCCTCGGGGACGAAGATCTTCGTGCTGATCTCGACCGACAAGGCGATCGAGCCGGTCTCGATGCTCGGCGCCACCAAGCGCTTCGCGGAGATGTACGCGCAGTCGCGCGACGCCGAGTTCGTGGCTGCGACCTCCGGCATCAGGCTGGTGGCGGTGCGCTTCGGCAATGTCCTCGGTTCCGTCGGATCGGTGGTGCCGAAATTCAAGGCGCAGATCGCCCGCGGCGGCCCCGTCACCGTCACCAGCCCGGACATGATCCGCTACTTCATGACGATCCGCGAGGCCTGCGATCTGGTGCTGACCGCAGCCTCGCACGCACCGGCCGGCGGGCCGGATGCCGAGCGGGCCGCTGTCTATGTGCTCAAGATGGGCCAGCCCATGCGGATCATGGATCTGGCCGAGCGGATGATCCGCCTCGCCGGCTTCGAGCCGGGCGAAGACATCGAGATCACCGTGTCAGGCGTCAGGCCCGGCGAGCGACTGAACGAAATCCTGTTCGCGCGGGACGAGCCGATGGCCGAAACCGGGCTCGACGGCGTCATGGCCGCCAAGCCGATCTTCGCCGGCCGGGCCCGCCTGCAGGGCTGGCTGGCCCGTCTGGAAGCGGCCGTGAAGGCCGACGACCGCGCCGCGGCCAATGCGGTGCTCGAAGAGGCGATCCCCGATTTCAGCCAGCGCGAGGCCCAGCAGCAAGCCGCGCCAGAGCCGCTTTCGTCTCTGCAGGCGGTCGCCAGCCGGCCTTGAGCAGGCGCTCGGGCCGCGCGACGAGGCTCCCCGCCAGCTTGACGAAGGTCTCCTCGCGCCCGGAGAGGCGCGCCAGCCGCCTGAGCAACGGCTCCGGCACCGAAATAAGCCCCGGTGAACGGCCGAGGCCGAGGCGCAACGCCGCCAGAATGTCGGCGACGCTGATCGGCTCGGGGTCGGAGACCGTGTAGGCCTGCCGTGCCGGGCAATCGGGCGTCAGGGCGAAGCGGATGGCGTCGGCGATGTTCTCGACCGCGAGCAACGAGCGCGGAGCCTTCAGGCCCCCGAGCGGCAAGGGGATGGGCAGGCTTGCGAGCCTGAGCAGCGCCGCCATGTTGGCCTTGACACCGGAGCCGTAGATCAGCACCGGGCGCAGCGCCACCCAATCGAGATCCAGCCGGTCGAGCCCATGTTCGGCCGCGAGCTTGGAGCGGCCATAGGCATCGCCGGGCGAAGGCTCTGCCGCTTCGGACAGTGGCGCCCCGTCGAAGGCGCCGGACAGTGCCTTGATCGATGAGAGGTAGACGAAGCGCCGCACGCCGGCCGCCACGGCCGCTTGCGCCAGTTCCAGCGTCGCTTCGGTATTGATGCGGTCGTAGAGCGCTTCGTCGAGGCCTGGCCCGGCATGGGCAAGGCCTGCCATATGAACCACGTGATCGACGCCTTCGAGAGCCGGCCGCCAATCGATCGGCCCCGCCAGATCGCCCGTCACGATGGTTTCGGCGCCGCCCGGTCCGTCGTACGGGCGACGCTGGGCGAGACGAAGGCGATAGCCGGCCTGCGTCAGAGCCGCCACGACATGCGGGCCAACGAAGCCACTGGCACCGGTCAAGAGGATCAACGGGCTAGCCACGGCGTGGCCCTGCCGCAAGGCGGCGCAACAGCAAGCCCGTCAGCAAGCAGGCGGCGGCGAGGCAAGCCAGCTGGACACCGATCTGCGGCCAGGCGATCGAGATGCCGGCCAACACAGCGAGAGCGACATTCAGAAGAGCGACGCGCCCGACCACCGCGATCACGCTGAAGCCGTTCGTCGTCGCCTGCTGGTAGAAATGCGAGCGATGCGCCTCCCAGACCTTCTCGCCACGCGCCAGACGGCGCAGCAGCGTGATGGTGGCATCGGTGATGTGGTAGAGCGGCAGGATCACTGCCGCGGCAAGGGCACCGGTCCCGGCCAGCCGATAGAGCAGATAGGCGGTGACGAGGCCGATCGGCAGCGACCCGACATCTCCGAGAAACAGCCGGGCCACCGGCTTGTTGAAGGGAGCAAAGCCGATCAGCCCGCCACAAAGCGCGGCGGCCAGCCAACCGGTGACCGGATCGATCACGCCGAGGCTTCCCGCAAGTGCGAGAGCTCCGGCCAGCGGTACGATGCCGGCGACGGTGATCCAGTCGAGCCCATCCATGAAGTTGACGAGGTTGACGAACCAGACCCCGGCGAGAAGGGCCAGCGCCCGCTCGACCGCCATCGGCATGATCTCCGGAAACAGGCGCAGCTCAGGTGCGGCGCGAAACAGCACATAGCCGACGCAGGCCGCCTGCAGCACGAGGCGAAGACCGGCAGGCAGAGGCCGGATATCGTCCCAGGCGCCGACGATGGCCAGCGCCAGAACCGCCGCGCCGACGATCAGCACCGTCCGCCACGCTTCGGCCTCCGCCCGGCCGAGCCAGAGCGCCACGGCCAAGGCCAGGAAGGCTCCGGCGAGCACGGCGATGCCTCCCCCCTGCGGCGTCGGCACTTTGTGGCTGGAGCGGGCATTCGGCCGGGCAAGCGCATAGCGCATCAGAAGCGGGCGCAGCCAAACGCAGAGCAACGCCGCCAGCAGGGCGGCGGCGGAGAGGGCGGCAAGGGGGATCAGCAGGATCGACAAAGCGGGCCGCACCATAGTCGAGGCAGCGCAAAAGCCTAGAGCTAATGCACCGCCCAGCACTCGACGATCGACGCCGGCCCTCTATGCAATCTACTGCTTGAAGCCGATCAGCACGCCATCGGCGCCAAAGGAAAGCTGAAGCCCCTGCCGGCGCGTGGCGAGCTGCAGGGTCACGCCCTTGTCGTTGCGCAGCCAGACATTGCCGCTTCCCTGATTGCCGACCGCCCAGCCTTCCTTCAGCTGAACATAGGCGCCAGGGAAATCGGAGACGTTTCGCAGCCCGTAGACCGTCCCCGTCGCGACGGTGCGGGAGGCGCCGATCGAACCGATGCCGAGGCCGCCGACGGTGATCGGATAGGAGCGGCCGCGGAAGCGCAAGGTACCGCCGCCTGCCTCGCCAGACGCGATAAAGCCCGCCTGGACCTGCTCGATGCGGACCGAACCCGTTGAGGGGCCGAGCGAGCGCGCCGACTGCGCCATCGCTGGCGAAGCCAGCATCAGAAAGGCGGCGAAGGAAACGGTCGTGTGCCTGATCGTGATCATGTTCTACTCCTTGCGCTCGATGGGCGGCGCGGGGAATGAACCCGCGAAGCGCGATTTCGATCCCGGCACAAGGGCGCAGCGACCTGGCGTGGCGTTACCGCGTTCCGTCGGCGAGGCGACGAGAGAGCGAAAGAACCGCCCCAAAAGCCGAAAACCGCACAATTCGACGCAATTTTATCTGCTGAATTGATCCCGATTTCAGAGCCCGCCCGGCATGGTCCCGCGTAACGATCCATCCGCCGCAGGTCATCATGTCTCCCATACGCTTTGTGAGTTTCGCCTTCCTGCTGACGCTCGCCGTCTTTTTCTTCTCTTCGGCGCAGTCGGCGCCGGTGTGACCCGGCTTTCGGCCCCCTCACATCATCGCTTCGGAACCTTCAACGACCGCGGGTTCCGCTACCCCTGAGCCCGCCCGGCTACGCCCCCGTGTCTGCGATCTGCAGGATGTAGCGGCCGTAATCGCTTTTTGCGATCTTCTGGCCGAGGGTGGTCARCTGGGCGTTCGAGATCCATCCCTGGCGATAGGCGATCTCTTCGGGGCAGGCGATGCGCAGGCCTTGCCTGGCTTCGAGGGTGCGGACGAACTCGCCGGCCTCGAGCATGCTGTCGGGGGTGCCGGTGTCGAGCCAGGCGAAGCCGCGGC
>NZ_JBFTOA010000007.1:0-185996 GCF_056397745.1 Allobosea sp. 05L423 | reverse complement strand
ATCTTCTTGAGATCGTTGGTGAGCTCCGTGCCATCGACGATGATCTGGCCCTTCTGGTGCTCCTCGAGCCGGTTGATGCAGCGGATCATCGTCGACTTGCCCGAACCGGACGGGCCGCAGATGACCAGCTTCTCGCCGCGCTGAACCTTGAGGTTGATGTCCCGCAACACGTGGAACTCGCCGTACCACTTGTTCACGCCGATCATCTCGACCGCCGTGGCCGTGTTCAACGAGGTCTGCTTCAGCGCCGCAGGCCGGGAGCCGGCAGGCTCGATCACACTCATCGTCCAAGTCTCCTAAGTTCGCTGAAATCCGACAGCCAATCGCTTACGATCGGCTCGCAAACGGTGCCGGCCTATCCGAAACGGTTTGGTCGAAATTTCGCGAGAAGCGGACTCTGTTCACTGGTAACGATCTCAGCTGCCAGCAACTCACCAGCGATCAATCCGAGTGTGGCCCCGCTATGGCTGAAGGCGACATGATAGCCGGCGACCTCGTCCAGTTGGCCGAACACTGGCTCTCCGCCCTCGGGGATCGGCTTGGGGCCCAATCCGTATGAATCCAACACGAGCTTGGGGTTGCCCTCCAAAACCGCGGAAGCTTCTCGCAGCAGGCCCTGAATGGTCGAATCCTTGGCCTCGTAGCTGCCATCAGGATGGATTACGACTTCCCGCTCTGACCAACCCGAGTCCACAACTAGCGCTCCGTCAGGCGTGGGACGGACGGCCGCGCGGGGCGTGTTCAAAACCGCACGCAAGGAGACTTCGACCGGCTTGGTCCGCACGAGCAGACCGATAGGCGTAGCATCCGGGATGCACGCTCCGACCTCGGCAACGATCTTCGGCACAGCAGGCCCCGTCGCGAGCAGCACCGCATCGGCATCGAAAGAATGGCCTTGAGCGGTATTCACGCCCTTCACGCGCGAGCCGGACACGGCAACCGATGCTTTCCCTGCGTTCTGGACGAGCTGCCCGCCAAGCCCCTGAAATTCGATCAGCAACACATCGATCAAAGACGGCAGATCGACCCAGCCCTCATCCGGATTAAAGATCGCGCCTTGCGGCGGCACAGCCTGCGCGCGAACGCCTGGGGTCGCACTCGCAATCTGGTCCGCCGAAAGTAGCCGTGCAGGATAGCCAATGCTCTGCTCGTGCGCGAATACGCTGGCTATTCCATTGGTCTCGCTATCTGCATCCCAGGTCAAACCGCCGTCGAACCGCAGCCACGGCGCGCCGGGATGCTGTTTCAAGAGAGTGCGATACCGTTCCAGCCCGAGCATGCGCAGTTCGTGATATTCAGTCGACCGCAAGCGAGCCGAGTTCAGCCAAGACAGGGAACGTCCTGAAGCGCCGCTCGCCGACCCGGCTTCGGTGACGAGCGTCACACGCGCGCCGAGGCGAGCGAGATGGAGTGCGGCTGAGCTACCGAAAATGCCGGCGCCGATGACGACAACCTTGGGCTGTGACGACCCGATTTCCATGCGCTGTGACCTCTTGGTGAGTGATGGCTGCCGACAGCAGACGCTGTTCCCGAGCAGCACAGATCGTTGGATGCGTTTGAGCGCTTGAAGCGGGGACGAGGTAGCTTCTACCCCGCGCCATAGCTGTACCGGCGTTCAAGCCACGTCACGGCGCGTGCCGAAATCCATGTCAGGATGACGAAAACGAAAGTTACGGCCAGAAGCGGCTCGTAAACCTTGAATGTCTGCATTCTGATGTAGTTGGCCATCCCGAGCAGATCCATCACCGTGATAGTCGACGCCAGGACTGTCGATTTCAGCAGGATGATGTTCTGGCCGCCCAACGCCGGTAGACTGATGCGAAAGGCGCGGGGCAGAACGATCAGCAGCCAAGTCATCCAACTACGAAGGCCCAGCGAGCGCGCCGCCTCGATCTCGCCCTTGGGCACGCCGGCGATGCCGCCCCGCAGAATCTCGCCGCCATAGGCAGCAAAGCTGATCGTCAAAGCCGCCCAGGCATACCAGTACCCCTCTCGAAGGACGGGCCAGAACGCGCTGTAGCGGATCGACGGCATCTGCGCGAAGAGGTTTCCGAAGCCGTAGTAGAGGATATAAACCTGTATCAGTAGCGGCGTGCCCCTGATCACGGTCAGGAATGATCTTGCCGGTGCGCTCAGCAAGATAGACGGCGACATCCGCATCGTTGCCACGAGGGTCGCACCTGCGAGCCCCGCAAGTAGCGAGAACAGCCACAGGCTGAGCGTGATCCAGAACCCATCGACGAGTTGCGGCACCATCTCGACGAAGAACGCGAGTTCCATTTCAGGCGAAGCCCCGGTTCAGGCGCCGCTCAAGCCGCGCGATGAAGAGGTTGGAGATCAGCGAGATCGCAAGGAACATCGCCGCGACGAGCAGGAAGAAGCTGAGATAGAACTTCGTCTGGCTGGCAGCGATCTTCCCGACATTCAATAGCTCTTCGAACCCGACAACACTGACCAACGCCGAGTCCTTCAGCGCCGATTGCCAGAGGTTTCCTAGCCCCGGCAATGCGATGCGCAACATGAGCGGAAGGGTGACCAAGCGGAAACGCGTCAGTGGTGGTAGAGCCAGCGCCCGACCGGCCTCGTGAATCCCCCGCGGGACAGAGACCATGGCGCCCCGGAACACCTCCGTCATGTACGCGCCCTTTATGAAGCCGAGCGCAAACACAACGGTGGCGAAGCCGCTGAGCGTAATGCGCCCCTTGAGGCCGATCAGCCCCATAGCCGCGTCGAACAGTGCCGTTCCAGTATAATAGAGCAGGATGATCAGGAGCAGCGCGGGAATGGCCCGCACGAGCGTTGTATAGAGCTCTGCCACCTTTTCGGCGAGCGGGCTGCCTGAGAGCTTGGCCCAGCACCCGACAAGGCCGAGCGCCATTCCGAGAACATAGGAAGCGATGGAGATCTCGATCGTCGTCAGGGCGCCTCGAAGGAGCTGCCCGCCCCACCCGGTTGGCCCGAAGCCAATCAGTGTCATGAATGTTGAAAGGTCGAACTGCATACCAACCGCCATCTTGCGGGCGAGCCGGCCAGACCGGCTCGCCGCTTCGGATCACTCGCCGTAAGGGTCGTGCTCGAAATACTTCTTGGCGATCGCCTGGTACTCCCCGCTCTTGCGGATCGCTGCCAGCGCGACGTTCATGCGGTCGCGCAAGACGGTGTCGCCCTTGCGCACGCCGGCGCCTGCGCCGCGCCCCAGGATCGGATCGACAGGCGTGATGCCCTTGATCTCGTATGGCTGGCCAGGAACGTTCTTCATGAAGATCGTCAACTGCAGGATATCGCCCATGACGACATCGTTGCGGCCAGCCACGAGGTCTGCGGTGGCGTCGTCCAGTGTATCGTACAGTTTGATCTTGGCCGTATTGCCGTAATACGATTCCAGGTAGCGCTGAAAATTCGTCGCCTTCGTCACCGCGACGATCTTGTCCTTGAGGCCCGCGGCGCTGACCTCTACCTTCAGCGCCTTGGGGGCGATGAAAGCTGCCGGTCCGCGACGATAGCGATCAGTGAAGTCGACTACCTTCTCGCGCTCTGCCGTCATCGACATGCCGGACCAGATGATGTCGATCTTGTTGGCCTGGAGAGCTGGGATGATTCCATCCCAGGCGACGGGAACGATCTCGCATGTAGCCTTCATCTCACGGCATAGGGCGTTCATGATGTCGATATCGAAGCCGTACCATTCGCCTGCCGGACTCTTGTTGGTCCACGGCGGAAATGGCGCGGAATTATAACCCCAGCGCAAGGTATCCTGAGCGAAGGCCATCGGCGCTGTTGCCAGCAGCACGATGGCCGCGAACAATCTCGTCAGTGCTTTCACCACGTCTTTTCCCCTCTTACTGTGACGGTGGTCCTTCTGCCGGCGTTCGCTATTGCAGCGGAAGCCGTCGCAGATCTTGCTTGAGCAAGGGCTTCGAACCCTTCCGCAATCGATTGAATGAGAAGGGCGTCGGGTCGACGACGGGAGCATCTCCCATCACGATCTCGGCGGTCAGCCGTCCCGCCCCCGGTCCGATGCCGAAGCCATGCCCGGAATAGCCAGTGCTGAGGAAGAAGCCCGGCAGCTCATCGACAGCCGAGATCACAGGCACGGCGTCAGGGGTAGCGTCGATTAACCCGCCCCAGGATTCGACGATCTTTGCGTTGTCGAAAACGGGGAACGCCGCGCGGAGGTTGCGCAATGCGGCATCCATGTCCGATTGGATGACCTGCGGATCCAAAATCCGGGTTCGCTCGAACGGGGAAATGCCGTCTGTCGACCAGCCGCGTGCATCACGAGCCTCTTCAAGGAAGCGTTTGCCCAAGCGGAGCCGGATCGACTTACGTTCGATCATAAGACGCGGCAGAAAATCGAACAGATAACGGAAGCTGTCCGGAACTATCTGCGCCTCGTTCGAAAGTCCGTAGGCGATGTTGTAGCCGCCGTCGAGGCGCTTGCGCAGGCCGAAGCCACGGCCCCGCACCGAGACCTCCGGCCCGCCGTCAAGTGGAGCGGTCCGCATGACATTGCCCTGCACGTTGAGCTGCGGCAGCCGGATGCCAAGGCTGCGGCACATGAGGCGCGACCAGACGCCTCCTGCGAGGACGACAGACTGACAAGCGATTTCGCCCTTTTCCGTAACTACGCTTGAAACCGCACCGGCCGCAGTCTCAATGCCGCGAACCGCGCAGCCAGTCAGGATGTAGGCGCCCGCGTCGCGTGCACTTTCGGCGATCGCGGGAGCTGCTAGGGCAGGTTCGGCCCGCCCGTCACTCGGCGCGAAATGAGCCCCGATCCAGGGTTTGCCCGTGCCCGGCACCAGCCCACGGATCTCTTCGGGCCCGATCATCCTCGCGTCGGATTGGTAGAGTCTGGCCTCGTCATCAGCCCGTTGCGCGTCCGCGATCTCCGCCTCTGTCGCGCAGAGCGAGAGAATGCCGCACTGGCGGAAGCCGGTCTCGCGCCCGGTCATTTCGTTCATTCGCCGCCAGAGCCGGAGGCTTTCCATCGCCAGAGGAAGCTCCCGCGGGTCGCGGCTCAGGGTCCGGCACCAGCCCCAGTTCCGGCTCGACTGCTCGGCGCCGATCTCCCCCTTCTCGCAGAGCGCGACTGAAATTCCTTTGCGAGCCAAGAAGAAGGCAGTGCTCACGCCGGCGATACCGCCGCCGATGACGACAACATCGACCTTCTGCGGGAGCTGCGGGCTGGAAATGACTTTCTGAACGGGAGGCGACATCGGATCCAGCTTCTGAGTCACTAGGCTACTAGTGGCCCAGTTGCGCATGGTGTCGTTTTTATGTCAACAAGGCGGCCAGCAACCAAAAGCAGGCGACCACGGAGGAAATGCATGACGGTGTTGAAGCGGCTTGCCTCGCGACATCCGCTCGCGTCCGGAGAATCGGCGGCCGCCCAGCTCCTACGCGTCATCAGGGACGCCGTTGTGCGCCTAGATATCGCGCCGGGAGAACGGCTTTCGGAGCAGGACATTGCCGATGCTTTCGGCCTGAGCCGGCACCCCGTCCGCAATGCGCTGCTGCAACTACGGGACACAGGGCTGATCCGGTCTTTACCGCAGAAAGCCACACAGGTGCAGAAGATCTCGATCCCTGCAGTCGAGGCCGCCTGCTTCGTCAGAGAAGCCCTTGAATGTGCTGCTGCTCGACGCGCCAGCATGCAGGCGACGGCTGCCGTTCTCAAGGAATTGCGCTATTGCGTGGCACTTCAGAAGACTGCGGCGGAGAGCAACGAGATCCAGCGTTTCATGCGACTGGACGACGAGTTCCACCGGCTCGTCATCACCGCCGCCGGCTTCGAACTGGCGTGGAAGATCGTCGACGATCACAGGATCCAAATCGACCGCATCCGATATTTGAAGCTGCGAAGGGCCGAAGCTAGAGATCCGAGCTACGCGAACCTCTACAACGTCAATATCGGTGAGCATGAGGCAATCCTCGATGCCGTGGCGTCCGGTGACGCCGACAGAGCCGAAGCCTTGACGCGTCGCCACACAACCAAGCTCCTGGACGCCCTGCCTATCCTCCTTGAGCAGCATGCCGAGATGTTCGAGCCTATTGATCTTGATAAAGAGGCTGAAGGCTGATTTACCTTCCAGTTATGAGTGGTAAGATTAGTATTTACGCCTCGTTATGTGATTTTTATTTTGATAAATTGCTTCGGATCGATCGTGCGCCTGAGATTTAAAGCTTTGTCTATCCGTCGTTGAAAATTCCGCGAGACCAAATCTGGCCTTATGTGTTGTGGAGGTCGGCGGAGCAGTGGAATTAACATCTAACGGAAGCGATACGCCAAGCTCGGTCGATCAGTTCGGCGCCCGCCGGGGTGTGCCGGTCGCGCGCCGCCTCAGTACTTGATTACCCCGAAGCGTCGGAATGCATCGTGAATCCGGTCGGCGTAGTGGTTGAAGCTCGGATAGTCGCCGAGATGGGCCGGGCGGGGGCGCGGCAGTTCGATCGCGATCTCGTCGACGATCCTGCCGGGCGTCGGCGACATCACCAGCACACGATCGGAGAGCCCGATCGCCTCCTCGATCGAGTGGGTGATGAACACCACCGTCTTGGCCTGCTCCATCCAGAGCAGTTCGAGGTCGTGGCGGATCTGGGTGCGGGTGATGGCGTCGAGCGCGCCGAAGGGCTCGTCCATCATCAGCACGGCGGGATTGTGGATCAGCGCGCGGGCGATCGAGACGCGCTGGCGCATGCCGCCGGAGAGCTGCTTCGGGTAGCGGTCGACCGCATGCGAGATGCCGAGCTTGGCGAATAGGTCGAGCGCCCGCTCGCGCGCCGGCTCCAGCGGCAGGCCGCGGATCTCCGCCTGCAGCAGCACGTTCTCCATCGCCGTGCGGAATTCGAGCAGGAGGTGATCCTGGAAGACGATACCGATATCGGTGAGCGGCGAGGTCAGCGCCTTGCCATTGACCAGAAGCTCGCCCCGGCTCACCGGGATCAGCCCGGCCGCCATCAGCATGAACGTGCTCTTGCCGCAGCCGGACGGGCCGATCAGGCTGACGAACTCGCCGCTGCGGATGTTGAGCGTCAGTCCGTCGACGGCGGTGAAGCTGCCGAAGGTCTTGATGATGCCGCGCCCTTCGATCGAGGCGGCGGCGTGGGCGGCTGCGGCGTTCATGCTCGTATCTCGATCAATCCAAGGTCGTCCCGGATCTCCGTTTCGCTTCGTCCGGGATGACGAGGGTTGGGTTGTCAGGGGCAGGACGGGGCCGAGGCGGGCAGCAGTTCCGTCGTGTAATAATCGGTGATCAGCTTGTCCTTGGGCAGGCCGAGATACTGGGTCAGCAGTTCGAAGCTCTTGGTCCAGTTTGCGTCGGGCACCTTGCCGAGCGCGGTCGCGCCCGGCGCGCAGAGCAGCTTGTTGACCACGTCGAACTGGGCGAGCACCTGCGCCTTCTTCACCGAGGGAAATTGCGCGACGACCGCGTCGGCGGCGGCATCCGGGTTCTTGCGGGCGGCGTCCCAGCCCTGCAGGCTCGCGTCGACGAACTTCTTGTAGAGTTCGGCATCGGCCTTGATCTTGTCGTCGCGGGCGATGATCGAGAGCCCCACTGTCGGCACGCCGACGTCGCGATAGAAGATGTCGCGCACCTTGAAGCCGCGCTCGCGGATCTGGACGGAGTGGAAATCGGCACCGCCCAGGATGGCGTCGACCTTCTTCTCCAGCAGCGCCCCGACGAAGGCGCCGGGATCGATGTTGATGATGTCGAGCTTGCTCTTGTCGATCTGGTTGCTGGCGAGGATGGCGTCGAGCAGGGTGGTCTGCGCCGTGCCGGGCTGCACAGCGACCTTCTTGCCGACGAGGTCCTTCGGCGAGGCGATGCCGCTCTCCTCCAGCGCGATGATGGCGAAGCCGTTGGTCTGCAGCACCGGCGCGATGATCTTCACCGGCGCGCCCTTGGTGCGCAATTGCATGGCGGCGGGTGCGTCGGCGAAGCCGATATCGGTCTGGCCGGTCGCGACCATCTGGGCCGTGGTGCCGGAGCCCTTGCCTTCTTCGATGGTCAGGTCGATGCCGGCCTTCTGGTAGAGGCCCATCTGCTTGGCCATCATGAAGCCGGCATTGGGAGCGGCGGCGAGGAAGTTGAGCGTGATCTTCATCGGCTTGCCGGCGCCTTGTGCTAGGGCGCCGGAAGCGCTGAGCGCGATGGCCGCGACGGCGCCGATCAGCATGCGTCTGTTCATCATGGTGTCCTCCCTTGAGCCGGTTCGTCCGGCTTATTGGTGTGGTCTGGATTCAGCCCTTGCGTTGCCAGGGCATCAGCAGGATTTCGAGGCCGTCGACGATGTAGCTGAACAGGATGCCGACGACGCTCAGCGCCACCAGGCAGGCGAAGATCAGCGGCATGTCGAGAAAGCTCGTGCCGCGTAGCAGGAGATAGCCGAGCCCCGCATTGGCGCCGACGAACTCGCCGACGATGGCGCCGGTCGCGGCGAAGACGGCCGATACCTTCAGCCCCGAGAAGATATAGGTCAGTGCTGCCGGCACGCGGACATAGCGGAAGGTCTGCCAGGCGGAAGCGCCCATCGAACGGGTGAGATAGAGCACGCGCTCGTCCAGCGCGCGGAAGCCGGTCATGCTCGCCACCAAAGTCGGGAAGAAGCAGAGCAGGAAGGTCAGCAGCACCTTCGGGAACAGGCCGAAACCGAACCAGACGACGAAGAGCGGCGCGATCGCGATCTTCGGCACGAGCTGGAAGAAGACGATAACCGGATAGATCGCCTTCTCCAGGATCCGCACCGAGACGATGACATAGCCGAGCGGGATCGAGATCACAGCCGCCATCAGGAATCCTAGGACGATCTCGTTGCCCGTCACCAGCGTGTGCCGGAAGATCTCGCCCCGGTCGGTCCAGAGCCGCTCGAAGAAGGCGCTCGGCACCGGCAGGATGTATTCCGGAATGCGCGCGAGCGGCACCAGCCACTCCCAGGCGGCGAGCAGCACGGCGAAGCTCATCAGCGGCCAGGCGATGGCGGAGCCCCACTCCGGGAGCCTGCTGCGCCCGCTATCTGCTGCGGCGGGGGAGGCGTTGGCGGCACTATCGCTCATGCCGGTGTTCCTGCGGGATGGTTCTGGTTGGCCGAGACGAGCGGATGGGCGTGGGACTGCGGGATCTGGCGTCGGCGCAGCGGCCAGATATCGGCCATCTCCGCCGCCGCGCGCCCGAGTGCCTCGGTGATGGCGAGGCGTCGATCCTCGGGCATGCGCGGCAAGGGGCCGGCGACGCTAAGCGTCCCGGCCACCGGTGCGGCGGGATCTGGCCCGGCGCGAAAGGTCGTCGCCATCGCGACGATGCCGATTTCGCCTTCCTCGACTGCAATCGCAAAACCGCGCCGCCGCGTCTCGTCGAGATGGGCGCGCAGCGCATCGACATCCTTGAGCGCGTTCGGCCCGGTGCGGTCGTCGCCGTCGAAGCCGCGCGCGAAGACGATACGCAGCGCCTCCGTTTCCGGCAGCGAGGCGAGCCACGCCTTGCCGGTGGCGGTCGCATGCAACACGGGCCCGGAACCCATCGGCGGCTCGTAGCGCAACCCTGCCGTCGCGCCTTGCGAGCGGGCGATCCAGATCAGATCGCCGCCCTCGACCACGGCGAGCCGGCAATATTCCCGCGTCGCCGCCGCCAGCCGGTCCAGCACGATCTGGCCGGCATCGGGTAGGCCGCGGCTGTCGAGATCGCGAAAGGCGAGCTGGGCCAGCTTCAGCGTCAGCCCATAGGCGCCGGAATGTGCGTCCTGCCGGACGAAGCCGCGCTCGGCCAGCGTGGCGAGCAGGCGATGCGTCGCACTGAAGGGCAGGTCGAGCCGTTCGGCAAGCAGGCTGAGATCGACGCCATCCGGCGCGCCGGCCAGCGCCTCCATCAGCTTCAACGCCCGCTCCACGGCCGCAATCGTCACCTGCGTTTCATCCCTCGGATTATTTTTGGAAATTATTTCCAATTCAGAATTGCTTTCCGTATAAGAGCGCGACGAGGCCAAGTCAACGCGCCTCGCGGCGGAATATGGGAGGGCGCATGAGTCTGGCGGGTGAGGGGGCGGTCGCGATCTGGCACGACATCGCGCCGGAGGGGCGCGCCGAGTTCTATGCCTGGCACGGTCAGGAGCACATGCCCGAGCGTGTGGGCATTCCCGGTTTCCTGCGCGGGCGCCGCTATGTCGCGATTGAGGCCGATCTGGAGTTCTTCAACCTTTACGAGGCGCTCACCGTCGAGACGCTGAAGAGCCAGGACTACACGGCCCGCGTCAATGCGCCGACGCCCTGGACGCTGAGTGCCGTCAAGCACTTCCGCTCGGTCGCCCGCTCGATCTGCCGTGTCGCCCATAGTGCCGGCCCGGCCCAGGGCGGGTTGATCGCGACGCTGCGCTACGACGTGCCCGAGGGAGGCGAGCAGGCTCACCGCGATGCGCTGCTGCGGCGGTTCATCCCGGATCTGCTGGACAAGCCGGGCGTGGCCGGCGTGCATCTGCTCGTCGCCGATGCCGAGGCGAGCGGCGTCGCCACCGCCGAACAGAAGGCGCGTGGTGTCGCCAATGCCGTGCCGCGCTGGGTGCTGCTGCTCGAAGGCTGGGGCGACGAGGCCGATTTCGTCACGCTGGCGAAGCAGGAGCTCTCACCCGCTTCCCTCGGCTCCATCGGCGGCGAAGGGTCCTATTCGCTTGGCCTCTATCGTCACCAGATCACCCGGACCAAGACCGCCTGGAGCGCCGGCTGATGGATGCGCGCTACGACCTTGCCGGCCGCGCGGCCATCGTCACCGGCGGCGCCGGCGGGCTGGGACGCGGCATCGCGCAAGCGCTGAGCGATGCCGGCGCGACGGTGGAATTATGGGATGCCGACCCCAACAAGCTGGAGGCGGCTGCCGCCGAACTGGGCGTCGCCGCCCGGCAGGTCGACATCACCGATGCTGCCGCCGTCGATGCGGCGGCCTCGGCCGCCTTCGCCGCGCGTGGGCGCATCGACATCCTGATCAACAATGCCGGCATTCTCGGCGAGGTGAAGCCGATCTGGGAGACCGATCCCCGCAATTTCGAGGCGGTGCTGCGGGTCAACCTGTTCGGCACCTATCTCGTCAGCCGCGCGCTGCTCGGCCGCATGCGGATGCAGGCTCCGCGTAGCGGTGTCGGCGGCCATGCGCTGCGCGGCCATGTCGTCAACATCGCCTCGATCCAGGGCAAGGAAGGCATGGCGCTGGCCGCCGCCTACTCGGCCAGCAAGGCCGGCGTGATCGCGCTGACCAAGAGCGCTGCCAAGGAAACAGCGCGAGACGGCATCGTCGTCACCGCCATCACTCCTGCCGCCGCCGAGACCGCAATGGCGAAGGAGATTTCCGCCGAGCGCCGCGCCGACATTCTGTCGCGCATCCCCATGGGCCGCTTCGTCGAGATCGAGGAGGTGGCGCGGATGGTGCTGTGGCTGGCCTCGGACGAGTGTTCGTTCTCGACCGGCGGCGTCTTCGACCTGTCGGGCGGCCGGGCGACCTATTGATCGGCAGATTCGGTCGCATCAAGGGGAGGAAGCAAATCCTCAAGGCTGCGTCGTGCCAGGAGCGGAAGTTGGCACCTTACCCGAGACCGGACATTCACCCACGGGTGGGCAGCATCGGCTGGTGACTCAAGCGCGACATTCCCGACGAGGCGTCTGACGAGCGAGATTGGCCCTTTTGTATGGACCGGCTGCGTTTCATAACGGTTGGGCGCGGTAACGGAAGTCGCTCGTATGTGTCCGGCTACTGATCGGCCCGCGGGCCGTGGCCTTGATGGGAGTACGCGCGCACCTTTGAGCTCATTAGCAGATCGGCCGTTCAGCGGCCAAAAGGGCCACCAGGCTCAGGGTGCGCATATTGAATCCGTTGCATGCCTGCTCCCTCGCGAACTCATTGGGGGGCTGCTAGATTGCGAGCGCCTCCCCGTGCGTGTCGAAGGACCGTCCGTTGCGCAGCGCGCTCCAGCTGATGCGAGCGAGCTTGTTGCGGTGAAGGCGCGGAGCCGCTTCCTTCAACCAGGTTCCGAAGCTGAACTTCTCCCAGTTGTGCGGTCTCAGGATGATGACCTTCGCGGTCTGGGTGAACAGCATTCTCAGATAGGTGTTGCCCTGTTTCGAGATGCGCCCGAGCACGGTTCTACCGCCGGTGCAGTATTGTCGTGGGACGAGACCGAGCCACGCGCCGAAATCACGGCCTCGGTCGAAGGCTTCACCGTCGCCCATCGCGGCGACCATCGTGGTTGAGATGATCGGCACAACGTCCGGCACGCTCATAAGCCGTGTGCAGGCAGCCTGCACTGCTGCGATCTTCTCGATTTCGGCTGTGATCGTCTCGATCCGCTCGTCGAGTCATAGCCAGTCCTCATAGAGGCCGACGATCAGATCGCTCATGCGAGGCGAGATCTTATCGGCCCGGTTCTTCAGGATGTCGAAGAGCGAGCTTCGCAGGGCCCGCAGCCCGGGGCGAATGGCGATACCCTGTTCGATCAGGAACGCCCGGATCTGATTGACCGTCGCGGTCCGGCGCGAGACCAGCCGCGACCGGATACGGTGATAGGCCTGCAGGTCGAGTTCGTCCTGCGTCTTCTCCCGTGCCACCCGTAGGTTCGGTCGCAGCATGGCCTCCGCGATGGCCTCGGCGTCGTTGTAGTCGTTCTTCTGGCCCTTCGCGAAAGGCTTGGCGTACTTCGCCGGAATGATGCGGGGCTCGTCGCCAAGCCTGCGCAGTGTACGGACTACGAAATCAGCGCTCAGGATGGCCGAGCCGACCCAAGCCTAGCCTCAACAGCACCCTTTCCGAGATCGGCTGCAAGGCGGAGCGATCTCCCCTAGGGCCCGAAGGGTGGTGAGACCAAGGGCGGGTTGGGGACCGCAAGGTCCCTCCGCGAAAAGCGTAATCCACCTCTCGTCGGACCCAACCATGAAGCGGCCAACGCGCCGACTTGGGAAAGAAGCCAGAGACCTGGCGGGATAATCAACTCGATGCCTTAGAAGGTCGCCCCCTCATCGGCCGACAGGTCGCCGGCAAAGCGCGCAATCGCGAGCCTTATTGTCTCAGCGATCTCGGCGGTTCTGTCGAGACAGCGGAATTGAGGGCCCGCGACGACGATCGAGAGCCGGCGATGGCGGACAGGCAGCGGAAAGGCGACGCCAACCAGATCGGCGCTGAAGTCGCCGTTGCTGAAATGATAGCCGCGCGCCGCCGAGCGCCGAATCTCAGCCTCGACGGCCTCGATACTCATTGGCGTCGTTGCCGAATAGCGCTCGAAGCTGAGCTTGCGGTAAAGCGCCTGACGCTCCGCCGGGGAGTACTGGGCGAGGATGGCGCGGCCGGTCGAACTAGCATGGATCGGTAGGCGATGCCCCACGCGAGCGAAATACCGGATGGGCGCCTTCGACTCGACGACATGGATGAACAGCGCGTGTGTGCTCGCGGGCGCGCCGATCGCCGTGGTCTCCCCCGTCTCCTCGGCGATCTCTGCCACGAGCTGGAGAGCGGCCTCCGGCAGGGGTTCAGCCTTCGAGACGGCTTGCGCCATGGCCAGCCATCGCGGGCTGGGATAGTAGCCCCCTCGGGTCCGCGGCTCGTAGAGATAGCCCTTCTCCGCGAGAGTGCCGATCAGGTTGAACGTACTGGATCGCGGCCAGCCAAGCTCGTCCGAGAGCTCGGCCAGGGTCGCCGGGCGCTGCCGGCGGGCGAAGAACTCGAGAAGCTCCAGAACATTGGCAGCCTGCTTGACCTGCATGCGTCTTCCTGTTGCGCTTCGATCGTGACTATGACGGAGAGAGCGACGCCAAAATGCGCTCGGCGGCGCGCAAATGCGGCTTGTCGATCATTTGACCGTCGATTTTCACTACGCCGAGATCGGCCTGATTGCCAAATGCATCGGTGATGCGACGCGCCCAGGCGATCTCCTGCTCGCTCGGTCTGAAGGCGGCATTGACCGGCTCGACATGTCTGGGATGGATCACGCCCTTGGCCATGAAGCCGTCGCGTCGCGCTTCGCGTGCTTCCCGTTCCACCGCAGCGAGGTCATCGATCGTCACGGCGACCGTGTCCACGGCGACGACCCCGGCGGCGGCGGCACCGGCAAGGCAGAGGTTGCGCGCGAGCTGGTAGGGCGGCAGCATGCCGCCGGCATCGCGATTGGCCGTCGCGCCGAAGGAGGCGGCGAGGTCTTCCGCACCCCACATCATTCCCCATAGGCGCTCGCTGCAGCCGCGATAGCTGCCGAGCCCGAAGAGGGAAGCGGCCGTCTCGGTGACGATCGCCAGGACGAGCGTGCTCCCGGCGGCGATGCCGTTGGCGGCCTCCAGGGCGTCGAGCATATACGCAAGGCGCCGAACCTGGTCCGGCCCGTCGCATTTCGGCAAGGCGATCCCGTTCGGGCGATACGGCATCACCGCCGCGAGGTCGGTGGCGCTGAGCCCGGTCTCGAAGGCATTGATGCGCACGAACAGCTTCTGCTGGCCACGCGGCGCCTGCAGCATGGCGGCGGTCTCGCGCCGCGCGGCCTCCTTGGCGTCGGCGGCGACTGAATCCTCCAGATCGAGGATCAGCGCATCGGCGCCGCAATCACGGGCGCGCGCGAATTTGCGGGCACTGTCGCCGGGAACGAAGAGGAGGCTGCGCATCACGCCACCGCCTGCTGCCGGTGCATCATTGCCATGCGCCGGCACACCGCCACCACCTCGCCGCGCTGGTTGAGGCATTCGTGCTCGAACTCGACCAGCCCCGCCGTAGGCCGCGACCGGCTCTCGCGCTTGCCCAGAACCTTGGTCCGGGAGCGCAGCGTATCGCCCTGGAACACCGGCTTCGGAAAGCGCACGTCGCTCATGCCGAGATTGCCTATCGTCGTGCCGAGCGTTGTGTCGGACACGCTCATGCCGATCATGATCCCGAGCGTGTAGAGGCTGTTGAACAGCGGCTTTCCCCATTCCGTGCGGCTGGAGAAATCGGCGTCGATATGGAGCGGTTGCGGGTTCAAGGTCATCAGACTGAAACTGATATTGTCCTGCTCAGTGACCGTTCGCGAATAGGCATGTTCGAAGACCTGCCCGATCTCGAATTCCTCGTAGTAGAGTCCGGCCATCATCGTGCTCCTGCATTACCGTTCGCTTCGGGAATATCGGCTGTGGCGCGGAGGACTCCTGCCTTTTCCAGCCTGTCGATCTCGGCCGTGGGCAAGCCCCATTCGCCCAGGGCCGCCCGCCCGCCTTCGCCCGGCGCCCGCGCCGCGGTCGGCGTCGCCGCCGGTGTCCGGCTGAAGCGCGGGTGGGGGGCTGGCTGGAGGACGCCGTCGATCGCGACGAAACTCCCGCGCGCCTTCGCGTGATCGTGCTCCGGAGCCTCGGCGAGGCTGAGCACCGGCGCGAAGCAGGCATCCGTCCCCTCCAGCAGGGCGCACCATTCGGCGCGGCTGCGCTCCGCGAAGCGCCGGCTCAGCAGTTCGCGGGCCTCCGGCCATGACGCACGGTCGTCGACATCGGGAAAGCGCGCAGGATCGAAACCGATCCGGCGCAACAGCTCGTCCCTGAATTTCGTCTCGATCGGCGCCACGGCGATCCATGCGCCATCGGCGCAAGCGTAGGTCTCGTAGTGCGGAGCGCCGGAATCGAGGAGATTGGTTCCGCGCTCCGGTCCGTGGAGGCCGGCTGCGGCGAGGCCGAAGAGGCTCGCCATCAATGTCGTGCTGCCCTCGACCATGGCGGCATCGACGACCTGGCCCGTCCCGGACTGCCGGGCCGCGAGCAGTGCGCAAACGATGCCGAAGGCGAGCAGCATGGCGCCGCCGCCATAATCGCCGATCAGATTGAGCGGCACGGTCGGCGCCTGGCCCGCCCGCCCGATCGCGGACAGCGCGCCCGAAAGCGCGATGTAGTTGAGATCATGACCCGCGGCCTGGGCGAGCGGCCCGCTCTGGCCCCAGCCGGTCACGCGACCGTAGACGAGGCGCGGGTTGCGTTCGAGGCAAATCCCGGGACCGAGGCCCAGGCGCTCCATCGTGCCAGGCCGGAACCCTTCGATCAGCGCATCGGCTTTCGCGACGAGCGTGACCGCGCAGGCGATCCCCTCCGGCCGCTTCAGGTCGAGCGCGATCGAACGGCGCCCACGGCGCGTGACATCGAAGCGGATCGGCTTCGCGATGCCGAGGCCGCTCGGCTCCGGACGGTCTATGACGATGATATCGGCGCCGAGATCGGACAACAGCATCGCGGCCATCGGAGCGGGGCCGATGCCCGCGAACTCGACGATCTTCAGGCCGGCGAGCGGGCCCTTGCGGGTTTGCGTCATTTCGCGGCTCCCTCGACGAGGCTGCGCTCCAGCATCTCGCGATGCTGCGGCGCCGCGATCGCGATCAGGGCGCGGGCGCGCTCGGCCGCACCGCGATGGGCGAGTTCCGCTACGCCGTATTCGGTCACGATCGTATCGGCATCGGTGCGGGCGAGCGTGACGGCTCCGACGCGCGGCACGATTCGCGAGATCGCGCCCGTCCGGTCGGTCGCGCGCAGGGCGACGATCGCGCGCCCACCTTGTGAAGCGCTGGCCCCGCGCGAGAAGTCGCAGAGCCCACCTGTCCCGCCGACCGGAGCGCCATCGACCGCCTCCGCATTGATCTGGCCGGACAGGTCCACTTCGATCGCCGCATTGACGGCGATCATCCGCTTCTGCCGCGCCAGAACGGCAAAGGCATGTGTATGGGCGGCGGGGCGCAATCGGATCGCCTCATTGCAATCGAGCACGCCGAAGGCCCGGCCGGAGCCGACGACGACATTGGCGATGCCCAGCCCCGGATCGACGGTCTTGCGGGCATTGGTGAAGACGCCGCGCGCAACGAGAGCCGCCATCCGGTCGCCGAAGACGCCGGAATGGATGCCGAGCTCGCGGTGATCGGCAAGGCCGTCGAGGACGGCATCCGGAATGGCGCCGATGCCGATCTGGATGGTCGCTCCATCCGGGACCAGTGCCGCCACATGCTTCGCGATCGCGCGCTCGACCCCTCCTGCCGCGGCGGCCGACGACGAGACCGGTTCCCGGTCCGTCTCGACGACCGCGTCGATGCGGAGGTCCGACGGGACTTCCGCCCCAGCGCACCAGGGCGCCCGCGCGTTCACCTCCGCGATCACGCAACGCGCCTGACGGGCGGCGGCCAGGACATAGTCGTTGGCCAATGTCGCGCATCGGCCGCCGGGCCCCTCTGCGATCTGGATCAACACGACATCGGCACGAATGGCGCCCGATGCGAAGCCGGCCTCGAGCGCGCTGTAGTGCAGAGGCCAGACATCCAGCCGCCCGCGCCGGGCGATGCGGCTCGCCCGGCCCATGGCGCCGTAGCCCGCGAAAGGCATATCCGCCGGAACGGTATCGAAACTGTTCGACACCACCGTTCCGAGAAAGGTCTCGAACGGCCCGACGGTCCCGAAGGCGGCCGGCAGCGCCGCAGCCAATGTCTGCGGCTCGGCCGAGACCTGGCCGCACAGTACCCGGTCACCGGGTCTGATGAACGCGGCCAGATCCAGTGCGTCTGTTCCGATACTGCGCATGCCGCTCAGTAGGATTTGGGCAGGCCGAGCACCTTCTCGGCAATGAAGCAGAGCACGAGCTGCGGGCTGATCGGCGCGATGCGCGGAATCATCACCTCTCGCAGATAGCGCTCGACATGGAATTCCTTGGCATAGCCGAAGCCGCCATGGGTCATGACGGCCTGCTGGCAGGCATCGAAGCCGGCCTCGCCGGCGAGATACTTCGCGGCATTGGCACTGGCGCCGCAGGGCAGGCTGGAATCATATTCCCAGGCCGCGCGCATCACCATCAGCCAGGCCGCCTCAAGCTGCATCCAGTTGCGGGCGAGCGGATGCTGGATCGCCTGATTCTGGCCGATCGGGCGGTTGAAGACGACGCGCTCCTTCGCATAGGCCGTCGCCCGCGAGAGCGCGAGCTGGCCGAGGCCGATTGCTTCGGCCGCGATCAGCACCCGCTCGGGATTCATGCCGTGCAGGATATATTCGAAGCCCCGACCTTCCTCTCCGATGCGGTCCTCAACTGGAATCTCGAAGCCCTCGATGAAGAGCTCGTTCGAGTCGACGACCTTGCGGCCCATCTTCTCGATCTCGTGCACCTTGATCCGGTTGCGGTCGAAATCGGTGTAGAACAGGCTCAAGCCATGGGTCGGCTTCTTCACCTCCTCCAGAGGGGTGGTGCGAGCCAATAGCAGGATCTTGTCGGCGACCTGCGCGGTCGAGATCCAGACCTTCTGGCCGTCCACGACATAGCGGTCACCCTTGCGAACGGCGCGCGTCTTGAGCTGCGTCGTGTTGAGGCCGGTATTGGGCTCGGTCACGGCGAAGCAGGCCTTCTCCTTGCCTTGCACCATCGGCGGCAGCATGCGCCGCTTCTGCTCCTCGGTGCCGTTCACGAGCACTGGATTGAGGCCGAAGATGTTGATGTGCAGGCAGGAGGCGCCCGACATGCCGGCGCCGGATTCGGCGATGGCGCGCATCATGATCGCGGCTTCGGTGATGCCGAGCCCCGAACCGCCATACTCCTCGGGGATGCAGATGCCGAGCCAGCCGGCCTCTGCGAAGGCCGCATAGAAGTCCTGCGGGAAGCCGCCCTCGCGATCGCGCTTCAACCAGTAGTCGTCGCCGAAGCGCTTGCAGATCGCGGAGATCGCGTCGCGAATCGCTTCCTGGTCGTCACTCAGCCTGAAATCCATCGGGTCGTCCCTCAACTATCCGCCATGTCCGGCGTGCGTTCCGTGGCGAGCAGAGCCCGCTGCGCCGCGAGTTCGTCGATCTCGTCATCCGAAAAGCCCGCATCGCGCAGGATCGCGATGCCGTCCGCGCCCTTGTGGGGCGGCAGGCGCATGATTTCCGACGGGGTCCGGGACCATGTCGTGGCGAGGCGCATCATGCGCAGGCGCCCTTCGGTCGGGTGGTCGACAGGCTGGAAGAAGCCGGTCTGCGCGAGATGCGGATCACTCAGCACGCTGTCGAAATCATGCATCGGCATCGACGGAATGTCGGCGCGCTCCAGCAGCTCCAGCCATTCGGCCGTGCTGCGCTGCGCGAAGATGCGTCCCAATTCGCCATAGACATGGTCGATATTGGCAATCCGGTTGGCGAAATTCGCGAAGCGCGGATCGCGCTGCGGCAGGTCCGCCTGGCCGATCGCCTCCAGGAAGCTCGCCCATTGCTTGTCGGTGTAGATCAGCGCGCAGACATAGCCGTCGCTGGTCCGATACGGGCGGCGCTCGGGCGAGAGCTGGCGGCCATAGCCGCCGCCGCCGATGGGCGGCTCGAAAGTCAGGCCGCCGAGATGGTCGCCGAGCACGAAGCCGACCATCGTCTCGAACATCGGGATATCGACCTGCTGGCCGAGGCCGGTCCGGTCGCGATTGACTAGCGTGGCGCAGATCGCGCCGACCGCGGCGAGGCCGACCACGCGATCAGCGATGGCGGAAGGGACATAGCGCGGCGTGCCGTCACCCGCCTTCGCGATGAGCGACGACATCACCGAGGCGCCCTGGATCAGGTCGTCATAGGCCGGCTTCGCGGCATAGGGGCCGCCCTGCCCGAAACCGAAGAGCCCGGCATAGACGAGGCGGGGATTGGTGCCTGCCAGCGTCTCGTAGCCCAGCCCCAGCCGCCGCATCGCCTGCGGACGAATGTTGTAGACCAGCACGTCGGCATCGGCTGCAAGTCGGAGAAGGGCTTCCCGTCCCGCGTTCTGCTTGAGATCGAGGCAGATGCTGCGCTTGTTCCGGTTGGCGTTGAGATAGATCGCGCCCATGCCCGGGTTGCGCGAGGGAGCGATCTGCCGTGTGACGTCCCCGTCGGGCGCTTCAACCTTGATGACGTCCGCCCCCATGTCGCCCAGCATCTGGGTCGCATAGGGCCCCATCAGGACCGACGTCATGTCGATGATCTTGATGCCTTCGAGTGGACCCATGCCTCGTCCTTTCCAAGCCTCGGCGGCCTGCTCGTAATTCATATACAGAGATTTATTGTTCAGAAAAGATGAAATACATGCTGCGCCGCGGCGACGATTTGCTGCGATGCAAGACCCTCGACTGTGATCCGCAGGAAAAATTATCTGAGTGGAATCAATGCGATAAATTCAAATTTGAATTTTGCCTTGCCCGGTTTCGCTGGTTGACACTCGAATTCATGACTGTGTACACATTTGCCCAGCCCATGAACGGGAGGCGCCCGTGGCCGTTGCGTTGAACTCCGAATTGCAGTCGCAGAAGCCCGCGGGTTCGCTCCGCCGCTACGATCGCCTCTTCATCGGCGGCGAATGGGTCGCGCCACTGGACGGCGGCCTCGTCGAAAGCATCGACCCGGCGACGGGGTTGCCCTGGGCGGAGGTCGCATTCGGCGGGCCGCGCGACATCGATCGCGCGGTCGCCGCGGCCCGCGAAGCCTTCGAGGGACCGTGGCGCCGCATGCCGGGCTGGGAGCGGGCGGCGCTGCTGCGGCGCCTGGCCGATCTCTACCGCGAGTTCGCCGGCGAGATGGCCGTGCTGGAATCACGGGATTCCGGCCGCGCCATCCGCGAGGCGCGCAGCGACGTCGGCGCGCATCACCACTGGTATCAGTGGTTCGCGTCGCTGGCCGACAAGATTTCCGGCCGGACCATCCCGATCGACGATTCGGTGCATTGTTTCACCACACGCGTGCCGGTCGGCGTGGTCGGCGCGATCACGCCCTGGAACGCGCCGATGCTGACGACGACCTGGAAGGTCGCGCCGGCACTCGCGGCCGGTTGCGCCGTCGTGCTGAAGCCGGCCGAGCAAACGCCAGTCACGGCACTGGAGCTCGCCAGGCTGATCGAGAAGGCCGGCTTCCCGCCCGGCGTTTTCAACGTCGTTCCGGGCAACGGCCATGATGCCGGCGCCCATCTCGTCGCCCATCCGGGCGTCGACAAGATCGCCTTCACCGGCGAGGGGCGCACGGCCAAGACGATCCTGCGCAATGGTGCCGAGAATCTGAAGCGCTTCTCCTTCGAGCTCGGCGGGAAGGCACCGCACATCATCTTCGCCGACGCCGATGTCGACCAGGCCGTCAATGCCGCGACCTCGTCGGCCTGGGCCGTCTGCGGCCAGAGCTGCGCCCTGGGCTCGCGCGTCCTGGTGGAGCGGCCGATCTACGACCGCGTCGTCGCGGCCTTCGCCGAGCGTGCCACGAAGGTCCGCGTCGGCATGCCGCTCGAGGAAGCCACGCATATGGGGCCGCAGGCCCATGCCGAACAGCTCGACAAGACGCTCTCCTATATCGACATCGGCAAGTCCGAGGGCGCGGAACTGATCGCCGGCGGCAACCGTCTGTCGGACGGCCCGCTCGCCAAGGGCTTCTTCGTCGCCCCGACGGTCTTCGCCAATGTCGCCAACAACATGCGTATCGCCCGCGAGGAGATCTTCGGCCCGGTCGCCGCGCTGATCCCGTTCTCCGGTGAGGAGGAGGCGGTCGCGATCGCCAACGACACGGCCTACGGGCTGACCGCCGGCCTCTGGACCCGCGATGTCGGGAGGGCGCATCGCGTCTCCGCGCGCGTTCAGGCCGGCATCGTCTGGGTGAACACCTACCGCTACATCCGCTGGTCGACGCCTTACGGCGGCTTCAAGAGCAGTGGCTGGGGACGCGAGAACGGGCTCGAAGCGCTCGACAACTTCCTGGAAACGCGGACCACGGTCGTCAGCACGACCGGCCAGTTCCCGGACGCCTACGCACAATAGAACAGCCGGAGAAAACGACCATGCGTCTTGCGGACAAGCTTGCCGTCATCACCGCGGCGGCGTCGGGAATGGGAAAGGCCGGAGTCGAGCTTTTCCTGCGCGAAGGTGCGAAGGTCGTCGCGATCGACGTCAACGCCGAGGCGCTCGCGCAACTCGCCGCCGAAGCGAAGGCAAGAGGGCAGAATGTCGAGACGCTGCAGGCGGACCTCTCCCGGCAGGAGGTGATGCGCTCCTCCGTCCATGAGGCGGCGGCACGCCTCGGCGGTATCGACGTCATGTGGGCGCATGCCGGCATTCCCGGTCCCGCCGGCATCGAGGATCTCGATCTCGGGGCCTATGACCGAGCGATGGCGCTGAACGTCGATTCGGCGGCGCTCGCAGCCGGCGAGGTCATCAAGCACATGCGCAAGCGCGGGGGCGGTTCGCTGATCTTCACAGCGTCGGTCTCGGGGCTCGTCGGCTCGATGTTCAGCCCGGTCTATTCGGCTGCCAAGTTCGCCGTCGTCGGATTGACCAAGTCGTTGTCACAGACATTCGCGCCCGACAAGGTGCGCGTGAACGTGATCTGCCCGGGCCTCACCGACACGCCGATGGCGTTCAATTTCACCAGCCGTTCGGGCGATCCGGCCGAAGCCGCCGCGAACGAGAAGAAGCTGCTCGCAGCCGTGCCGCTCGGCCGGCTCTGCCGCCCGGACGAAATCGCCCATGCCGCGCTCTGGCTGGCATCCGACGACGCGTCCTTCGTCACCGGCGTCGCCCTGCCGGTCGACGGCGGCTTCACGGCCCGCTGAACGTCAAAGGGGAAAGCATGCGCTTCTTCTGCATCGAGGAGTTCGGCGCTCCGCTCGCCGCCGCCGAGAAGCCGCAGCCGGTTCCGACCGGCCGCGAGGTCGTGATGCGAGTCAAGGCTGCGGGCGTCTGCCACAGCGATATCCATCTCTGGGAAGGCGGCTACGATCTCGGAGCCGGACGCAAGCTCTCGCTCCGGGACCGCGGTGTGGCGCTGCCGATCACCATGGGGCATGAGACGGTCGGCGAGGTCGTTGCGCTCGGGCCGGAGGCCGAAGGCGTCGCCCTGGGCGAACGATGCCTCGCCTATCCCTGGATCGGCTGCGGCCAGTGCCAGACCTGCCGGGACGGTTTCGAGAACTACTGCGCCAAGGCCGGCTATCTCGGTGTCCACCGCGACGGCGGTTATGCCGAGTACCTGCGCGTGCCCGATGCCCGTTACCTCCTGCCGATCGGTGATCTCGACCCGGCGCAGGTGGCTCCCCTCGCTTGCTCCGGCGTCACCACATACAGCGCCCTCAGGAAGCTCGGCGACCAGATCGAGCGTCAGCCCGTCCTGGTGATCGGCGCCGGCGGCCTCGGGCTGATGTGCATCCAGATCCTGCGCGCCCTCGGCGGCGTCGGCGCCGTTCTCGTCGACCTCGACCCGGCCAAGCGCCGATCGGCCCTGGAAGCGGGCGCCATCGCGGCGATCGACGGCGCGGCTCCCGATGCGCTGGCGCAGATCGCCGAGGCCGTCGGGGGTCCCGCCCAGTCGGTGGTCGACCTCGTCGGAAACGAAAAATCGGCAGCCCTGGGCTTCGACGCTCTCGCCAAGGGCGGGACGTTGGTGATCGTCGGGCTGTTCGGAGGCACGGCGCCATGGTCGCTGCCGCTCATTCCGATGAAGGCGGCCCGCATCCAGGGCAGCCTGGTCGGCAATCTCGCCGAGTTGCGGGAGCTCCTCGCGCTGGCCCGCGCCGGCAAGATCGCGCCGATCCCGGTGACGCGGCTGCCGCTCGAAAGCGCCAACGATGCCCTGGTCGGTCTTCGCGAGGGCCGCTTTGTCGGCCGCGCGGTGCTGTGCCCATGAGCTGACAACCAGAACGGCAACGGGCGAAGAAACCCGTCGCCGCATTCATGAGGGAGGGAAGGCAACCATGACGAAATCCGGAATCGACCGCAGGCAGACGCTGCTAATGGGGGCGGCGATAGCCATGCCGGCCATCATCCCCTCCCGCGGCAGCGCCGCGACGGAAGCGCTGAAGATCGGCGTCCTGGTGCCCACCACCGGCGTCCACGCCTCGGACGGCATCCGCATGCTCAAGGCGCATCAACTCGCCGCCAAGATGATCAACGACGCGGGCGGCCTCAAATCGCTCGGAGGCGCCAAGGTCGAGCTGCTGGTCACCGACATCCAGTCGAAGCCTGAGGTCTCGCGCGCCGAGGCGGAGAGATTGATCAGCCGCGAACGGGTGAGCGCGCTGACCGGCGCCTGGGCCTCGGCCACGACCATTCCTGCGGCACAGATCGCCGACCGCAACCGCACCCCCTTCATGATCACCAGCGCGGTCAACGACGCCTTGACCGAGCAGGGCATGAAATATGTCTTCCGGACGGCGGTGAAGGCGAAGTGGTTCGGCGGGTATATCGCCGATTTCCTCGACTATCAGAAGTCGAAGGGGATCTCGGTCGGCAAGATCGCGCTCGCCACCGAGGACGGTCCGGCCGGCCAGGCGGTGCGCAGCAACTACACCTCGGTCATGCCTGGGCGCGGCTATCCGATCCTGACGGACGAGACCTTCCGCACCGGCACGCCCGATTTCAGCACCATCGCCACCAAGCTGCGCACCAGCGGAGCCGAAGGGCTCCTGACCTGCGCCTATGCCGAGGATTCGACGGTGCTGCTGCGCGCCCTGGCCGCCCAGAGCTTCCGGCCGCTCTATGTCGGCTTCGGCGGCGCGCATGTGAACCAGACGGTGCTCGCCGCCGGCAAGCCGAGCGACCGGAGCTTCGGCGTCGTCGAATGGTCCCCCGACCTGAACAGGCCGGCGAGCCTGGCCTTCGTGAAGGCCTTCGCGGAAGCCCATCCGGGCGAAACCCCGCTCAGCAACCAGGCCCAGGCCTTCGTCGCGACCTATGCGCTGGCGCTCGCCGCCGACGCCGCCAAATCGACCGATCGCAACGCGATCCGCGAGGCTTTGACCACGTTGAAGATCACGGACGGGCCCGCCGCGGTGCTGCCCGCCCCCGTGCTCTCCTTCGACGAGCAAGGGCAATCGCCCGCGACCTGCGTCATCGTTCAGGCCATCGACGGCAAGTTCGTCACCGTCTGGCCGGAAGCCGTCGCCGTCCGCCCGCCGGCGCCCGTCCAGGGCTGACCGGCCGCCCCGTCACGATCCGCCGTGCCTTCGCCGCGAGGCAGAGGCGCGGTGCGCGAGGAGCCGCATGTCGACGACCATCTTTCTCCAGGCCATGCTCAGCGGGCTCACCAACGGAGCGATCTACGCGCTCGTCGCCGTGGGATTGACGCTGGTCTTCGGCGTCATGCGCATCGTCAACTTCGCCCATGGCGAGTTCCTGATGCTCGCGATGTATGGCGGCTACCTCGCCTTCACCTTCCTGGGAGTCGACCCGATCCTGGCCGTCTTCCTGGTCGCACCCGTGCTGATGCTGATGGGCTATCTGCTCTTCGGCGGCCTGATCCGCCCGGCGCTGAAGGTTCCGGACATCAACCAGATGGCGGTCACGCTCGGCCTGTCGCTGTTATTGCAGTATCTCGCGCTCGTCGTCTTCAAGGCCGACAACCTGCTGGTGACGCAAGAGCGTTCCACCGCGAGCATCTGGCTCGGTCCGGTGCTGATCCAGATGCCGCAGGCGATCGCCGCTCTCGCCTCGATCATCCTGCTCGGGCTGTTCTACGTTGTCCTGCGCAAGACCGATCTCGGCCTGATCATGCGCGTCGTCTCGCAGTCGCGCGACGGCGCGGCGCTCTCCGGCATCGATATCGGCGGCACCTATCGCTGGGCGATGGCGATCGGCCTCGGCACGCTCGGAATCGCAGGGCCGCTGATGGTCTCGGCGCTCTACGTCAACCCGCATGTAGGCCAGCTCTTCACCCTGAAGGCCTTCGTCATCGTCATTGTCGGCGGCATGGGCTCCTTCGGCGGCGTGCTGATCGGGGCGCTGCTGGTCGGCATCGCCGAGAGCATCGCTGCGTCCTGGCTGACCGCCTCGGTCGCCGCTGCCGTGCCCTTTGCGCTGCTGATCCTGGTCATGCTGCTGCGGCCGGAAGGCCTCGTCCCGGCCGGAGGATCGCGCTGATGCTCCGCCGTTTCCTTCCCGCGCTGATACCGACGCTGCTCGCGATCGCCGGCTTCGGCTTCAGCCTCACCGACCCGTACTTCATGGAAATCTTCATCATGGTCGGGTTGATCGGCACCGTGGCCGTCGCCTGGAACCTGATGGCGGGTTTCACTGGCCTGGTCTCGCTCGGCCATTCGCTGTTCTTCGGCATCGGCGCCTACACCGTCGCCTACGGCCAGGTCGGCTTCGGGCTCGGCCCACTCGCGACCTGGCCGATCGCGGTCCTGCTGGCTGTCGCGAGCGCGCTCTTCATCGGGCTGCTCTGCTTCCGCTATGGGCTGCGGGGCTATTTCTTCTCGATCGCCACGCTTGCCTTCAGCGAGGTGGCATTCCTGCTCGTCTCGTCCGCGCTCTGGCTTGGCCGGTCCGACGGCATGATGCTGCCTTCCTCCTCCGAGACGCTGCGCTACCTGCAGTTCGACCAGAAATGGCCCTATGGCCTGATCATCGTCACCTTCCTCGCCCTGACGCTTATCCTCTCCCAGGCGTTCCTGACGGCCCGGCCAGGCTATTACTGGCGCGCCCTGCGCGACAATGAGGGGGCGGCTGAAGCGCTCGGTGTGCCGGCGATGCGCTACAAGCTGGTGGTCTTCGCGCTCAGTGCCGCGCTGACCGCGCTCGGCGGCGCGATCTTCGCCAACACCTTCGCCTTCGTCGATCCGCGCTCGACGCTCGGCGTCGAGCTCTCGATCCAGCTGCTGGTCTTCGGCATCATCGGCGGCCTCGGCCTGCTCTGGGGGCCTCTGCTCGGCGCCGCGCTGCTGATCCCGGCCGGCGAGCTGCTGCGGACCTATCTCGGCTCCAGCTTCCACGGGGTCAACATCGTCGCCTATGCGCTGCTGATGATCGTGCTGGCGCTGGTGCTGCCGCAAGGGCTCGGCGGCGTGCTGAGCGCGCGCCTCCGGCGGATCCTTCCGGGGAAGCGGAACGCGGCCGGGAGCGCCCTCGCCATGGAGGCGGCACCGTGAGCCAGCAGCAGCCACTGCTCGCCGTCGCAGGGCTCGGCAAGTCGTTCGGTGGGCTGAAGGCCGTCTCCGATGTCGGCTTCACGGTGATGCCCGGCGAGATCTTCGGCATCATCGGGCCGAACGGCGCCGGCAAGACGACCCTGTTCAATTGCCTGTCGGGGCTGCTGCCACTGTCTGCCGGCACGGTGCATCTCGACGGGCGCCGCATCGACGGCCTGCGCCCGCACGAGATCTGCCGGCTCGGCCTGGCCCGGACGTTCCAGATCGTGCGCCCCTTCCACGGCATGAGCGTGCTGGAGAACGTCAAGGTCGCGGCCTTCGCCCGTCACCATGCGTCCGCCGCCGCCGAGCAGCATGCCCGGCTGGCATTGGGGCGGGTCGGCATGTCGCATCTCGCCGATCTCGACGCCGAGCGGCTCAGCGTCGCGGAGATGCGCCGCCTCGAGATCGCGCGCGCCATCGCGACGGAGCCGCGCCTGCTGCTGCTCGACGAGATGCTGGCCGGCCTGACCGCGACGGAGGCAGCCTCACTCTGCGAACAGATCCGGCGGATCAACGCGGAAGGGGTCACCATCATGATGGTCGAGCATTCCGTGCCGATCATCAGTGAACTCTGCGGAAACGCCATCGTGCTCAATTTCGGCGAGATGCTGGCAATAGGCGCAACCCGCGCGGTGCTGGCCGATGCCCAGGTGCAGGAAGCCTATCTCGGGAGTGCCGTCTCGTGAGCCGCCTCGTCCTGCAAGGCGTTGCCACCGGATACGGCAAGGCCAATGTCATCCGCGGCATCGACCTGACCATCGAAAGCGGCCGGCGCGTCGCGCTGATCGGCTCCAACGGCGCGGGTAAAAGCACGATCGTCAAGGCGATCAACGGTCTGCTGCCCACGCGCATCGGCACAATCGCCTGGGACGGAACCACGCTCGGCGCGATGAAGGCCTCCGACAGGACGCGCGCCGGGATCGGCACGGTGCCGGAGGGGCGGATGCTCTTCCCCGAATGCACGGTGAAGGAGAACCTCGTCGCAGCCAGCACCTTCGGAAGCGCGAAGGAGCATCGCGAGCAGGGGCTTGAGCGGGTCTACGGGCTGTTCCCGCGCCTGCGTGAGCGCGCCGGCCAGCGCACCGGCACACTCTCCGGCGGAGAGCAGCAGATGGTCGCGATCGGCCGGGCGCTTATGACGCGCCCGCGCCTGCTCGTCCTCGACGAACCCTCGATCGGCCTCGCCCCCAAGGTCGTCGCTGAAATCTTCGAGGTCCTGAGCACGCTCACCCGGGAGGGGCTCAGCCTGCTTCTGGTCGAGCAGAACGTCCAGCTCAGCTTGCGCTCTGTCGACGAAGGCTATGTCCTGCGCCAGGGCGAGATCGTCTTGCGCGGAGAAGCGGCTCAGCTGCTGGCCGACCCCCAGGTTCGCGCGGCCTATCTGGGACAATGACGCCATGAACATCGCAGCCCTCCTCCGCCGCGCCGCCAAATTGACCCCCGGCCGCATCGCCGTCTACGAGGGCACGGCGCCGGTCTGGAGCTATGCGGAATGGGCTGCGCTGGCGGCGCGGCTCGCAGGGGGGCTCGTCGAAAGCCACGGCCTCCGGCCCGGTGACCGCGTCGCGCTGGTGATGCGCAACTGCCCCGACTATCTCGCGCTGCTCTTCGCCTGCTGGCGCGCCGGGCTGATCTGCGTGCCGGTGAACGCGAAGCTCCACGCCAGGGAGGTCGCTCATATCCTCGACGACTCCGGCGCGGCCCTCGTCTTCTCCACCGCGGATCTGGCCGGCACGGTCTCGGAGGCGCTGGGCTTCATGCGGGAGCGCCTGCCCCCGGTCGTCGCCATTGGCAGCCGGGATCATCGCACTCTCGCTCAATCGGAGGAAGCTGCTGAACGCGATGTCATCGCCGGCGATCCAGCCTGGCTGTTCTACACCAGCGGCACGACGGGCCGTTCGAAGGGGGCGGTGCTCTCCCACCGCAACCTGTTAGCGATGACGCTGGGCTACCTGGCAGAGGTCGACACGGTTTCGCCCGGGGATTGCATCCTGCACCCGGCGCCGCTCTCGCATGGCTCGGGTCTCTATGCCTTGCCGCATGTCGCCGGCATGGCTGCCCAGGTCGTGCCCGAGAGCGGCCGGTTCGACCCGGCCGAGCTCGCCTCGCTGCTGCGCAGCCATCGAGGCTGCGCCTTCTTCGCCGCGCCGACGATCGTTACCCGCCTGATGAATGCCGGCGTGATTGGCGATGCCGAACGCGCAGGCCTGAAGACGATCATCTATGGCGGAGGTCCGATGTATGTGGAGGACAGCCGGCGTGCGCTCGAGGTATTCGGCCAACGCCTCGTCCAGATCTACGGTCAGGGCGAAAGCCCGATGACGATCACGGTGCTGCCGCGCGGCCTTCACAAGGATACGGGCGACGGTCTGCTCGATCACCGGCTCGGGTCCGTCGGCTATGCGCAGGCCATCGTCTCCCTGCGGGTCGCCGGCAGTGACGGCGCGTCCTTGCCCGCCGGCGAGGTCGGGGAAGTTCTGGTCCGCGGCGACAGCGTCATGAGCGGATACTGGAACAATCCGGAGGCGACCGCGGCGGCGCTGCACGACGGCTGGCTTCATACCGGAGATCTCGGTTCGCTCGACGAGCATGGCCTGCTGACGCTGAAGGACCGTTCCAAGGATGTGATCATCTCCGGCGGCGTGAACATCTATCCGCGCGAGGTCGAGGAGGTGCTGCTCCTGCACCCGGCCGTCGCGGAAGTCGCGGTCTTCGGGCGCAGACACCCGGATTGGGGCGAGGAAGTCGTCGCGGCGCTCAGCCTGCATGAAGGCGCTTCCGTCGTCACCGCAGAGCTGGACGCCCTGTGCGAGGCTCACATCGCTCGCTTCAAGAAGCCCAAGCAATACCGGTTCTTCGAGGCCCTGCCGAAGAACTCCTACGGCAAGATCCTGAAGACGGAGCTGCGCCGACAGGCCGGTTGAAGCCACCCACCTCAAGAGCGCGGCCGCAACGCGCCCCCATTCGAGACGGAGGACAACACATGAACAGGACCCTGATGGCGGCATGCCTTGCCGTGACGGCGCTCGGCGTGCTGAGCGCCTCCGTCCAGGCGGAGACCCGCAAGCTGCGCGTGGCGGATTCCTTCCCTGCGGGTCATTACCTTGTGAAGCTGATCATCCAGCCCTGGATGGCGGAGGTCACCAAGCGCACGAACGGCGGCGTCACTTTCGACTATTTCCCGAGCCAGCAGATCGGCAAGGCGGCTGACATGTTGAAGCTGACGCAATCGGGCGTGGTCGATATCGGCTATGTCGCGCCGGCCTATGTGTCGGACAAGATGGTGGCTTCCGAGGTCGCGATGCTGCCGGGCGGCTTCACCACGGCTTGCGAGGGCACGAAGGCCTATCTGGAAACGGCGCGCAACGGGCTCGTGGCGGCCGAGGACTACGCACCCAACAAGATCAAGCTGCTGCTCGCCGTCGCGCTGCCGCCTTATCAGATTCTGACGGTGAAGGCGCCTGTGGCATCCGATGCGGACCTGAAGGGACTGAAGCTACGCACGACAGGCGGCGCGCAGGACCTGACCCTGCGCAGCATCGGTGCGACGCCGGTGCGTATGGCCGCGCCCGACACCTACGAGTCGCTCTCGCGCGGCACGCTCGACGGCGTGCTGTTCCCGCTCGACAGCGTGATCTCCTACAATGTCGACAAGCTGGTGAAGCACTCCACCGAAGGCGAGAATTTCGGCAGCTTCATCGTCGCTTATTCGATCAGCGACGCCGCCTGGAGCAAGCTTGCCCCCGAGACGCAGAAGGCCATGGCCGAGGCGGCTGAGGTCGTTAACAAGAGCGCCTGCGCCGAGGTCGATCGCCAGGACGACGAGACTCGGCAGAAGCTGAAGACATCCGGCGTCACTTTCGCTCCTCTGCCGGCAGCGATGCATGCCAGCATCGCAGGCAAGCTCAGCGCGGTCGGTGACGAATGGGCCAAGGGCCTCGACGGGCGCGGCAAGAAGGGCAGCGAGGTGCTGAAGGAGTTCCGGGCTCTGCTGAAGAAGCAGGCCGGCGGCTGAGCTGCCGCAAATGGCGCGGGAGCTCAGCCCGCGTCGCCTGCCTCTGCCGAAAGGAACTCAGATGAAGTCGGTCCTGCGTGCGTTGTCCGTGGTCGAGAATGCTCTCGGCTGGCTGTCGGCTGCCGCGATGTTCGTGATCATGTTGATCGTCTTCTGCGACGTCATCATGCGCTACTTCTTCCACAGCCCGCTGTCCTGGGCCTATGATCTGATCTCGCTCTATCTCGTCGCCGCGGTCTTCTTCCTCTCGCTGTCGGCCGCCTATACCGAGGGAGCGCACGTCAATGTCGACATCCTGCAGCAGAGCTTTCCGCCCAGCACGATCCGGCTGACGGAACTCGTCACCGCGGCGATCGGCGCACTCGTCTTCGCGCTCATCACCTATTTCAGTGCGCTGAGGACGATCGATGCCTATGCCTCCCGCGACGTGCTGTCAGGTGCCATTCCCTGGCCGACATGGCCGTCGCTCGCGCTGGTGCCGCTCGGTTGCGGGCTCATGACGGTGCGGCTCGCAGTCCAGTTCATCGCCCAGTTGCTCAGTCTCGCCACGGGCCGGGATTTCGTGCCGGTCAGGATCGGGCATGGCGAGGGAGAACATTTCGAATGATCGTCGCCATCGGACTGGGCGTGCTGTTCTTCTTGCTCGCCATCGGCACACCTGTTGGCTTTGCCATGATCGCATCGGGCGTCCTTGGCCTGTGGCTGGTGGGCGGCATGTCGATGCTCTCGGGCATCCTCGAGACGGCGCCGCTCTCGACCGTCGGAGCCTATGAGCTCATCACCATCCCGATGTTCTTGCTGATGGCCGAGCTCGTGCTCCTCAGCGGCGTCGCCGACGATCTCTTCCGCGCGACGGCAGCGTGGATGGGGCGGGTGCGGGGTGGTTTGGCCATGGCGACGGCGCTGGCCGGCGCCGGCTTCGGCGCCATCTGCGGCACGAGCACCGCCTCGGCTGCGACGCTTTCGGCGACGAGCCTGCCGGCCATGCTCAAGCAGGGCTACGAGCCGGCGATGGCCGGCGGCGTCGTCGCGATCTCCGGCACCCTCGCAATGCTGATCCCGCCCAGTGTCGCGCTCGTCATCTTCGGCCTGCTTGCCGAGGTTAATATCGGCGCGCTGCTGATCGGCGGCATCATTCCCGGCATTCTCGTCATGCTCACGATCATGGCGACGGTCTACGTACTGGTGCTGCTCGACCCCTCCCGCGCCCCGCCGGCAAAACCCGTCCCGTGGCGCGAGAAGATCGCCTGGCTCAGGGTTGTCGGCCCTATGGTCGTCCTGTTCGGAGCAGTGACCGGCGTCATCTATACCGGTATCGCCACGCCAACAGAGGCTTCGGCGCTCGGCGCCGCCGGCGCGCTCGCCATTGCGGCCTGGTACGGCAAGGTCACGCTACCGGCGCTGGTGCGCGTCTTGCGCCGCTCCGCCAACGGCACCTGCATGATCGTGATGATCCTGCTCGGCGCCCAGATCTTCGGCTATTTCTTCACGCTGACCCAGGTCACACAGACGCTCGTCGGCTGGGTGGGCGCGCTCGAGGTCTCGCGCTGGCTGATCATCGCGCTCATCCTGTGCGGCTACATCATCCTCGGCATGTTCATGGACCAGATCGCGATCCTGGTCCTGACCGTGCCGATCGTCCTGCCGCTGATCAAGGTGCTCGGCTTCGACCCCCTCTGGTTCGGCATCATCAAGATCGTCACCGCGGAAGTCGGGATGATCACGCCACCGATCGGGCTCAACTGTTTCGTCGTTGCGCGCTATTCGGGGCGGCCGGTGCAGGAGATCTTCCGCGGTTCGCTGCCGCACTTCATCGCCCACATCGTCGTCATCGCGGTTCTGGTCGCGTGGCCGGAGATCATCCTCTGGCTGCCGCGCAAGATGATGGCCGGCTGACGGCCCTTCTCTCACGCATTTCAGCAGTTCAACGTGGCGCAAAATGACCGAAGCGGTTCGCTCCCGGGACGACCCTCAGGGGATCGTCACCCTGCCTCTGAACAGGCCAAGCTCCGTAATCCGATCTCGGATGAGGATATGGTCGCAGCGCTGCTTGCCGCGTGGGATAGGCTCCAAGCCGATGCGGCTGCCCGCGTCGCGATCCTGACCGGAGCCGGCACGGCATCCTCCTGCGGCAGCAATCTGAAGAAGATGGGCAGCGGCAGCGGCCTCAACGATCGGCTGCTGGTGCGAACGCGGGGCAATTATCGCAGCGGAATCCAGAACCTGCCCTGACGCTCGAAGCGCTCGAAATCCCGATCATCGCGGCGGTCAACGGGGCGGCGATCGGCGGGCTGCGACCTGACATTGATGTGCGACCTTCGCATCGCCTCCGAGAATGCGAGCTTCGGTGAGAATTTCGTCAAGCTTGGCCTGATTCCGGGAGATGGCGGAGCCTGGTTTCTGCCGCGTGTTGTGGGCAGAAGGCCGAGGCTCCGATGCTGCCGACAGGGTTTTTAAAAGGCCACTTTCGGAAGCGATGCCGATCGAGCAGTTCGCATTCCAATGTCGCGAAGAAGCCCTCGCACATGGCGTTGTCATAGGCGTGGCCGACGGAGCCGGTCGATGGCCTCACGCCGGCGTCCTTGCAGCGGGTGACGCTGTGCCGTTGCGGCAGGTCGGGGCACAAGTCATTCTGAGATGGGACGCATGCCGCTATCAAATTTCACGCGAAGTGACACAATTCGCCTCGCACCTTCGCCACCGAATAGGCCTTCGGAGTAACCCGTGAAAAATCCCTACGAGGTTCTCGGTGTTGCCTCGACGGCTTCACCCGCCGAGATCCAAAGCGCCTATCGCAAGCTGGCGAAAAAGCTGCACCCTGACCTCAACCCCGGCGACAAGACCGCCGAGGACAAATTCAAGGAGGTGGCGGTCGCCTATGATCTGCTGAGCGATGCCGACAAGCGCCGGCGTTTCGACGCAGGCGATATCGACGCCTCTGGCGCCGAACGGCCGCAGCACCACTACTATCGGGATTTTGCGACCTCGTCTCAGGGAGACCCCTATGCCGATGCCTCCGGCTTTGCGGACTTCATGGATCAGGACGATGCCTTCGCCGAGCTTCTCCGGCGCAGCCAGAGGGCGCGGGCGAACCGGCGTGGGCAGGATCTGCACTACCATCTGGTGATCGACTTTGCCGATTCGATCACCGGCGGAACCAAGCGACTCGATCTGCCGGATGGCAGCACGATTGACGTGAAAATCCCGCCGGGCCTCGTCGATGGCCAGACGCTCCGGCTGAAGGGCAAGGGCGCACCCGGCGCAGGCAAGGGCGGGGCAGGGGATGCGCTGATCGAGGTCGAGGTCCGGCCGGATCGCCGCTTCACCCGCGAGGGTGACGACATCACATTCGAGCTGCCAGTCTCGCTCACGGAGGCGGTTCTCGGCGGACAGGTCAGGGTGCCAACGCCGACGGGCGACGTCACGATGTCTGTGCCGAAGGGATCGAATGCTGGGACCAGGCTGCGATTGCGCGGCAGGGGAGCCCCGAAGCGCGGTGGTGGCCAGGGCGATCAGTTCGTCAAGCTGAAGGTGGTGCTGCCGAAGACTGTGGATCCGGAGCTCGAAGCCTTCGTGTCGAGCTGGAAGGGCAAGGACTACGATCCGCGCGAGGGCGGCGTGTCATGAGGATGACCAAGCAGGAGTTCCTGATCTCGTCGGGGCTGCAGGCGCAGGTGCTGGAGTTCTGGCTGGAGCAGCGCTGGCTGGTCCCGGAGGAGGCGGACGGCGAGATGCATTTCCACGATATCGACATCGCGCGCGCCCGTCTCATTCGGCAGCTCAAGGACGATATCGGCGCCAACGACGAGGGCATCGATGTGATCTTGAATCTCATGGACCAGGTCCACGGGCTGCGGCGCGTCCTCGCCGAACTACGGGAGGGAATGAAGGAGCGCCAGGGTTGAAGCACGCCACTGGCGAAACGCATGGAACCCGTCCGAGCCGCCGGTGGTTACGGCTGGAGCCGCGGGCGGCATGACCGCCGGCACGGCGTTCGAGCGTGGCCACGCTTCAAACCAGGAGGAGTTCAGGATGACGGACGAGATCAGGGAGAACATGGAACTCATCGGCGCCGACGGCGTCCATGTCGGAACGGTCGATCGTGTCGAGGGAGGGCGCATCAAGCTCAAGAAAAGCGATGCTTACGGCCGTCATGAGGGCCACCATCACTATATTGAGCTCGGCTTCGTCGCCGGTGTCCAAGGCAACAAGGTGCGCCTTTCCGCCAATGCGGATATCGCCGTGAAGCTTGAGGAGGAGGGATCGGGAAAGCCGGTCGATCTGTGAAGAAACCAGCGACTTCACATCCTGCATGACGCCGGGCCACCAATTCCTTCGGGTTATTTTTGTGGCCGCCGTATCGCATCATCAGCAGCATCAAGTCCGGGCGACCGGCTTGATTTGAATGAAGGTTATCGAGTTGGTCGTCGACTAAATCAGGCGTTCTTTCCATAATTTCGCAGCCCGTCGTGGCGTTGCTGACGTAACCGCCGCGCCAGTGGCTTACGGATTTGGGGTCGAGGTTTTCCGGACGCGCCATGGCGTGAGATCTTCGACAGCGCTTTGTGGTGGCCGTTGATGATGGCTCCCGCGGATCGGCGGCTCTCTCCGGGCAAGCCGGGAAATGGATGGTGGATGAACCAGGGTGCAGCCAGCTATCCCCTGTCGCGGACGGGCGGGCGACGAAAGATCGGCTCGGTATTTCACATTCATGGAGCGGGGCCGACGAGCCAAGTTGTCGTCGAGTCGGCGGCTTCCCTTATGGCCGCCGCCGTGCAGCCCATCCGCTGGATTGGCTAATCGAGTTGATAGCAAACAGGTCCGCTTCCGGCCCGAGGCGGCTTTTGCGGCCCCTCTCTGGTAACCAGTCGGCCGTGCGCCAGATGCGGAACTTGGCACACTGCCGGTAAGCGCGCGTTCAATCAGCTCTTAATTCGGTGTGCAGCGCGCAGATCGCGTCGGGGCCGATGCCGCAGCATCCGCCAATGATACCGGCGCCGCGGCGCCGCCAGTCCCGCCCGAAGTCGCGATAGCGCAGCGGCCCGACATCGTCGCGCAGATCGCTCAGGCCCTCGTTGGCCGCGGCATCTCCGGTCTTTTCGGGGAAGGCATTGGCATAGACGCCGATCGGAAGCTCGGCGTCGCCGAGCACGGAGCGGGCGACGTCGACGGCCGGGCCCATGACCTCCGGCAGGCTGCAGTTGAAGAGCACGGCGGCGGCACCAGCGTCTCGGACGGCGGCGACGGCTTCCGCGACGAATTCGCCGGAGCGCAGCATGGGCAGGCCGCCGGCCGCGCCCTCGTCCTGCAGCGTAAAGGACGCCCAGATCGGCTTGCCGGTGGGGCGCACGGCGGCGCAGGCCGCCAGCGCCTCGGCGATGCAGCTTTGCGTCTCGGCGAGGAAGTGATCGACGGAGGGGAGAAGCGCCTCGATCAGCACCGCCAGCAGGGAGGGCGCCCGCGCCGGATCGAACAGATCGGGGCGGTAGGAGCCGAACAGCGGCGGCAGCGAGCCGGCGACAGCGATGCCGCGGCCACTGCGCAGCCTCTCCTCATCGGCAGCGCGACGGGCCAGTTCGCCGGACAGCGCGGCGAGACGCGCGCCGTCCTGAGGGAAGCGCTCCTCGCCGATATGGAAGGGCACGACCGCGTAGCTGTTGGTGGTAATGACCGTGGCGCCTGCCTCGATGAAGGCGCGATGCGCCGCGACGACCGTTTCCGGCGCTTCCATGAGCGCCAGCGCTGACCATTCCGGCTGCCGGAACGGGGCGCCCATGCGCTTCAGCTCGCGGCCCATGCCGCCATCGAGGAGGATCATTCTCTCGTTCATGCCGGATCGCGTGTCCTCTTTGCGGCTTCTGAACCTAAGTCGTCCACTGAGACCAGACTGCGGTATCCTTCGAGATCGGCGGCGAGACTGGGATCGATATGGGCGCGCACGGCGCGCTCCGCCTCGTCGGGCGTGCCGCGCATCACGCCCTCGAACAGGGCGCGATGATCGGCTTCCAGCGGAAAACGCGCGGGCCAATGCATCTCCGACCAGCGGTAGAGCCATTCCATCTTAGTGGAGAGGGCAGCGTATCGCTTGATCAGATGGCGGTGGCCGGTCGCCTCAACGATCGCTCGGTGAAAGCCGAGATCGGCCGCGACGCGGTCGTCGATCGAACTCGCTTCCGCCGGCGCCAGCTTCGCGAAGGCGGCGGCCAGCAGCTCTTTGGGCCGCGTCTCGCCCCGGTCGGCCAGGATGCGCGCCGCCAGCCCCTCCATCGCTTCCCGCAGGGTGTAGATTTCCCAGATCACCTGGTCGTTGAGGCTGGCGACGCGCCAGTTCGAATAGGGCGCGCGGACCACGAGTTCGTCGGCCTCCAGCGCAAACAGGGCGGTCCGCACCGTGCCGCGCCCGACCCCGAGGCGGCCTGCCAGCGCGATCTCGGTCAGCACCTCGTCCGGCAGCAGCCGGCCGTGGACGATGTCATCGCGCAGGCGGCGCATCGCCATATCGGCGAGGCTGAGCCGCTCGATCGGCTGCTGGTCGTCGGTCAGGGGCACTGGCCGCTCCTCACACGCCGCTGCGATGCATGCCGACGAAGCGGCGGCAGCGCTCCGACTGCGGATCGAGGAAGACCTGCTCGGGCGGGCCCTGTTCCTCGACGCGCCCGTCCTGAAGGTAGATGGCGTGGTTGGAGACCTCGCGCGCAAAGGTCATCTCATGGGTCACGATCAGCATCGTGCGGCCCTCTTCCGCCAAGGCCCGGATGACGCGCAGCACTTCGCCGACCAGTTCCGGGTCGAGGGCCGAGGTCGGCTCGTCGAAGAGCAGCGCGCGGGGCCGCATCGCCAAAGCGCGGGCGATGGCGACGCGTTGCTGCTGGCCGCCGGAGAGATGGGCCGGCCAGGCGTCGAACTTGTCGGAGAGCCCGACCTTGGCGAGCATCGCCTCAGCCTCCTCGCGGCATTCGGCGCGCGGCCGCCCCTGGACGTGGAGCGGGACCTCCATGACGTTCTGCAGCGCCGTCATATGCGGCCAGAGATTGAAGCTCTGGAAGACGAAGCCGAGCTGGCCGCGCAGCCGGCGCACGGTCTGCCGCTCGGCCCGCGAGAAGCGATGGCCGGCATTCCTCATGCGGATCTGCGCATCGCCGACGCTGACCTCGCCCCGATCCGGGATTTCGAGCAGCGGGATGCAGCGCAGCAGCGTGCTCTTGCCCGAGCCGCTCGCGCCGATGATGGCGATCACGTCGCCGTCGCGGGCGGCGAGGTCGACCCCGCGCAGCACCTCCTGCCCGCCAAAGCTCTTTCGGATGTCGGTCAGCCTGACCGTGATCGGCTTCATGCCACGCTCCGGGCGCCGGTCGGCCGGCGATAGGGGGAGAGGTGCTGCTCGAGCCAATCGACCGCCCGGGCGATCACCGTCACCAAGACGAGATAGATCACCGCCGCGCACAGGAAGATCTCGATGGCGCGGTAGGTTTCGGAGACTTCCGCGCGCGCGATGCCGGTGATCTCCATCAGCGTCACGACGCTGGCGAGCGAGGTCGCCTTGACCATGCTGGTGATCTCCGCGCCATAGGCCGGCAGCGCCTGGCGGAAAGCGAGGGGGAGCACAATCCGGCGCAGCATGGTCAGGCGCGTCATGCCGGAGACGCGCGCGGCCTCGATCGCACCCGTGGAAACGGCGCGAAGGCCGCCGCGCAGGATCTCGGAGGTATAGGCGGCGTCGTTCAGCATCAGCGCGAGGACGGCGCAGACATACGGCTCGCGCAGCAGCGGCCAGAGCGGCGAGTGACGCACCGCCGGAAACTGGGCGAGACCGTAATAGATCAGGAAGATCTGGATCAGCAGCGGCGTGCCGCGGAAGATGTAGACGTAGAAGTCGGCGATCCGCGCGCCGATCCAGGAGGAGGCGCGCAAGCCCGACAGCCCCAGCGCGATGAAGCCGCCGCCGAGAAGCGCCAGCACTGCCAGGAGCAGCGTCAGCGGCAGCCCGGCGAGCAGCTTGGGAAAGATCTGGGCGATGAATGCGATATCCATCGCTACCCCCTGCCGGTCGTTGCTGCCTGCCCCCGCATCGAGCGCCATTCGGCGATGCGGAAGAGGAAGCCGGAGACCGTGGTGATGGCGAGATAGATCCCGCCGCCGGCGAGGAAGAACAGGAAGGGCAGCTCGGTCGAGTTCGCGGCCACCGTCACCGCGCGCAGCGTCTCGACGAGCCCGGTGACCGAGACCAGCGCCGATTCCTTGATGACCGACTGCCACTGGTTGCCGAGGCCCGGCAGCGCGGTGCGCAGGGCCAGCGGGGCGATGATGCGCCGGAACATCGTCCAGCGGCCCATGCCGGTGACGCGCGCCGCCTCTAGCGTTCCGGGCGCGATGGCATGGAAGGCGCCGCGCAGCACTTCCGCCTGCGTGGCGCCTGAAAGCAGGCCGATCGCGAGGCAGCCGGCGGCAAAGCCGCTGATCTCGACCGGACCGACATGACCGAACTGCTTGGCGACGGTGGACGCGATCTGCCGGCCGCCGAAATAAAAGAGATAGATGACCAGCAGATCCGGGATGCCGCGCATGACCACGCCATAGCCCTGCGCGAGGCGTTGCACCGGCGCGGAGCCGGCGATCCGCGCCCAGGCGCAGAGCGTGCCGAGCCCGAGCCCGAGCGCGAAGGCGCTGGCCGAGACGGCGAGCGTCATCAGCCCGCCGTTCAGCAGAGCATGGCCCCAGCCCTCCGGGCCGAAGCCGAGCAATGTCAGGCTGTCATCCATCTCGTCCTGCCCGCCTGCGTCAGCTCGCGGGCGTGATGTCCATCTCGAACCACTTCAGCGCCAGCTTCTTCAGCGTGCCGTCGTCGATGACGGACTTCAGCGCCTTGTCGAACATCTCCTTGAGCTCGGGATCGCCCTTGCGCAGGCCGACCGCCGAACCCAGCCCGAGCAGACCGCCGGCGAAGAGATAGCCGGACTGGATCATCTCGCCGTTCGACTTCTTCGCCGTCGCCTGGATGTTGATCTGGGAGGCCATCACGGCGTCGACGCGGCCGCTCTTCAGGTCCAGGAAGGTGTCCGGCCCCGAGGGATAGGTGCGGATGGTCAGGACGTCCTTGAAGTAGCGGTTGAGCACGTCGTTCTGGATTGTCGCGACCTGAACCGCGACGGTCTTGCCAGCGAGCGACTTGGCGAGTTCATCGATCGCCTTCTTGGCGGCGGCCTCGTCGGTCAGCGGTACCCGCGTGCCGGTGCCGGGCATGGCCTTGATGCTGCCTTCCTTCATGATCGCGAAGCCCGAGCCGGCGGAGGCGTAGGGACGGGAAAAGGCGATCACCTCCTCGCGCTTGGGCGTGATCGAGAGCGCGTCCATGATCGCGTCGTATTTGCCGTCGGTCAGCCCGGCGATCATGCCGTCCCAGGCCTGTGCGATCATCTCGCATTTGACGTTCATGCGGGTGGACAGCTCCTGCAGCAGGTCAGGCTCGAAGCCGATCAGGCGGCCGTCAGGCGCGTGCATGTTGTAGGGAGGGAAGGCGCCTTCCGTGGCGACGCGGATGACCTTCCACTCCTTGGCGGCGGCGGCACGGGGAGCCACGCCCAGAGCGAGGCCGGCGGCCGCGCCGAGGCCCAGCTTGAGGAAGTCGGAGCGGGTGATCGTCATGTCGGGTCTCCAGGGCCTTAGAGAATGCGGGCGGGATCAGGACAGGATGTCGAAGGCGGTGCGGGCGAGGGCTGCGGCGCCCAGTCCGATGCAGCGCTCGTCCGGCTGATAGTCGGAATTGTGCACGCGGTCGTCGCGGCCGGGCTGCGACGAGCCGACCAGCAACTGGCAGGACGGGATCCGCTCCGAGAAATAGGAGAAATCCTCGGCGCCGAAGCGTCCCTCGAGCTGGTCGATCTTGTCCCCGCCGAATTGCTCGGACACCGAGCGGATCACCGCATCGACGACGCCGTCATCGTTGATGAGCGCGGGGGCCCCGCGCTTGTAGTCGATCTCGCAGGTTACGCCCATCGCTGCAGCGACGCCGTCGCAGATGCGCCGGAAGGTGGCTTCCATCGTGTCGCGGCTCTCGGGCGAGCGGCAGCGGACCGTGCCCTGGAACAGACAACTGTCGGGGATGATGTTGTGCGTCGAGCCGCCCTGGATGTGGCCGATGGTGAGCACCGCCGAGCGGGTCGGGTCCATCACGCGCGAAATCGCAGTCTGCAGCTGCATGATCATCGCGGAGGCGGCGACGATCGGATCGAGCGCCGAATGCGGGCGCGCCGCATGGCCCGACTTGCCGTGCACGACCACGTCGAATTCGTCGCTGGACGCCGTGGACGCCCCCCGGACATAGCCGAAGCGACCGACCGGCATCTCCGGCCGGTTGTGGAAGGCGAGCGCGATGGCGGCGCCGTCGGCCGCGCCATCCGCGACCATGGCGGCGGCTCCGCTCTCGACCGTCTCCTCCGCCGGCTGGAACACGAGCCTGACGCTGCCGCGCAGCCGGGGCGCCATCGCCTGCAGCACCGAGCCGACGCCGAGCAGCGTGGCGGTGTGAATGTCATGGCCGCAGGCATGCATCTTTCCGGGCACGGTGCTGGCGAAGGGCAGCCCCGTCAGCTCCTCCATCGGCAGGGCATCCATGTCGGCGCGGATCAGCAGGCAGGGCCCGGGAGCGCCGCCGGTGATCTCGGCCACCACACCGCTGCGCCCGACGCCGCGCTGCGGCACGAGTCCGATGCGCTCCAGCTCCTGCGCGACGATCTCGGCGGTCCGGGCGGTCTCGAACCCGATTTCGGGGTGGGCGTGGATGTCGCGGCGGATGGCGATCAGCTGCGGCTCGATCTCGGCGACATGGCGTTCGATCGCGAGTGAGAGGTCGTTCTGGCGGTCGGCAGACATCAGAGGCTCTGACGGACGGTAAGGAGACCTGAACTTCGCACAGATCATTAGCCGCCGCAATTGGACCGAGGATCGACAATCGACAATAGACTTCTAAAATGCGCGCTCCCCGGAGCATGATATTCCGATGCACGCCGCGACCATCCTGGCCCAGCTCGACCACGTCACGGATCCGTCGACGGGCGGGCTGGTGCCGTCGATCCATCCCGGCGTGACCTATGTCCGGCCCGGAAGCGACATCGCCCTGGGCTATGCCCGCTCGGGAAACAGCGGCGCGGCGCTTGTCGAGACCATCCTCTGTCAGCTCGAAGGTGGCGCCGTGGCCGCGGCGTTCGGGGCCGGAGCGGCAGCGGCCCAGGCCGTGCTCGCGACCTTGCGACCCGGTGACCGGGTGCTGATCGACACCGGCCTCTACTACGAGTTCGGACGCATGATTGGCGCCTTCGCGGAACGCTTCGGTCTGGGATTGGCGCGGGCCGATCTCTGCGATCTCGATGCGGTCGCCCTGAGCCTCGGTGCCGCGCCGACGCGGCTCGTCTGGGCCGAATGCCCGAGCAACCCGCTCTGGCGCGTGCCGGATCTCGCTGCGCTGGCAGCGCTGGCGCATCGGCACGGCGCAAGGCTGCTGGTCGATGCGACGGTGGCGACCCCGGTGCTCTGCCGGCCGCTGACGCTGGGCGCCGATCTCGTGCTGCATTCGGCGACGAAATACCTCAACGGCCATGGCGATCTGGTCGCCGGCGTGCTCGTTGCGGCAGAGGACGATGGGTGGTGGCATGAGATGCTAGCCGCCCGCGAGGCGCATGGCAGCATCCTGCCGCCCTTCGAGGCCTGGCTGCTGCTGCGCGGCATGCGGTCACTGGCACTTAGGATGGAGCGTGTCTCCACGACGGCTCTGACGCTCGCGGGCTGGCTCGACCGTCATCCGCGCGTCTGCAAGGTGCATTATCCGGGGTTGCCACAGCACCCGCAGCACGGACTGGCCTGCCGGCAATTCCGGGAGGGCTTCGGCGGCATGCTCTCCTTCGAACTCGCCGACGCGGCCGAGGCCGTAGATCTCTGCGCCCGGACGCGGGTCTTCCGCCCCTCGACCTCGCTCGGGTCGCCCGAGAGCCTGATCGAACACAGGTTGAGCACCGAAGGCGAGGAATCCGATTGCCCGCCGGGACTGATCCGGCTGGCGATCGGACTGGAGCATCCGGACGATCTCCTGGCAGATTTAATGGAGATGTTCCGCAGTATAGCGCCTCGCTGATTCTTGGGAGCGGCGAATGGCGAAACTGGCTCTCAGCTAGCCTTCGCAGTTGGCTTCTTATCCATTAGAAGCATCAAGCGGCTTCGCGCCGATTGTGTTAAAAAATCCGGGGGGCTTGAAGTTCAAGCTGGGTCGGCGCGCGGCGGAGAAAACGCTCTTCGGTTGCTAGTGAAGCGCCCCAAGCGAGGCGCCCTCTTCGCCCGCATAGGAACGAAATTTCTACATTGGGACCGGACGAGCCCGCTCAAGGTCAATGCCCGGGGCCGAAAGCCGATCTTCCTGGTCACCTTAGGCGTGCGGGCGCTGAGCGGCGCGCCCTATGTCGTCTCGGACAACCCGTTCTGGCTGGTGGCCGTGCAGGCGCTCAGCGGCGTCGGCGCCGGCATCTTCGGTGCGCTGTTCCCCATCGTGGTGGCGGACCTGACCCGAGGCACCGGCCGCTTCAACGCCGCGCAAGGTGCCGTCGCGACGGTCCAGGGCGTGGGGGCTTCGATCTCCGCCTTGCCGGCGGGCGTGATCATCGTCACCGCCGGCTATTCCGCCGGCTTCGTCACGCTTGCGGCAATCGCGGCTTGCGGCCTCGTTCTCTATGTCGTTGCCATGCCGGAAACGCACGGCTATGAGCCGCCGACCGACCACGGCGCCCGCCCGGTGCCGGCGGCGAGCGAGAGAATGGCCTGATCTGCATGACCGGCTGGGGCCTCAACGCGACGCAGATCCTCGCGATCGCGATCTTCCTCGCGACCTATGTCGCCATCGCGATCGGCCGTATGCCCGGCCTGCGCGTCGACCGTGCGGGAGCGGCGCTGATCGGGGCTGCGCTCATGGTCGGCTGCGGGGTGCTTTCCCTCGAGGATGCCTATCGGGCGATCGATCTCGACACCATCACGCTGCTGCTCGGCATGATGATCGTGGTCGCCAATCTGCGGCTCTCGGGCTTCTTCCGCATGGTGACCGGCTGGGCCGCAGGCCGGGCGCGGCATCCGGTGCTGCTACTGTCGGTCGTAGTGATGACGACCGGCGTGCTCTCCGCCTTCCTCGTCAACGACGCGATCTGCCTGGTGATGGCGCCGATCGTGATCACGCTGACCCGCGCGCTCGACCGCAACCCGGTGCCCTATCTCATCGCGGTGGCGCTCGCCTCCAATGTCGGCTCGACGGCGACGATCACCGGCAACCCCCAGAACATGATCATCGGCAATCTCTCGGGCATCTCCTATGGCGCCTTCACCGGCGCGCTGCTGCCGATCGCGGTGCTGGGGCTGCTGGTGACGATCCTGCTCGTGCTCCTGCTCAATCCGCGCGAATACATGACGCGGCAGGCGCTGCGCAGCGTGACCGTTCCCGCTCACTATCACGGCTGGCTCGCGACGAAGGCAGCGCTGGTTTCGGTGGCGATGATCGCCCTGTTCTTCCTCGGCCAGCCGGTGGCGAAGGTGGCGATCTGCGCGGCAGCGCTGCTGCTGCTCACCCGCAGGATCGAGCCGCGCAAGGTCTACGCCGAGATCGACGGGCCGCTCCTGCTGATGTTCGCCGGGCTCTTCGTCGTGGTGCGGGGGCTTGAACAAGCGGTGTTGACGCCTGACCTGCTGGCGCAGGCCGCCCGCCTCGACCTCGGCAACGCGGCGACCCTGACCGGCGTCACCGCGGTGCTGTCCAACCTCGTCAGCAACGTCCCAGCGGTTCTCGTGCTGAAGCCCTTCGTCGAGCAGCTGCACGATCCCCAGCGCGCCTGGCTCGTCGTGGCGATGGCCTCGACTCTCGCCGGCAACTTCACGCTCCTGGGCTCCGTCGCCAACCTGATCGTCGCCGAGCGCGCCGCCAAGGACGGCATCACCATCGACTTCTGGACCTATTTCAAGGTCGGCGCGCCGCTGACGCTCGCGACGTTGGCGATCGGTATCATCATGCTGCCCTGAATTCAAAAAACTGTCTGGGAGGCTTGGCAGTCCACCTAAATCACAGCCGCTGGCGGTGCCTGGAGGCCGGCTCGCCCCGATTGTGTTGGAAAAATCCGGCCGGCGTGAAGCTCAAGCGGTTCGCGCGCTTTGCAGAGGATAACGTTCTTCGCGCTTCACGATATCGCTCCAACAAGGTCGTTAACGCGATCTACAATTGGATGAAATCTCTACGCTCGTGGAAGCCGATCTCGCTCATAGTATTGTGACGACGTCCGGCTTCGCCGCAATGATGCTCTCCCACCCCTGAGTCGGCCAACGCGCTATGTCCAGGAAATGTAGTCTGTGCGGCGAGCTCTTTACGCCCCTGCGCGAAAAGGGCTAGTCGAGCCGGAAACATTATAAATGTTCTAAGTTGTTGTGCCGGGTTACTTTAGCGCGAGCCAGCTATCGGCGCTCATGGTCTTGGCTCTGACCATCCGAGATGTCGGGCGAGCATTTCGGGCGTGGCCGGAGCGCCTCGTCGAGTGCATCCAATTCCGTCGCGATCTGGGTCCGAAGCCATAGCGCCACCCCTTCGACCATCGCATTGAGAGGCGCGTCAGGGAGACGCGCAACCGCAATTTTCCCAAGGAGATGGACGATGCGGACATCGCGCGCATCATCCGGGATTATGCCGATGCGGCGTTGCGCTGCATGGAGGGTGGGCTTGACGGCATCGAGACGGTGACCGGCGGCCACCTCATCGGCCAGTTCCTGTCGCCGCGCACCAACAAGCGCACCGACGGTTTCGGCGGCTCGCACGAGAACCGGGCGCGCTTCGGGCTCATGGTCCACGAGGCGATCCGCAAGCGCGTCGGCAACGACGCCGTCGTCGGCATCCGCTTCGTGATCGACGAGGGCGTAGCCGATGGGTCGGATTTCGAGGATTGCCTGCAACTCGCCCGGATCTTCGAACGCGAAGGCTATATCGACTATTTCAACTGCATCTACGGCCGCATGGACACGGATCTCGCGCTGGCCGAGGACAACATGCCCGGTATGTTCCAGCGCAACGCGCCCTATCTCGCTTCGGTGGCGCAGTTTCGCCGCGAGACAAAGCTGCCGCTGATCCATGCCGGCGGCATTCGCGACGTCGCGACCGCTCGCCACACCATCCGCGAGGGCGTCGTCGATCTGATCGGCATGACCCGTGCTCATATTGCCGACCCGCATCTGGTCAACAAGATCAGGCGCGGGGAGGAGGAGCAGATCCGCCCCTGCGTCGGCGCCTCCTACTGCCTCTACAAGAAGGTCAACTGCATCCATAACGCCGCCAGCGGGCGCGAAACCGTGCTCGGCCATGAAGTCGCGCCGGCCTCGCGAAGCCTGAAGGCCGTGGTGGTCGGCGGCGGGCCGGCCGGGTTGGAAGCCGCCCGCGTCTGTGCCGAGCGAGGGCATTCGGTCGTGCTATTCGAGGCTGCCGCCAAGCTGGGCGGGCAGTTGCTCGTGGCCAGCGCTGCCCACGAGCGTCGCGACCTGATCGGCATCGTCGATTGGCGCATCGCGGAACTCGATCGGCTCGGCGTCGATATGCGGGTGAACTGCTATGCGGAGGCCGACACGGTTCGCGCCGAGGCGCCGGGCCTCGTGATCGTCGCCACAGGCGGCATTCCGGATACCGACTGGTTCGAAGGTTCGGAGCTCTGCGACAGCGCCTGGGACGTGCTGACCGGCACGGTGCCCGGCAAGAGCGACGTGCTCGTCTATGATGGGACGGGGCGTCAGGCCGCGGCATCCTGCGCGTTGCAGCTTGCTCGGCAGGGCCGGTCGGTTTGCATCGCCACGCCCGATGACGCGCTTGCCGTCGAGATGTCCTATATCGACAAGTCGAGCTTCAGGAAGCGCTTCGCCGAGCTCGGCATCCGCTCGCTCGTCGATGTCAGGCTGGAGAAGGTCGAGCGCCGGGGCAACGCCTTGCAGGCCACGTTCCGCAACGAGCTGACCGGCGCGGAAAGCCAAGTCGAGGCCAGCCAGATCGTCGTCGAATACGGCACGCTGCCGGCCGCCGAAATCTATCACGAGTTGCGACATCTCTCGGCCAATGACGGGGTGACCGATATCGCGTTCATGCTGGGGAGCGAGGAGGCGGCCGCGCCGGCGCCGGGGCACTTCCTCCTGCACCGTATCGGCGACGCCGTTTCGAGCCGCGACCTCTATTCCGCGATCTACGAGGCCTACCGGCTTTGCTCCAAGCTTTGAGCGATCGGTCCAATCAAGCCGCGGCAGGGCTTCGGCCGCTCGCCGCGTCGGCGAAGCGCTCGATCCGGAAGTCGTGGAGCGGGATTTCGGTCGTGCCCGTCGCGATCAGCTCGGCCATCGTGTCGCCGACGCCCGGGCCCAGCTGGAAGCCGTGCCCGCTGAAGCCAAAGGCGTGGAACAGCCCCAGCGTCGTGCCGGACGGGCCCATGACCGGCAGCATGTCGGCCAGATAGCCCTCGCAGCCCGACCAGGTGCGGATTACCGAGACTTTCTCCAGAGCCGGTAAGAGCTGCCGCAAGGCACGGAGCTGGGCAGGCAGCCGCGTCGGATCGGCCTTTGCATGGCCGGGGTCCAAGGCGACGTCGACACGCTCGGCTGCGCCGCCGAAGACGATGTTGCCGCGCTCGACCTGACGGAAATAGGCGTCGGTTCCGTGCCGGCGTGTCCAGATGCCGACGACCGGCAGGATGCGATGGGGCAAGGGCTCGGTGACGCCCATCTGCGGACCGCGCGGGGTGAGGGGCACCGGCTCGCCGAATTGCGCGGCGATCCGCATACCCCAGGCGCCGGCGGTGTTGAGGAGCCTGCCGGCCTCGAACACGCCCTTCGATGTCGTGACGCGGAAGCCTGCCTCGGTCTTCTCGATGCTGCCGACCTCGCAATCCTCGACGATCTCCGCGCCGAGCCGCCGCGCGGCGTCGGCGAATGCGGGCGCGATAAGGCGTGGATTGCCCGAGCCATCCTGAGGCGAATAGGAGGCTGCGATCGCGCCGGGGCCGAGGCCGGGAAAGCGCGCGCGGATCTCGTTGGCGCCCAGTTCTTCGAGCTCGAGCCCCCAGGGCCGCGCCGCCTCGGCATAGGCGCGCATATCGGCCAGCGCATCCTCTTCGAAGATGAGCCGGAGATGGCCGGTCGCGCGGAATTCCACATCGCGGCCGAGCAACCGTTCCGCATCGCCCCATAGCGTGCGGGAGCGATGCGCGAGCGGCAATTGCGTGAGATGCCGCCCGGTCCGGCGGATATTGCCGAAGGATGCGACGGTGGCGCCCGTTCCGACCCGGTGACGTTCGATCAGCGTGACCTTCAGGCCGCGCCGCTTCAGGAAGAAGGTTGCGGCGGTTCCCATCAGGCCGCCGCCGAGCACGATCACATCCATGTCCAGCCTCTTGCCACTGCGGCGGCAATTTTACACGCGGCCGAACCTGACGCGGGCGCGCGGAGCCGTCAAAGACGCGATGGCCGGCAGGCCATAAGTCGAGCCTATGGTCCTGCCCCGCATGTCTCTTGGACCATCTCGCGGCATCCGTGTCAGCTTCCGGCCGCCAGCAAGAGGAGCGGACATGGACGATGGCACTGTGCCGAGTGCGGACTGGAAGGTCGGCGTCGATATCGGCGGCACCTTCATCGATTTCTGCGCGCTCGAGACGCGCTCCGGCCAGGTCGCGTCGCTGAAGGTCTTGACGACGCCCGACGATCCGGGCGCCGAGCTGATGACGGGCCTCTCGCTGCTCGCCGAGCGTGAGGGGCTCGATCCCGAGGCCGTCACCCGTTTCGTCCACGGCACGACGGTCGGCGTCAACACCATCATCCAGCGCAAGGGAGCGCAGCTCGCTCTCTTCACCAATGCCGGCTTCGAGGACGTAATCGAGCTCGCCCGCCTGCGCATGCCCGAGACGTATTCGCTGTTCTGCTGCCGCCCGGAGCAGCTCATCACCCGCGATCGGGTGTTCGGCATTCCGGTCCGCATGCGTTCGGACGGGCGCGAGACGGTGAAGCCCGATCTCGAAGCCGTCGCTGCCGCCATCGCTTCGGCAAAGGCGCGGGGAGCTGTCGGCATCGTCATCGCCTTCCTCCACGCCTGGCGCGACGGCGCGCAGGAGGAGGCGGTGAAGGCCGAGATCGCCCGGCTGGCTCCGGAGCTCTTCGTCTTCACCTCCGCCGAGGTCTGGCCGGTGATCCGCGAATACGAGCGGACGACGACGGCGATCCTCAACGCCTACGTCCATCCCCGCATCGCGGGCTATCTGACGGCGCTGGAGCAGCGGCTGGCGGATCGCGGCGTGCCGGCGCGGGCGCTCCTGACCAAGTCGAATGGCGGCGTGATGAACGCTGCCGAGGGCAAGCGCGCCTGCGTCTCCATGCTGCTCTCCGGCACGGCTTCGGGCGTGATCGGCGCGACCTGGTTCGCCCGCCAAGCCGGCGAGAAGCGCGTGCTGACGCTCGATATCGGCGGCACATCCGCCGACTTCGCCCTGATCATCGACGGCGAGCCGCAATACGGCACCGGCGAGATGATCGGCGAGTTCCCCCTCTATATTCCGTCCGTCTCGGTCAGCTCGATCGGCATCGGCGGCGGCTCGATCGCCACGGTCGACGGGCAGGGCGTGCTCCGGGTCGGGCCGGAATCGGCCGGCTCGACACCGGGGCCGGCCTGCTATGGGCGCGGTGGCGAGCAGGCGACCGTCACCGACGCCATGGTGGTCTGCGGCTGGCTCGGCCATAGTGAGATGGCCTATGGCCAGCTCAGGATGGATGCAGGCCTTGCCCGCGCCGCCGTAGGGCGACTGGCCGAGACGCTCGGACGGCCCCTCGACGACACGGCGCAGGCGATCCTCGATATCGCTGTCTCAGAGATGTTCGTCGAGGTCGAGAAGCTGTCGTCGCGGGCGGGTGTCGACCTGAAGGAGTTCACCCTGATGCCGTTCGGCGGCGGGGGGCCGATGCTCGGCGCCTTCCTCGCCCGCGAACTCGGCATGACCAGGTTGCTGGCCCCGCGCCGACCGGGCGTCGTGTCGGCGCTCGGCGGCCTCGTCGCCGATTTGCGCGGCGACTTCGTCCGCACGCTCTTCGCCGAACTCTCCGCCGCGGTCCTGCCGCAGCTGAACGCGGCGGCCGCCGCCATGGTTCAGGAGGGGCGCAGCTGGCTTGCGGCCCAGGGACATGCCGGCCCTGCCGATCTCCGGTTCTCGGCGGATATGCGCTATGTCGGCCAGAGCTACGAGATCGAGGTTCCCCTGCAGCCGGCCTGGCTCGAGGCCGGCGACCCGACGGCGATCGCCCGCGAGTTCCATCGGACGCATGCCCGAATCTATGATTTCGATGATACGGACGGCCGGATCGAGATCGTCAACCTGCGCCTCTCTGCCATCGGTGCGGGGCCGGTCCTCTCCTTCCCGGAGGCCAGCGAAACCGATGCGGTCGCGACGCCGGAATGCGCGCTCGATATCCATACCGGCGGTGCGCGAAGGGCGGTCGGACTGTACCGCCGCGCCGACCTGCCGCCCGGCAGCCGCTTCGCCGGCCCGGCTGTCGTTGCCCAGGAGGACACCACGGTGGCCATACCTGCCGGCGCGATGGCGCGGATCGACGGCCATCTCAACCTTCATCTGACTTTCGCTGGGTGATATCGATGTTCGACCGGATGAAGCTTCAGGTGCTCGCGAACCATGCGCGCGCCGCCGCTGAGAACATGGCGCATACGCTGCACCGCACGGCGCATTCCGCCTTCGTCAAGGAGACGGAGGATTTCACGGTGATGCTGATCAGCCGCAGCGGCGACACCTTCGCCGTGCCGATGGAGCTGGGCGCGACCTGGTATCCCGGCCTGTCCTGGGCGCCGGCGCTGGCGATGGTCGACGACTATAAGCCCGGCGACGTCGCCTTCACCAACGACCCCTATTCCTGCTTCGTCGCCACCCACGCGCCCGATACCCATCTCTGGAAGCCGGTCTTCCACGAGGGCGAGATCGTGGCCTGGACCGGCGGCCATATCCACAACACCGACATGGGCGGCGCAGTGCCGGCCTCGCTCTCGCGGGCACTGACCGAAATCCATCAGGAGGGCATCCGCTTTCCGCCGATGAAGCTCGTCAACGAAGGTGTCTTCGACGAGCAGATCCTCAGGATCATGACGACCAATGTCCGCAAGCCGGACCTGAACATCGGCGACATCAAGGCCCTGGTCGGCGCGCTCAACACCGGCGAGCGCAAGGTGCTGGCCATGATCGAGAAGTTCGGCCGCGAGGCCTTCCTCGGCGGCGTCGAGGCGCTGCTCGACCATGCCGAGGCGCAGGCGCGCGAGGTGCTGTGCGGCATGCCGGACGGCACCTGGGAATTCGCGGATTATGCCGACGAGGATTCGGTCGAGGCCAATCCCTGCCGCCTGAAGCTCAAGCTCACCATCCGCGGCGACGAGGCGGTGCTGGATTTCACCGGCTCCGACCCGCAGCTCGCTTCCTCGCTCAACGTGCCGAGCGGCGGCAATCCGCGGCACACGATCCTGCTCGTCGGGGTCTATTACGTCCTCTACACGCTGAACCCGAAGATCCTGCTCAATACCGGCCTGACGCGCCCCTTCACCTGCATCGCGCCGGAGGGAACGGTGCTCAACCCGGTCTTCCCGGCCGCGGTCGGCATGCGCTCGCTGACCTGTGCCAGGCTCCGTTCCGTGATCTTCGGTGCGTTCTCGCAGGCCGTGCCGGAGCGTTTGCCCGCGGCGCCCGCCGGCAACAACTGCATCGTCAACGTGATGACGACGGACGAGCGCACGAGCCGGACCGTCATCGCCGCTGTGAACCCGGTGGTGGGCGGCGGCGGCGGCATGCCGCATCGCGACGGCACCAACGGCTCCGGTGCCGACGCGGCCTATCTCAAGAACACGCCCATCGAGATCACCGAGACCGAGACGCCGGTGGAATTCGTCAAATACGGGCTGGCCAAGGATAGCGGCGGCGCCGGGCGCTGGCGCGGCGGGCTTGCCACCGACATGGCCTTCCGCGTCTTCGCGCCGGACAGCCGCATCACCGCCCGCAATCGCGACCGCAGCTTCTTCCGGCCCTGGGGCGTGCTGGGCGGCCGGGCGGCAGGATTGTCGGACATGGTGGTCAATCCGGGTCAGCCGGAGGAGCGGCGGCTCGGCAATATCGACACCGCCGTCCTGCAGCCCGGCGATGTGCTGGAGATCCGCTCGGCCGGCGGTGGCGGCCGCGGCCATCCCTTCGACCGGGAGGCCTGGCGCGTGGTGCAGGATGTCGTGCGCGGCTATGTTTCGCCGGAAGCGGCGGAGCGGGATTATGGCGTCGTCACGCAGGACGGAGTCCTGGACGAGGAAGCGACGAAGGCGCGGCGCGCCGACCGAGCGCCCATCGCCGGCCACTTCCATTTCGGCCCGGAGCGCGAGGGCTACGAGGCGCAATGGACGCGGGACGCCTATGACAGGCTGACGGCGATCCTCGCCGGCCTGCCGATCCACTGGCGCTTCTTCGCGAAGACCGAGATCTTCCGCCGCATGAAGCGCAGGGCCGGCGCTGATGGTGTCGACGAGGCTTTTGCCGCGGCCAAGCTGCGGTTTCCCGAGATGCCGGAGCCACGGCTGGTCCATGCCGAGGCGGCCGAATGAGCACAGCCGCGAGCGAAGGGGCGGGCAGGCTGGTTCGATTGGCCGAGGTCGATCGCGCCCCGTTGTGCTTCTTCCTCGATGGCAGCGAGCACCGGGCTTTGACGGGCGACACCGTGCTCAGCGCGGTGCTGTCGGTCGCGTCGGCACTGCGCCGCTCGGAATTCGGCCCGGAGGCCCGTGCAGGCTTCTGTCTCATGGGAGCCTGCCAGGACTGCTGGATCTGGCAGGAGGATGGACCAAGGCTGCGGGCGTGCTCGACGCCGCTGGCCGAAGGCATGCGCCTCCTGTCCGACGCGCCGGGCGAATGGCCATGAGCGACGCGGCAGGACCGCGGGTCGTTGTCGTCGGGGCCGGGCCGGCTGGCATCCGGGCTGCCGAGGCACTCGTTGTCGGCGGGCTGATGCCCATCGTCATCGACGAGGGCGAGCGCGCCGGAGGCCAGATTTATCGCCGGCCGCCGCAGGGTTTCACGCGCCCGCCAGAGGCCCTCTATGGCTCCGAGGCTGCCAAGGCGATCGCGCTGCACCAGACCTTCGATTCCCTGGCGGCGGCCGGCAGCCTCCTTCATCATTCACGCAGTTCCGTCATCGCCATTGCGGACGGGCGATTGCAGGTCATTGGCGACGCAGGGGCGCGCTGGGTTTCCTATGACCGGCTGATCCTCGCTGCGGGAGCCATGGATCGCATCATGCCCGTGCCGGGCTGGGAGAATGCCGGCGTCTACGGGCTCGGCGCGATGCAGATCGCGCTGAAGGCGCAGGGGGCCGCGTTGGGACGGCGCATCGTGCTGGCCGGCTCCGGCCCGCTGCTCACACTGCTCGCGGTGCAATTGCTCAAGGCCGGAGGGCAGATCGCGGCGGTCCTCGATACCGCGTCCATGCGCCAGCAATTTCGCGGCTTCTCAGGCCTCTCGGCAAGGCCGCTCTTTGCCTTGCGCGGGTTGATGATGCGCCGGCGCCTGGCCGGGCTCTACCATGCCGGCGTCCAGTTGGATCGCATCGAGGTGGATGAGCGCGGCCCGGTCGCCCTGTTCTGGCGCGATGAAGCGGGCCGGAGCCAGCGTACGGCCTGTGATGCGGTCGGCATGGGTTGGCACCTGCGGGCAGAGACCCGTCTTGCGGACCTGGCCGGCTGCGACTTCGCCTATGACGAGACCTGGCGGCAATGGCTGCCGCAGGCCGACGCCATGGGGCGGGCCGGACGCGGCGTCTATCTCGCCGGGGACGGGCTCAGGATACTCGGCGCCGATGGGGCCGAGGTCGCAGGGCGGCTCGCCGCGGCGGCCTGTCTGAAGGATCTCGGTCTGCCGGCACCGGACATGGCGGCGGATAAGCGCCGGTTGGCCCGGTTCGGCCGCTTCGCGCGCGGCGTCGCGGAGGCTTTTCCCTGGCCGGCCGAGACGGCGGCCGAATTGCCGGATGAGACGGTGGTCTGTCGTTGCGAAGGTGTTACGGCCGGCGAGTTGCGCCGGACCGTCGATTTTGGTGGTGGCGAGGTCAATCGCGTCAAATCGCTCGGGCGCGCCGGCATGGGGCGCTGCCAGGGCCGCTATTGCGAACTGGCCGCCGCGGAAATCGTCGCCGGCAGCGCGGGGCATGCTTGCGCGGCTGCGGCGGGCCGGCTGCGCGGACAAGCGCCGGTGAGGCCAGCGCCGATCGCTGCCCTGATTCAGGATGCGCCTGCCGACGGATAGGATCGAGAGCTCAGGCGCCGGGCGGGTGATTGAGGTCCCGGCAGGCGGCACGCAGGCAATTGCGCATCAGCTCATGGCTGGCCGAGAGTGGCCGGTCTTTGCTGGTCAGGATGGCGACGGGCACTTCGATCCGGGGTTCGAACGGCCGGGTCACGACGCCGTTGAACTGCTCCCAGGGCAGGAGACTGTCGACGATGGCGATGCCGAGCCCGTCCCGCACATAGGGCAGGGCCGTGATCGATAGGTCGATCTCGATCGCCGGGGCGTAAGCAAAATCTTCGGCCTCAGCCGATGCTGCCAGCAACCGTCCCGGCAACGTGTCGGCGCGGTAGGAAATCAGCGTCTCGTCGCAGATGTCGGCGAAGCAGACGCGGTCGAGCCCGGCCAGCCGATGCCCGGCCGACACGACGCAGACCAGCGTGGCGCGCCCGACCGTCTCGGCATGGATGCCCGCATGCGGCAGGTTGTTCATGGCGATGCCGAGGGAGACTTCGCCATTGCGCAGCATCTCGACGATGGATGTCTGCGAGGCGATGAGCGAGCGCACCACGATCTCGGGATGCTCCTCCCGGAAAGCGGTCAGGGCGCGCGGCACGATCGACATGGAAGGCGGAGCCGACGCGGCGAGCCGGACGAGGCCGGTGCGCCCGTGCCGCATGTCGACCGTCCGTCGCCTGAGCGCATCGAGCTCGCCGAAGATGTGCTCGGCCTGGGAGTACAGCTCCTCCGCCTCCTGCGTTGGCACAAGCCGGCCGCGCACGCGGTTGAACAGCTTGAAGCCGAGCTGGTCCTCGGCATGAAGCAGGATCTGGCTCAGGGCAGGCTGCGAGATGTTCAGCATCGCGGCCGCGCCGGTGACCGTGCCGCAGCGCATCAGCGTGCAGAAGACTTCGAGTTGGCGCGCCCGCATCTGTCCTCCCATCAACGGCGATAGCGCAGACATCGCCGCCGCCGGCGCGGATGTCCAGCCTCAACCGCCCTCGGGTTTGCTCCCGGTCTATCGCTGGTCCCAGCGATCCCGCATTTCGTAGAAGAGCACGGCGAGCGGCAGGAACCAGAGCTTGCCGAAATAGAGCGGGCGGCTGCGGAAGGGTAGATCGGAATAGGCGCTCGGCGCATCCGTGTTGCCGAGCATGCGCTGCGCGATCTTGTGGCCGAACCAGCTCGCCCGAGCGATGCCGGTGCCGTTGTAGCCGCAGGCATAGAAGACACCCTCCTGCTCGCCGAGATGGGGCAGCTTGTCGAAGGTGAAGCCGGTCTGGCCGTGCCAGTAATGGGTGATCGGCGTCCGTTCCAGCTGGGGGAAGACCTGCAGCATCTGCTTGCGCAGGTGCCCGGCATTGGCGTGGGCGACATTCTCCCCGGTCACCTTGAGCACGCGTCCGCCGAAAAGAATCCGGGTCCCGTCGGGCGAGGGGCGGTAATAGGTCACGACACGCTGGCTGCCCGCCAGCATGCGCCGCTTCGGCATGAGGCGATCCATCACCTCGGCCGGGAGCTGGCCGGTCGCGATCAGCGCACTGCGGATGGGAATGATCCGCCGCTGCAGGAAGGGCAGGAGCGCCCCGGTGTAACCGTTGGTCGCGACGAGCAGCTGCTTCGTCGCCGTCTTCTGTCGCCCGACGGAAAGGCTGAACCCGCCGGCCTGGGGCGAGATCGCCGTGACCCGGGCGCCGCTGACGATATGCACGCCGAGCCGCCGCGCGGCTTCGGCGAGACCCGCGACATAGCGGGCAGGATGTAGGCCGGCATAGCCGGGCATGGCGAGGCCACCATGGTAGAGTTCGGTGCCGATCTCGCCCTGCTGCTCGGCCCGCGGCACCAGGTAGGCATCGCAGGGCATGACCTGCCGGATGCGGTCGAGATTGCGCCCCATCGCCTCGTAGAGACGCGGCGTCATCGCTCCCCGGAAATAGCCGACCACCGCCAGATCGCAGTCAATGGCCTCCCGCGCCACCACATCCTTGACGTGCTGCAATGCGAGAAAACTCTCCTCGACGATGGCGCGCGCCTTGTCCGGGCCATAGGCCATCGCGGTGTCGAAGGTCGCCCAGCCGGGGCCGAGCATCCCGCCATTGCGGGAGGAGGCGCCCCAGCCGGGCGCTTCCGCGTCCAGCACGGTCACCTGCTTGCCGGCACGCGCCAGGGTCAGCGCGGCATTGAGGCCGGTGAAACCGGCGCCGACGACGGTGACGTCGCTCTGTGCGGGAAGTTCTACCGGGGCCTGCGCCGCGGGCCTCGCGGCGTCCCACCAATAGGGCGTGTCGACCGCGTCGTCGCTGAAGAACGGACCGGACAGGCGTGCCATGCGCGTAACCCTCAGGATGGCAGGATGCGCCGCAGGAAATCCTGCGTACGCGGATGCTGCGGCCGGCTCAGCACGGCTTCGGGCGAGCCCTGTTCGACGAGGACGCCGCCATCGAGGAACAGCACGCGGTCCGCGACCTCGCGGGCGAACCCCATCTCGTGGGTGACGACGACCATCGTCATGCCCTCGTCGGCAAGCGAGCGCATGACGGCGAGGACCTCTCCGACCAGCTCCGGGTCAAGCGCCGACGTCGGCTCGTCGAACAGGATGGCGTCGGGCTTCATGCCGAGCGCGCGGGCGATCGCGACACGTTGCTGCTGGCCGCCGGAGAGCTGGGCGGGATAGGCGTCGATCTTGGTGCCGAGCCCGACTCGCGTCAGCAGCTCACGCGAGCGGGCGAGAACCTTGTCGCGCGGCTCCTTCTTCACGAAGACCGGGCCTTCCGCGACGTTTTCGAGCGCTGTCCGATGTGGAAACAGGTTGAAGCGCTGGAAGACCATCGCGACGCGGGTCCGCACCTGGCGAATACTCGACGAGCCGGTGTCGACGCGCTCGCCATGCACGGTGATCTCGCCGCCCTGATAGGTCTCCAGGCCGTTGATGCAGCGCAGGAGCGTCGACTTGCCGGAACCGGACGGCCCGATGATGCAGACCACCTCACCCTTCTCGACCGCGAAGGAGACGTCGTGGATGACCTCGAGCGTGCCGAAGGATTTTCGGATGTTGCGCAGTTCGATGATGCTCATCGGGCCTGCCTCATGCGGCGTTCGAGCCAGCTGTTGAAGGCCGTGAGCGGCAAGCTCATGGCAAGGTAGATCAGCGCCACCAGCGTGAAGATCGTGGTGTTCTCGAAGGTCGAGGATGCCAGGAGCTTGCCCTGAAGCGACAGCTCCGCGACCGTGATCGTCGAGGCCAGCGAGGAATCCTTGAGCAGCATGACCATCGTGCTGCCATAGGGCGGCAGCGCCACGCGGATCGCCTGGGGCAGCACGACGCGCCGCATCAGCAGCCCCCAGCCCATGCCGATCGAGAGCGCGGCTTCCGTCTGCCCGCGGTCGATCGCCTCGATGCCGGCGCGGAAGACTTCGGCCATGTAGGGCGAATAGGCGATGCCGAGGCCGATGACGGCCGCCTGCACGGCGCTCAGCGACAGGCCGAGATCCGGCAGCACGAAATAGATGTAGAACAGGGTGACGATGCCGGGGATGCCGCGCACGATCACGATGATCGTGCGCGCCGTCCAGGCGAGCGGCGCGATGCCGCTCACCCGCATGAAGGCCCAGGCCAGGCCGAGCACCGTCGCGAGGACGAAGGCGCCGAGCGTGACCAGCAGAGTGAGGTAGACGCCCTGCATCAGGATCGGCAGATACGTCGGAACCTGGGTGAGAAAATGCGTCATGGCCGGATGGGACGCCTAGCGCTTAGAGACCCCACTTCTTCAGGATCGTCTCGAAGCGGCCATCCTTCTTCATGTTCGCGAGGCTGGTGTTTATCTTCGCCAGCAGCTCGGCATTGCCCTGCTTGACGGCGATGTTGATCGGCCCCGGCACCGAAGGTTTGTAGGACTTGACCAGCCGCAGCTGCGGGAAGCGCCCCTGCGCGAGATTGTAGGCCAGGATCGGATAGTCGCCGATGCCGGCGTCGAGGCGGCCGTTGGAGACGTCGCGCAGGATGTCGGGCAGGCTGTCATAGGCGTTCACCTCGGCCGGCGCGCCCGATGCCTTGAGGGCGTCGATATAGCGGGTGCCGATCTGGCCGCCGACCTTCTTTCCCTTGAGATCCTCGAAGCCGACATAGTCCTTGGCATCGCCCGACTGAACCACCAGACCCTCGCCATAGGCGTAGACGTCCTGGCTGAAGTCGACGACCTTGGCGCGCTCCGGAGAGCCGTACATGGCGGCGGAAATGATATCGATCTTGCCCGAGGTAAGAGAGGCGATCAGCGTCGAGAACTGCATCGGCTGGATTTCGACCTTGAAGCCGGCGTCCTTGCCGATTTCCTCGATCACGTCGACCATCATCCCCTGGATGGTATTGGTCTTGGCGTCGAGGAAGGTGAAGGGCGTCCCCGTCGGCGTTGAGCCGACCTTGTAGACTGTCTGTGCCTGGGCGGTCGCCGCGGCAATCATCATGCCGAGCGCTGCAACCGTTCTGAACCCGATCATCCCATTCCCCTTTTTGCGTTGAAGTTACCCAGAATCGGAGCCGGGCCATGCAGCATCCGTACCTGCCGGAGCGAACGACAAGACGGATTTGTTTCGGAACCATAAGACGGACTTATGCGGTTTGCTGCGAGCAGCACCGCCACCTAGAACTCCGCCACCTTGCCGAAGGCTGAGCCCTCCAGCCGCTCGGGCCGGTAGGGTCGCGGATCGACGATCGGCTTCGCGCCGGTCACGATATCCGCGATCATGTGACCTGCGCCCGGGCCGATCCCGAAGCCATGGCCGCTGAACCCGGCCGCGAGAATGAACCCCGGCAGGCCCGCGAGTTCGCCGATGGCCGGCACGCCATCCGGCGTACTGTCGATGTAGCCGGCCCAGCGTGCCGCGACCGGCACGGATTTGAGGCCCGGCAGCAGGCGCTGGGCGCGCGCGTGGGTCTCGGCGATCTGGCGCGGATCGGGCGTCGGGTCGAGGATGCGGTTGGCCTCCATGGGGGTGGGTGCGTCGAGCTTCCAGCGACCAAGCGTCTCGTGGCCGGCCTTCCAGCCTTCGAACCCGCCGATGGCGAGGCTGCGCCAGCGCCGCAGGAACATCGGCACGAACTGTCGGGCGAAGCGCAGTTGCTGCGGCGTGGGGTCAACGCGGGCACCGCCGCTGATGGCCAGCGTGTAGCCGCCATCGCTGCGCCGCGTCACCGAGACTGCGGCCGTATGCAGCGCGTCGGGCAGGCCGATTGCGCCTGGCGCGACGGACAGAATCGACGAGCGGACAGAAGATTGCGGGAAGCGAATGCCGTACTGGTTGAGGAAGGACGAGGCCCAGGCGCCACCCGCATGGATGACCGTCGCCGTGCGGATCGTGCCCTTCTCGGTCACGACGGCCGAGACGCGCCCGCCCTCCGTCTCAAGACCGCGCGCGGCGCAGAACTGATGTACGCTGCCGCCAGCCTTGAGGATGCCGCGCGCGATCACTGGCGCCGCGCGGGCGGGGTCAGCGGTGCCGTCCGTCGGCGAGAACACGCCGCCCTTCCAGCGCTTGCCGGTCGCGCTGCCGCGGGCCGAGGCTTCGTCAGCGGAGAGCATATGGGTGACGACACCCTCGCCGACCGCGAAATCGCGCCATTTCGCCCAGGCAGCCAGTTGCGCGTCGTCATCGCTCAGATAAAGCAGGCCGCAGCGCCGGAAGCCGAGATCCTCTCCGATCTCTTCGGCGAAGCGATCCCAGAGCGTGAGGCTTTCCGTCGCCATCGGCAGCTCGCGGGCATCGCGATTCTGCTGCCGGCACCAGCCCCAGTTGCGGCTCGACTGCTCGGCGCCAATGCGGCCCTTCTCGACGAGCGCGACCTTCAAGCCGCGGCGCGCGAGATAGTAGCCCGCGGAGACGCCGACGATGCCGCCGCCGATGATGACGACATCGGCACGCTCGGGCAGGGCAGGGCTGGTCTCGATCTCGGACAGTGGCGCTGGCATCGCGGTCTCCTTGCGGAGAGGAGACTATCCGCCGGCCACCGGGCATGTGCACCGCAGATCGGATCGCCGCAGCATTTCCTTCCGTTTCGACAGCCCAATTCTGCCATCGCTTGCGCCTGGCACCTGTTAGACACTGCGCATGGTTCGCGGCATGATCTGCTGCCGGAGCGCCGGGCCGGAAGGCGCGGCGTGGCCATCTGTCGATCGAAGGGGACCCCCATGAAGCTTGACCAGATCGACATCAAGATCCTCTACGAGCTGCAGAAGAACGGCCGGATCACCAATGTCGAGCTGGCCGAGCTGGTGAACCTGTCGCCGAGCCCCTGCCTGATGCGCGTCAAGAAGCTGCAGCAGGACGGCTACATCACCGGCTATTCCGCCCGCATCAATATCGGCAAGCTCGGCCAGACGCTGACGGTCTTCACCGAGGTGACGCTCAAGAACCACCGGCAGATCGATTTCGCGCGCTTCCTTGCCGCCATCGAGAAGCTCGACCAGGTGATCGAATGCCATCTGGTCTCGGGCGGCTACGACTATCTCGTCAAGTTCGTCACCAGCGGCATCATCGAATACCAGACGCTGATGGAGCGGCTGATCGACCTCGACATCGGCATCGACAAGTATTTCAGCTTCGTCGTGCTGAAATCGCCGATCGTGAAGCCGCATATGCCACTGACCAGCCTGTTCCCGGTTACGGCGACGAGCTAGGCCCTGCTGATCTCGCGCGGACAGGCCGTCATCCCGGGCTTGACCCGGGATCCATCGTGGAGTGCAGATCTTATGATGGATTCCGGATCTGCGCCGCTTCGTGGCTTGTCCGGAATGGCGGCGTGCTTCCTTGGGAAAGCTCAGCGTTTTGCGAAGGCGGCTACGAGTTCCGGATCGCGTTCGAGCTTGTCGAGCCAGGATGGGTCGAGCTTGGGCACCGAGGACATCAGCAGCCGCGCATAGGGGTGGCCGCCGGCCTTGCCGACCTGGTCGGCCGGCAACTGCTCGACCTTTACGCCGCGATACATCACCGCGACCTCGTCGCAGATCGCCTGCACCGTCGTCAGGTCATGGCTGATGAAGAGGTAGGACAGGCCGAGTTCGCGCTGCAGGTCTTTCAGCAATTCGATGATGGCCGCGGCCACCACGGTGTCGAGCGCGGAGGTGATCTCGTCGCAGAGGATCAGTTCGGGATCGGCGGCGAGCGCGCGTGCCAGGTTCACGCGCTGCTTCTGCCCGCCCGACAATTCGCTTGGCAGCCGATGCTTAAGCGCACGCGGCAGATGCACCAGTTCGAGCAGGCGGTCGATGCGCGCATCGCGGGCGGCGCCGCGCAGGCCATGGTAGAAGGTGAGCGGCCGGCCCAGGATGTCCTCGATCGACTTGGCCGGGTTGAGCGCGGTATCGGCCGACTGGAACACGATCTGGAGCTTGCGCAATTCATCGGCGCTGCGGTCCTGCGCCCGCGGCGCCATCGGCTTGCCGTTGAAGGCGATCGTGCCTGAGGAGGGCGGGATGATGCCGGCGATGGAGCGGGCGAGCGTCGATTTTCCGCAGCCGGACTCGCCGATGATGCCGAGATTGCGCCCGCGCTCCAGCTTGAAGCTGACCTTGTCGACGGCCAGGATCAGCGGCGTTCCATCCGCCTGCAGCTTGCCGTAACCGGCGCTGATGGATGCAAGTTCGAGCACGGGGCGGGGAGCCGCGCCTTCCGGGCTCGCCACCTGTGCAGGGACGCGGCCGGGCGGCGCGAAGGCTGCGAGTAATTCCTGGGTGTAGGGGTGTTTCGGCGCCGACAATATCTGTGCAGTGGCACCGATCTCCTGGATGACGCCGCCTTTCAGGACGACGATGCGGTCGGCGATCTGCGCGACGACGGCCAGATCGTGCGAGACATAGACGCCGGCCATCCGGCTCTGGCGCATCACGGATTTGAAGGCGCGCAGGACTTCGATCTGCGTGGTGACGTCCAGCGCCGTCGTCGGCTCGTCGAAGATCACGACCTTCGGATCGCCAATGAGAGCCATGGCCGCTGACAAACGCTGCAACTGGCCGCCGGAAACCTGGTGCGGATAGCGCCCGCCGATCGTCTCCGGCGAGGGCAGGGACAGTGCTCGGAACAGGTCCACCGCCTTGGCCTCGGCCTCGGCACGCGGCATCAGTTCATGGATGCGGGTGATCTCGATCACCTGGTCCATGATCCGCTGCGCCGGATTGAAGGCGGCGGCCGCGCTCTGCGGCACATAGGAGACCGTGACGCCACGGACCTTCGCTCGCTCCTTCTCGGGCAAGCCGGCCATGTCGCGGCCGTTGACGCGGACGCTGCCACCGGTGATGCGGCAGCCCGCGCGGGTGTAGCCGAGCAGGGTCAGCGCGATCGTGGTCTTGCCCGAGCCGCTCTCGCCGATCAGCGCGACGATCTCGCCGGGCGCGATCTCGAAGCTTACCCCCTTGATGATCTCGACGCGGCGGCCGGCATCGGTGGTCGCTTCGACCTTCAGGTCCCGGATTTCGACGAGAGGACTCATCATTCGCTCCGGTCGCGGATTTTCTGCGGCAGGTTGTCGATCAGCATGTTCACCGCGATCGTCAGGCTCGCGATAGCGAAGGAGGGCGCCATCACGGCCGGCGAGCCGAAGGGCAGGCCGCCGATATTCTCGCGCACCAGCGAACCCCAATCGGCCTCCGGCGGCTGCACGCCGAGCCCGAGGAAGGACAGGCCGGACAGGAGCAGCACGATGAAGACGAAACGCAGGCCGACATCGGCCAGCACCGGGCCGATGATGTTCGGCAGGATTTCCGCGCGGATCAGGTAGCTCAGTTTCTCGCCGCGAATGCGTGCCACCGTGACGAAATCCGCAGTGTTGACGTTGACCGCGAGCGCCCTGGCGAAGCGATAGGAGCCGGGCGTGTAGATGATGCCGAGGATCAGCATCAGCACGGGGATCGAGGAGCCGACGCCGGCAACGGCGACGAGAGCGAACAGCTTGCTGGGGATCGAGCTCAACGCATCGATGAAGCGGCTCAGCGCCGTATCGAACCAGCCGCCGGTCACGGCCGCAGCCATGCCGAGCGTGACGCCGATGCTGCAGGCGATCAAGGTGGCGGCCAGCGATATGCCGACCGTGTAGCGCGCGCCGAACAGGATGCGCGAGAGCATGTCGCGCCCGAGATAGTCGGTGCCGAGCGGAAACTGCAGGCTCATCGGGCCGAAATAGTCGGTGTCGACGATGTCGCTGATGCCGTGGGGCGTGACATAGGGCGCGAGGATCGCGATCAGCGCCCAGGCGAGGATGACGATCAGGCTGATCCAGCCGGTGAGGTTGAACCGATACCCGGCGCGGCGCTGGCTGGCGGTTGTCGTATTGGCTGCGTCGATGGCCATGGTCAGCGCAATTTCGGGTTCGACAGGATGGCGATGACGTCCGCCGTCGTGATAAGGAGCAGGTAGACGACGCAGAAGATCATCGCGCAGCTCTGGATGAGCGGCAGGTCCCGCGTCGCTACCGCGTCGACCATCAGCTTGGCGATGCCGGGATAGTTGAAGATCGTCTCGACGATGATGACGCCGCCCAGCAGGTAGGAGAGCGACAGCGCAACGGCGTTGACGATAGGACCGAGCGCGTTGGGCAGCGCATGGCGCAACACGACTCGCGGGCGCGATGCGCCCTTCAGCTGCGCCATCTCCACATAGGGCGTGTTGAGCGCCTCGACGACGGCGGCGCGCGACATGCGGATCATCTGGGCGGAAATGACGAAGCTCAGCGTGAAGACCGGCATCGCGTAGATCCGCAGCATCTCGCCGAAGGAGTGGATGTCTCGCGCAAAGGAGAGCGCCGGCAGCCATTTCAGCCAGACCGCGAAAATCAGCACGCCTGCTGTCGCGATCATGAATTCCGGCACCGAGATCACCGTGATCGTCGCCATCGTGATCGAGCGGTCGTAAAGCGAACCGCGCAGCATGGCGGAGCTGATCCCGAGCGCGAGCGCGATCGGAACCGAGAAGAGCGCGGTTGCCGCCGCGAGCTGGAGCGAATTGCCCAGGCGCCCGGCGATGAGTTCCGCAATCGGCCGGTTATTGGCGTAGGAAATGCCGAGATCGCCGGTCAGCATTCCGCCGAGCCAGCGGAAGAAGCGCAGGATCGCCGGGTCGTTGAGGTGCATCGCTGCGCGCAGGCCCGCCACGGCTTCCGGCGTCGCCGCCTGGCCGAGCAGCACCTCCGCCACGTCGCCGGGCAGGATCTGGGTGGCGCAGAACACCACGAAGGAGACGATCAGCAGCGTCAGCAGTGCGACGAGCAGCCGTCCGCCAAGCAGGGACAACAGGTGAAGGTTCATCGACGCTCCCGCAGCTGACACCTCCGATCGGAGTGTGACACGAAATGAGGGCCGGACGCACGCGCCCGGCCCGCAGGAGAAAAAGGCTTTAGCCTTCGAGCCAGACGTACTCGGCGAAGGCGTAGCCCATCATCCCGCCGAGCGGGTTCGGGAGCAGGCCCTTGAGCTTGTTCGAGATCGCGTCGACGTTCGAGATGTAGACCGGGATCGCGGTGCCGGCCTCGTCGGCGACCATCACCTGCATCTCGCCGTAGATCTGCTTGCGCTTGGCCTCGTCGAGCGAGCCGCGCGCCTCGAGCAGCATCCTGTCGAATTTCTCGGACTTGTACTGGCTCTCGTTCCACGGCGCCGTGGAGGCGTAGAGAAGCGAGAACAGGATATCCGGCGTCGGCCGCGGGTTGATGTTGCCGAAATGGACCGGGGCCTTCAGCCAGTAGTTCGACCAATAGCCGTCCGAGGGAACGCGCTGGATGTCGAACTTCATGCCGATCGCGTTGCCGGCCTGCTGGACGAGTACGGCCATGTCGACCGAGGAACCGGCGGCATCCGAGGCCACGATCGGGATCGACTGGCCGAGGACGCCTGCCTTCTGGAAGAGGGATTTCGCCCGCTCCGGATCGAACGCCTTCGGCTTCAGATCCTTGTTGTGATAGACGTTCATCGGCGGAACGGGCTGGTCGTTGGCGATCTCGGCGAGGCCGCGCAACGCCGATTTCTGGATCTGCTCGCGGTTGAGCAGGTATTTCATGCCCGTCACGAAATCCATCTTGTTGCCCGGTGCCATGTCCAGGCGCATGTTGAGGTTCGTGTAGTTACCGGTCGTGGTCTTCGACAGCACGACGCCGGGCTGGCTCTCGACCAGGCGCATCGAGCGCGGATTGATGGCGGCGGCGAGCTGGATGTCGCCCGAGAGCAGCGCATTGACGCGCGCGGTGTCGTCGGTGATCGCGAAGAACTCGAAGGAGTCGAGGTTCGCGCCGCCGGACTTGAAGTAGTTCTTGTTCCTGACCGCGATCGAGCGCACGCCGGGCTCGAAGCTTTCGCAGGTGAAGGCGCCGGTGCCGTTCGCCTTGGCGAAGTTCGTGGTGCCGTCGGCGATGATCATGAAATGGTGCGTCGACAGGATGGTCGGCAGGTCGCCGTTCGGCGCCGCCAGCGTGATCTCGACCGTCAGCGGATCGACGGCCTTGAATTCGGTCATCTGCTTGGCGAGCGAGTTCGACTTCGAGCCGACGGCCGGGTCGAGATGGCGCTTCAGCGAGTAGATGACGTCGGCGGAGGTCAGCGGCTTGCCGTCATGGAAGGTGACGCCCTTCTTGATCGTGACGGTCCAGACCTTGGCATCCTTGGTCTCGAACTTGTCAGCGAGCTCCATCTGCAGCTTGCCGTCCCCGTCCAGGAAGGTCAGGCGGTTGTAGAAGGCGCAGCAGCGGACATAGTCCGTCGACAGCGAAGCCTTGGCCGGATCGAGCGTGTCGGCGGTCGAGGAGGACCAGCCGGCCGCCTTCAGGTTGCCGCCCTTGACCGGTGTCGCCGCGAGCGCGGAGGTGGCGCGCGCCAGCACGAGGCTGCTGGCGGAGGCTGCCAGGCCGCCGGCCATGAGCATCTGCAGGAGGTCGCGGCGGCTGGCGCCGCGGCGGATCGCATTCTCGACGATGGCGTCGTCGGCGCTCGTCCAGCTGGAAGAAATCTTGTCGGTCATGCTCATTCCCCTGTTCTGATTTGCGCCGTTGTTCCGGCGTTGGTCTTCTTCGTTACGGGTTCCTTCAGGCCACCAGACTGGCCTCGACGGCGTCGGCGAGCGCGCCCATCGAGGTGAAGTGGAAGTCGGGTTCGGTGAAGCGTTCCGGCTCGATCGTGCCGCCATACCCGGGCTGGGCGTGGCGCCGCTGGATCCAGCAATTGGTCAGGCCGAGCTTCCGCGAGATTCCGATGTCGTGATACTGGCTCTGCGCGACATGCAGGATCTGCGCGCGCGAGCCGCCATCCTTCTCGACGAAGGAGAAGACCTGCTCGAAGAAGGCGGGGTCCGGCTTCTCCGTGCCGGTGTCGTCGACGGTGAAGCTGGCATAGAACGGGTTGCCGAGGGCGCGGGAGAAATGCTCGAAGGCCCAGCGCTGGGCATTGGTCATCGCGATCAGCTTGTAGCGCTTCGACAGCCGGGCCAGGGCATCGATGCTGTCCGGGAAGGGGCGCCAGTCCTTGACGGCGTCCCGCAGGCGCTGCCCATGGCTCTCGCCGGACGGCAGGCCGAGCTTCGGCGCGATGACGCCGTAGACGCGGACGAGATCATCAGGGAAATGCTGGACATCGGGCATATACCGGGCCGCCCGGTAGAGACTGAGGGCTTCCTCGCCATCGAACGGCACCCCGGCCTCGCGAGCGATGGCCGCCAGGCTATCGACGAGGCCGCCCTCGAAATCGATCAGGGTGCCCACGACGTCGAACGTCATATAGCGGAAGTCGCCGAAACTCTTAGCCATCGCCTCTCCGCTTCTCCCGCCTGTTGCGTGCGGGCAATCGTCACCGAGCGCGGTCGCGTCGCTTTCGGATCATTCGGTCGCTGGTCGCGACGGTCGCGCTTGTGTTCCCCGGCCGATCTCCGTCGGCCGTATGGGAGTTTCCCACGCCATGGTCGCCGGATACGCTGAATGTCCAAAACCCGGCGGCACAAAATTCCGTATTCGCAGCCTTCGCGGAATCTCGGAGGTGAAGAGTGGAGGCGGGGGCCACCCTTACCTCCGCTCGATCCCCGCAGATCCTGCGAATGTCAGGCCATCGCAGCGCGCACATCCGGATCGGCCAGCGTCTCGTCGAGCGTCGCGCGGGTCCGCTCGACGATCGCGTCGATCTCGGAATCGGTGCAGCACAAGGGCGGCGCATAGCCCAGCACGCCGTTGCCGAAGGCGCGGATGACGAGGCCCTTGTCCCAGGCGCGGTCGAAGACGCGCTGGGCCGGGAGGGCAGCGGCCGGCAGCGGCGTCTTCTTCGCCTTGTCGGTCACGAGCTCGACGGCAGCCAGCATGCCGCGGCCGCGCACTTCGCCGACCAGCGGGTGGTCGCGTAGGCTTTCGAGGCCTGCCATCAAGCGCGCCCCGGCCTTGCGGCCATTGTCGAGGAGGCCGTTCTCATAGAGACGCAGCACTTCGAGGCCCACGGCCGCGCTGACCGGATGGGCGGAATAGGTATAGCCGTGGCCGACCGCCGCCGCGCCCGAGCCGTCCGCGATGACGTCGTAGACCTTCTGCGACATCAGCACGGCGCCCATCGGCACGTAGCCCGAGGTCAGCCCCTTCGCGACCGTCATGAGGTCGGGGACGATGTCCTCGTCCTCGCATGCGAAGAGCGGGCCGGTGCGCCCGAAGCCGGTGATGACCTCGTCGGCGACGAAGAGGATGTCGAGCTCGCGGCAGAGCTCGCGCATCGCCTTGACCCAGCCTGGTGGCGGAACGAGCACGCCGCCGGAACCCTGGATCGGCTCGCAATAGAAGGCTGCGACACGATCGGTGCCGCCGACGGCCTCGACCTTGGCCCGCAGTGCCGCCAGCGAGGCGGCGATGACGGCTTCCGGCGCGGAGCCCACCGGGTTGCGGTAGGTGTAATGCGACGGAATCTTGTGCTGCCAATCATAGGGCACGCCGAAGCCAGCATGGAAGGCGGGCAGGGCGGTGAGGCCGGCGCCGACGGTCGAGGAGCCGTGATAGCCCTGCTCGATCGAGATGAACTGGTCCTTCTGCGGCTTGCCGCGGGCCTGCTGGTAATAGCGGATGAAGCGGACCGTGCTGTCGACCGCGTCGGAACCGCCGAGTGTGAAATAGACGCGGTTGAGATCCCCGGGCGAACGCTCGGCGAGTTCGGCCGCCAGCCGGATCGCGGGCTCGGAGCCTAGGCCGAAATAGCCCGTCGCATAGGCCAGCTCGCGCATCTGGTTCGCCGCGGCCTCGACGATGCTGTCCTGCCCGTAGCCGGCATTCACGCACCATAGCCCGGCAAAGCCGTCGATGAGCTGCTTGCCGGACGCGTCGGTAATGGTCGCGCCCTTCGCCGAGCGCAGCACGCGCACACCGGCCTTTTCATGGCCGCGATAGGAGGCGACCGGGTGAATCCAATGTTCGCGATCGAGTTCGATCAGGGAATTGCTCAACATGGCGGTTCTCCAGACTATCCGAGCGCTTGACTGGCGAGAGCGAAGGGTTTGGCGGGGCCGGGCGGCTGCCGGCCGGTCGCGTTGCGGTCCATGACGATGCCGCCGCCGACGCCCACCAGGCCGCGCGCGGAAAGCCATGGCGAAAGCTCGGGCCACTCGGCGGTGTCGACGCGCAGGAAGGCGCCCGGGCGGCTGGCGATCAGAAAGCTCATGAGGCTCTGCGCCTGTTCCAGCGTATTCGCGACGACGGGGCCGATCACCTCGCCGCGGCCGAAAGGGCGCAGCGCGGCATAGCCGACGACCCGGCCGGCTTCACGGAGGATGACCATTCGCCCGGCTTCGGCCAGGAGCCTGAGCAGAGGGCGGCGATCCATCCCCTGCGCCTCCAGATCGAGCGCGGCGACCGCAGGGAAGTTTTCCGAACCGACCCAATCCAGTTCGATGGCGTCGTTCGCCGCATCCGCCGGCAGCGGCGCGGGAATGCCTTGGTGCTGACGGATCTCGTGAGTCGCGTTGAATCCGAGCTTTTCATAGAGGGGCAGGCCGTCCGCGGTCGCGGTGAGCCGGCATTCGCGCGCGCCGCAGGCATGCAGGGCGGCATCCATGAGCTTCCGGCCAAGGCCCCGTCCGCGCATGCTGGCTGCGACGATCACCATGTTCACGGTCGCGCAATTGTCCCCGAACGGCGTCAACATGGCGGTGCCGACCACGACATCGCCCTGAAGCGCGACGAAGCCGTGGCTGAGGGTCAGGAGCATCGCCCAGTCCTCGCGCCGGTGGGGCCAGCCAGCCTCGCGTGAAAGCAGAACTGCGCCATCGAGATGGTGTTCGTCGAATGCGACGAGATCGATCGTTTCCGGGTTCATGATGCTTCACTTCGTATCCGTTGCATCATGGATAGGCCGTGCGCCGGCGCAGTTGCTCCTAAGGAACGGTGCCGGGCGATATCTTCGACCGTAGGAATGCGGGGCGACCGCATGGAATGCCACGAACCCCCAGACGGAGTCGGTAGTCACAGGGCAGAGCGGGGCCGGGCGGCGATGCGGGCGCAACTCTCTGCCACAGCCTTATGGACGGACGGCAGTTTGTGCTTCCTGCCGCGGGCAATGCGGTGCTCGCGCCGTTCTGCCCCCGTCTATGATCCCCGCTAACGGACACAACCGTTTCGCCATAGGGGATTTCAGCGGATGACTGTCTTCAAGCCCAAATTCGTCACCTTCGACTGCCACGGCACGCTGATCTATTTCGCGATGGATAAGGCCGCGCGCGCGCTTTACGGCGACAAGCTGGACGAGCCGGCGATGCGGACCTTCATCACGAATTTCTCGGCCTACCGGCTCGACGAGATCCTCGGCGACTGGAAGCCCTATGAAGAGGTCGTCTACAATTCGCTGGAGCGCACCTGTCGCCGTAACGGCGTCGCCTTCCGCCCCGAGGATGCGCGCTGGATCTATGAGCAGGTGCCGACCTGGGGGCCGCATGCGGACGTGCCGGCTGGCCTCGCCAAGGTGGCGAAGGAAATCCCGCTCGTCATCCTGTCAAATGCCCAGAACGACCAGATCCCGCATAACGTCGCTCGGCTCGGCGCGCCCTTCCATGCCGTCTACACGGCCGAGCAGGCCCGGTCCTACAAGCCGCGTATGAAGGGCTTCGAATACATGTTCGATATGCTCGGCTGCGGCCCGGAGGACGTCTGCCACGTCTCCTCCTCGTTCCGCTACGACCTGATGACGGCGCATGACCTCGGGATCAAGAACAAGGTCTGGGTCAATCGCGGGCACGAGCCGGCGAACCCCTATTACGGCTACACCGAGATCAAGGACATCGGCGGGCTGCCCGGCGTGTTCGGGCTCTGAGGCCGCGGCCGATGCAGTTCAAATCCTATTGGCATGATACGGCCAACAGCTTCTCCGGCGCCGCCGAAGGGCCGGTCGAAGGCATCTATGACGTGGCCGTCGTCGGCGGCGGCTTCACCGGCCTCGCCGCTGCGCGCCAACTTGCCATGGCCGGCGCCAGGGTCGTGGTGCTGGAGGCGGAAAGCGTCGGATACGGAGCCTCGGGCCGCAATGGCGGCCATCTCAACAATGGCCTCGCCCACAGCTTTATCGCCGCCAAGGCGGCGATGGGCACTGAGCGTGCCGTCGCCCTCTACAAGGCCTTCGACGATTCCGTCGATACGATCGAGCGGATCGTCGCCGAGGAGGGCATCGACTGCTCCTTTCGGCGCGCCGGCAAGCTCAAGCTCGCCTCGAAGCCGGAACATGTCGCCTCGCTCACCCGCAATTTCGAGGTGCTGCATCGCGAGGCCGATCCCGATACAGCCATGCTGAGCCGGGCCGAGCTTGCGGGCGAGATCGGCTCCGATAGCTTCCATGGTGCGATGCTCTCGAAGAAGAGCGCCATGATGCATATGGGCCGCTTCGTGACAGGCTTGGCCGCGGCGGCCGTCCGGCACGGCGCGGTGATCCATGAGCACGCGCCCGTCACCGAGCGGCGGCAGGAGGGCCGGCGGCATGTCCTCCAGACGCCGCGCGGAAGCGTTTCGGCGAAGGATGTGCTGGTGGCCACGGGCGCCTATACGGCCGGACCCTTCTCCTGGTTCCGGCGCCGGATCGTCGCCGTCGGCAGCTTCCTGATCGCGACGCGGCCGTTGAGCGATGCCGAGGTTGCCATGACGATGCCGGGCAACCGCACCGCCGTGACCTCGCTCAACATCGGCAACTACTTCCGCCTCGCGCCGGACAATCGGCTGATCTTCGGCGGGCGGGCGCGCTTTTCGGCAAGCTCCGACCAGACCTCGGATGCCAAGAGCGGCGCCATCCTGCGCGCGAGCCTCGCCGGCATCTTCCCGCAATTGAAGGATGTCGGGATCGACTATTGCTGGGGCGGGCTGGTCGACATGACCAAGGATCGCTATCCGCGCGCCGGCTATGAGGACGGCGTCTGGTATGCGATGGGCTATTCCGGCCACGGCGCGCAGATGTCGACGCATCTCGGCATGATCATGGCCGACGCCATCCTCGGCCGCCCCAATCGCAACCCGCTCGAGGGACTCGCCTGGCCAGCGGTGCCGGGCCATTTCGGCAAACCCTGGTTCCTGCCGCTGGTCGGCCTTTACTACAAGCTGCTCGACCGGATTCAGTGAATCGCATCGCCGACGGTGGACGGAAAAGGGGCGCCGGGAGGTTTCTCCCGGCGCCCTTGGCGTTTCAGAGACCGCCGATATGGAAGGCCTTGACCTCGAGATATTCCTCGATGCCGAGCTGCGAGCCCTCGCGGCCGAGGCCCGATTGCTTGACGCCGCCGAAGGGAGCTACCTCCATCGAGATCGCGCCGGTGTTGAGGCCGACCATGCCGAACTCCAGCGCTTCGCCGACGCGCCAGGACCGGCGGATGTCCTGCGTGAAGAAATAGGCGGCGAGGCCGAACGGCGTGCCGTTGGCGATGGCCAGCGCCTCCTCCTCGCTGCGGAAGCGGAAGAGCGGCGCGACCGGCCCGAAGGTCTCCTCGCTCGCCAGCAGCATCTCGGTGGTCGCTTCGCCCAGCACGGTCGGCGTCGCATACTGCTTGCCGTTTGGCATGTCGGCGGCACTGGCGAGGCGCGTGGCGCCCTTCGACAGCGCGTCCTCGACATGGCGCTCGATCTTCTGGAGTGCGGCGGCGTTGATCATCGGGCCGATGTCGATGCCCGCATTGGTGCCGGGGCCGACCTTCATCGCGTTGACGCGGGCCGAAAGCTTCTCGGCGAAGCGGTCGTAGATGCCGTCCTGCACCAAGATGCGGTTGGCACAGACGCAGGTCTGGCCGCCATTGCGGAACTTGGAAACCAGGACGCCCTCGATCGCGATGTCGAGATCGGCATCGTCGAAGACGATGAAAGGCGCGTTGCCGCCGAGTTCGAGGCTCAGCCGCTTGATGCTGTCGGAGGCCTGTTTCATCAGCAGCGCGCCGATGCGCGTCGAGCCGGTGAAGGAGATCTTGCGCACGGCGAGATTGCCGGTGAGCTCGGCGCCGATCTCGCTCGGCATGCCGGTGATGATGTTGATCACGCCGGCCGGGATGCCGGCCCGCTCGGCCAACACGCCGAGCGCGATCGCCGAGTAGGGCGTCAGCTCGGAGGGCTTGATCACCACGGTGCAGCCGGCGGCGAGTGCCGGCGCGACCTTGCGGGTGATCATCGCGTTTGGGAAGTTCCACGGCGTGACGATGCCGCAGACGCCGACCGGCTGCTTCAGCACGAGGATGCGGCGGTCGGCCGTCGGCGCGGGAATCGTCGAGCCGTAGATCCGGCGGGCTTCTTCGGCGAACCATTTCACGAAGGAGGCGCCGTAGCGGATCTCGCCGCGCGCCTCGGCCAGCGGCTTGCCCTGCTCGCGCGTCAGGATCAGCGCCAGATCCTCGATATGCTCGATCATCAGCGCATGCCAGGCTTCCAGCAGCGCGGCGCGCTCGGCCGACGTCTTCGCGCGCCAGTTGTCGAAGGCGGCGGTTGCGGCCTCGATCGCCGCGCGCGTCTCGGCTGTGCCGGCATCCGGCACCGTGCCCAGCGCGCTTTGGGTCGCCGGATCGATCACGTCGAGCGTGCGGCCGGAGGCGCCGGCGCCCCACGCGCCGCCGATCAGGCAGGCCTCCCGGACGAGGCCGGGATCGCGAAGGCCATCGATGGTCATGTGGGCTCTCCTGTCAGTTCAGCGCCGCGAGGATGGCGGCCGTGATCTCGGTGGTCTTGTGCTCGCCCGGCTTCGTGCCGATGCCGCGGCCGGTGGCGGTCTCGATGGCGCCCATCACGGCTGCGGCGGCTTGTGCCTGCCCGAGATGCTCCAGCATCATCGCGCCCGACCAGATCGCGGCGATCGGGTTGGCGATGCCGAGATGCGCGATATCCGGCGCCGAGCCATGCACGGGCTCGAACATCGAAGGCGCGTCGCGCTCCGGATTGATGTTGGCCGAGGCGGCATAGCCCAGGCCGCCCTGGATGGCGGCGCCGAGATCGGTGAGGATGTCGCCGAAGAGGTTGGAGGCGACCACGACGTCGAGGCTCTCGGGCGCCATCACCATGCGGGCCGCCATGGCGTCGATGTGGTAGTTCGCGACTTCGACATCGGGATAATCCGCCGCGAGTTTGGCGGTGATCTCGTCCCAGAACACCATCGAATATTTCTGGGCGTTGGACTTCGTCACCGAGGCGAGCTTGCCGCGGCGCTTGCGAGCCTGCTCGAAGCCGAAGCGCAGAATGCGCTCGACGCCTTTGCGCGTGAAGATCGATGTCTCGACGGCGACCTCATCGGCCGTGCCGTTATGGACGCGTCCACCGGCTCCTGCGTACTCGCCCTCCGTGTTCTCGCGAATGCACAGGATGTCGAAGGCGCCCGCGCGCAGCGGTCCCTCGACGCCCGGCAGCAGGCGATGCGGCCGGATATTGGCGTATTGCACGAAGGCCTTGCGGATCGGCAGCAGCAGCCCGTGCAGCGAGACCGAATCCGGCACGCGCTTGGGCCAGCCGACCGCGCCGAGCAGGATCGCGTCGAAGCCGCGCAGGGTCTCGATGCCGTCGGCCGGCATCATCGCGCCGGTCTCCTCGTAGAAGTCGCAGGACCAGGGGAAGCTGGTGCCGTCGAGCGCGAAGCCCGCGCCGGAAGCCGCCTTGGTCAGCACCTCCCAGGTCGCGTCGATGACGGCGCTGCCGATGCCGTCACCTGGGATCAGGGCGATCTTGTAGGATGTCACGGTTTGCTCCTCACAGCGCGATCAGGACGCTTTTCGATTTCCGGTTCGCAAGATAGGCCTCGCGCCCGAGGTCTTTGCCGAGGCCGGACTGCTTGTAGCCGCCGGTCGGCAGGATGTGGTCGCGCGAGCGCCCGTAGCGATTGACCCAAACGGTGCCGGCCTGCAGGCGGTTGATCGCGCGCAGCGCCCGCGACAGGTCGCGCGTGTAGAGGCCGGCGCAAAGCCCGTAGGTCGGATGATCGGCGAGCCCAAGCCCTTCCTCTTCCTCCCGGAAGGTCTGGACGGTCAGGACCGGCCCGAAGATTTCCTCGGTCACGGCAGGCGAGATGGCGTCGACGCCCTCCAGCACGGTCGGCGCATAGAAATAGCCCGCGCGGTCGAGGCGTTCACCGCCGAGCCGGCACTTGGCGCCGCGCGCGACCGCCGCATCCACGATGCTTTCCATGCGAGCGATCTGCCGCTCCGAGATGATCGGCGAATAGGCGCTCGTCGCATCCCAGGTCGGGCCGGGCCGGACCGCGCGCATACGTTCGACGATGAGGTCGACCAGCTCCTCCGCGACGCTTTCCGCCACGATCAGGCGCGAGCCTGCGACGCAGGCCTGCCCGGCATTGCCGAGGATGCTGCGGGCGATGGCGGCGGCTGCCTGCGGCAGATCGGCATCGGCGAAGACGAGCTGCGGGCTCTTGCCGCCGAGCTCCAGCGTCATCGGCTTGATGCCGGTGCGGGCGATGTTCTCCATGATCGCGGCGCCGGCGGCGGTCGAGCCGGTGAAGCTGACCTTGGCGATATCGGGATGGCCGGTGATCGCGGTGCCGGTCGTCCGACCGTCGCCGAGCACGATGTTGATCAAGCCGGCCGGCAATCCGGCCCGAACCGACAACTCCGCCAGGTAGATCGTCGCGAACGGCGTCATCTCGGATGGTTTCAGTACGACGGCATTGCCGGCCGCGAGCGCGGGACCGAGCTTCCAGCCGGCCATGTTGATCGGGAAGTTCCAGGGCGTGATGGCGCCGACGACGCCATAGGGCTCGGTCGCGATCATGCCGAAGTTGTCGGAGCCCGTCGGGACAAGATCGCCGCCTTCCTTATCGGCGAATTCGGCGAAGAAGCGGATTTGCTCGGCCGTCACGGGGACGTCGCCCGCCATCAGCTCGGAGATCGGCCGGGTCGAGGCGATGCACTCCAGCCGCGCCAGGGTTTCCGCTTCCGCCTCGATGAGATCGGCCCAGCGGTGGAGCGCGCGGGCACGCTCGCGCGGCGCCAGCCGTCCCCAGCCGCTTTGCGCGAGGGCTGCCTTGGCGGCGGCCACGGCGCGGTCGACGATATCGGCATCGGCAACGGGGCAGGCGGCAAAGGCAATCGCGTCGGAGGGGCGATGCAGATCAATGCCATCCCTGGCGTCGACCCATTCGCCGGCGATGAAATGGCCGCGCGGGAGCGTGACCGAAGCGGGATCGAAACTCAGCGGCACGGCGTATCTCCGGATGGTGGTCGACCGAGCCTAGTTCCGCCCGGCCCGAAGTTTGCGCCTGTGAGGGCCGCCCCGCCGACCGGAAATCCTGTTTGCGAGGTCCCGGGCGGCCGATTCTTCGGTACGCTTACGTCAGCCGACGATCACGTAGATCTTGCGGACGGTCTCGATCGTCTTCCAGACGCCGACGAAGCCGGGCTTCATCACGAAGCTGTCGCCGGCGCTGAAGGTGCGCGGCGGCTGGCCTTGCTCGGTCAGTTCGACGACGCCCGAGAGGATGTAACAGAACTCTACGGTCTCGCCCTTGATCGAGCGGGTTTCGCCGGGTGTCGCTTCCCACACGCCGGTGCGCACGGGCTCGTTGCGGGACTGGTCCTGGGCCCAGGTCTTGAACGAGGGATCGCCGGAGATCAGGCGGTCGGCGGCCGCCTTCGAGTGCTTGGGCTCGCTGGTCGGGGCAAGGTCGAGCTTGATGAGGAGGGACATGGGAGAGCCTTTCGTTCGGTACTAGGGAGATTCAGTAGCCACGCCTGCGATCGACGAGGCCGATCGGCGGCATGCCGGAGCGATGACGGCGGAGGTTCTCAATGACGGCCTTGGCCGCAGGCGCTGCCTCGACCTTGCTGGCGATATGCGGTGTCAGGATCACCTTGGGATGGCTCCACAGGCGATGATCGACCGGCAGCGGCTCCGGCTCGGTGACATCGAGGACGGCAGCCGAGAGATGGCTGCTGTCGAGGGCATCAAGAAGGGCGGCGTGGTCGAGATGCTGTCCGCGGCCGACATGCACGAGGCCGGCGCCGGCAGGCAGCTGCGCGAAGAGTTCCGCGTTCAGGATGCCGACGGTCTCCGGCGTGAGCGGCAGCAGGCAGATCAGGATGTCGGTTTCGGCGAGCAGGGTCGCAAGGCCCGCCGATCCGTGAAGGCAGCGAATCCCGTCGATCGTCCGCGGCGAGCGACTCCAACCGGAAATCGGGAAGCCGAAGGGCTTCAGGCGCTCGATGACCGCCGACCCCATCATGCCCAGCCCCAGCACGCCGATCTGCCTGTCCGGGGCGGATACGAGATCGTAGGGTTCCCAGTGTGCAGCTCTCTGCTGGGCGATGTAGAGCGGCCATTGCCGGTGCAGGGCGAGAACGCCGAGCGTGACGTATTCCTGCATCATCCGGGTGATGCCCTCGTCGACCATCCGCACGACCAGGACCTCGGCCGGCAAGCCATCCGTGTTCATCTGGTCGATGCCGGCCCCGATCGAGAACAGGATCTCCAGATTGGAGAAGCGCTCGAGATTCTCCGGCGCCGTCCAGGTGATCAGGTAGCGGATTTCGGCGGGGTCGTAGGGATCGCTGGTTCTGATGAAGCGGATATCGGGCAGCTCTTCGGCAAACCGCGCTGCGAACACCCGTGCCCGCTCGTCAGTCGAATTGAAAAGGAAGGTCAAGGCGAGCTCCTTGAGATCGGGAGATCAGAGTGTTTCCTGCGCGAATTGCGCGCAGAGCCGTTCGAGCATGCCGACGCAGGCCGCAAGCTCGCGGCGCGTGATGTATTCGTCGGGCTTGTGGGCGCGGGCGATGTCGCCAGGCCCGCAGATGATCGCGTCGATTCCGGCAGCCTGGTAGAGGCCGGCCTCCGTGCCATAGCTCACTGCCGCGAGAGGCGCTTCGCCCGTGATCCGGGTCATGAGGCGGGCGATCGGCGCATCGGAGGGGAGGGACAGGGCAGGGTAGCCGGCGATCGGCTGCCAGCTGGTTCCGAAGCCCTCGGCCCTCAGGGCCTCGAGCGCCTGGCGAACCGGTTCGAGCAAGGCCGCCGGCGAAGCGCCGGCGATGGCGCGCGCCTCGATCTCGACGATGCAGCTTTCCGGGATGATGTTCAGCGCGTCGCCGCCACGGATCGTGCCGATCTGGATGGTGGAGTAGGGCGGTTCGAAGACGGGATCGAGCGGGCCGTCGCTCAGCTTCGAGGCAGCCTTGTCCGCTGCCGCGATCACCCGCCCCATTGCATGGATGGCATTGAGACCGAGATCGGGGCGGGAGGAATGGCCGGACCGGCCGTGAATCTCGGCGCGCGCGGCGGCCTTGCCCTTATGGGCGAGGATCGGCCGGAGCCCGCTCGGCTCTCCGATGACGGCTGCCGCTGGCATGGCGCAGAGCGAGGGCAACCGGGCGATGAGATGGGGAACGCCACGACAGCCGGCCTCCTCGTCATAGGAGAAGGCGAGGTGGATTGGCCGGGCGGACTTCAGGGCAACCAGAGCCGGGACGATCGCGAGCACCGCGGCGAGAAACCCCTTCATGTCGCTCGTGCCGCGCCCGAACAGCTTGTCGCCCTCCGCGCGCAGCTGAAACGGATCGGCGCTCCATTGCGGCTCCTGCGCCGGGACGACGTCCATATGGCCGGACAGGACGAGGCCGGCGACATCGCGCGGGCCGATCGTGGCGAACAGGTTTGCCCGGTCGCCTTCCGGGCCGGGGAGTAGCTGTGCTTCGATGCCGAAGTCGCCGAGATACTGCACGACCCAGCCCGCGATGGCGGCGTTGGACTGCCCCACCACGGAGGGGAATCGGATCAATGCCTTCAGGATCTCTTCCGGCGTCACGGACGGCTCCGGTTCCAGCTGCGCTCGCGACAGGATAGGGGCGGTGCGCCGGTGGTCGAATCGTTTCATCGCGGTCTGACGGACTTCCCTGCCGAAATGCCCCGGAAGAACGGTGCTTCCTGTTGCAAGATTGGTTTACAACCGATCGGTAAACCGGCCGGATCCCAGGCCGGACAGAGCCGTGGACACGGCGGAGGCCGCGCTTTGGAGACGATTGCTCGACTGCATATCGACACGTTCGAGCTCACCTTGCGCGACATCAAGCAGGTCGATCCCAAGCTGCTGCATGCGCTTTCCGTTTCGGTGGGATGGCCGCACCGGGACAGCGACTGGCAAATGCTGCTCGAACTGGGGCAGGGGCTCGCCGCCGTTGACGAGATCGGGCGGGTGGTCGGAACTGTGATGTGGCTGCGCTACGACGCGGATTTCGCCATGGTCTGCATGCTCATCACCCTGCCTCGGCTGCAGGAACAGGGCGCGGGCCGCTGGCTCATGGAAAAGGCGCATGAGCTGAACAAGGGGGCCGTCTTCGGCCTCAACGCGACACGAGAGGCAAAGCGGCTCTATCGTTCGCTCGGATATGGTTACGAACAGAAGATTCTGCGGTGCCAGGGAGAGGCGACGCTGGAAGCGCCGACTCCCGGGATGGTTGCGCCTTCGGCAAAGGTGGAAGGCTTGGTTCGCCCTCTCGCCGAGAGCGATCACGACAGTCTTCTGCGGCTCGACCATGCCGCGACCGGCCATGATCGCTCCGTCGCCTTCCAGGCCTTGCTGCCGGTGTCGCGAGGGTACGTCCTCGTTCGCAATGACGATATCGTCGCCTTTGCCCTGTGCCGGCCTTTCGGCCGAGGGCATGTCATCGGCCCTGTCGTCGCTGCGAGCGAGGATGATGCGATCGTCGTCTCGCGCCCGCATGTCGAGGCGCATGCCGGGCGATTCCTGCGTGCCGACACGCCAGCATGCAATGCCGCCTTTACGAACTTTCTGGTTGCAAGCGGAATGCAAATCCACGACAGCGCCACGTCGATGGGGCTGGGACGGACGCCGTTCGCGCCGCTATCGGCTCTCGGTCCGCGCCGTATCGCACTTGCCAGCCAAGCAATCGGCTAGAGCTACAGTCAAAGGTCCAGTACTTTGGCAAAGTCGGTGGCGTGCTGAATTCGCAATAAGCAATCCTCCGCATAGGCGGCCCATTGCGATGGCGTCTGAAGGGGAGGAACCGAGATTGATCTTTCGATCGAGGTAAATCCCATCGGAGAAATGCACGCGCCTCGCTAGGGCAAGATTGCCATGTGCGGCGTGAGACGCCAATGCTGGGCAGTTCACTACATTCTGCAAAAGCGATGATTTCAGCGACGAACCGACATCCGAGACAGACCGGCGGGCTCGACATAGCTGGGCCAACTCGGCCTGCGTCCCTTGCCCTGCACCGCTGCCGCTGCCATCTTCCGAGATGGCGGCTGGCTGCGCCGCACGACGCGGCTCTGTGCCCTCGCAGCACTCGCGATCACGGTTGGGCTCGTGCTGCTCACGCTCGGCGCCAGGCCAGATTTCACCAGCGCCTGGACGACGCTGTCGGTCATCGCCAAGGCCGCGTTATCGCGGCTCCGCTCCTCGTGGCGGCTGGCTGGGCGCTGCTGACGCTGATGCAGGCGCCGGCCGAACAATGGCATGCCTTGATCTTCGGCCGCTACTGGCGAGCCTGCCTGATCGCGGTGCCGCTTTACGCGCTGCTTCCGCTCATCCTGCTGCTGCTGCTGGCGCGCCGCGGCGCGCCTGTAGATCGAGTCCTGACAGGGGCCTTTGCCGGCCTCGCCTCGGCTGGCCTTGCTACTGTCGCCTACGGCCTGCATTGCCCGGATGATACGGCGGCCTTTCTAGCAACCTGATACACTATAGCGACCGTGATCGTTGCAGCGCTCGGCGCGCTTATCTTTCCACGCCTTCTGCACTGGTGAGATGAAGCTTTCCAACGCACGGAAGCAGCCAGTCACGATGATTCAGCTTCCGGCATCTCTTCTGGCACCAGCCTTGGAGCGTTCCAGGTGGGTGCTCGGCAGGCGTCCGCTTTCGGGCAAGCATCCAATGTCAGGATTTGGGGCGCCAACGGATCAGCGCTGAGGACCACCATCATCGGAACCATGCGAAATTTGGCGTCGCTCGATTGCGTTCGCTGATAGACCTCCGCCGCATTCGCCAAAGGCAGGATCTCGATCTGCGGGCGCACATTGGGTGATGCCTCTGTGACGGCTGTTGAGCCAGGGGGCCTATCGCGCAGCCCTCTCAAGTTTCGCACGGCCTGGCACAGTCAGTGTCCAAGTGCATCGGCCGCGACACCTATCGGCCTAAACTTCAAGCTATCGTCGCTCGAGGACGTCGAGTTGGCGGCCGGCCGTGAATTTGCGAACGAGATCGGCTTCTACAAGTGGCGGGATGCTGACGCGGATCGAGGCGATAGAGCGCAGACGGTGGCCGGCTCGACCATCTATTGCTTCGGCCCTATCAATGCCTCCGAGCGCGGCGGTCGCGCGCGGTAGGGGATGACGGGTGCGGATCGATTCCAGTCTTAGAGTCAGCCAAGAGGCCCGGACTCTTGCTAAATATATCGAGGGGCAATCAGGCTACCTTGTCAGAATGCGTCGGCCGGTTCCCAGTGAAGCGGGGTTCCTCGACGTTTGGAACCGCTCATTTGCCAAGGTCGATCCCAATTCGCGAGCCGCTCATGTCGTAGTCAGTGGCGAGCTCGACCATCGAATTGAAGCTCACGAGTTGCGTCACCTGGAGCGCTATCTGGTTGATCGGGTTTGGCAGTTCGCTCCCGCCGAAGCATTGCCGGTACCGCAACGGCGTCAAGTCGCGGCACTCGATAACGACTTGGAGCATTTGACGATTGTGCCGTTCGAACTCGTGCTCCCGGGCGCCGGTGAGTTTTGGGAAGCGCTTTACTCCGAAGTTCTCAAAGGCGTGCCGAACTCAGACCATGTAACTTCTGATCTATCGAGGCATTTGCTCTTTCTTCGTGCCGTTCTGCCCAACTCGGCAGTCAGGCGCGATGCCGAACAAATGGCCGGGGCGATCGGTATCACGGCGAATGTTGACCGGCTGGAGGCTTGGCACAAGCAGGCACCAGACGACAAGGTAGGCCTCGGACGGCTGATGATCGAGCAAGCCGGGCTGCCGGAGGCCTGGTTCAAACTGCAGAGATTTCGACCTACGCCCGACCTCGTTGAGGTCCGAGCCCTTTAGCGCGCTTTCGCGGGATACCTGTTGGGTGCTGCCGACTGCGGCCTTGGACGACGGCCTCCTCGAGGCGCAACAGATCACGCCCGAAACCGATCAACAGCCGTCAGTCGTCGCGTCAGTGGCTCGGCGTCCTCCCAGCAGTAACTGTCAGAACAGAGGTAACGGAGCTCGTCGTCTTAGAGCTCTTCGTCGATTTCTATCCACCAGGCGCGCGGCCTTCCGTCACTCCCCTCCGACCATCGGTAGCCTCTCGCCTTGAGGTGATCCTTCATATCGAAAGGCGCGTTCTCAGCGTAGACGCGAGCTCTGCTCCGAACGCTCGATAGCAATAGCTCCGAGAACGGTCGCGCCCCGCTCGGCCCCGCGCGGAGGCTGCCAATGCCCGCCTACGCGAGGTTTTCCCAAAGGGACGTTTTCTCTCAGGGGGCGGACTGACACTGCGCCAGGGCGGCACGACGGTCCCGGGTCTGGATCTGCTGCAGAGGCTGACCCGGAGAGCGCCGAACAAAGGGGCGAGCGTTGGGATGCCCTGAATGGGACTCTTCAGCCTATGGAGGCAGCGGACCGAGGATGTGTCGCATCTTCAGTCTCCGCATTGACCTAGCCATCCTGAACATCGCGACGAGAGCTGGCCACAAGGTCGGTTCTATGCGTGGATCAAGCACTTTTAGTAAGTCGCGCGACCGCCGGAGAGATCGAAGCAGGCACCGGTCGAAAACGAGCATTCGTCGGACGCCAGCCAGGCGATCATCGCGGCGACTTCCTCCGGTCGTCCGGGGCGTCCCAGCGGGATCTTGGCAACGACCGCTGCATAGGCATCCGGTGTCATCTGCTGGTTCATCGGCGTGGCGATGACCGCGGGCGCAACGCAGTTCACACGGACGTCCGTATCCGCGAGTTCCTTGCCGAGTGACTTGGTCAGGGCGATGACGGCGCCTTTCGCAGCCGAATAGGCCGTCATCGTCGCGTTGCCCTCCTTGCCGGCGATAGAGGCGAGATTGATGATGCGGCCGCTGTTCTGCGCCCGCATGGTAGGCACGATGGCCCGGCAGCACAGGAAGGTGCTGGTCAGGCTGATGTCGACGGTGCGCTGCCAATCTGCGAAGGAATAGTCCTCGATCAGCCTATTGGGGCCGGTGATACCGGCGCAATTGACGAGGATATCGACACGGCCATGCCGGTCGAGCAAGCGTGCTGTCGCCCGCGACACTGCGCCCTCGTCGGTGACGTCGACGTGATCGCCCGCCTCCTCCGCCAGGTCCCAGGTCACGACGGTCGCCCCCGAGGCGGAAAACCGTTCGGCCACGGCGCGGCCGATGCCGCCGCAACCACCGCTGAGCAGGGCTATGCGCCCCTGCAGGTCGATCGCGTTCACAGCGCAGCCTCCGGCCGGCGCAGTGACGCTCCGTTGGCCATCGCAACGTCGCGGGCGGCCAGCGCCATGCGTGTCGCGGCCAGGGCCTGCTTCGCCCATTCGCGGACGCCGAGCTGCGCGGAGCGTTCGAGGTGGGGGATTTCAACGCTGATCGGTAGCTCGGCTGGCAATTGGCTGAAGATGCCGGTGAGATCGATGCCGCCCTCGCCGGGCAGGAGCCGCGCCTGGCGAGCGGTGTGGATCAGCCCCTCGTCGGTCGCCGGAATCTCGCCCGGCGCGTCGCAGATCTGGGCGTAGCTCAGCCGCGCTGCGGGAATCGCGGCGATATCGGCGAGGGTGGTTTGAGAACGACCAGCATGGAGGGCATCGACCAACACGCGGCCGTTCGGCTGGGCCGCGGCGGTGACGATCCGCAGCGCGGAGCGAGCATCGGGCACCTTCGTCCAGGGCATGAATTCGAGATCGCCGGTCAAGCCGAAAGGGGCGGCGGCCTCGCAGAAGGCCGAGAAGGATGCGGTCAGCCGTGCTTCGTCGGGGTCGTCGCCCGCGACGAGGATCGCACGCGCACCGAGCTCGCCGCAGAGATCGAGGAAGGGCCGGAAGGTCTCAACCGAAAAATCCGCGCCCAGCCGGACGATCTCGACGTCGAAGATCGGCACGCCCGAGGCGAGCGCCCGGCGCGTTTCTGCGCTCAATGGGGCATCTTCGATGAGCGGGCTGGCGTCGCCTCCCGGAGCCGCGGGAAGCGCGCGCAGGCCGACGGCGTCGTAGCCGAGGTCGGTGGCGAGACGAATGGCGTCGGGCGGGCTGAGCGGGACGCTGGTGAGATAGGCGAGCGAGATCGTTGGCATGGCCTGTGCTCCCGATCAGGCGAGCGGGGAGATCGCGGTGGGGAGCGCGATCGTCGAATACATCTCGCCGGTCAGCCATTGCGGGCCGCCCTTCGGCGGCCAGAGCCCCTTCGCCACGGCATCGGCGCGGATGGCGGCGCGCTGGTCGAGGCTGGCGAAGGGCCAGATATGGGTGAAGCGTGCCGGGCCATCGAGAGCATACATCGCGATGACGAGCGGCGAGAGTTCGACGCGAGCCGGCACTGCCGCCTCCCAGGCGGTGATCGTGGGAGGCACGCCGCCATGCTTCAGCATATAGGTGCGGATCTCGTAGACGCTCCCGTAACGGCCGGGCTTGATCGGCGGCAGGAAAGGGAAGGGCGCGTAGCTGTCGAATGCGAGCGTCACGATATCCTCGCCGCAGCCGAAGGGGTTGCCGCTGGCGAGGATGCGCTCGCGCTCCCGGCGCAGCTCCGCCTCGTCCGTGAAGCCGCGCAGGAGGATGATCTGGTTCAGCGTGCCGATCTCACTCGCCCAGCAGCCATGGAGCTCTCCCTTCGCCTCACCGGCCTTGAAGGCGGCGTCGATCGCGGCGGTGACGGCGGCGGCCTTGCCGAGGCGGATGGTCAAGGTGGCGATTTCGTAGCGCATGGCTCTCTCCGGCATCAGAAACGGTTGTTGGCGAGCGGCACGCCGCTGGCATGATGGGCGGCGACGTAGCCGAAGGTCATGGCCGGCCCGAGCGTGATGCCGCCGGCCGGATAGCGCCCGGCCATCATGCTCGACATGTCGTTGCCTACGGCATAGAGGCCCGGAATCGGCGCTCCCTCGCCGTCGAGCACGCGCGCCGAGGCATCCGTCTTCAGCCCGGCGAAGGTGCCGAGGCTGCCGGGGGCGATTTTCACGGCAAAGAAGGGGCCGGGTCCGATCGGGCCGACGCAAGGGTTGGGTCGATGCTCGGGGTCGCCCTGCATGCGGTTATAGGGCGTGTCCCCGCGGCCGAAGGCGGGATCGCGGCCTTGTTCTGCCTCGCGATTGTACTGTGTGACCGTCTCGGACAAGCCGGCGCCATCAATGCCGCAGGCGGCGGCGAGCGCCTCGATCGTGTCGCCGCGGCGCAGATAGCCGTTCTGGAGCCAAGAGCCGATCGGGAAGGGGCGGGGCCTTGCGCGGCCGAGTCCATAGCGCCGCAAGAAGGCGTGGTCGCAGATCAGCCAGCATTCGGCGGGCTCGCCGGGCGGCGTGGCAGCGAACAGCGCCTGCATCACGTCGTGATAGGAATCGGCCTCGTTGCAGAAGCGCTGGCCGTCGCGGCGGATCATGATCGCGCCCGGCTTGGCGCGCTCGATCAGATGCGGAAAGCGGCCGACGGAACCGTCCGGCTTCGGCACGAGCGAGACCGGCGCCCAGGCGCCGGCATTGGGCAGGCCGGGCTCCACATGTCCGCCGACCGCCTCGCCGAGCCTGATGCCGTCGCCCGTATTGGCGGAGGGCGCTGCCGACCAATGCTCCCGGCCGGTCGGCGCATGCGGAAACAGTTCGGCCTTGCGCTTGGTATCGTGGGGAAAGCCGCCTGTCGCGAGCACCACGCCGCGCGCCGCCCGGATGCTCTGCCGCCGTCCGCCGGCCTCGACCACGGCTCCGGCGATCTGGTCGCCCTCCCGCAGCATCTCGATCGCGGCCGTGTTGCTCCGTAGCGTCACGCCGAGATCATCGGCCGATTTCAGGAGACGCGCCGCCAGCGCATTGCCGTTGACCAGATGCAGGCCGCGGCCGTGGCCTGCGCGATCGGCGAAATGCCGTGCGAGGCGCTGCAGCACATGCAGGAAGGAGGGGAGTTTGCGCGTGGCATTGAGGAAATGGCGCAGATCGGCGCCGGAGCCAATATTCATGCCGAAGGGCGCCACCTCCTCCAGGGGCGGGCGCAAATCCTTGAGGCGGGCGCCGAGCGCGCGCCCGTCGAAGGGCTTGGCGCAGAGCGAACGCCCGCCGGTGCCGGCGCCCGGAGACTTGCCATGGAAATCCGGGATGAGATTGCCGTCGACGAAATCGACCGCCGTCTCGCGCTGGAAGAAGGAGACCATGCGCGGCCCCTGCTCCAGCAGGGTGGTGACGAAGGTCTCGTCGTAATCCGCACCGAGCTCATGGCGCAGATAGGTGCGGATGATCTCCTCGTCCTCGTCGATCCCGGCCGCCCGGGCGAGCGGGTTGCGCGGAATCCACATCCATCCGCCGGACCAGGCCGTGGTGCCGCCGAAATGGCTATCCTTCTCGACCACGACGACGTCGAGGCCGAGCGCGGCGGCGGTGACGGCGGCGGCGAGGCCGCCGGCGCCCGAGCCGATCACCAGCAGGTCGCAGGATTGCGGCAGCGCCTCGCTCATCACGCAGCCCGTTCCGGCGCCGGAGTGGCTTGCCGGTCCGCGCCCTGGCCGAGCGCATGGCGGACGGCGCGGAAGGCGAAGGTGATCGCCGGGCCGATCGTGATGCCCGGCCCCGGATAGGTGCCGCCCATGATCGAATTCGCCTCGTTGCCGCAGGCATAGAGATGGCCGATCGGCCGGTCGCCTTCGCCCAGCACCTGCGCATCCTCGTCGATGACGAGCCCGGTCGCGGCGCCGATATCGCCGGGCGTCAGCTTGACCGCGTAGAAGGGTGCGGTCGCGATCGGGCCGAGCGTCGGGTTCGGGAAGCCGCGCGAGGCATCGCCATTGATGCGGTGGTAGTCGGTCGTGCCGCGGCCGAATTCGGGGTCGACGCCGCTGCGGGCGTATTCGTTCATCCGGGCGACGGTTTCCGACAGCTTTGCCGGGTCGATCGCGAGCTTGGTCGCGAGATCGGGGATCGTCGCACCTTCGATCAGATAGCCGTCGGCCAGGAAGGGCTGCAGGTTCTTCGTGCCCATGCGGACCATGCCGAGGCCGTAGCGCCGCAGGCCCTCGGCATCGGTGACGATCCAGCAGGGGATCGTCGGGCGGTTGCGATTGGCCTCGAACATCGCCCGGCTGAACAGATGGTAGGAGGTCGATTCATTGACGAAGCGGCGGCCGGTCTGGTCGACGCAGACGGTGCCGGGCTTGCTGCGGTCGAGCACGAAATGCGGGAAGACCGCGGTCGTCCCGTCCGGCCGCTTGCGGGTCGAGACCGGAGCCCAGAAGGCGTTGTCGAGATTGCCTTCGCCGAAGCGCGCGCCGAGCTTCAGCGCGAGATCCTGCATCGCGCCGGTATGTCCGGGGGCGGCCGGGCTGACGGCAGGCGTGGGCGCATTGAGCATCTCGCCGCGCCGCTGGGGATGGCGGTTATAGCCGCCGGAGGCGAGCACGACGCCGAGCTGCGTCGCGATGGAACGGTGGGCGCCGTCCTGCGCGACGACGACGCCGTTGACGCCGGCCGACCCCGTTAGAAGTTCCGTCACCGAGGCGTCCGTCAGCACCGTGCCGCCGTGCTTCTTCAGGGTCAGGAGCAGGCTGCCGATCAAGGCGTTGCCCATGACCAGCCGCGTGCCGCGATGCCCGTGCAGGCGGTCCAGCCCGTAACGGCCGAGGATACCGGCCGCATGCCGGAACGATTTCCAGGATTTGCGCAGGTTGAGCAGGTGGCCGATATCGGTGCGGTCGATCATCATGCCGCCGAACAGCGTGAATTCCGGGATCGGCGGACGAATGCGGGTCATGTCGGCGCCGAGCCGGCGTCCGTCGAAGGGCGCCGGTTCCAGGGCGCGGCCGCGCAGCGTCGAGCCCTCGACATCCGATTCATAGTCCGGATGGGTCGCATAGGGCCGGAAATGGACGTCGGTGCGGCTCTCCAGCGTCGCGATGGCCTGGGGCCCGGCGCGCAGGAAGGCGTCGCGCAGGCGCGCGGAGGAGCGGTTGCCGACGACGCCGTCGAGGAAGCGGGAGACCTTTTCGAGGCTGTCCCCGGTCGCGACCTTCGCCGCGTGCATCGAATTGGGGATCCAGGTCGTGGCGGCCGAGAGCGCGCTCGTACCGCCGACATGCTCGGTCCGCTCGATCACGAGGACGGAGCGGCCCTCGATCGCGGCAAAGACCGCGGCCGACAGGCCGGCGGCGCCCGAGCCGACGACGATGAGATCGTATTCCCCCTGCTCGGGCAGGGCCTTCAGCGTCGTGAACATGGCGACCTCAGCCGATGCGCTCGCCGGCGAGCAGGAAGTCCACCATCGCGCTCTGCAGCGCCTGGTACATCTGCGTGCCCGTAGAAGTCCGGCATCCCCGAGCGCGCGCCGCTTCGATCAGCGGCGAGATGGCGGGAACGGTGATGACGCAGCCGACGAAGGTGTCCGGTGAGAGCTTTTCGACCTCGACCGGCAGTGCGTCGCCCGCCTTCATGCCGGCCGGGGTGGCGTTGGCGACGAGGCCGAAGCCGGTCGGATCCGGCGAGCCGGCGAAGACCCTGGCCTTGCCCTTGCGGTTCAGCCGCGCGATCAGTTCGTCGCGCCGGGCCGTATCGGCGTCATGAATCGCGAGCTCACTGACGCCGGCATCGACGAGTGCGAGCGCGATGGCCGAGCCGGCGCCGCCCGCGCCGATCAGCAAGGCGCGCTTGCCCGCGGGCTCCCCGCCATTGGCCTTGACCGCCCCGACGAAGCCGAGCCCGTCGACCATCTCGCCATGCCAGGCGCCGTCCTTGCGGCGGCGCATGATGTTGACCGCGCCGAGGAAATCGCCGCGCTCGGTCGCGCTGGCGCAGTGGCGGTGGCAGGTGAATTTGTGCGGGACGGTGACGATGATGCCGTCGAGATTCGGCAGGTGGTCGGCGGCTTTGAGGAAGGCTTCGAGATGCTCGGGCGCGACGCGGACGGGAGCGACGATGCCGTCATGGCCACGCTCGGCGAAAGCGGCGGTCATGCCGCCCGGCGATTTCACCTGCGCGATCGGCTCGCCGACGATGACGTTGAGGCGGGTGGCCCCGGTGATCTGGAAATCCACGGTCTTTCTCCTCTCGCGGCCCCTCAGGCCGCGCATTGTCCCTGGGTTTCGACGACGCCGAGCAGGCGGGCCTGCATCGCCTCGTCATGTTCGAGCTCTGCGGCATCGCCTGCGAAGGCGACCTGCCCGTTGACCAGCACATAGGCCCGGTCGACGATCGGCAGCACCAGCTCGGCATGATGCTCGACGATCACCATCGCGACGCGCCCGCGCAGCTTCACCAAGGCCTCCATGACCTCGTTGACGACGGCCGGCGCCAGCCCCTCGAAGGGCTCGTCGAGCAGGATGAGCTTGCTCGGGACCATTAGGGCGCGGGCGATCGCCACCATCTGGCGCTCGCCACCGGAGAGGTTCTCTGCCTTGGCCGCCTGCCGCGTCTTGAGGCGCGGGAACAGGGTGAAGGCCTCCTCCAGGCTGATGCCGCCCGGGCGCTGGGCGAGCAGCAGATTCTCGGTCACGGTCAGGTTCGGGAAGAGGCGCCGGCCCTCCGGCACCAGCGAGACGCCGAGCCGGTTGATCTCGAAGGGGCGAAGCTTGCGCAGATCCGTGCCGGCGAAGCGGATGCTGCCCCGGTCGAGTGGCAGGCTGCCCGTCAGCGCCCGCAGCAGCGTCGTCTTGCCGACGCCGTTGCGGCCGAGCAGCGCCACCGCCTCGCCTTCACGGATCGTCAGGTCGATGCCCGAGAGGACCGTGCTGCCGCTATAGCCGGCGGCGATGTCCGAGGCATCGAGCAGCACGGGGCTTGCCGCGCCCTTGCTGCGGTTCACGGCCGGCGCCGTGGCGCGCTCGCCATCCTTGGCGGCGCCGAGATAGGCGGCGATCACCTCCGGGTTGCGCGCGACGTCGGCCGGCTTGCCGTCGGCGATCATGCGGCCCTGATGCAGCACCGAAATGCGGTCGGAGATGGCAAGCACGCGGTCGATATCGTGCTCGATCAGCAGGACGGCATGACGCTGGGCGAGCCGACGGATCAGGTCCGCGACGACGATCCGGTCGGCCTCGGCGAGGCCGGCCAGCGGCTCGTCTAGCAGCAGCAGCTTGGATTCGATCGCCAGCGTCACCGCGATCTCGAGCAGGCGTTTGGCGCCGTGCGGCAGGTCCTGGCTGGTCTCGGCAGCCTGCTCGACGAGGCCGACCGCATCGAGCAGCGACCAGCTGCGCGCATTGATGTCCTCGATGTCATGGGCGTCGCGCAGCAGGCCGCGGGCGCCGAGGCGCTGCGCCTGCACGGCGATGCGGACATTCTCGAACACGGTCAGGTTCGGGAAGATCGAGAGGATCTGGAAGGAGCGGGCGATGCCGAGCCGGGCGCGGGCATGCATCGGCAGCCTAGTGATGTCGCGGCCTTCGAAGAAGACCTGGCCGGCGCTCGGCGGCAGCACGCCGGTGAGCATGTTGTAGAAGGTCGTCTTGCCGGCGCCATTCGGGCCGATGATCGAGTGCAGGACGAAGGGCCTGATCTGAAGATCGATCTCCCTGGCGGTGACCAGGCTGCCGAACTGCTTGGAGAGCTTGCGTGTCTCCAGGACCGGCTTGTCCGGGTCCATGGCCTGTGCGGCGCTGACATAGGGCTCGATCACGGCCGGGCGCGGCGGAATCGTGTTGCGCGTCAGCGTCCAGCGCTGGCGCCCACTGAGGCGCTGCACGAGCCCGGTGATGCCTTCGGGCGAGAGCAGCGCGAACAGGATCAGGATCGGCGCGAAGATCAGCCACCAGTTCTCGGTGACGGCCGAAAGCCGGTTCTCCAAGATGATGAAGCTGATCGCGCCCCAGAGCGGGCCGAGGAAGTGATGGACGCCCCCGAGTACCGTCATGAGCAGGGCGTCGCCCGCATGCTGCCAACTCAGATTATTGGCGTAGACACCCTGCAGCAGGAAGGTCAGCAGCGAGCCGGCGAAGCCGACGAAGCCCGCCATCAGCACGAAGGAGCCGAGCCGCAGAAGATAGACGTTGAAGCCGAGGCTGCGCGCCCGCTGCTCATTGTCGCGCACCGCCTGCAAGGCCCGCCCGAAGGGCGAATGCACGATGCGCCAGAGCAGCCAGACGCCCGCCACGACGCAGGCGATGACGAAGCCATGGAAGGCGAGATCGTTTGGGAAGGTCGGGCGCGCGACGCCCTGCAGCCCGTTCTCGCCGCCGGTGACGGCCGTCCATTTGAAGGCGACCTCGAAGGCGATCTGGGAGCAGGCCAGGGTCAGCAGCGAGAAATAGAGGCCCTTGCGGCGCAGGACCAGTGCGCCGAGCACGAGGCCGAGCGCCAGCGAGAACAGCACGGAGAGCAGGATGCCGCCAATGTCGTTCGACATCCGGCCGAGCATGAAGAAGGCGGCGGCATAGCTGGCGCAGCCGAAGAAGACGGAGGCGCCGAAGGGGACGAGCCCGGTATAGCCGACCAGCAGGTTCACCCCCATGCCGTAGAGCGTGTAGATGGCGATCTGGGTGATCAGCCCCACGGGTGCGCCGAGCATCAGCCACAGTCCGGTCAGGGCGCAGAGGACGAGGCCGACCCAGAGGGCGGGATGCGTGAAGAGGGTGCGAAGGCTCATTCGAAGCGCTCCCATTTTTCGCCGAAGAGGCCGCGAGGGCGCACGAGCAGGATGGCCGCCATCAGCACGTACATGGCCGCGCCCGACCATTCCGGCTGGAACTGGATGGTCATGGCGATGGTGATGCCGACGAGCAGCCCGGCGATGATGGCGCCTGCATAGGAGCCGAGCCCGCCGATGGTGACGATGACGAAGGCCGGCATGATGGCGCTCGCCGCCATCGAGGGCGTCACCGTCCAGAGCGGTGCCGCCAACAGCCCGGCGAGGCCGGCGAGCAGGCAGCCGATGCCGAAGACGAAGCTGAAGACGACGGGCAGGTTGATGCCGAGGAGGCCGACCATCTCGGCGTCGCGGGAGCCCGCCCGGATGATGCGGCCGAAGGGCGTGTAGGTGAGGAAGGCCCAGAAGGCGACGAGGGCTGCGATCGTCACCATGAGGACGAAGAGCCGGTACTTGGTCAGCAGGATCGGGCCGTATTCGACGAAGCCTGCGAGGAAGCGCGGTGCGCTGAACGGCAGGGGCGCGCCGCCGAAGATCATCCGCAGAATGGCTTCGATGAGAAGCGCCAGCGCGAAGGTCAGGATCAGGCCGAGAAGAGGTTCCTTGCCGTAGAGATGGCGGATCAGGACGACCTCGACCACCATTCCGATGCCGCCCGTCAACAGCGGCGCAAGCAGCGCGGCCCACCAGCCGAATTCACGGGCGAGGACCAGCGCGAGATAGGCGCCGAGCGCGAAGAAGGCGCCGTGGGCAAAGTTCACGATGCCGAGCAGGCCGAAGATGATCGACAGCCCGATCGCGATCAGGACGTAGAGAAAACCGAGGATCAGACCGTTGACGGTCTGGGACAGTATCATGTCCAACATGGATTGGCCGCTCCTGCAAAGGACGCGAGGGACGCGCGGGACGGGCAGGCCGCACGATACTGCGCGGCCGCATCGACGTCGGGGATGGCTGCCTCAGACGGCGTCCATCTTGCAGGCGCTGTCGGCCTGGCTGCCGAAGGCTTTCTCGATATCGGCCGTGGTTTTTGGCAGTTCGGCCTTGATGTCGAAATAGTCCCACTTGTCGGTTATCTTCGGCTTGATGCCGGCGACCAGAAGGCGACTGATCATCTGGTGATCGAAGTCGCGATAGTGCACGTCGAGTCCGTCGCGCTTGGTCGACCACTTTTCGAGTGCCGCGACGATTGCAGCCGAATCCGTCGACTTCGCCGCCTCGATCGAGTCGAGCAGGGTCTTCATGCCCATCCAGCCCATCCAGGCCTTGTCGGCGGCGGGGCGCCCGTATTTCTTCTCGTAGGCGGCGGCCATCGCCTGTTCTTCGGGCGGGTTGTTGGGGTTCTTGTAGTACCAGGTGATGGTGTAGAGGCCGTCGGCCGCGTCGGGGCCGACGCCCCAGAGATCGGTGTTGCCGACCGAGATCTCGGCGAAGGGTATGCGGCCCTTCATGCCGAGCTCGTTCCACTGTTTCAGGAAGGTGGTGAGGTCGCTGGCGGCGATGCCGCCGATGACGACGTCGGGCTTGGCCTGCCGGATCTTGAGGATGAAGGAGGAATAGTCGGGCGTGCCGACCGGCACCTCATCGGCGCCGACGATGGTGATGCCGTTGGCCTTCGCGTATTCCTCGAAGGAGCGCTTGATGTCCTGGCCGAAGGCATAGGCCGCGGTCAGCAGATACCATTTCTTGCCGACATCGGCGCAGTAGGGCGCCAGCACCCGCACATGCACGTCGACCGGCGGCTGCAGGCGGAAGGTGTATTTGTTGCAGGACTTGCCGGTCAGCTCGCCGGTCGCGGCGTTGGCGGCGATGTAGGGCACCTTGGCCTTTTTGGCGACCGCCGAGATTGCGAGAGCGAAGGAGCTGAGCGCGCCGCCGACCATGCCGACGACCTTGTGCTCGCCGACGAGACGCTCGGCATTCTGCTGGGCGCCTTGCGGGTTGGGCTCGTCGAGCCAGACGATCTCGGCGGGGCGGCCGAGCAGCATGTTGTTGCGCTGTTCCAGCGCCAGCATGCCGCCCTGGGCGAGATACTCCGATTGATCGACGATGGTGCCGGTCTTGGCCCAGATCATGCCGATCTTGATCGGCTCGGCCGCAGCGGCATTGCCGATATAGGGCATCCCGAGCTTGGCCGAGACGATGCCGCTGGCGCCTAGTGACCCGGCGCCGAGGAGCAGGCTGCGGCGCCCGATGGCGCTGGTGAATGATGGTTTGCGAGCGTCTGTCACGACGTCCTCCCTGTCTGGCGTTCCCTTGCCGCGTCGATCTTCTTGTCGGTCCGTCCGTTTCGGCGGCGTGCGGCGGCGAAGGCTGTAACATAACTGGAATCTAATTCCACTATTAATTTCAGAATTGGAATTCTATTCTGATTTGTGTTGACGCTCCCCGGTGCGGCCGACATAAACGGGGGTGGGAGAGAAACGCATGAAACCGCTATCGATCGGGCTCGTCGGAGCCGGTGCCATTGGCCGCATGCATGCCGATGTGATTGCAGGCAGCGGCTTCGCGGAGATCGTTGCCGTCGCCGATCCGACCGAGGCCGGCCGCCTCTACTGCCTGGAGCGTGGGCTGCCCTGGTGCTCAAGCCACCACGCGCTGCTCGAAGCGGGCGGCGTCGAAGCGCTCATCATCGCCACGCCTAACCAGAGCCATCTGGAGATCGGTCTGGCGGCGATCGCCCATGGCGTCCCCGCGCTGATCGAAAAGCCGGTCGCGGTCACTGTGGCGGAAGGGGAGGAGCTGTCGGCGGCATCGGCCAAGGCCGGCGTGCCGATCCTCGTCGGGCATCACCGCCGGCACAATCCGATCATCGCCAAGGCGCGCGAACTGGTGGGGCAGGGCGCGCTCGGGCGGCTGACGAACGCGACGGTGCTCTACACGTTCTTCAAGCACGACGCCTATTTCGATCTGGCCTGGCGGCGGGAGCCGGGCGGCGGGCCAATCCTCATCAACCTGATCCACGAGATCGACCTGATCCGCTTCGTCTGCGGCGAGGTTGCGGCCGTGCAGGCGGTGACGTCGGGCCGCGTCCGGGGCCTGCCGGTCGAGGATACGGCGGCGGTGCTGCTGGAACTCGAGAACGGCGCGCTCGTCACGGTCAGCCTGTCCGACACCGCGGTCACGCCCTGGAGCTGGGATTTGGTTTCGGGCGAATTGCCGAACTATCCCCGGCAGGAGAAGCCGGTGAACTCGCACTTCATCTCGGGCACGGAAGGTTCGCTGGCGCTGCCCAGCCTCGACCATTGGCGCTATGACGGCGAAAAGAGCTGGTTCGCCCCGATCACGCAGGAGGCGATCCCGATCGAGCGCGAAAGCCCCTACATACGCCAGCTCCGTCACCTCTTCGACGTCGTGCGCCACGGTGCCCGGCCGCTGATCGATGCCGCCGATGCGACGCGTACGCTGAAAGTGACCCTTGCCGTCCAGGACGCGGCGCGCCAGAGACAGCGTCTGGAGATGCAGTTTGGATAGGGCGATGGCAAAGCGGATCGAGGACGAGGCAGGGCTGGACGATACCGAGCAGGCCCCGAGCGGCCTCCTCGAGCGCACTCTCGGCGTTCTCGAACTGCTCGCGCAGAATGCGCGGGGGCTGCCGCTCTTCGAGATCGCCGAGCGGCTGAAGATTCCGCGCAGCGCCACCCATCGTGTGCTCTCCAGCCTCGCCGATCATGGCTATGTCAGGCAGGAGCGCCATCACGGCACCTATGAGCTGACCGCCAAGATCGCATCGCTCGCCTTCAGCTTCCTGGCGGGGACGGGCATCACCGATCTCGCCCAGCCGATCCTCGATCATCTCGCGCGGGAATCGGCGGAGCTGGTGCGCCTCGCCCTGATCGACGGACGTGAGCTCGTCTGGGTGGCGAAATCGCAGGGCTCGCCCTTCGGGCTGCGCTACGATCCCGATATGGGGCAGGCGGGCCGGCTGTCCTGCTCGGCCAGCGGGCATGCCTGGCTGTCCTGCCTGCCGGAGGAGGAGGCGATCGCGCTCATCGAGCGGCAGGGCTATGGCTCGCGCGAGGAGTTCGGCCCGCGCGCGCCGCAGACGCAAGCGGCGGTGCTGAAATATCTGCGCCAGGCGCGCAAGCGCGGCTTCAGCATCGTCGTCCAGACCTATTCGCCCTGGATGAACGCGACCGCCGCTCCGATCCGCAATCCGCAGACGAAGGACGTGGTCGGCGCCGTGGTGATCGCGGGGCCGCATATCCGATTGACGGAAGAGAAGATGCTGGCGCTATCGCCGATGCTGCTCAGCGCCGCGCGGGAATTGTCGCTGGCGATGGGAGCGAGCCCCAGCCTCGCCTCCCGGCAATCGCGAGGGCCGTTCTTCGGCTGAGCCGGCTTCGCTCCGTCGAGGAGGAACCGCCCGGCAGGCCGGCGACACGACGGGAGGTTCGATTGAAGGTTCTCATCACCGGCGGCGCCGGCTTCCTCGGCGCCTGGATCTGCCGGCGCCTGTCGTGTCGCGGCGACGCCATCCGAATCTTCGACCGGGCCGAGAACCGGGCGACCACCGCGGCGATCGCAGGTAGCGAGGCCGCCGCGGCCTGCGAATGGGTAACGGGCGATATCGTCGACGGCGAGGCTGTTGCGGCTGCTGCGCGTGGCTGCGACGCGATCATCCACCTTGCCGGCGTGCTGACGCTGGCCTGCAAGGAGAATCCGGTTCGTGGCGCTGAGATCAACCTGATCGGAACGCTCAACGTCTTCGAGGCAGCGCTGCGCCACGGCATCGGCAAGGTCGTCTACACCAGCAGCGCCGGTGCCTATGGGCCGCAGAGCGGTGAGCTTCCGGTACCCACCTCGCATTACGGGGCGTTCAAGCTCGCCTGCGAGGGCAGTGCGCGGGCCTATTTCGCCGATCACGGCCTCTCCAGCATCGGCTTCCGGCCTTATGTCGTCTACGGGCCGGGCAGGGACAGCGGCCTCAGCGCCGGGCCTTCCCTTGCCTGCCGGGCCGCGGCGCGTGGCGAACCCTATGTCTTTCCCTATGAAGGAATGGCGGGGCTCGTCTATGCCGGCGATGTCGCTGCGGCCTATGACAGCGCGCTGCGCCACCAGGTCGCGGGAGCGCATGTCTTCAACATGATCGGCGAACAGGCCGCGCCGGAAGACGTGATCGCCGAACTGCTCAAGCTGGCCCCGGATTGCGACATCCGCCGTGGTGGCGCGCCGATGCCCTCGGCGCCGGAGATCGCGGAAGGTCCGTTGCGGGAGGTCCTCGCCGACGTGCCCTTCACATCGCTTCGGGAAGGCATCGCCCGAACCTTCGCCTTCTATCGCGACGGGAGCCTGTAGCAGATGCGGCTTGCTGCCCATACCTTCGGCTTCGTCTGGCAGGAGAGCGCCGAGGCCGCGCTGGAGGCCATCGCCTCGGCCGGCTTCCGTCATGTCCAGCTCATGGCCGCGCCGCCGCATTTCGATCCCTGGCGCGACGATGCCGCACGCACGGCGCGCTTGCGGGAATTGATCGCGCGATACGGCCTCGAGCTGCTGGCCGGCGATCTCGCGAGCAGCGACATCAATCTGGCGAGCGCTTCCACGGACGTAGTGAGTTTCTCGGTCGATGCCTATAAGCGGCTGATCGCGCGCTGCGCCGAGCTTGGGGCTGCTGCGGTCTGCGTCGGCTCCGGGCGACGGCATGCCCTGCTTGCCAAGGCGAACGACCGGGTGATGGAAAGCTTCCGCCCGGCCTTCCGCGAGATCGTCGCCGAGGCCCGGCGCCATGGTTTGTCCGTCGGGCTCGAAAACCATCCGCAGGGTCTGCTCGCCGGTGCCGGCACCATCCGCCGGTTCATCGAGGAGGAGGGCTATGGGGACGTCACGGCGATCTACGATGTCGCAAATGCTGTCGCGATCGGCGAGGACCCGATCGAAGGGCTGGCGACGCTCGCTCCCCATCTCAGCATCGTGCATCTTTCCGACAGCCAGGCCGGGCAGTGGCGGCACGACCCGATCGGCAGCGGGATCATCGATTTCGGCGCGATCGGGCGGGAGCTGCGACGGCACGGCTATAAGGGGGCGGTTGCGCTCGAAATCCTCTCGGAGAAGCCGCTGAAGGGCCTCCTCGACGGCGCGCGCAAGCTCGTTGCGGATGGATGGCGTTTCGAAGAGCCGCTGCCCCGGTTGTGAAAACCCCAAAGCGGCTCAGCCGGACGATGCGTCGCCGGCATCGGAAAAGGCCTGCCAGCCGCCATCGACGCTGAGGATCGCGCCGGTGACATAGGAGGCCGCCGGCGAGCACAGGAACCAGCCGGCCTCGGCGATCTCCTCGGGCTCTGCGAGGCGGCCCATCGGGATGCGGCGCTCCAGCTTTGCCCGGTCGATGCGGCCGGCGGCCTCCAGCGTCCTGACCAGCGCCGTTCCGACATAACCGGGCGCGAGCGCGTTGACCCGGATGCCAAGGCCGGCCCATTCGCAGGCGAGGTTCTTCGTGATCTGGGCAATGCCTGCCTTGGCGGCGCCGTAGGCATTGCGGCGCGGCAGGCCGCCGAGCCCGGCGATCGAGCTGATGTTCAGGATCGCGCCGCCGCGATCCGCCATCACGCGCGAGACTTCCCGCGACATCAGGAAGGTGCCGTTGAGATGGACTCTTAGCACCCGCTCGAAATGGCCGATATCCTGTTCGAGCGTCGGCAGATGCGTGTCCCCGATGCCGGCGTTGTTGACGAGAATGTCGATGCCGCCCAGCGCGGAGGCTGCTGCCGTCACAGTGGCGCGGACGGAAGCCTCGTCGGAGACGTCGCAGGCAAGCGCGATGTGCCCGGCTCCGAGCTCCGCCGCGCGGGCCGCGGCTCGTTCGCCCGCGATATCGACGAGCGCGACGCGGCAGCCGGCAGAGGCGAAGCGGCGGGCCAGCGCCCAGCCGATGCCGTCGGCGGCGCCCGTGATGATCGCGGCGGGTTCCTTGGCCATGATCGGTCTCCGTCAGCCTGCCGTCGCGCCGCCGGGCGTATGGCCCGGCCGCGGGATCAGGCTCATCAATCCGCGCGTGAAGCCGCCATCGACCGTGATCTCCTCGCCATTGACGTAAGCTGCCTGGTCGCTCGCCAGGAACAGCACGGCATCGGCGATGTCCTCGGGCTGCCCGATCCGTCCCTGCGGCACGGCCGCCTCACGTCGGCGCTTCAAGGCCGGGTCGGCGTAGAAGTTCTGGCTCATCGGCGTCAGCACGAGGCCCGGGCTGACGACGTTGCTGCGGATGCCCTGAGGCCCCCATTCGAGCGCGATCTGCCGCGACAGCATGACGATGCCGGCCTTGCTGACGCTGTAGGCGCCGCTAAAGCCTTGCGCATGCGTCCCCGCGACCGAGGCGATGTGGACCACGGAGCCGCCACCGTTCGGACGCATCTGGCGTGCGAAGGCCTGGGCGCAGAGAAAGTAGCCGGTCAGGTTGACCGCGAGCACAGCATTCCATTCCGCCAGGCTCAGGGTTTCCAATGCGCCGGGCCGCAGCAATGCGGCATTGTTGACCAGCACCCGGCAAGGCCCGAATTGCGTCCGGCAGGCCTCGGCCGCGGACTCGATGCTCGCAGGGTCCGAGACGTCGCAGGCGAAGACGGCGCCTCCCGCTCCGATCTGCCGGATGGCGGCAAGCGTCGCTTCGGCCGCAGCCGGTGAACGATCCAGCATCGCGATCCGCGCGCCCGCCCCGGCGAGGGCGAGGGCGATCGCACGGCCGAGCCCGCCGCCGGCGCCGGTGACGACGCAGACGGAATCCTTCAAGCCCGGCATGGCCATGGCGTCGTTGCCCATCGTCTTCACCCCGCTCATGGTTCGCGGCCGGCAAGGTGACAGCCGGCCAGATAGCCGAAGGTCATGATCGGGCCCAGCGTGATCCCCGCGCCGGGATAGCTGCCGCCCATCATGCTCGCCCTGTCATTGCCGACGGCGTAAAGGCCCTCGATAGGCTCGCCGCCGGCCGTGAGCACGCGCCCGATGACATCGGTCGAGAGCCCGTCGAAGGTGCCGAGGTCGCCCATCACCAGCTTCAACGCGTAGAATGGAGCTTTCCGGATCGGCGCGACGGTCGGATTCGGCTTGTGCTCGAGGTCGCCGAGGAAACGGTTGAACGCGCTGCGCCCGCGACCGAAAGCGGGGTCCTCGCCGCGTTCGGCATGGCGGTTGAAGCGCTCGACGGTCGCCTCTAGCCCCACCGCGTCGATGCCGGCAGCCTTTGCGAGTTCCGCCAGCGTACCGCCGCGCTTGAGATAGCCGCTGCGAACATAGCGGCCGGTCGGGACCGGCGCGGGCTTGGCGAAGCCGAGGCCGTATTTGCGGATCGCGACATGATCGCAGATCAGCCAGGCCTCCGTCGCCCCACCCTGCGCATTGTCGGCGATCATGGCGGCGCCGACGTCATGATAGGACTCCGACTCGTTGGTGAAGCGCCGCCCGGCGCGGTTCACCGCGATCACGCCCGGCTTGTAGCGATCCACGAGGTGCGGAAAGACGCCGATGCGCCCCTTGGCCAGCGGTACTTCCGAAACGGGCATCCAGGCGGCAGCGTTGGGATAGCGGATCTCGCAACGCCCGCCCGCGGTCTCCGCCAACCGGATGCCGTCCCCGGTGTTGCCGGCCGGGGTGGGCGAGACATGGCGGCCGCCGCGGGCGACATGGGGATAGGCCACGGCCAGCCGCGCCGCATCGTGCGGAAAGCCGCCGCAGGCGAGCACCACCGCACGGCGCGCGCGGATGCGCTTCCTCTCCCCTCCCGAAGAAAAGCGAGCGCCAACGACTCGTCCGCCCTCGACGATGAGCCCTTCCGCCGGCATCTCGGTCAGGATCGGGATACCGAGATCGAAGGCCGTTCTGGCCAGGCGCGCCGCCAGCGCGTTGCCGCTGGTCACCTGCACGCCGCGCCGGTACTGCGCGAGATCCTTGATATGGGAGGCGAGGCGGCGCGCGACATAGAGGGCCGAGGTCAGAGAGCGCGTCGCCCGGAAGAAGTGCTTCAAATCCTCGTTGGAGGAGTTGAACATCATGCCGATGAACGTGATCGTCTCAAGCGGCGGGCGCAGCCGCCCAAGCTCCTTACCGAGGCCGCGTGCATCATAGGGCATGGCCGTCAGCGACCGTCCCTTCGGCACGCCGCCCGGCGCATCCGGGTGATAGTCCGGGTAGTTCGACAGCAGGAAGCGGACCTCGGTCTCGCGCTCGAAGAAGTCGATCATGCGCGGACCCGTGTCGAGGAAGGCCTCGACGACGTCCTCGGCGTAAGAGTTCCCGGCCTCCTGCCGCAGATAGGTGCGGGCCGCCTCGCGGGAGTCGGACAGGCCCGCCTTCGCCGCGTGAGCGTTGCCGGGGATCCAGAGCACGCCGCCGGAATAGGCCATAGTGCCGCCGAAGTACCGATCTTTTTCCGCGACGATGACGTCCAGGCCGTGAATGCGGGCGGTCACCGCAGTTGATAATCCGCCCGCGCCGGCTCCAATCACCAGCACGTCGCATTCCTCGTCTTGAGCAGTCATGCCGATCTCCTTCCGGCGCGGACAAGCAGCCAATTGGGGCTTTTGGTCCGGTCAGATAGCGCTTCCTCCTCCCGACGAGCTGCGGGAGCTTGCTGCGAAAGGCTAGATCGTCGGCGAGGAAGAGCAATGGACGCAGAACGAAACTATTTGTACTTTTCCCGCGACTGATCCCGAGCCGCGAGACGCTGTGACCGCCGAACTGATCGAGCGCTACAGGCTGTATGGCGAGCCGGTCAGGCACGTCGAGCCGCGCTTCATCCATGTGGAGCCCATCCGCGAGCGCAGCGGCTACCATCAATGGAAGATTGCGCCCCACGCTCATCGCGAGCTGCATCAACTCCTGCTCGTCTCCGCGGGTGGGGGCACGATGATAAGCGAAGGCCAGTGCTTCGCGGTTAAGATGCCGGCAGTCCTCGTTATTCCGGCCGAGACCGTGCATGGCTTCGATTTTGCTCCCGGCACGGATGGCTGGGTTATCTCGATCGCGCTGACGGCTCTTCCCGCATCCGCGAGCTCCGATCGCTTGATCTCGACGCTCTTGGATCAGTCGCGCTGCGTCGGCCCCATCGATGGCGAGGCCACTCGGGAGATAGGCCAGTGCTTCCAATCGCTATCCAACGAGCTCACCTGGGGCGGGGCCGCGCGCAACCTTGCGATCGAAGGGGAGATTCTCAGGCTGCTGGTCTCGTTCACCCGTGCAGCCCTGGCGACCGACGTGGCGGCCGCGTCGCTGTCCGACGCAGAATCCAGCTTGCTGAGCCGCTTTCGCGCGCTCGTGGAAGCGCACTTTGCCGACCATCTCCCTGTCGCCGCTTACGCGCGCAAGCTGGGGGTCTCCGAAGACCGTCTGCTGATGGTCTGTCGAAAGCGCTTCGATGCTCCACCACTTCAGATCATCCATCGGCGCATCATGGTCGAAGCCCAGCGCTGGTTGCTGTACAGCTCGACGCCAGTCGGACAAATCGCCGAGGCGCTCGGCTTTCGAGACGCCGGCTATTTCTCGCGGTTTTTCACAAAGCGATTGGGTATCAGCCCGCGCGGGCTACGCGGCGATTGAGCAAGCGCCCAGAGCGCGTCAGGTCAAGGCGACTCATCCGCATCCACCAGCACTGATCGTCGGACCCTCCATGCGCGTTGCTCGGCCAGGGCCCCGATCACTTGGACGGCGAGGACCGGCGACTGCATCGCCGCGGCGCCAGCTCAGGGAAGAGCCGGAATACCGAGGCCGCTGCATATCTCCGTCTCCCGGTCCCGCACGAAACGAGCATAGTTTCGCAGATGGACGCCGTCGCTGAATGCCGCGCGCGGCTCCGGGATCTGCGCCACCCCGGCAAACAAGTCGAGATACAGGCAACCTTTCGGTTCGCAGGACTGAGCCAGCATGGCGGAATAGCGGGTCGCTGCCGCCCGCGGGAACAACGCTTCCTCCTTGCTCGCGACCGGGGGGATCGCGATCAGGGCACGGCGGCCGCTCCAGCTTGCCAGTCTCTGTTTGAGGGCGACGAGCGTTGTTCGGAAGCCGCTTTCCGCTTCAGCGGACTGCGGATTCCGCTTCGCCCCGATATCGTTCGTACCGACGGAAAGCAGCACGGCCTGTGCTTTGCGCGGCGGCGTAATCTTGCGCGCCAGATCGAGGACATCGCTCACGGTTGCGCCGGAAACACCGGCATTGACGACGGGCAAACCGCAAAGGCTGGGCAGATAGAGCCTTTCGGCATGGGAGTCGCCCAGCACCATGATATAGGGTCCCTCGACCTGGTCGAGCTGGGTCTGGATGGTCTTCAGGCGGACCTGCTGGAAGCCTTCGAAGGCGCGTGGGGCGCGGTTGTCCGCAAGCCAGCCATGGCCAATCCAGCCAGCAGCGAGCGCAAGCAGAAGCGCGGGAACGGCGGTCCCGATCAGCGCCGGCAGGCTTATCGCGCGGCCGGTCGATCGCGGCCGGCGAACAAAGGCAACGATGGCGCTCATAGGACGCGTGCCAGGGAGGCGAGCGAGCCAACGAAAGCGATCATCCGTCCCGCAACGGAAACGTGCCTCTCTTTGACGGTCGCGCCTTCGCTAACGTTCTGAGGCTCGTGCAGGGAAGCGGGCCTCATCGGCGGCAACGCGGCGAAGGCGACAGGCGGTCTGCGAGGGCGAGCGGCTGCGCGGGGCGGCTTCTGCGCGCGTGCTTCTTGGGCCTTCGCTTTGGCGATGAGAGGGTGGTCGTCGATGGCCGGTGCCTTCGCGATAATGAACTCGCCTGCGATCGACGAATCCAGCCCGGCATGCATGTCGAGCGCAGCCAGTTCCGCTCGCTCAGGACCAGCGAGCGGATCGGCGAAATGGACGGTCGCCGGCGCGCTGTTCGGGAGCCTGTCGATGATCTTTCCGGACGGGCTCAATTGCAGGGTTGCAGGACTGGGCTGCGGCGATGCCGGCGCTTCGGGGCCAAAGGAGGCGGCGAAGCCGATCAGGGATGTCAAAGCGACGGCTGACAATATCAGCGCGGTCAGTCTGTGAGGATAGCTGGCAAGTGCGACCATATGTGTCCCGTTCGGTTCCTCGGGACTATCGCGGGGCGTTCGGGCGAAATGCCGGCGCCAATGTTGCCGAATGTTTCGCGGGCGTTGAAAGTTGTAAGCGCTCAGGCGTTCGCGGAAGCAGGGGGCGACTGCCTCGGCAAGCTGATGCGCACCAGCAGGCCACGCGGGTGATTGTCGTGTAAGGTCAGCTTGCCGTCATGCCCGGCCGCGATCGACTGGGCGATGGCGAGGCCGAGGCCGAACCCCTCCGAATCGATCCGCCCCCGCGCTTCGTCGCCGCGCATGAAGGGCTCCAGAAGCCGCGATCGATCGACTTCCGGAATACCCGGGCCGTCGTCGGCCACCTCGATCAGGAGGAGCCCGGCTTCCTCGCGGAGGCGGACGATCACGTCGTTGCCATAGCGCACCGCGTTTTCGACGAGATTGGTGACGGCGCGCTCCAGTTGCTGTGCGTCTCCGATTGTGACCGCCCGCCGCGGCCCCTCATAGCGTGTTGCCTTGCCCATATCGCTGAACTCGTCCGCGACGGTCTGGAGCAAGCTTGAAAGGTCGAAAGCGCCACGCTTTTCGCGGCGGCTGGCACCGCGCAGATAGGAAAGCGCGCCCTGCACCATGGTGTCCATGTGCTCCAGATCGCGCGTGAACTGGCCGCGCAGGACATCATCCTCGATGAACTCCACGCGCAAACGCATGCGTGTGATCGGCGTCCTCAGATCGTGGCTGATCGCCGCCAGCATGCGCGTGCGGTCCGCGAACAACGCATGGATACGATCTCTCAATCTGTTGAGGGCGCGAGCGGCCGTGCGAACCTCGATCGGCCCCTCCTCACGCAGCGGCGACGGATCACGGTCGATCGAGAATTCTTCCGCAGCCGAGGCAAATCGCGCGAGCGGCGCAGTGATGCCCCGGGAGGCCCAGAGGGTCAGTGCGCCGATATTGAGCCCGACAAGGATGATCGTGACGAGTACCAGCATGGAGAAGGGGCGCGGTGGCGGCGCTCCCATGGCACCGGCGACGATCTCGACATCGAGCCCTGTGCGGTCGGGAAGCTGGATCGAAAAGCCTCGCGGTAGCCTGTCTTGTTCCGTCGCCGCGTTCGGCCATGCGGTGAAGCCGCTTCCCAGGCGCGGCGCCATTCCGTCGGCGTCCATAGGGCGCGGTGCCGATCGCGACGGATCAAATCCTTTGTCGGACAACGCAAAACGGAAGCGCTCGTCGGCCTTGTTCGCCGCCTCCACGATCAGCTGCCGTTGTTGCGGCGGCGCCGCCGCCACGAGTTTCGCGATGGCCGCAATACCCTCGAATGCAGGCGGGCCCGGTCTGTCGCGCGGTGCCTGCCACACCAGCACGCCCGCGAGAATGAGATAGATCAAGCCGATCACGCCAACGACAAGCAGCGCGATCTGGCTTCCGATCCGGGCAGGCAGGCGGAACGGGTGGGTCATTGCCGCTCGACGGACGGAGTGAAGAGATATCCGCCCGAGCGGATCGTCTTGATCAGTTCGGGCTCGCGCGGCTCACGTTCGATCTTCTGACGAAGGCGGCTGATCAGGATATCGATGCTGCGCTCGAACGGGGCAGCCGTCCGGCCCTGCGTCAGATCGAGCAGGACATCGCGCGAGAGCACGCGCCCGGGTCGCTCGCAGAATGCCCGCAGCAAATCGAACTCAGCGCCGGTCACGGCGACCCGGACATTGTCCGGGTTCGTCAGCTCGCGGTTGTTCGCATTCAGCGTCCAACCCACAAAGGCAAAGGCGCCGGGAGGCTCGTTCGGATCGGCCTGTCCGCCGCCTTGTCGTCGCATCACCGCCCTGATGCGCGCCAGCAACTCCCGCGGGTTAAAGGGCTTGCCGAGGTAGTCGTCTGCCCCCATTTCGAGACCGATGATCCTGTCCACATCCTCGCTGCGGGCGGTCAGCATGATGATCGGAATCTGCGTCGTCAGGCGCAGCCGTCGGCAGATCGACAGTCCGTCTTCGCCGGGCAGATTGAGATCGAGCACAATCAGGTCGAACCTGCCCTCCCGCAAGATCCGGTCCATTTCTCGCCCGTCGCGCGCCGCTGAAGTCCGCATGCCGTTCTGCGACAGGTAGCGTGCCACGAGGGCGCTGATCTCGCGGTCGTCTTCGACGATCAGGATATGCGCCGTTACGCTCACTTCATCATCCCATGCTTCAACCGGCGCGAGGATATCGGACCCGCGGTTCCCGCGCAGCCGTCATCGTGTTCCGGGCTGATAGGTGACGTCACGACATCTGATCGTGCCGTTCGCGGTGATCCGAACTGCTCCGATGCCTCGCTCTCGCCCCGTCACCGGGTCGCGATAGACCATGCGACGGCAGGCCGAAGCGCTGTCGACGATGCCTGGATCGAGGACGCGCAGCAGCAGGGCGATAATCCATACAGCACCGATCGCCGACGCGGCGATCCGCTGGGCGCGCATCACAGCAGAGCCCGGCTTTGATGATGAATTGGTACCCGACATGGATGTTCCGACGATATCTATGATCGTCGGATAGACCGTCTTTGTTTCGGCCATGCCGGACAGATGTTGCTGGGACGTTTCCGCTTGTATCCAAATGCATCTTGGAACCCGACACTCCGGTGAGCTGCGGTGTGTCGGGTATTTCCCGCGTTCACCCGGGCTGAACCTGGTGCGGCTTTCGGAAAGGAAATCAGCCGGTCACGATTGGCTAGCCGCGCGACCTCGGGTTCATCGCGCCGGACCGCGCACCCCGCAGCCCGGTGCGCCCTGCACCTATGTGACGATACTCGCCTTCCTGTCGCAATTCGGTTTCGTTGCCCTCGCCGGGACGCGAGACTACAGACGCGTCGGATAACGACTCGCCATACGAAGCCAGCGAATTTGCAAGTCTCCCTCGAGATAGCGCGTGCGATCGGCCAGGAAGGCGGCGATGTAGGGCTGCTTCAGATGGGCCGCCAGCGCTTCGCGGCTGCTCCAGACCTCGTAGAAGGCAAAAAGGTCGGGGTCGTTACGATCGCGGTGCACATGATAGGCCAGCGCTCCCGTCTCAAGGCGGGTTGGCGCAACCAGCGACAGCAGATGCGTTTCGAGGGCATCCGCTTCTCCGGGCTTCGCCCTCGCAGTCCCCATCAGGGCGTAAGGTCCGGTTTCATCCGCATCGGGCAGCGGTAGATCAACAGCGGATTGAGACATCGCCTCTCCTTATGGTAAGTCTTTGATCGTACCTTATCGAATTTATGGTAAGGCTCAAGCCTTACCTGGGGATGGAGGGCAAGATTGCCGGACGGAGAAGGACATCCGGAAGTGGCCGAGATCTCATTTGGTCCGGTCCTGGCGGCACTCGCCGATCCGCTGCGCCGTCGCGTGGTGGCGGAGCTCGCGCGCGCTCCCGAAGGCACGCAGAGAACCTGCGCGTCGTTCGGCTTTGCGGTCAGCAAGGCTTCACTGACACACCATTTTCGCGTCTTGCGTGAAGCGGGCCTGATCCGGCAGGTAAATCGGGGCAATAGCCGCGCGGCCACATTGCGCCGGGCCGAACTGGACAGGCTTTTCCCTCATCTTCTCGATCTGGTCGCGGCCGAGCAGGCCTCATGAAATCGCGCGGCTCTTTATCGCGGCCCGCCTCGTGGCCTTCGCAGGCTCGCTTCTCTTCGCCGGGCCCTCTGTGCGGACGCGGCTTGAGCGCGCCGAACAGCACGGCATAACGCTGTCCAGCGGTATGCCGCATCGTCCACGAGCGTGTGCCAGAATTTCCGGATGTCAGGCCGTACAATCTCGGGAGAGCTTTCTGGCTTGGCCAAACACCATCAAGCTCACTGCTGCGAGCAGCCACGCGCTCAAGCCGCCATAGAGCATGACCCGTCCGAAGCCGTCGGCTAGGGCCTGGCGGACGATGGTGTCGGATATGCCCTGTCCCGGTGAGCCTGCGGTCCCGGCAGCAATTCTTTCGGCGAGCGAGCGCAGAGCAGACGGGTCCGCGTCCAGCGGCAGGTTCGTTCTGAGCGAAGACAGCACACCTTCGACCAGAATAAAGCCCATGATGGGAATGTTGATGGCGAGCGAGATCATCCGTGCGCTCATGTCGATGCCGGAGGCCATGCCGGAGCGCGCAGGGGGAACCGATCCCGTTGTCGTGTTGGTGACCGGCGTATTGGTCAGGCCAAGGCCGACACCGGCCAGGATGCAGCCCGGCAGCATCGTCAACCAGTTCGCGCTCGCGGCCGCGCTGCCGAACTTCATCATAATGAAGCCGAGCCCGATGGTGAACAGGCCGGCCGGAATCACGAGGCGGGGCTGGTAGCGCAGCGACAAGCGCTCGGCCAGCGGCGGCACGACCAGGGCCGGCAGCGTATAGGCGAGCAGCCCGAGACCGGCGGCGACGCTGTCATAGCCAAGGCCCGCCTGGAACCAAATCGGCAAATAGATCATGAACGGCCAGAAGCTCATGTTCATCGCGGCCGAGCCGACGATCGCACCGGAAAACGGCCGGATGCGGAACACCGAGAAGTCAACCATCGGCCTCGGGCTAAGCTTTTCCGCGATGACGAAGGCGATGAAGCTCGCGAAGGACACGCCGAGAATTGAAAGCGCTGTCAGGCTGGCAAAGCCGAGTACCGGTCCCTGAGTGATAAAGAATGCGAGGCAATATACGGCGGCCGACAATGTGACGATGCCGACGAAGTCGAGACGGATCGCGTCCGGGTCGCGCGATTCCCGTACGCCGCTGGCTGCCAGCAAAACCGTCATGATGCAGAGGACTGCATGGACGAGGAACACCCATTCCCAGCTCCAGAGCGCGACGATGACGCCGCCGATGATCGGACCGAACCCCAGCCCCACACCGGAGACGATGCCCCACCAGCCGAAGGCCATGCCACGCTCGGTGGGCGTGCGGAACTGGTGCGACAGGATGGCGATCTGGCACACCAGCATCGCCCCGCCGCTCAAGCCCTGAAGGAAACGGGCGCCGATCAGCACCGCGACGCTCGTCGTGACCCCGCAGGCGAGCGATGCCATGCCAAAGGCGACGATGCTGGCGATGAACACGCGTTTGCGCCCGAAGCGGTCGGCGAGCGCGCCCGCAGCCATCAGCACCATCGTCACGCCGATCGTATAGGCGTTCATGATCCACTGAAGCTGCCGGAAATCCGCGTGGAGCACCTGCTCCAGCGTCGGCAGGATCGCCGGGACGCTGGAGATCTCCAGTCCGAACATCAGGGCAGACAGGCAAACGGCGGCGAGCGCGACAGCACTTCGGCTACCGGTTGGTGCGGATACGGCGATAGTCATGGTTCAGTCTTTCGATGTCGGGGGCGCAACGGCGAAGCCGGTCATGACATAAGGCGCATGTGCTTCGGTTCGCGCGTTGCGGAGTCGAGGCAAGCTAGCGAAACCTTGACCATGCCAAAACTGGATGGTTGTATATTTCAGAGACAACATATCCGGATCATTAAATGGCCGCGCTCGACGTGGACGCCGTCCAGGCGTTCGTCACCATCGCCGATCTCCAGAGCTTCACCCGGGCCGCCGAGGCGCTCGGGACGACGCAGGGCGCCATCAGCGTGAAGCTCAAGCGACTGGAAGACCGGCTCGGCCAACGCCTCATCGAACGCACGCCCCGCTCGGTGCGCCTGTCCGCGCAAGGGGCGGTGTTCCTCGTGGGCGCGCGCGACTTCCTCGCGGCTCACGACCGTGCCATGGCGGGTCTTGTTGCGGGGCGCCGCCGCTTCGGTCTCGGCATCGCCGCCCATGTGGCCGGGCCGGAGGTTCCGACCCTTCTGGCCCGGCTCAACGCCCATGATCCCGGCCTGACCATTGAAGTGCGGATGGACAATTCGCGCGTGCTGCTGGACGCTTTCGATCGCGGCGAACTGGACGCCGCCATCATTCGGCGCGAGGAAGACCGGCGCGACGGCGAGGTGCTGGGGCTGGAGCATTTCGGCTGGTTCGCGGCCCCAGGATTCGAACATCGTCAGGGCGAGCCTTTGCGGCTGGCCGCGCTCTCGCCCGCCTGCGGCGTGCGCGACATCGCCGCCCGCGCGCTGGACACCGCTTCCATACCCTGGACGGAGGTCTTCCTTGGCGGCACGTCATCCATGGTGACGGCAGCCGTCTCCGCCGGCCTTGCCATCGCGGCCTTTTCCTGTCGTCTCGTCCCTCCCGGCACGATCGAGGTCAGCCAGCGCTTTGGCCTGCCTCCACTTCCCTCGACCGAGATCGTGATGTTCTCCACGCTTACCGATGCGAAATCCCGTGAGGCCCTCCGTGCGCTGGCTGCCGGGTTCCGGGAGCACCGTCCGGGCGCGTGAGAGAGGAAGCCAAAGAGGACCTTCGTCCTCTTCCACGATGCCAGGCATGCTAGCTGGTGGAATTTTCCACCAGGGGACGAGAACTGCCGGAGGTTGCCTCGCTGCGTTCCTGCGACTGGTAACCCATTGGGGTCGTTCGCAAGTCGTGCTTCAAACTTGAACCCACCTGGCGACACCAGCGATTCCGATAATTTACATTATGGAACAAAGGCAAATGCCGGGCATCTCGGCGATCTCGGTCCTGAAATAGCCTGCCAGCGCGAGCGCGTGGATCTTCTCCGCTTTGGTTTTCATATCTTCCAAAGCCGGAAAAGCGGTCTCGCGGTTGTGCTTCATACACAGACCTAAGCCATTGCGGCCGCGAGATGCACCCGGCTTTTTCCAGCAGTCTCCTGGGTCAGCCCAACGATGTCCAGAAGCTCGCTCGTGGTGTCCCGGTCTGCCGCTAGATTACAATGCGTCGACATTTGAGGGGCTGAGAAGAGCCCGGCGCGGCAGTTGGCAGTCGGCCAGCCGGTAGAATCCGCGACGATCACGGGCCCAGGCGAAGCGATGGTCGATCGCTAAAATCTGGAGGGTGACGATCTGCTCGCTTCTCCGTAGAAGGAGCCGATTTTCGAGGCGCCTAGTCGGCCCTCGATCGAACGAGCGATCTGGGGCTTAGGTAGGGTCTAAGCGGCGGGGCGCGACACGCCCTCGATGCGCCAGAAGCCGACCTTGACGTTTTGCCTGAAAGCAGACGTTGTCGAGGGGCGTCAGGCTATCAAACGCGCTGCTTCTGGCGCGTCCAGCCTGTGCAAACGGACTGTTGGGCAGACCCGCTGAGCAATCTCGCAAAGGTGCTGATGGTGTGTCAGGTAGATGACCTGACCATTCCGCGCCATATCCGCGAACAGCCGGAACGCTTCCTCGGCGCGAAAATCGTCGAACGTCTCCATGATGTCGTCGGCCACGAACGGCACGGTGCGGCGTGCCTTTGCGAATTCATGGTATCCGGCGACGCGCAGCGCGAGATAGAGCTGGAAGCGCGTGCCCTTCGACAGCTCGTCCGCGGCTTTCGAGCCGCCGCCGGCAGCAAGGGCGATCAGCGTCTCGCCATCCTTCCCGGGCTGCGCCGCAAGGCCGGAATAGGCGCCCCGACTGATTGTCCTGAACGCGGCCGAGGCCTGCTCCATCATCGAGCTGCGATGGCGCTCCCGATAGATCGAAAGCGCCTGTTCCGCCGCGGCGATGCCGGCGCGCAATTGCAGATAGCGCAGCGCTCCGTCCTCGATCTCCAGCAAGGTCGTGCGGCGACGTTCTTCGATCTCGGCGACCCTGGCATCGCCGCCGATGGCCTCGACCTGATCGATCGCCGTCGCGCGGGCTGCGAAGAGTTCGTGGCAGCGCTGGTCCTGATCCTCGAACCGCACCTTCAGCTCGTTCCATTCGGCCTCCAGCGCCGGCCGGACCACGCTGTCGAGCGCCGCCTCGGCACTGGCGAGGTCGTCGCTGCGCAGCGCCTCGCAGATGTCGCGCTCGGCTTCGCCCGCCCGCTCCAGCAGCGCCCGGCGCTGCGCGATCCGATCTAGCGCTTCGGCGACATTGGCCAGCGAGCTCGCGTCGAAAAAGGCGATCATCCGCTGCGTTTGGCCGGCATGGATCCTATGCTTCTCGACCAGCTTGCGCTGCCGATCCGCCGCGGTCCCCAGTTGGGCGGATAGTTGCGTGCGACGGTCCTCGCTGGCGCCGGCCTGCCGGACCCTGTCGACGATCTCCCGGATGCTGTCGAGCACCGGCATCTCGCGCGGAATGCCCAGAGCCTGCGCGAGAACCGCGACCTCTTCTCGAAACGCCGCCTGGTCCTTCTCCATCTTGTCGATGCGGTCGACGAGGCCCGCGCGCTTCTCCAGCGTCGGCGCGAGATCGGCCATCGCGGTCAGGATCTCGCGCACGACGCCGAGGGCGGGGACCGAACCCGCTTCCGCCAGCCAGCAACTGCGGCAGGTCGCGGACCAGGCCTCGACCCACTCCCGCTCCTTCGTCGCTGCCTGTTCCGCCGTGCGCTCGCGCATCGCCACATCGCGCTGCCGGTCCGTCAGCTCTGCGTAGAGCCGCCGCAACTGCGACTCGTTCTCCAGGCCGGCCTGGGCTTCCGCGAGCAGGGTGCCGACATCGGCGTCCTCCACAGCGGAGAGTCCTGCTCGCGCCAGCGCGGCCGAAAGTTGAGCCCGCGCCTCGCGGATGTCCGCCTGCGCTGCATTCAGATCCCGTTCGGCGGCCCGCACTGCCTCCCGCGCCTCCAGGGCCCGGTCTCGACGCGACAGCCAATCCTCAAGTTCCGGCAAGGGCGGCACCGGGGACCAGGACGGCGCCATGACACGCACAGCTTGCGCGACCTCAGCGTCGATGCCGTCGAGAGCGGCCGCGGCGTTCGCGGCCAGCTCCTCCGCGCGGGCGAGATCGGCCTGCGCGACGGCCAAGGCCTGCCCGCTCTGATGCAGCCTCGCCAGCTCGGACATATGCGAGAGACGCCCGCCGCCGACGAGGTCGTCATGGCGCAGGGCCGCCTCGAAGATGTCTGCCGAGGTTGTATCGAGCACGCGCCGATGCACCGCCCAGGCCTGTTCGCGCCGGGCCCGGATCTCGGCCGCCTCCCGGTCGGTCACGATGCCGGTCGTCGCGGCAAGGCCCGCACGCTCAGCCTCGACATGCCGCATCTGGGTCGTCAGCCGCTCGATCTCCCGCCGGTGCTGGGTCAGCAGGGTTTCGCTCTCGCCCCGGGACGCTTTCCAGCGCCGCAGCATGTCCGGTCTGGGGATTGTCATGCCGGCGAGCTGATCGACCGTGCCCTGCCAGGGGTGGAGCGCCGGTACGCGCTCGTCGAGGATCTCCTGCGCCGCCGCCCGCGCCCGCTCGGCGAGGCGCGAGCGCACCTGATGATCGGCCGACCGCAAGGCCTCGACCGTTGCCGCCAGCGCCGCGATTGCGCGCGCTCGATCCTGGGAAGCGGGCTCGGCCCGATCCGCCTTCGGCAGCTTGGCCGCGGTCTCCGCGAGGCGTCGTCGGGTCTCGGCGAGTTCTTCCCCGGCATTGCGCAGGGCGGCATCGAGGCCCGACCTCGCTTCGATCAGCTCGCGCAGCCGGCCGGTCGTAGCGGCGGTCAAGACGAGACGCTGCGGCTCGGCCTCCCCGTCGCGTTCGATCCGCTGCAGGATGCCGGAAACCTGCAGATCGAGCTGGCGCAATTGCAATCTGCGTTCGGGGAGGTCCCTCTCCGCCGTGATGTAGCGTGCCCGCAGCTCGGTCAATCGCTCCAGCCCCTCCGCTTGCCGAAGAGCGGCCTCGTCGACGACGATCGCCCGGATCTCGTGGCGCAACCGCTCGATCTCTTCGCGGCTAGCTTGGCTCTGGACGCCGAGCGCGATCTCTTCCTTCTGCAGCGCCGGCAGTTCGGCCGCCCAGCCGGGCGGGACTTCCGGCAAACCGGCGAGGGGCGCGAGGCGCTCGCGATCGGCCCGCAGCGCGACGAGCCGGGGCAATGCCGCAAGATGACGCTGAATCTCGTCCATGCGGGCCTGGAGGCGCGCGCGCTCTCCGACCGCTTCGTCATATTGGCCGGTGGCACGGTCCCGCGTCTCGATCAGGCGCGCATAGTCCGACGCCAGCGTGTCGAACTGCTCGCGCTCGGCCTTCAGCCCCGCGAGCCGGGCCTTGAGCTCCGCGAGCAAGCCGCTGCGAGCCCGGAACTTGTAGAACCTCTCCGTCTCGGCCCGCAGATCGAAAAGCTTGTGGCTGAGATGGGCGAGGCCGGCGCTGGCCGAGAACAGCAATTGCCCGAGATCGCCCTTGCTCGCCAGGATGCTCTCGCCGCCCTTCTCTAGGGTCTCGTCATCGAGCGAGAACATGGTGCGATAAGCGTCGCGCTCGATCCCGCCAATCTCCGCGCGGATGGCGCTTTCGGGCAGCGGACGATCCTCGGCATCGAGCAGGCTGTTCTGCGGTCGCTTGATGCGCGCGAATTCCCGCGTCTCACCATCTAACTCCAGCGCCGCGCCGATCCGCATCGTGGAATAGGGATGCAGGAAGCCGAAGGCGCTTTGCGGTCCCATGCCGAACAGGAGATCGAGAAAAGCCGAAAAGGTCGTCGACTTGCCGGCCTCGTTCGGCCCGTAGATCACATGCAGATCCGGCTCGCCGTCGCGCCGCGCGCCGAAATCGATGCTGTGATCGGTGAACTTGCCGTAGCGCGTCAGGTCGAGGCGGCAAAGGCGCATGCTCAGCCCCCCTCGCCCGCCGCCTGCAGCCGCGCGACCACCGTTTCCGCGCCGTCGCGGGCGAGGCGTGCGACACGCTCCCGGAAGGCGTCCTCGTCGGCGCCCAGCACGTCGCGGCATTCCTGTGGAAGCTGGCCCCGGATTTCCTCAGCCATGCCGGCCAGCGTGGCTGTGAAGGCATCGGAGCCGAGGATCTGCTCCTCGATCAGGCGATGGAGATCGGTGAGCGGGTCGCCCCGCGTCTCACCCGGCAGCGCGGGCGGCTGGCAGGAGATCTCCAGCTTCTCCACCCAGCATGAGCCGATGGCGGCAGCCCGGTCGTCGGCCTCGGTCTTCAACAGGTCCATGTCGCGGCGGATGCGCCAGGCCAGCGGCGTCGCTCCCACGACCTGCAGTCGCGCGACCAGGTGCGCGGAATCGATCGCGCTGCGTGTCGCCTCCAGAGCTCGCGCGACGCCCGACACCAGCTCCCGCCAATCCTCCATCCCGGTCGCGTCGACCGTGACCCGCTCGAACTGCGCGACGCTGGTCACGCGTTCCTCGATGCTGATGGAACGGTCGTCGCCGACAGCGACCAGCGAGACGGATTTCGATCCGGCCTCGTTGATATCGCGCCCCTGCGGCATGCCCGGCACCGCGATCATGCAGGCATCGTCGACAATGGCGCGCTTGTGGATATGGCCGAGCGCCCAGTAGCGAAAGCCCGTCGCCCGGAGGTCGGCCAGGCTGCAGGGCGCATAGAGGTCGTGGCCCGGGGTGCCGGCCAGGCTGGTGTGCAACATGCCGATATTGACCGCGCCCTCCACCGGCGGCCGGTACTTGCCGAGCAGGCTGTCCGGAGCATGCGGCTGCGCAAAGCTCAGCCCATGGACCACAATCGGAACCCGCCCCGCCGGGCCGGGAAGCTCCAGCGCCTCGGCGCGACCGCCGAAGACCTTGACCGAGTCCGGAAGCACCAACTCCTTCGTGATCCGCGACATCGCGTCATGGTTGCCGCGGATGATGAAGGTGTCGATGCCGGCTTGATCGAGCCGCCGGAGTTGCTCGGCCAGAAAGCGCGCCGTCTTCATCGAGCTCTGATCGCCATCATAAAGGTCGCCAGCGATCAACAGCGCGTCGACCTGCTCTGCGAGGCAGAGATCGATGATCCGCACGAAGGCATGTCGCGTCGCATTGCCGACCAGCTCCGCCAAATCTGGATCCCTGAGCGCAAGTGAACGCAGCGGGGAATCGAGGTGGATATCGGCGGCGTGGACGAAACGAAAAGTCACCGGATCTCCATGTTGCAGCGCTCTAGCCAACTCTCATTATCTCGGCCGGTGCTTGCTCTTCAATGCAAAGCAGCCGGTACGTCTCGATTGGAATGGCCTTACCCACGAGGCGCCAGAACCTGGGCGCTTCCGCTGCGCTTGGAAGCGAAAGTTGCTCGATTGGGTGGAGCGGTCTCCTGATCTGGGAAAGCGTGAGCCTTTACGTCATCGAACACCAGCTCGACAAATTCGGCCTGAAGGGCACCGTCAAGTCAGCGCGCGGCGCATACGAGGCGCTGATGGCCGAGGTGATCGCGCGGGTGATGCGCGGCGAGCCGACGCTCTACTACGACTGGGGCCCGTCCTGGGTGATGGGCAAGCTGGTGCCCGGCAAGGACGTCGTCTGGCTGCCGACGCCCTTCGACTCGCGGTGCCCCCGAACATGAAGGTTTCAGCGAGTGCCCTGGTGCCAGGCGTCAAGGGCTGCGTCGGCGGACAGGATCCCAGCTCATCATTTTGGCTAACTCGCCTTCAACTTAATAAGGTCGACTGGCCCGCGATGGCCGGCCGCTTGCCCATGCATCTGCGCCCGGAAAATCCCATCCCCGGAGCTGATCGCAACCTGATTGCGGCCATTGCCCTTGGCTGCATAGAGGGCCTCATCGGCAGAATGCAAAAGCGCTTCGAAGGCTTCGATGCCCTCTGAATATGCGACACCCGCGCTCACAGTGCACCCAAAGGCCCCGCGGCTTGTGTGAAAGATTTTGCTCCCAAGGCCCAGGCGGATTTCGTCGGCCAACATCGCAGCCATGACGAGCGACGTATCAGGCAGCAGCAATGCAAACTCCTCACCCCCCATACGGGCGGAGAGGCCACTTCTTGGTGTATTGGTCGCGAGGGTGCTCCCGAAAAAGCGCAGGACTTCATCTCCAGCCGCATGGCCATGGCTGTCGTTAATGCCCTTGAACCGATCGACGTCGAATAAGACGATTGTCGCGGGCCCTTTGATCTCGCCAGCCATGCGCTGGAGGAGCGCCCGCCGATTCAGCAGCCCCGTCAGCGCATCCGTTTCCGCATCCTGCTTGTGCCCTCGGGCGAGCCGCGACTGATTGAGAGCAAGAGACAACGCGCCGATGCCCGCGAGTGTCGTCAGGCAAATGACGATGTTCAGATCCTCGGCCCAGTTGTCGGGCGCGGACGCCAAGATCCAGTGCCCGCCGAGAAGCAGAAGCGCCGCGCAGGGCACGAAGGAGGTGGCAGTCAGGAGGTAAAGGCCGCTCAGCGCCGTTATCGCGAAGCGATCCTCCGCGCGTCCACGCCAGTAATCCCGAGCGGTGATCAGAAGGATTGTTGCCGCAGCCAGATTCAAGATGATGATCGATGCGCCGTTGTAGCCGGATAGCATGGGAACGGCCATCGCAGTCGAGGAGCCGATAGCCATGAGGCTCATCACCTTCCAAGGCAGGCGCTTCGAGCGAAACTCTCGTCCAGCCCCATAGACACATGCCAGACCGACCAGCAGGGCGGTGTAGCCCATTGTGCCCACAACGGGTGAAAGCGAGCGAGTATACGAGCTGTAGCCAAATACGCCCAACGCCATGAGCGAGACGCCGATCGTCCAGACGATGAGGAAACGCTCACTGCGAGTGACCAGCCAATTCACGAAGAATGCCGCCGCGAGGCCGAGCGCCGACAGCGAAAATGCCGTGAAAAGTGAACCTTGATCGAGAAGCACAGCGCGTCCGCGGTCCGAGAGCTTGGGACGTCAGTCTGCGAGAGCCGGCGATTAGGAAGCGTTAAAATGGCGCGCGCACATGTGCGGTTTCAGAGGTCCTTTATCGCCCCCTCTCGCCGCTCGATTCCGCCAGCAAGGTGCCAGACCTTCGGTTGCCCCATGATGGACCAACGTTGCCCGGGTCCGGCGGAAATGGCGAGATCGATATCTCCCAGGGATTCTCGCTGAAAGCAGACACACCACAGGCAGCCTCTGAAGCGCGAGCTTCATTCCTCAGGCACGAGGATCAAGCACGCCACTCCGGAAAGCGCACAGGCGAAGAAGCCAAGGTCGAAACGGGACGTAAAGCTTAGTGTCATCGCAAATGCTGATGGCGCGACGACGTAACCGAGGAAAATGACGAGGGTGGCAGCGGAAGAAGCCTCCCGAACGAGTGTAGGAGGACAAGCCCGGGCGATTTCGGACAACTGGACACCGTTCCAGCTAGATACAGTGATGCCCGCGACCGCAGCGATGATGCAATAGACCGGGAAAGGCCATTCGGGCGTCGCCAGGGCCAATGTCAGGGAGGTCACACCTGACGCCAACCCGATCAAGCGCAACAGCAATCGTGGAACTCCAAGCCGATCGGAGAGCCAACCGAGAAAAACACGACCGGCGATGCTGGTTGCTTGCATCAATGCGTACAGCGCTCCGGCGGTCTCGAGGCTGTAGCCGAGCTGCGAGACCGCATACGTCATGAGATAGGCGAACCAGATCCCCTGCCCGATCGCCAGGCAAGCGCCCGCTGCCGCCAGACGAAACAAGGTCGACGAAGCTGTCAGCGTTCTGATCGGTGTCACCAGATTGGAGACGGAGAGGATCACCCCCAATCCAAACTTCAGTCCCCTCTCCCGATCTCGATCAAGCGCCTCTCGCATCGGCTGGACACTGGCGATGATGGCAAGCACAAAGACCGCAGAAGCAAGGAGGGCGATGCGCCAACCATAGGCTGCTGCGAGAGGAGGTAGTGCGAGCCCCGCAATGACTCCTCCGAGCGGCACTCCAGCCTGCTTGATCGAGAAAATCATGCTGCGACGGCCATGAGGTGCTGTGCGATGCAGGACATCGTTGCCCGCGGGCGACGATGGTCCGTACCCCACACCGATGAGCAGCGCGGCAATGCAGGCCGTCACCGTCCAGCTCGGCAGAAAGAGCGCCAGACCCAGGATTCCGATCATCAGCCCGACTTGGAGGGCTCGCACTGAACCGAGAGCTCTCAGATAGGGCGCACCCAAGGCAAGAAAGAGGATCGAACCGAGCGTGTTGAGGCTGGCAAGATACCCCACCACCGAAGCCGACCAGCCTCGCTCCTCGGCGAGAATGGGTGCAATGGTCGGGGGAATCCGGCTGAGGAACGCGGTGGCCATTTGAACCGCAACCATGGTCGCGAGAGCAAGCTGCCATGAAGGAGCGGCTACAGCTTTGAAGAGACCGGGCCTCACACGTTCAACTCGCGCCAGCGCAAGCATGCAACGCCGTGACCATCTTTGTCATCAAGTTCCGGTTGAGTGTCGGCACACTCCGATGTCGCGTACTGGCAACGCGTACGGAAGCGACACCCACTCGGAACATTGGACGGATCAGGCGGCTCACCTTGCAGCGAGAAATTCTCAGTAATGCGAGGCCCGCCGATCCGAGGTGCAGCCGACAGTAGCGCCTGTGTGTAGGGATGGCGCGGTGCGGCGAAAACCTCGGCGGTCCGCCCGATCTCAACGATCCTCCCGAGATACATGACGATGACGCGGTCGCAGATCGACTCCACGACAGCTAGGTCATGGCTGATGAAGAGGTAGGTCAGATCGAATTCTGACTTGAGGTCGCGGAACAGCCGCAGCACGGTCGCCTGCACCGAAACGTCCAGTCCCGACGTGGGCTCGTCGAAGATGACCAGTTCCGGCCCGAGAACCAGGATCCGAGCCAGACCAACCCGCCGCTGTTGGCCGCCGCTGATTTCATGCGGATAGAGATCCAGGTGCTCAACGGGCAGTCCAACCGCCTTGACGATCTCCTTGACCTTTTCCTCCCGCTTTTCCCTCGACCAGTCGGTGTGAATAATCAGTGGCTCGTGGAGCGAGCGGCGCAGTGTCCAGCGGGGGTCGAGGGAAGCGCCCGGATCCTGATAGACATACTGAAGACGCGCACGGATTTTGGAAGCACGCTTCTGGCCCGGCGAGGCAATCCTCTCGCCCAGCATCCGGACTTCGCCCTCACTTGGCTCGTGGATGCCCATGAGCGTCTTGCCGAGCGTGGACTTGCCGCAGCCGGATTCGCCGACAATTCCCAGAATTTCGCCAGGCTCGACGGCGAAGGAAACATCGTCCAGCGCGCGTAGGCTGCCAACCTTCCGATTCAGGAACCCTCGGACAGGGAAGTGCCGGGCCAGGTGGTCGACTTCGAGGATGGGGGGATTGTTGGCGTCAGACATGCGCAGCCTCCGCCTCGGCCGACCAGGGATGATGACACGCAACGGCGTGGCCATTGGGCTCGGCAATCAGCGTCGGCCTGCTATCGTGACAAACGTCCGTTGCGCGGGGGCAGCGTGGATTGAAGCGGCAACCGTTTGGGGCGTTGAGCGGACTGGGAACACCGCCGGGAATTCCGACAGGATCACGCCCGGGCGCGGGCAAACTATCGAGCAACATGCGCGTATAAGGATGGCGGGGATCGCCGAAGAATTGCTCGCGCGGCGCTATTTCTGCAGTCTGCCCAGCATACATTACCACCACGCGGTCGCAGATTTCCCAGGCCGCGCCGAGATCATGGGTCGTGAACAGGACTGAAACGCCTCGTTCGACCGCCAGCCGCCGCAGCAACCCCAGGATCTGCGCCTGGACCGTCACATCCAAAGCAGTTGTAGGCTCGTCGGCGATGATCATCCGAGGTTGAGGAAGAAGCGCCATGGCAATCATCACCCGCTGGCGCTGGCCGCCCGATAGCTGGTGAGGATACTTGTCCAGAATCGCCTTCGGCTGCGGCAACTGCACCGCATCGAGCATGGCGATGGCGCTAGCTTCATCTGCCTTGCGCGAACGGCCGAAGCTCCCCTTTTCGTCCCGAGGGGCTTTGAAGCGCATCAGGTCGTGGATCTGGGTGCCGATCCGAAACAGAGGATTGAAGCTCGCAAAGGGGTCCTGCGGGACAAAGGTAACGACACGGCCCCGCAGATGCTCGGCCGCCTTTCCTCCCGAGAGCATATCGACACCGTCCAGCCGGATGTGCCCGCTGTTGATCTCCGTCTGGCCTTCGGGAAGCGTTCCCAGGATCGCACGGGCGAGCGTTGACTTGCCACAGCCGGATTCGCCGACCAGTCCGACGATTTCACCAGGCTTCACGCTGAGATCGATCCGATCGAGGACCTTGGCGAGACCTTTTTCCGTTCGAAAGCCCAGGGACAGGGCCTGAATGTCGAGGAGATTGCTCATGATCAGACACTGCGCCGCGTACGCGGGTCCAGAATGTCGCGCAGGCCGTCGCCAAAGAGATTGAAGCCCAGCACCGTCAGGAAGATCGCGATGCCCGGAGCGAGAGCGTACCACCAGGCTTCGGGAAGAAACTCACGACTTTCCGCAATCATCCGCCCCCATTCGGGGGTGGGCGGCGGCGCGCCAAGCCCCAGGAAGCCAAGCGTTGCCGCGGTCAGAATCGTCGCGCCCATGCCAATCGACGTCCGGACGATGATGGGCGAAGCGATGTTCGGCAGGATGTGTAGGACGATGACGCGCCAAGGCGATGCACCGAGCGCGACCGCAGACTCCACGAAGACCTCATTCCGCATGGATCGCGTCTCGGCATAGACCAGCCGCGCCCAGAACGGCCAATATGTCAAAGATAGCGCCAGAATGACGTTCTCGATCGATGGTCCGAGCGTCTGCGCGATCGCGATGGCCAGAACGATCTGGGGCACCGCAAGGAAGATCTCGGCGATCCGCATCAGCGCATCGCTGACCCAGTTCTGATAATAGCCGGCGATAAGACCGATCGGTACGCCGATGACGAGCGCCGAGCCGACGGCAATCCCCGCCAGCATCAGCGTGATCCGGGCGCCGAACAGCATTCGGCTGAAGATGTCGCTGCCCATCCGGTCTGTGCCGAAAAGCGCGGTGGCCGATGGCGGTTGAAGCCGGTTCCCGATGTGGAAATCGAAGACATCGTTCGGAAATGGGGCCAGCAGCGGCGCAAACACCGCAGTCAGCACGAGAAGGCCCAGCAGACTCAATCCGATGAATGCGGCTTTATCTTTGGCAAAGCGTTTCAGGAGATCCATCAGGCCGCACCTCGCGGGTCGATCGCAGCCTGCAGCATGTCGACCAGCAGATTGATCAGGACGAAGAGTGCGCCCGTGCAGAGGGTAAAGCCCATCACAGCGTTGTAGTCGGACTGCAGGATCGAGCGCACGGCATAGGCGCCCAAGCCGGGCCAATCAAAGACGGTCTCGACGACAACCGCGCCAGCGAGGAGGATACCAAAAATCAGTCCGAGCTGCGTGACGGTTGCGGTCAATGCCATGCGAAGCACGTATTTCCAGACAATCAGGCGACGAGGCAGCCCCATCGCGGTCTGGTAGGCCACAGACGGCGAGTTGATCACGCCGATAACGCCGTTTCTAGTAAAGCGGACGACGGTGGCCGCAGCGGGCAAAGCCAGGGTCAGTGTCGGCAAGACAATGTGCCTGAGTGCGGAGCCGATCATCTCGCGATCGCCTTCGATCATCGCGTCAACCAGCATGAGACCCGTTACCGGCTCAGGCGGAAATCCCTCAATGCGCCCGGAAAGCGGCAGCCATCCGAGTTTCATCGAGAAGAGGAACTGAAACTGCATCGCCAACCAGAAGGATGCCACAGCAAGGCCTGAAACCGTCACGACCCGAAGCACGTGGTCTATCCATGAATTCCGGTGCAGGCCGCAGAACACGCCCAAGGGGATGCCGATGAGGCCTGCGATCAGGACGGCAAAGATCGTCAGCTCCAGCGTCGCGGGAAGACGAGAAGCGAGGTCGTCGACGATGGGCTGCTGGGTAAAGAGACTAGTGCCGAGATTGCCCTGCGCGATGTCGCGCAGGTAGTTCACGAACTGAACCGGCAATGGCTTGTCAAACCCGAAGCGCTCCCGAACCTGCTGGACCTGCGCAACGGAAGCGTTCTCTCCCGCGGCCAAAACCGCGGGGTCGACGGGAATGACGCGCGACAGCACGAATACGATCGCGAGTAGCCCCACGAGTGTCGGTACGAACCAGAGCAATCGGTTCGCCACCATTGACAGCCAGTTCATGGCAACGCCTCCGGTTGGAAGAAGTCAGGACCGCTCAGCGCTTGAGAGATGCCCAGCGAATATCCTGGCCGTTGCTGACCGGGGAGAAGCGGATGCCCTCGACCTTGCTCGAATAGGGTCCGTACCAACGCGTGTTGTAAACGAAGATGCCGGCGGCATCGTCGTTCACCATCTCGGTCATTTCCTCGTAGAGCTTGCGGCGTTCTTCCTGGCTACTTGAGACAAGGGCACGGTCGAGCCGCTTATCGAATTCGGGATTGCTGTAGTACGAGAAGGTGCGCGTGCCGTGATAACGCGTGCCATAGAGCTCGCCGACCCAGTTATTCGGATCGACGTAGTAGGTGCTCTTCCATAGCGGCACGATATCGGCCTGGGTGTCGGCCTTGCGCATACGGGTGGAGACGAGCGACCAGGGCGAAACCTCGACCACGACCTCGACCCCGATCTGGCGCAATGTGCTCTGAAACAGCGTCGCCGCCTGTTCGGATTCGCTGAAGCCGGCAAGGGCGTTGATGGTGATCGGGCGCAGCGGCTCCGTCACCTTCTTCAGCTCCTCGCGGGCCTTTTCGAGATTGTAACTGTAGCCCTTCAGGCCGGCCGGCGTGCCCCATATGTTGTTGGGGTTGGGTCCCGGATTCCGCGAGACCGAGTCCTTCATGATGCTCTTGATGAAACCGTCGTAGTCGAAGGCGTAGGCCAGCGCGCGGCGGAAATTCGGATTGTTCATCGGCGGTTTGGTGCAGTTCAACGCCAGGATGAACACCCTCATCGATTCCTGCTCGATGATCTGAACGTTGCTCGACTGCCGGAGCCGCTGGATCTGATCATAGGGAAGATAGCCGTCGGCGCCCTGGAAATCGCCGCGGATCAAGCCGAGCACGCGGGTGTTCGTCTCAAGGACCGTACGGAATTCAAGGTCGTCGAAGGGCTGGCCGGTCCACCCCGCAAAATGGTCGGTGAAGCGGCGTGCGGTAAAGCCCACGGCCGGGTCATGCCGACGAAGAGCATAGGATCCCGAGCCCGCCTCGTTGCGCGTGAGCCAGGCCTCGCCCCAGTCCCCATCCTTCTCATTGGCCTTCACCAGCGCGCTGTTGACCACGAGGATGTCGGGCACGGTGGTCAGGAAAATCGCGGATGGGCCATTCAGGTTGAAGACGACGGTGTGAGCATCGGGCGCCTGTGTCGATCCTGGTTTGATGCTGTCGAGGTACAGGCTGGCCGGCCCCTTTTTGAGGGCGAGGATGCGCTCGATCGAGTAGACGACATCGGCAGATGTCAGCGGCTTGCCATCGTGGAACTTGGCGTTCTGCCGCAGCTTGAACGTGTAGACCTTGCCGTCATCCGAGACCGTATGGCTCTCCGCCAGCCATGGGATCATCTTGGGGGGATTGTCGACCCAGCGGTAGAGCCCGTCGTAGAGATTGAAACGCGACGCGGCACGGGCTGTATCAAAAATGGTATGCGGGTCGAGGTTATCGTACGGGCTGTTGTTCGCGTAGACGAACTTGCCGCCAGCCTGAGCCAAAACTCCCTCGATCGAGAGCGATGCCAGGGCGACCGATCCCGCAACCGCTTTAAGTGCGTCTCTCCGTGTCGTCGTCATGCCGTCCCTCCATTGTTATCGTTTCAAGGGTTGCCGGTCACCGAAATGACCTGGCCTGTGATGAAGTCCGCATAGTCGGAGGCGAGGAACATGACCGTGTAGGCGATGTCCTGCGGCGTCCCCGGACGACGCCGCGCCGTGTTGGCAATCATGTTTTCCTGCCGCTCGGCCGAATATGACTGCCACTGCCGCTCATAGTCCGGGCTCGTTCGCTGGAACCCTGGAGCAACCGCATTGACCGTGATCCCGAACGGTCCAAGCTCCTGGCCGAGCTGGCGCGCCAGCCCTATCTCACCGGCCTTGGCGGAGGCATAAGCCTGAATCCCTGTCAGCGAGGTGCGCAGCCCGGCACCGCTGGCGATCAGAACGATCCGCCCCTTGCCGCGCGCCTTCATGCCGGTGCAAACCGCCTGGGACGACAAGAAGGCGCCCGTCAAATTGACGTCGAGCAAAGCGCGCCAGTCGGCCTCCTCGACATCCTCCAGGGGCTTCGCGCTTTGCCCCAGCACCCCGCCCGCCACATAGACCAGGACGTCAGGCGCTCGCCCGCCAATCCTCTCGACCTCCACAACCCACCGGTTGACGGCCGCCTTGTCGAGCAGATCGAGCTGCGTCGCATGCGCCGGCAGGCCGGCCATCTCCTCTTTGAGCCGGTCTGCCGCGAAAACATTGGCGCCCCTCGCCGCAAATTCCTCGACGATGCCTCGGCCGATGCCACGGGCCGCTCCAGCCACCAGCACGGTCTGGTTGACGAACTCGATATTCATGCCGCGTCCTCCAGATGACGAGGCACGATCTGCGGGTACTGTTCCAGAACACGGGCATAGGCCCGCTCCAGTGCCGCAACCGGATCATCCTTGGCGGCCGCATCGGCATTTACCGCAGCGAAGAGCTCATGCTTGACGAAGAAGCGCCACTCGACGGGAAGGGCAAACAAGTGCTGCGACAGGCGGTCCCAAACGGCGTCCGACCAAATGCGCTCGAAGCTCAGCCTCTCGGGATCGAAGGTCATGCCTCCCATGCGTTCCCGTGGCGCCGATCGCAGAGCCTTGGTGGCGGCCTCATCGACAACACCATCCTTGACGACCACGCCATAGGCCCTGGCGCCGCTTTCGGTGACCTTGCCCCCAAGGACGTCCTGCAAGACCTCGTGATCCGGACGTTCGAACGGGTCGCCCCAGCCACCTGCGCCTGCAGCTGAAATCGTCAGCACGTCACCCGGACCGCAGCGAACCACGTCAGTGTTCCCCAGGTGTTCCGGCTTCATGTTGCCGTTGGCGCGATGGAAGCTGCAGGTCGAGCCTGGCAATCCGCCTTCGAGGCCCCAGCAGGAGAAGCGAACGCGGTCGCGGTTTCGAGCTGTCACGACCGAGTTCGGCGTGAACATCTGAAAGGTCATCTGAGCCGCGAGGCCGCCACGATAGCGACCTGGGCCGCCTGAATCGGGCACCAGCTCGTAGCTTCTGACGCGTATCGGCACCTCCGCCTCGGTGATCTCGACAGGCGTATTCTTCAGGAACGAGTTCGAACCATCCTGCCCATCCTCGAACGAGCTTCCCCCACCGCCGCCGGTGATGGGGTTGATCGAGGCCATGGCCAGCCGACCTGTGCGACTGTCAGTGGTGCGTACGTTCAGGATACCGCCGCCGCCCGACGGGCCAGCGGGCAGGCGATCGGGCATCGCACGCGAGAAGGCACCGATGACCATGCCTTGAATGCGTGCGCACGTCAGGCTGCGCATGCCCGTGGCCGCCGGGTAGACCGGATTGACGACCGAGCCCTCCGGCAGAATGCACTGAACCGGACGCAGAAGCCCCATGTTGAGCGCGACCGTTCGATCGAGCGAGTAGACAACATAGTTGTAGCCGACGAGCGGCAGGATATGGCGCGGCAGGCCGCCAGTCGGCATATTCAGCGCCGACTGAAGCTGCGGGTCGCTGCCTGTGAAGTCGAAGGTCGCTTCGTCGCCCCGAACCCTGACCGACAGCTTCAGCCGACATGGAACGCCGCCGGGGCTATCCTCGTCGATGTAATCGGTGAATTCGTAATCCCCATCCTGAATCGAGGCGAAGAGCTGGCGCGCCTGTCTCTCAGCCAGATCCAGTACGCCATAGGTCGCGGCACAGACAGTCTCGACGCCGAAGCGGGCGATCGCATCGCGGATCTTGCGCTCGCCGGTCTTCAGCGAGGCGATCTGGGCTTTGAGGTCGCCCCAGTTCTGATCGGGCATGCGGACATTGCGCAGCATGATGCGCAGCACGCTCTCGTTCATCGCCCCAGCTTCGACTAGCTTCATGGGCGGGATCCGAATTCCCTCCTGCTGCACCTCCGTCAGCGCGCGAGATAGCGAAGCCGGCACCGCACCGCCCATATCGGTATTGTGGATATGGCCCACTGCGAAGCAGACGAGCCGATCTTCATGGAACACCGGCATCCAGAGATGGATATCGGGAGCGTGGGTGCAGACATAGCCGGAATACGGGTCGTTGGTGATGCAGATGTCACCAGGCTTGTAATCCGTGATAGCGTCGATCGCGCCCTTGTAGTCGAGGCCGATGAACCAGGTCGCGCCGAGGTCTTTCGGGCTGGCGAAGGTTTGCCCACAAGGCGTCGTCAGTCCGCTGGTAAAATCTTCCGTCTCCTTGACGAAGGCGGAATGCGCCGTCCGCAGAAGCGTGAATGCCATGCTTTCGGCCGCAGCCTCGAAATGGCTCTTCAGGACCTGCAGCGTGACAGGATCTAGCGCCGCCATCAGATCGCACTCCGCTTCAAGATCAGATTGCCGAAGCCATCGACATGGCCCTCGAAACCGGGCGGGGCCCAGGTCGTCGTGTCGTCTTGCAAAATCACGGCCGGGCCGGCGAAGGACGCGCCCGGGGACAGGTCGTTTCGATCAAAGAGACCGGCCTCGATCGTCGATCCTTGATGGACGATCGGAACCCGCGTCCTGGGCTGCACCTGCTGCAGCTTCAGCCCCTGTTCTGCGAACTCGGGCTTTGGTGTGCCCCCTGCAATGACCACACGGAGCGCAACGATCTGAACATCTGCCGCATCGTCCGAGTGATCATAGATTTCGGCGTGACGCTTATGGAACGCCGCAGCAATCGCGGCATGGTCGCCGTCGACGACCCAGGCCTCCTCCAAGGGCGTCTCGATCTCATAGGATTGGCCGCGGTAACGCATGTCGGCCGTGATCGACAGCGCGGCCTCGCCGGCATAGCCCTGCCCTTCGAAGAGCCAGGCGCGGGCTTCACTGGCGAGCTCATCCATCGCCTGGCGCAAGCTGTCGAACGAGCGCGGTCCGACATCGAGGAAGACCACACGCACGAAATCCGAACGCAGATCTGCAAGCAGGCCTCCAAGGGCGGCCAGCACACCTGGTGTTTGAGGGATGATGACGGACCGCATGCCCATGGCATCGGCCAGTAGGCAGCCGAGCATGGGACCAGCGCCACCGAATGCCAGAAGCGCATAGCCGCTCGGCTCTTCGCCAACCTGCGAGAACAGCCGGCTGGTTTCCCGGTACATGTTGGCGACAGCAAGCTGGATGATGGCTTCAGCCGCGCGTTCCGACGAGCGGTCGAGGCCTCTGGCAATTGGTTCAAGCGCCGCAAGCGCTCGGGATCGGTCAACGTTGACGGCGCCATATCCGAGCTCGCCAGCGCCCAGAACGCCGATGGTCGCGAAGGCATCGGTGATCGTTGCCCGCTCGCCACCACGGCCGTAGCAGGCCGGTCCAGGTGTCGATCCCGCGCTTTCAGGCCCGACGCGCAAAACACCCAACGTGTCCACGGAGGCAATCGAGCCTCCCCCGGCTCCAATCGAGGACACCGACACTGTCGGAAGATAGATCGGATACTCCCCGACGAGTTCGCCGGAGCGGAAGTCAGGCATCCCGTCCTTGAGCAGCGCGACATCGGCGCTTGTGCCGCCGATGTCGAGACTCATGACTCTGGAGAAGCCAGCCAGCTTGGCCGTGAAGCCTGCACCGATCACACCGGCAGCCGTGCCGGACAGCAGCATCTCGATGCTGCGCACCTTGCCAGCCGCGGCGGTCATGACGCCGCCGTTCGACTTGGTAATCATCGGGGCGGGAACGACCCCCCTCTCGATCAGAGCATCCTCGAGGCGGCCGATGTAATGGGACACCCGAGGCTGCACCGAGCCATGGATGCAGGCCGTGATGGTGCGCTCGTACTCTCGGACAATTGGCCAGATGTCGGCGGAGCAGAAAACCGGCAAGTCAGGTCGCAGGCGTTCGATTTCGGCTTTGACCAGCCTTTCATGTGCAGGGTTCTTGTAGCTGTGCAGCAAGGCGATCACGATCGCCTCGGCCCCGCTTGCCTCCAGTCGACCTAGAACGGTGGCGATCGCGGCCGGATCCGGAATGACCTCTGCAACGCCATCCGCATTGATGCGCTCCGGCAACGGCAACACGCGTTTTCTCGGCACCAAAGGAACCGGTCGGCGCGAGAACAGATCATAAGGATCCGGGATCTTCAGGCGCGCGAGCTCCAGGACGTCGCGAAAACCTTCGGTGACGATCAGTCCAAGCTTCGCGCCCTTGCCCTGAATGATGCTGTTCACGCCGACTGTAGAGCCATGGGTGAAGTAGCTGACCTGCGAAGGCGCGATGCCGAAGCGCTTTTCGATCTCATCCAGCCCCTGAAGGACCTCAGCTCCAGGAGCGTCCGGGCGCGACAGAACCTTGAGCGTCCGCAGATTCAGCGTCGCTTCGTCGAGCACGCTGAAATCGGTGAAGGTGCCGCCGATGTCGACGCCAATGCGATAGGCCATCTGTCAGCTCCGGCCGTTGGTGGCTGACGGAACAGGAGCGCTAAGACCGGCTTCATCTGCGCAATAGCGGCAAATCTCTTCGTGCGTCGCGAACCAGACGGAGCCTTTTGCTTTCGCCGCCCTGATCACTTCGTCGAGAATGAAAATCCGTGAGCGGTGACCGATGATGTGCGGGTGCATCGTCAGCTGGAATAACCCGCCCTCCTCCGCAGCGACGTCGAGTTCTCGCAGGAAGAGATCGAGCACCATGGGCGGCCCGCTGTGAGGCCGCAGCCCCTTGAAGCGATCCATGCCGAAATAGACGGCATCGTCCCGGATCCACTCCACCGGCAACTCCACGATTCCGGTCGGCTGCCCCTCGTCGAGAAGCTCGTAGGGCTCGTCGTCTGCCATCAATGAGGAATCGTAGAGCAACCCCATTTCGCGAACGATCTTCAGCGTCCATGGACTGAAATCCCATGACGCGGTCCGCATGCCCTTCGGCTCCCGGCCGGTCAGCTTCGTCAACGTGTCGCGGGCACGGAGCGCCAGATCACGTTCCGTGTTGTAGTCGAGCACCGAGTTGAGCTCGTGGATCCAGCTATGGATCGCCACCTCATGCCCGGCATCTCCAACTGAACGGGCTTCCTGGTCATGCAAAAGCGCGGCAACGGCTGGCATGAAGAAGCTGGCCGGAACCGAGTGGCGGGCAAGAGTTGCAAGGATACGCGGAATGCCGGAGCGATTGCCGTATTGCCCCTGGCTCAGCTTGGAGTAAGAGCGCCCACCCTCCCGGAGCTCGTTCGTCTCGTGATCGGAGTCGAAGGACAGGGCGACGGCGAACTTGGCGCCATTCTTCCAAACTCCAGGCTTGAGCGACCGCCCTGCCCGGACGTGGTTCACCACCTGCCGCCAAGTCTCCTCACTCCACGTCCAGGGCTTGGTGTCGGGGGGCAGTGTGACGTTCATCGGAAGCACTCAGCGATTGAACTGGAACCCATCCACCACGATGTCTTGGCCCGTGATGAAGCAGGGGTTCGAGGTTGCTAGGAACGTGACGAGCTCTGCCACGTCATCGGGCTTGCCCATTCGCTTCAGCGCGATGCCGGCATCGGCAATCGCGGGGCCGCGGGCTCGGGTCAGTGTGTTGCCGACTTCGGTCTCGATGATGCCGGGGCAGACGGCATTTATGAGGATCTCCGGGCCGAGCTCTTTGGCGAGAGCGCGGGTCATCCCGATGATTCCGGCCTTGGCAGCCGCATAGGCGAACCGGCTGACGGCAGCAGTCACACCGCCAGAATGCGCATTCAGCGACGACATCGACACGATGCGCCCACGACCCTGGCGCTGCATTATCGGTGCGACAGCCTGGATGTAGTTGAAGCAGCTCTTCAGATTGAGAGCGATAGTGTGGTCGAACTCGGCTTCAGTGATCTCGAAGATACCCTTCGGCATCCCTTTGCCAGCATTGTTCACGAGGACGTCTACGCGGCCCCACTGCGCGACGACTTCCGCAACAATACGGCTCGCCTCTTCTTTGAAGATGACGTCCGACTGGAAAGTCAACACGCGCCGGCCTAGCGATATTATTTCGTCAGCCGTGCGCTTGAGCTCATCCGGCAACAGATCGACGAGCGCAACGTCCAGTCCAGACTTCGCAAGAGACAGCGCGCAAGCGCGGCCTATACCTCGCGCGCCACCCGTGACAATCGCCACGGGCGCAGCGTTGCTCGAATTCATGACTCACCCTCTTTCAAGAGGGTTGATTTCCTCTTGATTAAGGGAGAGCCTATCGCCGGCAAATTGGTTCGCCAAGAGAGATTCGGTTCACGTCCATGAACACCGAGGTCAAGTCTGCGGCGCGCGTGTTGGACCTGCTGGAGTATCTTGCAGGCTGCTCTGAGCCCGTGAAGCTGAAGGAAATCGTCGCGGCTCTGGGATTTCCGAAGAGCAGCGCTCATGCGCTGGCTCAGACCCTGGTTTCACGCGGTTACGCAATTCAGGACGCGACTGAGCGATACGTGCTTGTCCATGCTAGTCGCCATCAATCGGCTTCTCGCGCGCTCGAAGCCCGCCTCCTTTCTGCGGCGCACCCGATCATGGAACAGCTTCGGGACGAGAGCGGCGAGACAGTCATGCTGGCGGTTCTAACTCAGCGAGGCGATTGCCGACGCATTGCCAAATGCGTGAGCCGGCAGGCCGTCCGCTACGATATCGAACTGGATGGCCTTTCCGACTCTTACTGCTCAGCCACCGGCCGTCTCCTACTCGCTCACTGGGATCCCGTTCTTACCGACGGTTACTTTGCGAGGGCGCATCTCGTACAGAGGACTCCTAAGACCGTCACAGATCCCGACGCGATAAGGGGAATGTTCGACACGATCCGCGCCGAAGGCTTAGCCGTCAGCGACGAAGAGCACGTAACGGGATCGACGGGGCTTGCCGCGCCGATCTGGGGGAGAGAGGGCAAGGTCATAGCCGCGCTCAACCTTGGCGTCGTAGCACTAAGATACCACGCTCGCGCGCGAGAGCTTGCTGATCTGCTTAAGGATGCCGCGCGTCGGATCAGCGGACGTTTGGGCCATAGAGCATCCCCAGATCATGAAGTTTCATCCCCGGTATGAACGCATCTATCAGCCTTCGACAATGGCCCTTGATCATCGCCGCCCAGGCGCTTTAAATCACTCTAGTCGCGACCCAATTAACTCGTTGAGCTAATAGAATAATTTAAGATTTCAAGCGCCAGACCGCTCGTAAAACAATAGTGCCTATAAGATCAGCATTTATCGTCCGCTGGACAGTAATCGCCAATTCTTCGAACTTCGGCCGCGTATACATCTAAATCGTCGCGTTCGAATTCGGAATACCAAGATGAATTTCTCTTAAGACGATCCGATCCACAACAGGAAGAGAAATTAAAATCAGAAAAATGCTGATCAATAGCCCTTACGCGCCACAGACTTCAGCGCGCTCCTTGTCAGATCTGAAGCGCTAGTCGGCCGGTTACTCAAGGAGATTTGCCTTATCTAGCCAGCACCGCTTCCAGCGCGGAAGCTGCTTTCAACAACATGTCGTCGTGATTGAAATCCGCGACCATCTGGAGGCCGAACCCGGGGCCTCCGATGGGAAGCGGCAGCGAGAGTGCCGGAACCCCCAGATAGCTGAACGCTGGGGTATAGGCTCCGAGCCTCGCATTGAAATCGAGGATCGCGCCTGTGCCCGACAACCTCTCATACTCGTCGCGTCGAGGCGGAAGAGATGGCGATGTCGGCATAAGAATGACATCCACCTCGGAAAAGACCGCCTGCCTCAACTTCGCCAGATGTTCTTCGCGCGCTTTCCGGGCCAGGAGATAAAGGCTCCCGGGATATGTGAGCCCCTGGAGCAATCGATCCCGAACCTGCGGACCAATCTTCTCTCGGTCGGAGTGCAACCGGGCGGCATGCTCGGCCCCCGCCTCCGTAAGGAAAACGACGGCGGAGAGAGCAGAGAGGTCGGCGAGGTCCTCGATCTGCACCGACCTAAGGTCTAGGCCCACCCGACCCGCGGCGGCCATCACGCTTTCAAAGGCGTCCGCGACTTCCCCGTCCGGCGACACGGTCAACGATTTCGAATCGAGGACGCCAAAGCGGATAGCCCTCTCCTCCCCGATCCGCCTCTCGAAGCTCAGCTGCGATCGTTCCGGAACAATTGCATCGAGAATGCGGGCACAGTCGCGCACGGTGCGAGCTAGAGGACCGATGGTGTCGAGGCTGCCCGAGACTGGAAAGCAGCCATGGGACGGGACCAGACCCACCGACGGCTTCATCCCGACGATGCCGCAAAATGCGGCCGGGATCCGAATCGACCCTCCTGTGTCCGTTCCCAGCGCGCCATACACCAACCCGCGAGCAACAGCCGCAGCGCTTCCGCTCGAAGAACCACCGGTCACCCGGTCCGGGTCTCGCGGGTTCTCCAGGAAACCGTAGTGCTCGCTCCAGCCGGCGGGGCCCATGGCAAATTCCGACAGGTGGAGGCAGCCCATATTCACGGAACCAGCCGAATCCAGAGCGGCCAGAGCGGCGGCCGTGCTCGAACCCTCCAGATGGAAATGGGAATGGGTGGCGAATGACGCCTTTTCTGACCGGATCGAGAAGAGATCCTTATGCGCCAATGGCACTCCGTAGAGGCTTCCCTTCCGATCGCGCGTGCCGTCCAGAAGGCGCGACCGCGATATTGCCCCTTCCTTGTCAAACCGTATGAAGCAAGCCCGAGCGGCCGGACTGGATTCGATCCTCTCGATCGACGCCGATACGAGCTCCGATGGCAGGATCTGTCCGGAAGAAACAAGCTCCGAGGCGGTGCACAGATCGACGTCAAGAAGATCAGCCATTCTTGGGCGCTCTCACATGCGACTCATCAAAGCCGGGCTGTCTGGGCGCGCTTTGCAGCAACAGGACTGGCAGCTTTTGAGCAATGCGGGTCACCGCCTCATCAAGCCGGCCCGCATCCTCCTCGGGAAGAACAATTCCGTAGTGCAACGCGAGGACGTCCCGCGGCCGACCAGCCCGTTCGCTCATAATTCCCTCTCAAGGACGGCATCGAAATTGGTCACTGGCGGAAAGGCCTCGCGATCAACGACAATGTCGATCACGCAAGGATGGTCGGCAGCAATGCCGCGAGCAAGTGCTCGGTTGAGTTCGTCCCTGTTCGTCGCCCGCAGCCCTGTGGCGCCGAGCGCCTTGGCAGCCAAAGCGAAATCGGAGGCAGTGAAGTCGTTTGCTTCGGCCACGACATTCCCGTTCCAGCGGTATTTTTGCTCGTGATATTCGAACGCCAGACCGTTGTTGTTGAACACCAGGATGAGAGCGGGAATCTTGTAGCGGACGGCCGTTTCGATATCCGCGAGATGGTAGCCGGCTCCACCATCTCCAGTGATGCAGACGACCTTCTCCTTGCGTGCCATCTGCACGCCCAAGGCAGCGGGCAGCGCCCAGCCGAGAGACCCCACAGCCCGGAAGAACGCGTTGTAGCGCAGCGTCGGAAACAGAACGCCGGTCCAGGCGGCCATATAGCCCGTATCGGCCACGACGGTGATCTCGGATCCGTAGCGAGACAGTTCCTCGAGGACAGACACTGGCGAGAGTACCTCATGCGAAGCGACACGGGCGGTGTGACGCGTAAATCGCTCCAGCCAGGCCGCGCTCTCCTTCTGGCAATCGGCGAGCCAATCGCTCGCATCGGTGGGCGCATTCTTCAGGGCTTCGCTCAGCAGTCCGTCGACGAACGCCCGGATATCAGAGCGAATGCAGAACGCCGGCGCATAAGGGTTGGCAAACGCCGTGAGATCCTGATCGACCTGGAGCACATTCGCCTTTCGCGAAGGCAGGCTGTAGCCGTTGGTCGACAGCCCCCCTAGCCGCGTCCCAAGCGCCAGCACGCAATCGGCCTGCGCCATAAGGCGGTTCGCCGTGACCGACGAGTAGCGACCGACGATTCCGCAGAACTGCTTGCATGAGGACAGGACGGCGGGCTTGCCCCCCATCGTTGCGACCACGGGGATGGCTAGCGCTTCCGCGAGGCGCGCGACGGCTTGTCCCGCGTCGCCGAGGCGAACTCCTTCGCCGACGAGGATCATCGGCCGCTTCGCCGATCTGAGAGCCTCAAGGGCGCTGGCCGTTTCCTCGCTGGCGGCCTGCAGCCTGTTGAATGTCGGCAGGGGTCCCTTGCCTTCGACGCCCTCGCTCGCCCCGGGCATTCCGAAATAGTTCTTGGGAACATCGAGGTGCGTCGGCCCCCGCGTCGGGGAGACGGCAGCGGTCAGCGCCTGCCTCATCAATGAGGCGACCTGCCCCGGCTCTTCGGCGGCACCGTTCCACTTCGTGACCGGGCCGAACATCGTGTTCTGATCGATCGCCTGATACTCGTTCACATGTACAGCGCCGGTCGCGGTGGCGCCCGTCAGCGCAAAAACCGGAGACTGAGCCCAAAAGGAGTCGGCCAGTGCCGCCGCGACATTGACGGCCCCTGGCCCCGCTTGTCCGTACGTCACGGCGACCTTGTCAGTCGCACGCGCGAACCCATCCGCCATATAGACTGCGCCAGGTTCGCTGCGGGCCACGATCATCTTGATCCCGGCATCGCGCAGGGCGATCCAGAGCGGCTGATCGCCGCCCGTCAGCATGAAGAAGTGCTCGACACCGCACTCTTTCAGAGTGCGCGCAATATTGGTCGCAACGGTCTGGGTCATCGTAGAGCTCGCGAAGTGTGAGGAGTTGATCGCCGGATTGGAAAATCAGGCCCGGTTGCCGACACGGCCCGTCGGCTACGGGGATGCACCGAGCCATCGCTCCAGGAATATCCGGAGCGGCATTCCGATGGCTGAGCCGAGATCGAGCGCAGCAGTGTTCGCACGAGAGATGATGCCGGCTGTCAGCGTGGACGCGGCATTCCCGATCTCTGCGCTCTCGTGGTCGACCGTGACGGCAGCAATGCCTCGGCCGCCGAGGGGATCAAGACGGCCGGTCCCAGCATCGTCGCATCCGTTGCCCGCGTCATTGAACGCGACAAAGCGGGCTGCAACATTGATCGCTTTCGAACGGTCGCCACCTATCAGACCACCATGCGATCCGGTGATAACGACACGTCCCTGATCCCTCGCCTCAATCAAGGACGCGGAGTCGATACAGACGACGCTTTCCAGACCTGAGGCAAGAACGACCTCGCTGCGATGCTCATTGACGACGTCGACCGGCATCTGGCCCTGGCCGAGTTGAGCCAGTCGCTTCAGTGCCTCCATACTGACCATATCGGGAACCACCCCGGCTCGCCGGGCAATGCGGTTGGCATGGCTGATAATGCCCCTTCTCGCCATATCGCTGGCGTCGCCGATGCGGGCGCTCGAATGGCTGACCGTCGCGACTCCGACCCCGGACCGATCGCCCTCGGCGAGGGCGGCGATGCCAGCGTCGTTGAGACCTCGGCCAGCGTCGTTCAACACCAGGCCTCGAGGCTGAACACTCAGTCCCTTGAACGCAGAGTAGAGGCCGCCATGAGACCCGGACAGAACAACGAGGCCCCTGGCCGCCTCTGTTAGATAATTGATTGAATCAACTCGACAGAGCCAAGGCGCAGTCTCGATTTCTTCCCTGGCGGCGTCGTCTGATGCGACGTTCGACAACTGCTTCCCTCCGGCCAGTGCCAACGGCCGCGAGGATGAGTCAGTGATTATGATAATTCAACGATGATGTTTTCTCATCTATCGATAACAAAATGGGATCGATTTCAAATCGCCTGATCTTCCGTTTCGCTGGCCAGCTGAGCCGCGACGTCAGTCACCGTGCGGCTGAAGCGTTCTATCGACGGCGCGCTCTGTTCGCCGCGCCGACGGATCAGAGTCACGGGCGCTGGCTGATATTCGATCGGAAATGGCAACACGCGAAGCTCTGCCTCGGCAGTGAAATGGCGGGCGATTTCCGTCGGCAGAATGCCAATCAGGTCGCTGTCCAGGAGAAAGGCCTTGATGATTTCCAGGGATGAACTCTCGACCTGAACCCGAGGCGGCGTCAGCCCTGATTGCATAAACAGGGCGCTCAGCGCCTGCCTTGCAGCTGTCCGAGATGGAGGCACGATCCAGCCGAAGCCCGCTGTCTCCGAGAGCGCGACCTGATCGCGGCGGCCCAGCGTGGGATGCTTCCCGTTCACCACCGCCGCGAAGCGCTGATAGTAGAGGATCTGCTGGTCCAGAGCGTGTTCATGCTCGGAGACATATCGCCCGATCACGCAGTCCAGCTCGCGCTGCAGAAGCTGGTTGACGAGCGCCTGTGTCGTTCCTTCGTGGATGTCGAGGGTCAAGGAGACCTTCTCGCTCGTGAACCGCTTCAGAGTACGCGGTATCAGCGCGGGCGATAGAAACGCGATTGCCCCAAGTCGCAGATGCCCGATTTCACCCGCGGTGATGGCTTCGATCTCGGACCGGGTATGCGCCAGCTCATTGAGGAGAGCGACCGCACGCGCAATCAATGCCTCTCCGATCCCGTTCGGATGCATTCCGCTGCGGCCGCGGTCGAAAAGCTGAACCTCGAAGATCTCCTCGACCTCGCGGATGATTTTGCTGATCGCCGGCTGGCTCAGGCCCATCTCCTGGGCAGTTCGATGAGCGTTGCGAAAGCGCCCGACGTTTGCGAGCACCATCAGGTGCTGGACCTTCAGTCGGGATTGCAGGTCGGCGGTGAACATACGTCGGAGCCTCCGAATTTTCGATATCGTTCCGTTATCGTCTGATGAAAAAACATCATCATTGAATTATCAAAATATCTCCGCCTATCCTTTCTTTCTAGTAGACGGCGGCACGTTTCGCACCACGCCGCGCACTAGAGATCGTGGCGGGACATGTTCGACGTTGCTGCTCTGAATGGCCTGAATCCTGCTCGCATCGACGGCGGTGAGCGGCCTGTTGGGCTCATCGAAAAATCGTCAGACGTCCGAGGGACATGCCGATGAGGTCTTCAGCCACTCCAGGATCGCGGCAGGCGCTTCTCGCTCTTCCCGGTGCGATCTGGCTGCTGACGTTTGCCGTGCTGCCTTTGGGCTTTCTGGTCGTCATGTCGTTCTGGTCGACCACCATCTTCGGCCTTTCGACCGAATTCACGCTCGACAATTACGCCACCATTTTCTCCGATAGCGTCTATCTCACTATCCTCGCCAAAACGATCCGGATGGCGCTGATCACGACAGCGCTGACGTTGTTGTTCTCCTATCCGGTCGCCTATTTCCTCGCCGGCCTGACCGGCCGCGGCAAGGCGATCTGCCTTCTCCTGCTCTTCATGCCGTTCTGGTCGAGCTACGTCGTGCGCACATTCCTGTGGCTGCCGATGCTGGGGCGGAACGGCCTCGTCAACACGCTGCTGATGAAGATCGGCATCATCAACGAGCCGATCAATGTCCTGCTTTTCTCGGAGGGCACCGTCCATCTCGGGCTGATTTACGTCTACTCGCTGTTCATGATCCTGCCGATCTACCTGTCGCTCGATCGCCTCGACAAACGCCTGATCGAAGCTGCGGCCGATCTCGGAGCCGGTCCAGTCAACACATTCAGGCGCATCGTCCTGCCACTGAGCATGCCCGGTGTCCTGTCGGGCAGCGTCATGGTCTTCCTGCTCGCCTGCGGCGCCTATGTGACGCCGCAGCTTCTCGGCGGCACCGCCGGCGTCATGTTCGGCAACATCATCGCCGCCCAGTACTTGAACACGAACAACTGGCCGCTCGGCGCCGCGTTGTCCGTCGTCCTGGTGCTCGTGGTCCTGGCCGGGATGTTCCTGGTCGGCCGCAAGGCCAAGATGGAAGAGATCTTCGTTGGAGGGCAGCACTGATGAGAAACGCCGCTCTCCAGGCCGAAGCTCGGCCAGCCACGTCGTTCATCTGGCCACGCGCCGAAAACCTGCGCAAAAGCATGCTTTACGCCTATGCCGCCCTGTTCTTCCTTTTCCTGTATGCGCCGATTGGGCTCCTTCTCGTTCTGTCGGTCAATGATTCCGAGGTGATCGGACTGCCCTTCAAGGGCACCACCTTACGCTGGTACCAATACGTCCTGACGACGCCCGAGCTCATGCGCGCGCTGGCGAACAGCTTCGCGCTCGGCTTTGTCAGCGCGGGCATCGCGACTGCAATCGCGCTGATGATGGCCATGGGCTTCCGACGGGAGTTCCCGCTCAAGGGCCTTCTGATGAAGATCGTGCTCCTGCCGATCCTGATTCCGGGCATTGTCGGGAGCGCCGTGTTCCTGGTTTTCTTCGGTTATCTGGAAATCCCGTTCGGACTGTGGACCACGGCGTTGATGGTCCATATCACCTGGGCTCTACCCTTCGCCTTCCTGACGATCTTTCCGCGACTGCACGGTTTCGATCGCGGCCTCGAGGAAGCGGCGATGGATCTGGGCGCCACGCCGATCGTCGTCTTCCGGCGAATACTCCTGCCGATCGTCCGGCCAGGCATCGTCGCGACCTTCCTCTTCGCCTTCACACTGTCGTTCGACGAGTTCGTGCGCACGTTCCTCGTCATCGGCACGCAGCGCACGATCCCCGTTCATCTCTGGACTTTGATCGTCGATCAAATGGCGCCGTTTCTGCCCGCCGTCGGCGTCGTGATCATGGCTGTTTCGGTCAGCGTTTCGCTCGTCGGCTTCGCTCTTACGCCGAAGGAGAAGTGAAGCCGCACCGGCAAGACACCGCTTTCGAAAGTCCAACAAGAACGGAACGAGGGGAACAGCATGTCGAAACTGAATTCCACATCATCGGGCCTGAACCGCCGGCTTCTGCTGAAAGGCGGCGCGGGCATTGGCGCCGCTGCGAGCCTCGGGCTTTGGGGCGGCGCTGCGAAGGCAGCCGCCTCCATCGATATCGTCATGGTCAATGCGGCGATCGGCGGCCCTCTCCGCGCAGTTCTCGAAGGTGCCTCCGGCGGCAAGATCAACGATGCGCCTTGGCAGTCGACGACCGACGTCGTCTCCCGCCTTACGGCACCCGGCGGCACAGGTCGTTACGACCTGCTCATCGCGGGCTCCGATTTCGTTCGCAAGCCGATCATGGGACCGAAGCCCGGGAGCGAGCTCGTCCTGCCCATCGATACCGCGAAGATGTCGAACTTCAGCCAGGTCGCAGACGCCTTCAAAAAGGATGTCGCCGACCGCGACGGCAAAATCTTTATGGTGCCGGTGTTCTGGGGCTTCGACTCGGTGATCTACAACACGGAGCAGATGCCGGAGAATGATCCCTTCACGCAGTCCTGGGCACCCCTGTTCGAGGACAAATATGCCGGGCGGATTGCGTGGTACGACGCCGCGCACCAGATGATCATGGCGGCCGGCCTTCACCTTGGGAACAAGAAGCCCGAGGAGCTGGAAGGGAAGGACCTCGACGAGGTCGTCAAATTCCTGATCTCCCGCAAGAAGAACATCCGCACCATCTGGTCGACGTTTGCTCAAGGCACGAACTTGCTCGCGACGGGCGAGGTCGCTTGTCTGTACGGACCGATCCCGGTTCGCGCCGAACTGCAGCGCAAGGGCTTCAAGGTCACCAATGCATGGCCAAAGGAGGGGGTGCTCTCCTTCGCGCATTCGGCATTCGTGCCACGCGACTCCAAGAACCTGGAAGCCTCTCAGGCCGTGATCAATGCGATGCTGGGCAAGGATTACGCTTCGCAGGTGACGAAGGTCTCCGGCTACCTCTCGACCTCGAATCTCGGCAGCCAGGATTTCACAGCCGAGGAGCGGAAGCGCTTCGGCTACGGCGTTCTCGATGGTTCGACCAAGCATCACGGACTCGGGTTCCCGCCGGCCATCGCGAAATGGATCGAAGGTTGGAACCGGGTGAAGAGCGCGTAAGTCGCGGCCCCTGACAACGTCCGCACCGACAACTGCTCCGGCCGGCCGAGGCCGGAGCCCTCAGCTTATTTTCGGCCGGCTTGGCCGGTCGCCGACCAAGGGAGAATGGCATGTCGATCGGTTATTTCGTTCGCTATGAGGGGCAGTCCAGTGAGCCAGAGCGGTTTGTCGACTATTACATGAACACTCACGGCTCGTTCATGAAGGGCTACCCCGGCATCCGGTCGGCAATCGTTCACTTGCCGGTCGAGGGCTGGCACGATCCTCTGAAGATCAACCCGGGCACGTCTTTCATGCTGGGTGAATTCACGTTCGACTCGGTCGACGCTCTCAACGCTGCCCTCGCTTCGGAAGCACGCATCCGTGCGCGTGAGGACGCGGGTCGGTTTCCTCATTTCGAAGGGAAAGTCACGCATCAGGCCTTCAAGAAGCACATCCTCTTCTAACCGATAAAGCCTCGCAGGCTTTCGACATCAATTGAAGGGATGGCACCATGGTGGCTGTGGCTAAGCAGGTGGACCTGATGGATGCAAACTTGAGCCAGGCCGATAGGGCGGCGCCTCCCAGCGCAGTTTCAATCCGCGCAGTCTCCAAGTCCTTCGGTCAGGTAAAGGTCCTGCGAGAGACCGATCTCGATATCAGGCAGGGAGAGTTTTTCTCCCTGCTGGGTTCGTCCGGTTGCGGCAAGACCACCCTGTTGAGGATGATCGGAGGATTTGAGACGCCCACCTCGGGCGATATTTCGATCAGTGGCCGCAGTGTGATCGAAGACCCGCCGTATCGCCGGCGCACAAACATGATCTTCCAGCATCTCGCCCTCTTCCCGCACATGACCGTGGCCGAAAACATCGGCTTTGGCCTGGAGATGAAGAAGCTCGATGCCAGGACGATAGCGAGAAAGGTCGACGAGGCACTGGCGTTGGTCCGTCTTTCTGAAATGGGAGGGCGCAAAATCGACGCCCTGTCAGGCGGTCAGAAGCAGCGCATTGCGATGGCACGCGCACTCGTCAACGAACCCGACGTCCTGCTTCTCGATGAACCGCTGGGAGCTTTGGATCTGCAGTTGCGTCTGCAGATGCAGGACGAGCTCAAGCGGCTTCACAGGGAAACCGGGCGAACCTTCATATTCGTGACGCACGACCAGACTGAAGCAATGACCATGTCCGACCGGATTGCAGTGATGGGCAATGGACGGATTATTCAGGTCGGCACGCCGGAAGAGGTTTACGAGCGCCCCAATTCGAGATTTGTCGCGCAATTCATGGGCCATTCCAACTTCCTCGAAGGCAGCGTCCACTCAGTCGGGCCCGATCGAGTCGGCATGGTGACCACCGGGGCGGCATCCCTGACATGCCGGATACCCCCATCGATTCAGCCGGGACAGAAGGTTCTGTTCGCCTTGAGATACGAGAAGCTCGACGTGACCCTTCCCAGAGGCGGCCGCGACGAACTTGTCGGGACGGTCGTCTCGCGCAGCTATATGGGCGCTACCGTTCGCTATGAAATGAGGACGGATGACGGGACGGTTTTCCTTGCGGACACCGGCCACGCAGCACAGCATTTCGCGCCGAAAGAGGGAGATCGCGTCGCGATTAGCTGGTCGGTCGACGCTGCATCGATATTGGCTGACTAGCGTGTCGGAATCAGCTCCGACAGCGTCCAGCTCGGCTCAGGTGCTGCGCGGGTAACTTAGCCCGCGAAGAGTATTGATCGACGACATGGAGCGCTGGTTCCTAAGGCATCGAGACCCCTGGCATTGTCCTGCCGCAGGTTCACGCGTCGCGGGTGTGCCACTAGGACGGTGAGGAGGAGGGGAGGTCGGAGTTTAACACCTCTCGGCTCGGCGTCCTGATCCAATCGGGAGCTTTCCGTGGGAGCCTTCAGGCTTCATCGCGCCAGAAGCGGACTCTAGCTCCTCGTCCGAAACCGGACCTTCGCGGTGCAGGACGCGATGTGCATCGCGCGCAGTTACGGAGGCCGAATTCGCGCCCACAAACACGACGGCGGCAGCCAAAATACCAGCGGCCGTCGGGCGTAGTGCCGGGCCGCCTAAATTACGCCCAACCCAGCTCGCTCAGGCGCTGCCTCTCTGTACAAGAGCATAATCTACATTCTTGATCGCCGCATCGATCGGCGAACCCTCGATGCGGGAGATCAGCATATCAGCGGCCGCCCAACCCATCTGATAGCCTTGGGTCCTGATGGTCGTCAGACCGGGAGGGATCTCGGCCGCGATCTCGAAGTCGCCGAACCCTGCAACGGCGAGATCCTCCGGGATCCGCATGCCGCGGCGTTGCGCTTCGAAGATGACACCGACGGCCAGGAGATCCGATGCGCAGAGTATGGCCCGCACGCCGCCTGCATCGAGCAACTGCTGCAGCCCGCTCGCTCCTCCACGAAAGCTAGATGCATCCTCCGCCCCATCCGAAGACAGGGGTGAAACCACGATATCGGCCGGCAGGCCCGCCTGACGCAGCGCCTCCAGCGCTCCGTCCCGGCGAGCCTCGTAGCGTCGCAGGCCGGATACCGGGTAGTCGACATATCCGATCCGATCGTAACCCCTGGCGATCAGGTAGTTCGCGATCTCGGTTCCCGCCTCGCGGTTTCGGAACCCTGTCGCCATGTCGATGATCGGCCCTTCCGTCTCCCAGACCTCGACGACGGGCAGGCCGGAGCCGCGCAGCAGCGCGTAGGTCTCATCGCTGTGGCGGGTGCCCGTTAGCACGAGGCCGTCCGGCCGCCGGCGGATGAAAGCCTCCACCGCTGAGGCCTCCGCATCCGGCGAATAGCCGGTATTCGTGATCATGAACTGATAGGAGGCCTGCCTGAGGCGATCGGCCATGCCCTGAATGCTGTTGGCGTTGTTGGAGTTGCGGAGGGATGGCACGACGATCCCGATCATGGCGCTGCGGCCCGAGGCGAGATTGCCGGCGAGCATGTTCGGAACGAAGCCCAGGCGCTCGCCTTCGTTCAGCACGCGCGCGCGTGTCCCGGCGCTCACGGCGGACGGGTTCTTGTAGACGCGCGAGACCGTCATAAGCGAGACGCCGGCGGCATGCGCGACATCGGACATGGTGGCCCAGCCCGGCAATCGCTTCACGGGATCATGGTTCATAGATCGGCTCTGCTGCACGCCTTTTGAGCATCGTCGCGGCTGGTTTGAGTCGTACCCTACTTGACAGCGGGCAAAACATAAACCTGGATGTTAGCGATAACGTTAGCGCTAACAAGCGGATTTATCGTGACCGAAGCAGATTCTTTGAAGCAGCGCGTGCTTGGCTGGATCGAGCGTGATCGCGAGGAGATCATCGCCTTCCTCTCGGCATTCCTGCAGGCAAAGTCCCCGAACCCTCCCGGCGATACCCGCCTCGCGAGCGCCCATGTCGAGCGCTTCCTCGCCGAGCGCGGGCTGCCCTTCCGCGTACTGAGCGCCGAAGAGCATCTGCCCAACATTGTCGGCTCGGTCTCGGCGGCGCAGCCGGGGCGGCACCTCATCCTCAACGGCCACATGGACGTATTCCCGGCGATCGAGGAACTGCCGGGCCAGCGCAGCCAGTGGAGCGGCGAAGTCGTCGACGGCCGCATCTATGGGCGCGGCGCCGCGGACATGAAATGCGGCACGACGGCCTCGATCTACACCTACCGCTACCTCGCGGAGCTGATGCCGGAGCTGCGCGGGCGCCTGACGCTGACGGTGGTGTCCGACGAGGAGACCGGCGGCCGCTACGGTACCCGGCACCTCATGGAGACCATTCCCGAGGAAGTAATCGGCGATTGCTGCCTCAACGGCGAGCCAAGCGGCCTGGCCACCCTGCGCTTCGGCGAAAAGGGCGCGCTGCGGATGGCGCTGACGGTTCGCACCCGTGGAGCCCATGGCGCCTACCCGCATCTCAGCGAGAGTGCGATCAAGATCGCCTGTCGCCTGGCTACGGATCTGGAAGCGCTGGCGGAGCTCCGGCCCGAACTGCCGGAAGCGGTCAGTGCCGTGATCGGCTCCGCGCCGGCGCGTGAGGCGATGAACATCAGCCTCGGCGACGGCGCCGCCGACATCGCCGACCGTGCGACGGTGAACATCGGGGTGATCCGCGGCGGGCTCAAGGTCAACATGCTGCCGGACGAGTGCCTGCTCGAAGTCGAGGTCCGGATGCCGCCCGGCCTGAGCATCGAGCGGGTCGAGAGCGAGCTCGCCGGCATTCTCGCCCGCTATCCGATGGTGACGCGCGAGACGCGGCCGGACCACAGCTATCCCTCGAGCTGGTGTGATCCCGAGGGGGACATGGCCGGCATCCTGCGCGCCAATACGCGGCAGGTGACGGGGCGGGAGGCCGTGCCGATCGTCAGCCTCGGCGGCTCGGACGCGCGCTATTGGCGGTGGCGCGGGGTTCCTGCCTATCTCTACGGCCCCTCTCCCAAGACGATGGGCCACCGCGAAGAGCACGTCACGATCGACGAGCTGTTCGCCGTTCTGCGCGTCCATGCGCTGTCGGCAATCGACTATCTCGCGACCAATAATGGAGGGGAATGATGGCTATAGCTCGGGCTTGTCTTATCGCAGCAGCGCTTCTTTCCGGCGCCCTACCGGCATCGGCAGCAAATCCGCCGGCGAAGGAACGGACGGCGACCATCCTGGTCAGGAACGATTCCGTCGGCTTCGACCCGCACAAGTCGACCGGCCGTGGCGCGGCCGAAATCCTGTTCATGATGGCAGATACGCTGGTCTCGGTCGAGGACGACCAGAAGACGCTGCATCCCCTGCTGGCGAAGTCGTGGACCCTGTCCGATGACGGCTTAACCTATACCTTCAACCTTCGCGACGACGTGAAGTTCTGCGACGGCAAGCCGCTCACAGCCGCTGACGTCGTCTATTCGCTGAAGCGCCTGATCGCGCCGGAGACACGGTCCCCGGCTGCCTGGCGCCTGGGCAAGGTCGCCGACGTCACCGCGAAGGACGACACAACCGTCATCTACACGCTGAAGGAGCCGCACAACGAGCTCCTGCTGCACCTCGCGCAGAGCTTCGGCTCTATCATCGACCGCGCCAATGTCGAGAAGCTGGGCGCCGATTTCGGCGTCAAGGGCCTCAACGGCACCGGCCCATTCTGCTGGGGCGAGTGGCGTCCGCGCGACCAGTTCGTGCTGACCCGCCACGATGCCTACAAATGGGGCCCGGCGATCTACGACAACAAGGGGCCGGCCAAGGTCGAAGCCGTCGTCTGGCGCGTCATCCCCGAGGAAAGCGCGATCCTGGCGGCGATGCAGACGGGCGCGGGAGACATCTCCTATGTGCTGCCGGAATGGTCGATCGATCAGCTCAGCAAGATGCCGATGCTGAACAAGGCCGAGCCGCGCATCTCGAACTATTCCGCCTATCTGGGCCTGCGCCCTAACCGCAAGATGACCAGCGACTTGCGCGTCCGCCAGGCGATGATCCTGGCCGTCGACCGCGAGGCGCTCGCCAAGAGCATGTGGTTCGGCCAGGCCCGACCCGCCAAGACGCTCGTCAGCCCCGGCACCATCGACTACTCGGGCGCGGCCGAGGCAGTCTACGATCCGGCCAAGGCAAAGGCTCTGCTCGACGAGGCCGGCTGGAAGCTCGGCAATGACGGCTTTCGCTACAAGGACGGCGAGCGTCTCGCGCCTTCGATCCTGGCCGCCGGCACGGCCGGGTGGCGCTCCCGCCTGGAGGCCATCCAGGGCTACATGAAACAGGTCGGCATCGACCTGAAGCTCCTGCTGGTCGAGCCCGCGGCCGCGATGGCGCAGATCAACACCTCGCCGGAGTTCGACGGCTACGCCCTGTTCTCGCCCTATGCCACGGCGGGCGAGGTGCTGATGATGTTCCACTCCGCCAACGTTCCGGCGCCGAACCGCTTCAACTGGAAGGACAAGGCCACGGATGATCTGCTCGCAGCCGGCCAGACCAGCCTCGACGCGACCAAGAAGGCCGAAGCCTATGCCGCCGTCCAGAAGATCGTGGCGGACCAGGCCCTGCTGATCCCGCTGGTTCACGAGCGCCTGTTCCTGTTCTCGACCAAGCGGGTCAAGGGCGTCGATGTGCACGGCATCTACAACAGCGCCGTCTACAAGGGCCTCGACATCGAGATCGCCAAGTGAGCGAGACCCTATTGGCTGACGGCTTCAAGGCCGAGCCTTACTGGTGGGAGGCCGTGCCCCAGGGCACCGCCGCTCGCCAGTCGCTCCCCGCCGAGGCTGATGTCGTCATCGTCGGCTCCGGCTATGCAGGCCTTTCTGCGGCCATCACGCTCGCTCGCGCCGGTCGCGAGGTCGTCGTCATCGAAGCTCACAGCGCAGGCCATGGAGCCAGCACCCGCAGCGTCGGAATGATCGGCGGCCGGCTGCGGCAGGGCTACGCCGCGCTGGCCAAGGATTTCGGGGCGAAGAAGGCGCATGCACTGCTCAGCGAGACCTGGAACGCCTATGGCTGGTTCCGCGGGTTCGTCCGCGACGAGAACATCGATTGCGACCTGGCGCTGTCCGGCCGGCTGATCTGCGCCTGGACCGCCAGGGACATGGAGATGCTCAAGCGCCAGGCGGCATTCCTGACCACGACCTTCGGCATTCCGGCCCATACCGTCGACAAGGGCGGGTTGCCCGCGCATGTGGCGACCGATCTCTATCACGGCGCGATGGTGCTGCCCGAGGATGGCGGCATCGATCCCGCAAAGTATCATCTCGGCTTGTTGCGCCTCGCGCGTGCACATGGCGTCCAGGTCATCGAACAGACCCCGGTGACGGGGGTGACCGAGAACGGCAAGGCCACCTCGGTCACGACGGCGGCCGGCGATATCCGCGCTCGCGACGTCATTCTGGCGACCAACGCCTATACCGGGCGCGAGCTGCCCTGGTATCGCCGCCGCGTCATCGCCGTCGGCAGCCACATGATCGCGACCGAACCGCTGGCGGCGAGCGCGGTCGAGCGCCTTCTGCCCGGAGGCCAACTGGTCAACGACACGCGCAAGCTCGCCTTCGCATTTCGCGCCAGCCCCGATCGACGGCGCCTGCTCGTCGGAGGAAGGGCGTTGCAGGTAGACCGCGTCGACCCGGTCGCGATCGCGCGTCGCCTTAAGCAGGTGATGGTGCAGTCCTTTCCCTCGCTCGCCGAGACGCGTGTCAGCAATGCCTGGGAAGGCCGTGTCGGCTTCACTTTCGACCGCATCCCGCACATCGGCCGGCGGGGCAACATCCATCATGTGCTCGGCTGCAACGGCTCGGGGATCGTGATGGGCAGCTATCTCGGCCGCTGCACGGCCGAACTGGTCCTGTCCGGCCGCTCGACGAGCCATTTCGCTCAGCAGGAGCTGCCGAGCCGTCCCTACTACAACGGCATCCCCTGGTTCATGGCGCCGATGACCATGGCCCTGTCGCTGCAGGACAGGGCGCGGTCCTGGTTCCGCTGATCGCGCCAGATTGTTCAATTTCAGGAGAACGAGATGACATTTTCTTTGATCGCCCGTGACGAAAAGACGGGCATGTTCGGCATCGGTATCGCCACGTCGAGCATTGCCGTCGGCAACCGCTGCCCCTGGGCCCGCGCCAAGGTCGGCGCCGTGACTTCGCAGCACCGCAGCGACATCCGCCTCGGTCCGAAGGGGCTCGATTTCCTGTCAGCCGGGCTGAGCGCCGAGGAGACCGTGCGTCGCCTCATCGCGGAGAGCGAATTCCCTGATCAGCGTCAGGTCGCAGCCATCGACCGCGATGGAGGCACGGCGTTCTACACCGGGCCGAAGATCCCCTCGATCAATTCGGGCTACCAGGGCGTCAATTGCGTCTCGACCGGCAATGTGATCGCGAACCTCGACGTGCCCAAGGCGATGGTCGAATATTTCGAGGGCTCCGCCGGTGTGCCGTTCGTCGAGAAGCTGCTGGGCGCGATCGATGCCGGCCTGGCCGCGGGTGGCGAGACGCAGCCGATCATGTCGGCGGCTCTCCTCGTGGTCGACGAGCAGGACTGGCCGTTGGTCGATCTGCGCGTCGACCTCGAGCCGGAGCCGCAGGTTAAGCTGCGCCAGCTCTGGGAGGCCTATGAGCCGCAGCTCGAACACTTCATCGTGCAGGTCCTGCGCCCGAACGAGGTGAAGCCTCGCAAGGCTCCCGAGCCGGTTCAGGCCTGATCGTAAGCGAGCCCGAAAGGCAGCCCCATGCTGAGATACACGGCGCAGCGCCTGCTGCTTGCGATCCCGGTGGTTTTCGGCGTCCTGCTGATCGGGTTCACCCTGCTGAACCTCGTTCCTTCGGATCCGGCGACCGTGCGCGCCGGGCCGACGGCCACCGGCGCCGTCATCGCCCAGATCCGAAGCGAAATGGGGCTGGACCGCCCGCTCTGGGAGCAATTCCTGCTCTATGTCGGCAGCATTCTGCAAGGCGATCTCGGCACATCGCTGGTCAACAACATGTCGGTCGCGGAAGAGCTGTCGCGTTCGTTCACGGCGACGCTGGAGCTGATCGTTCTCTGCTTGGTCTGGGCCGTGCCGCTGGCGATCCTGCTCGGCGTCGCTGCCGCCGTCTCGCGAGGCGGCTTTCTCGATCGGCTGATCATCAGCGGGGCCGTCGCTGGCATTTCCCTGCCGGTCTTCCTGATCGGCATGATCCTGCTGTGGATTTTCGGTTTTCAGCTGCAGTGGCTGCCCTTCACCGGGCGCGGCGGCCCGCTCTGGACCCTCGACGGCTTTCGCCATGCGGTTCTGCCATCGCTGTGCCTGGGCCTGATCTTCGTCGGCCCGGTCGCGCGGATCACGCGCACATCCATGCTCGAGGTGCTGGGTGCGGATCATATCCGGACGGCGCGCGCCAAGGGATTGGAGGAGCGCCTGATCGTCGGGCGCCATGCGCTGCGCAACGCGATGATCCCAGTGACGACGCTGATCGGCCTCCAGATCGGCTATTTGATGGGCGGCGCCATCGTCACAGAGACGATCTTCTCATGGCCGGGCGTCGGCCGCCTTGCCGTGGGCGCGATCGTCGCCAATGACCTCCCCGTGGCGCAGGGCGCGATCATCGCCCTGGCGCTCGGGTTCATCGCGATCAACATCATTGTCGATCTGCTCTATGCCGTGCTCGATCCGAGGATCCAGGCCCGATGACGCTGGTACCAGGCTCCGCCCTTCCGCAGAGCAACAGCGCGCGGCTGCTGCGACGTCTCGCAGCCGATCCGATCGCCACCGCCGCCCTCGGCATGCTCCTCGTGCTGGCAGCGGGGGCGTTGTTCGCGCCCGTTCTCGCTCCCTACGATCCGCTTCGGATCGAGATGACGCAGGTGATGCAGCCCCCGAGCGCGGCCCATTGGTTCGGCACCGACGGCCAGGGGCGAGACATCTTCAGCCGCGTTCTGTTCGGCCTTCGGCTCACCGGCCTGATGGGCTTCTGCGCGATCGCCATCGGCGGCGCACTGGGCACCGCGGCGGGAATGCTGGCGGCGTTCTATCCGCGGCTGGACGGGCTGCTCATGCGCCTGATGGACGTGCTGCTCTCGTTCCCGGCCATTCTGTTCGGGCTCGCGATCGCCGCGATCATCGGCGCGGGCACGCTGTCGGTGATCATCGCACTGGCGATCTCCACCATCCCGCTCACGGCGCGGATCGCTCGCGGCGCGGCGCTGACGGTGATCGCACAGGACTATATCGCCGCCGGACGGGTCATCGGCCTGACGGATAGAGGCCTGCTGGTTCGCTACATCCTGCCGAATTGCCTCTCGACCATCGTCGTCTTCCTGACGCTTCGGCTCGGTCAGGCCATCCTCCTAGGAGCCTCGCTCGGCTTTCTCGGCCTCGGCACGCAGCCGCCGGCGCCTGAGCTTGGAACAATGGCGGCTCAAGGCATCAATTTCTTCTTCTTCGCGCCGCATGTTGCGATCATCCCGAGCCTTGTGATCTTCGCTCTCGTCCTGGCGACCAATGTGCTGGGTGACTTCCTGCGCGACATGCTTGATCCAAGACTTCGCGGGTAAAGACGCTTCGAGCCGAGCGGACAGACGGCAGGCTGGCTCCAATAGCTCCGGTTCGCGCTCCCAGCGCCGCCATGATGCGATACGGCGCCCCATTCCTTCTGCGCGGATACCGTCCCAACGAAAACAGTGACTGGCGGCCTCACACTGTCTAAGGATTAATAGGTCCGTTCATTAGCATTAACCATCCGCCCAGGTTGCGACATAAGCGGAAATCCGGGTCCTAACCAGCGAGCAGACATGCCTTGCTGACTGGCAGGAGGCCGCTCCCTGCCGAACCGGTCACTTTATGGCCCGAGGCGGTGGGGCCAGTCGAGCGTCAGGAATCGACGCTGGCCGTGTGTCGAGCAGCAAGCATTCCGGCTTCGCTACTAAATGACCTCGGCGGTGCCGCCGCAAAGTTTCTTGGCGCAACGCTGAGAGCAAACGCACGCGAATCAGGGTTCCCAGACTGGCGGCGTTCCAATTGAGCTCTGCAGTGCCAGGGTGAACGCTCTCACCTTGGCACTCGGATGCCGCAAGGACCGGAGGAGGTAAATCCCGTCCGTTGTCTTATTCCAAGTTTCGTCACCCACCAGCAGCCTCGCCAACTTTCCCGCCCGGACGTCTGGCCCAACCACCCAGCTCGATAAGAACGCAATTCCTAAGCCGGCCTCGGCTGCTCCGCGTAGGGCTTCAAAATCGTCGGAGCGGAACGTTACCACATCTTGCCCATGCCCTGCCGGCCGGCCGAGCAGGTCTCGCCAACCGAGCAGATCAGGGCCATGCAGCTTATCGAGCAGACGATGAGACGACAGATCCGCCAAGCAACTCGGCGCACCTGAACGCGCCAGATAGGTCGGGCTTGCCACCAGCAGCCGGTTCAGCGGCGCAAGCCTCGTGGCGATCAGCGTGCTGTCAGCCAGCGCCCCCATGCGGATGACCACATCGAGACGCTCGACAACCGGGTCGGCCAGCCTCTCCGTCAGATCGAGATCGACATTGAGCGCAGGATGTTCGGTTTGCAGAGCCGCGATAACCGGCAGGACATAGCGTTTGCCGAAGGTTGGAAAGCAGGCGATCCGCAGCGTGCCTGAAACGCAACCATCGAGAGCCGAGATTTCGGCGCGCGTATCTGCCAGTTCGTCAAGAAGATGCAGGGCCCGCTCGTGCAGCCTCTGGCCTGCGTCAGTGAGAGTTAGCGCACGTGTCGAGCGAACCAGAAGGGTGACACCCAAATCTTTTTCAAGCGCATCAATCTTACGCACGACCGCCGAGGGCGTGAGTGCGCGCCTACGGGCTGCGCCCGAAAAGCTCCCCGCCCGGACGACATCGACGAAGATGGAGAGGAACTCGGCGAAATGGGGGCTCATCTTTGCTCTCCGCGCAAAGCCGTTTGCAGACGTGTGCGGCTTATCCTCCTCCTGAATCAGACGCACAACGCCTTCGCTCGTTTTGAAATTGCAGTTGCGTTTCGGGCCGCGGCGGCAGGAGCAAATTCAATCAAGCTGCGCGTATCCGACGGAAGCGCGAGAACTCAAATATATACGTTGGTATGTGGAGATATACCCTGATTTATCGTTCGAACCCTTGCGTATGATTTCTCCAAATCGCTGCGGGCGGCAACTTCAATGAGTAAATAGAGGCAGCTTTAAAGCCTCAGACCGCTGGACACGGATTTCATGGCGAAACGCACCGGAGATGCGGCTCGCTTGCCGCCCGTAGAAGGCTGGCCCCGCCCAACCTGGACCCTCGAAAGGGAAAGACCATGAAAGTTCTGACCGACAAGATCCTCTCGGAATCGGCCTGCACCGCCGAGATCGACGTCCCGTTCGAGAAAATCGACATCGCCGACTGGCTCTTCACCCTGCCGGAGGCCGAGTATCTGCGCTGCTGCCCGCCCGACCACATCGGCTCCGGCGTCACCACCACGGACGACGGACAGCGCATGGTGATCAATGTCGAGATGATCGGCACCGGGCTCGTGATCCAGCACTATGTGGCCGAGCAGGCAAGTGCGGCCTATTGCCGGATGAACTCGATATCCGATGTGTTCACCCCTGTCGGACGCACGCAGGTCAACGTGATCTGGGAACTGATCGCCGAGGCGATCGAGGGCGGCAAGACCCGCTACACCAACCGGGTCACCTCGCACCCGACAGACGTTTTCATGGACTTCATCGCCGCGCACGGCCAGACCTTCGAGCAAGCTGCGGTGGCCCGGCAGGAAGCGGGGCGCGACCATAATCGCCGCGAGACGCCGCTCTTTGCTGCCAGCATCGGGCGCCGAGCGACAGCCAAGGCCGCCGGGAAATGAAAGCGGTCGTATTCGACAATTTCGGCAAGGCGGATGTTCTCCGCCTTGCCGAGGCGCCGACGCCGGAACCTCGCGCCGGCGACCTCCTGGTCAAGGTCATGGCTGCCGGCGTCAATCGTGCCGATCTGCTGCAACGGCAGGGCTATTATGGTCGCCAAAGCTACGGCGAGAGTGACCTGCTCGGGTTGGAGGTCGCGGGCGAAGTGGTCGCCGTCGGCAGCGATGTTACCGACGCCCGCCCCGGTGAGCGTGTGATGGCCATCGTCGGAGGCGGCGCCTACGCCGAATATGCTCGTGTCGATCGCGGCATGGCAGTGCGTATTCCGGATTACCTCGATTACATCGGGGCGGCAGCGACGATGGAGTCCTTCGTCACTGCCTGGGAGGCGGTCGTGCACCTCGGCGCCGCCGCGCAGGGTTCGGCGGTGCTCGTTCATGTGGCGGCGGGCGGTGTGGGATCCGCCGCCGCGCAGATCGCTCACGCGCTTGGTGCTCGGGTCTTCGCAACGGCCAATACAAAACAGCGCGCCAACGTCCTGCTTCTCGGCGCGGAAGCCGTGTTCGACTATCGATCCGAGGACTTCGAGCAGGGCGTGCGCGAAGCCACCGGGGGGCGCGGGGTCAATGTGGTCGTCGACTTCGTCGGCGGCGACGATCTGGCCCGCAACCTGCGCAGCCTCGCACCGGGCGGGCGTCTGGTGCAGGTCGGCCTGCTCGGTGGCCAAGACAGCACCACGATCCCGCTCGCAGTTCTTCTGCACAATCACCTGCGCCTCATCGGCACGGTCATGAAATCGCGCACACCGGACGAGAAGCGCGAGATGGTGCGGCGCTTCGCGGAGGGCGCGCTGCCGATGTTCGGCGACGGCCGGCTCAAGCCGCTCGTCGGCAGGGTCTTTCCGCTCTCGGAGGCCGCCGAGGCTCATCGCTGCATGGAAGCCGGCGGCGGCTTCGGGAAAATCGTGCTGGCCGTTGCTGTGTGAGGACGAGCTTTGAGAGCGCGTCGCTGAACGCTTGATCGCGTTGATCGAGCCATCGCTAACAGTCAGGAGTTCAGTCATGGCGGGCATCTCTGTCCCGATTACCGAAAAACTGCGCGACATCCCGATCGGCATTGACGCCACGGGTATGCGCCGCGAGTTCAACTCGCTGGGCGAAGTCGATGTGCGGGCTGACTGCTATTGGGGCGCGCAGACCGAACGCTCGCTGCACCATTTCAACATCGGTGACGACCGCATGCCGAAAGCGGTCTACCACGCCTATGGCATCGTCAAGAAAGCCTGCGCGCTGGTGAACGCTGCCGGCGGCCGCCTTCCGAACTGGAAACGCGATGCCATCATCCAAGCCGCTGACGAGGCTATCGCCGGCAAGCTTGATGATCATTTCCCGCTCTACGTCTGGCAGACGGGTTCCGGCACCCAGTCGAACGTGAACGTCAATGAGGTGATCTCGAACCGCGCGATACAGCTGCTGGGTGGGACGCTAGGCTCGCAGCACCCGATCGGACCGAACGACGACGTCAACATGGGACAATCGTCGAACGACACGTTCCCGACTGCGATGCACATCGCCTCCGTCGAGGCAATCGACACGTTGCTGCTGCCGCAGGTGGAAAGGCTGGTCCAAACCATCGAGCGCAAGGCCGATGGCTGGATGAAGGTGGTCAAAATCGGCCGTACACATCTCGAAGACGCGGTGCCGCTTACGGTCGGGCAGGAATGGTAGGGCTGGGCGGGGCAGATCCGCGCGCCATGGCCGACATCGAGGCGAGCCTAAAGGGCCTCTATGAGCTCGCGGTCGGCGGCACGGCGGTCGGCACCGGGCTGAACGCACCCAGGGGCTTCTCCGTGGATGTCGCGGCGAAGATCGCCGAATTGGCCGGCAAGCCATTCGTCACCGCGTCGAACAAGTTCACGGCGCAGGGCTCGCTGGACGCGATGGTGCGGGCGCATGCCGCCCTTCGTGGGCTGGCCGTGGCGCTGATGAAGATCGCCAACGACATGCGCTGGCTGGCGTCCGGCCCGCGCTGCGGCTTCGGCGAACTGCTTCTGCCGAGCAACGAGCCGGGATCATCGATCATGCCCGGCAAGGTCAATCCGACCCAGTGCGAGGCCATGGTGATGATCTGCATCTAGGTCATGGGCAATGACGGCGCCGTCGCGTTCGCAGGCAGTCAGGGCAATTTCGAACTCAACGCGATGCGGCCGGTCATCATCAACAACTTCCTGCATTCGGCCCGCATCCTCGCGGACGGCTGCGAAAGGTTCCGCGAATTCTCCATTGAGGGCACGGAACTCAACCGCGAGCGGATCGAGCACTATGTCGAGGGCAGCGTCATGCTGGTCACGGCGCTCTCGCCGGTCATTGGTTACCAGAACGCCGCGCATATCGCAGAAAAAGCAATCGCCGATGGCCTCACGCTCAGGCAGGCGGCGCTAATGTCAGGCAAGGTGGACGAGGTGCTGTTCGACGAGGTCGTGAAGCCGATCGAAATGGTCGGCGCGGGCCTCGCGGGCGCGTGATGGATGCCTCTCGTCCTCCGGCCCCAGATGCGGCGCACCTCGTGTTGCGGCTGGGCCGGCTCATGCTGGCGAACGGGGCCGACACCGCGCATGTGCAGCAAGCCGTCACGGCTTTCGCGGAACGCCTCGGCTACCGCGTGCATCTGTTGGTTTGTCTGGAAGGACTTCTTCTGACGCTCGATGACGGCAAGGGCTTCCGCACACGGCTCGGCGCGGCCATTCCGGGTACATCGGTCAACATGGGCGCGCTCGCGGCGCTGAACGCCATTCGCCGCCGCGTCATTGCCGCGCCGACCGAGCTCACAAGCATGGACAATGCGCTCGACGAGGTGGAGCGCGGCGGCAATCGCTATCCGCGTTGGCTGGTGGCCATCGGAATGGGCATTACGGCCGCGTCTCTCGCGCGGCTTTTCGGAGGCGTCTGGACGGTCGTCGGCGTATCGTTCCTTGTCGGTGTCGTAACGCAGATGCTGCGGCAGCACCTTGCCGCCGCGGCGACGAATCCCCTTGCCGCTGCCGGCCTCTGCGCCTTTGGCGGTGGTCTGGTCGGCACATTGGCGATGAAGGCCTTTCCCGATACGTCGCCCGCTGGGTGGCCATGTGGGTAACGGGATCGGACGTCTGATGCTCAGAGCGGTGACGATCTTGGCTATCACGCGTATCGCGCAGGCCGTTGAACAGCGGCACGCCCGGTACGAGGATCATTCCCGCCGCAACGAGTCGTCGTGCGAGCAACATTGTCTATCGCTCGCGAAGCCCGAGCATGTCGTCCGCCGTCAGTCCATGACCTAGCCGCTTGGAAAGAAAAAGGGCTACGGAAGGCTACCAACCATATCCGAGGTGTGGTCCGGACCAGCTCGATGCGATGTCGCTGATGCAAGGACACAGACATGCCGAATGCGCTGACCTCCGAGCGCCACGTCAACCGCCGCCCGCCAATTTCGCGGCGGGCGGCGGCATGACGCCAGTCATCGCGTCGCCGGGGCCAGCGGTGGCGCTATGAAGCGCGAGCGGTTTCTCAGCCCAGCGGCGATCTCGCGCTTCAGACCTAGATTCGTAGCCAGCACGTCGACCGGGTTTGAGGAGAGCCAGGCCGAGAGGTCGTTGGCCTCGTAGTGGCCGTTGTTGAAGCCGACAAGGACGCGCAGCACCGTCGATCCGGTGTTGCGGATGTAGTGGCCCGCACCCATCGGGGCATAGCCGATATCGCCAGCCTCGAAGGTTTCGGTAACGATCTGTCCCTCCGCCAGAAAGACCGCCATCTCGGCGCTGCCCTCCAGATAGTACTGCCATTCGTCGGCGTTCGGATGCCAGTGCAACTCCCGCATCGCGCACGGCTCGATCTCGAGGATGGAGCCGGCCATGCCCTTCGAGATCGGAAACTCGTCGACGGTGACGGTGCGCTGCGTGCCGCCGCCCGGCACGCGCCGTGGCTGCTGGGCGAGGAGCGGGTAGCGATGCGGCGTCGTCAAAGCAGGCGTCGCGCGCGGCTCGGCATCGGGCGAGAGGTCGTCCGGCACCGGGCCCTGGGCGAAATAGGCCTCGCCCGCCGGGAGCTGTGCGATCTGCTCGCGGCTCAGGCCGAGATTCTGCGCCAGCACCTCCGGCGACGTGCGGGAAAGCCAGTCGGTGACGCTGAACGTATGATCCTCGGAGAAGTCGCCATTGTCGAAGATCAGGATGAAATGGCACTCGCCGGGACCGAGGCACTGGATGGAGTGACCCCAGCCGCGTGGAAAGTACCAGACGTCGCCGGGGCCGAACGTGTCGGTCGCCGCTGAGCCGTTCGGATGTAGCACCGTGGTGCGGCACTGGCCCGCAACGACATAGGCCCATTCCGCGGCATTGGCATGCCAGTGCAGTTCGCGCATCGATCCCGGCGCGAGCCGCATCGAGACGCCGGCGATGCCGATGCTGGCCGGGAACTGCTTCACGGAGGCGCCGCGCGTGATGCCGCCTGATCCGGTGCGGGGCGTGGCCTGTTCGAGCCGATAGCGGAAGGAAGTCGTCGTTTCGGGCATGGTCTGATCCATTGGCCAGGGTGAAGAGGTCTAGCGATGCGTGCCTGCGCGGGGGCGGATCGCCTCGCGAGCGGCCTGGCTCAGGGCGGCGACGAGGCTGTCGACGTCCCGCTCGCCATCGTACCTAAGCCCGTTGATGAACAGGCTCGGCGTTCCGTTCACGCCGCTGCGGATGCCGCCCGTGAAATCCTCCTTGATCTTGCGGTCGAAGCGGCCGTCGAAGCCTTCCGCGACGACGTACGTATCGAGACCGAGGCGCAGGCCGTAGGCGTAGAGGTCGGCGTCGCGTAGCGCAGTCTGGTTCTCGTAGAGCATGTCATGTGCCTGCCAGAACTGGCCGAACCCGCCGGCGGTCTCCGCGAATTCTGCCGCACGAACCGCATGGGGATGCATTTCGGCGAGCGGAAAGTTGCGGAAGACGAAGCGCAGCTGGTCCCCCATGGCGCGCTGCACCGCCTTGAGGATCGGATAGGCCTCGCCGCAATAGGGGCATTCATAGTCGCCATATTCGACGAGGGTCACAGTGGCCTGGGCCTGGCCCTGGACATGGTCCTGGCTGCCTACGGGGATCGCGAGACGGGTCATGACGCAGTTCCTTCGGAGGGCGCCGCGGCGCCGAGATTGTCGAGTGCTTCAAGGATGCCGTCGGCGCCGGGGTTGATGCCGAGCGGCGAGACGAAGCTCCAGCGGATGATGCCGGCCCCGTCGATGACGAAGAGGGCGCGCTCAGCGATGCCCTCCTTGTCGCGGTAGACGCCGAAGCTGCGCGCGACCGCGCCCTTGGGCTCGAAATCGGCCAGCAGCGGAAAATGCAGCTTGCGCTCGGCGGCGAAGGCCGCGTGGCACCAGACGCCGTCCACCGAGATGCCGACGAGTTGCGCGCCGGCCTTGTGGAACTCGGGCAGGATCTCGTTGTAGAGCGCCATCTGGTCGCCACAGACCGGGCTCCAGTCCGCAGGATAGAAGGCGAGGATCACCGGCTTGCCGCGGAGATCTTCGAGCGAGACCATCTGGTCAGGGGTTGCCGGCAGCGTGAAGGCCGGGGCGGCCCTGCCAGCAGGCAGGGCCGATTGCGAGTGCTGTTCGGGCATGGTCGTCTTCCTCCGTTCAGGACAGCGGCGCTCAGCGCGCCGCCCGCGTCGTCTCGTAGAGGAACCAGCTCCGGCGTTCGGCCTCGTCGATCCAGACCTCGATCAGGCTGGTCGAGGCGACGTCGTTGTGGGTCTCGCAGACGCCGTGAGCGGCGCGGAGGAAACCGGTGAGGCTGCGATTGTCGTCGGCGAGCTCGGCCAGCATGTCCTGCGGCGTGACGTAGTCCGCATCGTTGTCGAGCAGCCGCTGCATCCGGCCGATATGGCCGATCGAGCGCAGTGTCGTGCCGCCGACCTTGCGGACGCGCTCGGCCAGCGCGTCGGTGGTCGCGAAGATCTGATCGCCCTGCTCGTCGAGCATCAGGTGGTAGTCGCGGAAATGCGGGCCGGACATGTGCCAGTGGAAGTTCTTGGTCTTGAGATAGAGCGCGAACATGTCGGCAAGGACGCCGGTCAGCGCGGCTGCGATGTCGGTCGTGGCGTTCGCGCCGAGATCGGTCGGGGTGCGCAAGGCGGCGTCGCGCTTGGCATGGGTGGACAGGTCGTTCATGGCAGCTCTCCGTTGGCTTCGAGGAGCCTGTCTCCCCGATGTCCTGACCCTAGGCCGCGGCCGCCACCGCCTGAATCGGACGAAGGCATGTCGAGCTCATACCTAGGTTTATGTGCGCCAGCGAAGGGCGCTCCCGGCCGACCTAAACCCCTGTATGATTTCATCGCCGGCCGCTTTCGCGAAAGTGATGCCGCGGATCGAAGCATCCGCGCCGATCGCGGGGGGACGAGGCAGATGAGCTATGCTAGCGCGTTGTCAGCTCTCGCGACCGGAATCGGCTGCCTCTCATGTCCTCCCGCTTCTCCGCCGCTCGGCACGGCGCCTCTCGATCCGCCCCGCGGGACACCGGTCTCCCCCAGCGCTCCTTCTTCTCTCCGGCCATGAACACGACGGCGCTTCGCATCGCGGCGGCTCTGCTCGCGCTCTGCATCTTCCTGTTCGATACGCTCTCGCCGCTGGAGGGCGCGGTCGCAGTGCTCTACGTTCTGGTGGTCTTGCTGGCAGCGGGCACCGGACGGCGGGGCGACATCCTCGTGGCGGCGGCGACAAGCCTGATCCTGACCATCGTGGCTTATGTCGATACACATGGCCTGAGCCTGGCCGGCGCACCGACCTTGCGGGCGCTGGTCAGCGTGGCGGCGACCATGATCGCGACGCTGCTCTCCCTGAAGAACCAGGCGGCCACGGCGACGCTCGCGGCGCAAGCCCGGTTGCTCAACCTGTCGCACGACATGATCTTCGTGCGAGACACTTTCGGACAGATCACCTTCTGGAATCGCGCCGCGGAAGAGACCTATGGCTGGTCTGCCGCCGAGGCGACGGGCCGGATCGCCGACGAGTTGCTGGAGACGCGGTATGCGCTGCCGCGCGACGCGGCCGACCGCGTGCTTTACGACACGGGACGATGGGACGGCACGCTGGAGCACCGGACCAAGGCCGGCGCGCGGATCACCGTGGAAAGTCGCTGGGCCCTGCAGCACGATGCCCAGGGACGCATCGTCGGCGTGTTCGAGACGAATACGGATGTGACCGAACGCGTGGCGGCCCACGCGGCGCTGGTTCAGAGCGAAAGACGCTACCGGCGCATGTTCGACGCGACCCGGGTCGGCGTCGTCCAGGAGGACTGGAGTGCGGCGCGCCGCGAACTTGCCGCACTCGATCTCGCGGATGGGGAGGCACTGGCCGCTCATCTGGCCGCTCAGCCAGACCTTATCGCGCGCCTGCGCAAGGTGACGAAGATTGTCGACGTCAACCCGGCCTTTCTTGCCATGATCGGAGCGGAGAGCACTTCTCATCTCCATCAGACGGTCGACGATGTGCTGAGCGAGAGCGATCCGACCTTCGGGCCGGCGCTGGCGGCTTTCGCTCGTGGCGACGGCTTCCACGAAGGCGAGACGGAAATCGTCAGGGCAGATGGCAGTCGCGTGCCGGTGATCTTCGCCATCACCTTTCCGACGGTCGATGACGGCGACGGCAACGTGTTGGTCTTCGTCGTCGACATCACCGAACGCCGGCAGGCGCAGGACGCGGTGCTGCACGCGCAGGCGGAGCTCGCCCATGCCGCCCGCGTGGCGACCCTGGGGGAACTCACCGCCTCGATCGCCCACGAGGTCAACCAGCCGTTGATGGCGGTCGTGACCAACGGCGAGGCGGCGCTCCGCTGGCTGCGCCGCGACCAGCCGGACCTGCAGGAGGTCGACAGCGCCATCGGGCGTGTCGTTTCCGAAGGGCGGCGCGCCAGCGAGATCGTCAAGCGGATCCGCGCCTTCCTGACCAAGACGCCGACCCGGTCGAATGCGCTCGACGTCGCGACCCTGGTCGAGGAAGCGGCACAGCTGGTGCAGCGGGAGCTCGCGCGCGCCGAGGTCGAGTTGCGCGTCGAGGTCGCGGCGGACCTGCCGCCTGTCATCGGCGACCGGATCCAGCTCCAGCAAGTCCTGGTCAACCTCATGGTCAATGCCGGCCAGGCGATGGCTGAACATGATGGCCGGCGCCTGCTGACGATCACCGCCGGCCAGGCACACTGCCCAGTGGAAGGCAGTCGTGTCGAGATCGCTCTACGCGACACCGGTCCCGGCATCTCGCCCCAACACCTGGAGCGCCTGTTCGATCCCTTCTTCACAACCAAGCCGGAGGGGATGGGCATGGGTCTTGCGATCTGCCGCACGACCGCTGAAGCTCACGGCGGAAAGCTTTCGGTCGAGAACCCTCCAGACGGCGGAGCGACATTCCGCCTGACCCTTCCTATTTCCCACCATGGTACCGCGGTATGATCAGGCAGACCTCCGTCAAGCCGGCCCCGGCCTCACCGAGCCCGCCACTCGTCGTTATCGTGGACGACGATCCGGCGGTGCGTGAATCCCTCGACAGCCTGATCCGATCGGTCGGACTGGCGACGCGGCTCTTCGGCGCGCCGGCGGAGCTGTTGCAGGGCAGCTTGCCCGACGTGCCGGGCTGCATCATCCTCGACGTGCGCCTGCCCGGAATCAGCGGCCTCGACTTCCAGGACCAGCTCACCCGGCAAGGGATCGCGCTGCCGATCGTCTTCATGACCGGACATGGCGACATACCCATGACCGTGCGGGCGATGAAGGCAGGTGCGGTCGATTTCCTGTCGAAGCCTTTCCGCGATCAGGAAATGCTCGACGCGGTGACGTCTGCGATCGAGCGCGACCGGCAGCGGCGCAGCGCGACGGCGGCGCTGGACGATCAGCGTTCAGCCTATGCGACCCTGACAGCCAGGGAGCGCGAGGTGATGGCGCATGTCGTCGCCGGACTGATGAACAAGCAGGTCGCCGGCGTGCTCGGCCTCAGCGAGATCACGGTGAAGATCCATCGCGGCAACGTCATGCGAAAGATGGGTGTGCGCACGCTGGCCGACCTTGTCCGCACGGCCGAGGCCCTGGGGGTTTACAAGCCGTGAGCGTGCCGGGTGCAAACCTGCGTATGATGGCCGCACGACGCATGATCCTTCATAACAAGGTCTGGCCGCGCACCGGAGTCCCCTTTCGTGCGACCATCGGCACAAAGAAACGTGGACATGCATCACATACCGACAGTCGCGATCGTCGATGACGACGACGGCGTTCGTAATTCTCTCGCCAGCCTGATCCGCTCGCTGGGCTACGAAGCCCGCAGCTATGGCTCGGCGCCGGAATTCCTCGCAGATTGCGAGACGGGCGATCCCGACTGCATGATCTCCGATATACAGATGCCCGAAATGAACGGGGACCAGCTCCAGGCCGAACTGCTAGCGACCGGACGGAGCTTCCCCATGATCTTCATGACGGCTTTTCCGACAGCCGCCACGCGCGAGCGCGTCATGGCCGCCGGCGCTTGCGCCTTCCTCGACAAGCCGGCCGAACCCGACACGATTGCGCATCACCTGGCCGCGGCGCTGGCGCATAGCCGCGGCTGAGCGGCACACCCCACACCTTCGTATGAGGCGCTGATCCAAGCGTAGGATTCCGGCCCCGGCTGCCCCCGCCTAACCTGTCTTCGTCAGCTACCCAATGCGGAGACAAGGCCATGTCCGACGTCAGTTTCATCGTCACCCGGCGGGTCGCAATGGCCGGCATGGCCGCCGCTTCTGCAGCGAGCCTGATCCCTGCGGCAGCATCTGCACAACCGTCACAACCCATTCGGAACACGACAGGACCCACGACCATGAGCAGCGGTTACGTCAAGACCAAGGACGGCGTCGAGATCTTCTACAAGGACTGGGGGCCCAAAAGCGCCCAGCCGATCATGTTCCATCACGGCTGGCCGCTGTCCTCGGACGACTGGGACGCGCAGATGCTGTTTTTCCTCGCGAACGGCTACCGCGTCGTGGCCCATGACCGTCGCGGTCATGGCCGCTCTTCGCAGGCCGATACCGGCAACGACATGGATCACTACGCCGCTGACGCCTTCGCCGTGGTCGAGCATCTCGACCTCAAGAACGCCGTCCATATCGGCCACTCCACCGGCGGGGGCGAGGTCGCCCGTTATGTCGCGAAGTTCGGCCAGCCCCATGGCCGCGTCGCCAAGGCGGTGCTGGTCAGCGCCGTGCCGCCGCTGATGCTGAAGACCGCAAGCAATCCGGGCGGAACGCCGATCGAGGTCTTCGACGGCTTCCGCAAGGCGCTCGCCGCCAACCGCGCGCAGTTCTATCTCGACGTCGCGTCTGGCCCCTTCTACGGCTTCAACCGCGAGGGTGCCAAGGTTTCGCAAGGGGTGATCCAGAACTGGTGGCGCCAGGGCATGATCGGCGGGGCGCTGGCCCATTACGAGGGCATCAAGGCCTTCTCCGAGACCGACCAGACCGAGGACCTGAAGGCGATCACCGTGCCGACGTTGGCGATGCAGGGCGATGACGACCAGATCGTGCCCTACAAGGACGCGGCGCTTCTCCAAGCCAAGCTCCTGAAGCACGGCGCGCTGAAGATCTACGAGAGCTTCCCGCACGGCATGCTGACCACCCACGCCGAGGTGATCAATCCGGACCTGCTGGCCTTCGTGAAGGGCTGACGCGCAACCCACGCGCAACAATGACCAAGGGAGGGCGGATCATCTCCGCCCTCCCTTTCGTTTGGCCGCAGCCGGTGGTGTTGGCTGGACGACGCAACCAAGTGATCTTTGCATGATGCGTCGCCCCAGCTTGGCCGCCGCTTCCTCCCCCATCTGTTGACGCACCACCACGGCGTATCCGGGCAAACCCTCGATCTGACCAAAGGGCGTGGCGAGGGAGCACGCCGGCACATGCAATGCTCACTCCTTTGCAAGCTGAAGGTGGGTGTGGACCGGGCTTCCCGCCCTGCTGCCGCGGCCGCCTTGCGATGCCGGGGCTCGCCATGGCCGCAGCTCTCGTCTCTGCAGCCACGACATCGCCGCCGACGAACGTATCACAACGGACGCGGCCAAAGCGTCGGATACCACGAAAGCTCGGGATCCCAAGGGAACCCGAGCCTGGCTTCTTGGAACGAAGAGGTCGATCTCCTGCGAAGCGACTCGCAGTTCGTGGTGGGCGTTCAGGCCTCCGGAGGCGGCTCCATGCCGCTGAAGGCGCCCTACACTTTAGTGATACTCGCTATCCGGGCGGAGCTTGCCGCGGAAGACGAAGTAAACGGCAACCGTATAGGCTAGGGTGAGCGGCAGGACGAAGAGGCCGGCTCCCCAGAACAGGAACGCGAGCGAGGCGTGCGGCGCGGCTGCCTCCTCGATCGTCAGCGTGAACGGCAGGATATAGGGCAGGAACGAGCCCGCGAGCGTGGCGAAGGCCGCAATGAAGATCGTTGCTCCGGCGGTGAAGAGGTAGCGATCATCGCGCCTCCTCACGCTGCGGACCAAAGCGTGGAACGCTGCAAGCCCGATCAGCGGGAAGATCAGGAGGATCGGCCGCTCGATCCAGCGATGCAGGACTGGAAGGTCGATGACCAGGGCGTGGATGAAGACCGCGACCAGAAAGACCAGCAGGGCTGCGATCAATCCCGGCAGGACACGGAACCCGAACTCGCGCAGCAAACCGGTATCCTTGCCCGCGATCCAGCAGGCGCCGATCATCGCATAGCCGATGCAGAGACCCACGCCGCAGAGCAGAGCGAAGGGAGACGCCCAGCCCAAGGGGCCGCCGACATAGACGCCGTTCTCGATCGGCAGTCCCAGGACGATCGCACCGACGGCCGTTCCTTGGATGAAGGCGGCGACATAGGAGCCGGCGACGAAGCCGCTATCCCACAGCCGGCGGAAACGCTGTGTCTTGTACCGGAACTCGAAGGCGACGCCGCGCAGCACCAACCCGCCCAGCATGAGGAACATGGGCAGGTAGAAGGCTGGCAGCAGGATCGAAAACACCATCGGAAAGGCGCCGAAAAGCGTGGCCGCCGAAATCACGAGCCAGGTTTCGTTGCCGTCCCAGACCGGGGAGATCGCGACCAGCATCGCGCGCCTCCCTGTCTCATCGGGTGCGAAGGGGAACAACAGGCCGACGCCGAGGTCGAACCCGTCCAGAAGCACGTAGAGCAGAATCGAAAGCGCTAGTGCGGCGGCCCAGAACTCGACCATGGTCAGTCTCCCTTCGCGGTGGCGGCCGCCACGCCCGGGCTGTCTCCGGGGATCGAAAGCGGCCGCTTGGGATTGGTACCGGCGGATGTCCGGTCGGCGGGCGGTAGCCCGGCAGACGGGCGTGGCCCGTCCCGCAGCAGCCGGTAGATGTAGAGGGAGCCGAAGCTGAAGATCAGCGAATAGACGAGAGCGAACAGGATCAGACTCGTGGCGACCTGCGGCGTGGTCAGGTGTGGCGTCGCCGCGTCGGCCGTTCGTAGCAGGCCGTAGACGACCCAAGGCTGCCGGCCGACCTCGGCCGCGAACCAGCCAGTCAGCGTCGCGATGAATCCGAGAGGGAAAGACAGGAACGTCGCCCAGAGAAACAAGCGCGCCCGCAGGATGCGGTCGCTCAGGCTCAGCCAGGAACCAAGCCAGGCCAGCGCCAGCATCACGAGGCCGCAGCCGACCATGATCCGGAAGGCGAAGAAGGGGATCGCGACCGGAGGGCGCCGATCGGGCGGGAAGCTCTTGATGCCGATTTCCTTGGAGGTCAGGCTCATCGAGCCGATCAGGCTGCCGAGATAGGGAATGGCGAGCTCGAAGCGATTTGTCTCGGCCTTTTCGTCGGGCCAGGCGATCATTATCTCCGAAGCGGGTTGCTGGTCGTTCCAGCGTCCCTCGATCGCCGCGAACTTGGCCGGCTGCGCGTCATGGACGAAATCACCGACGAGATGGCCGAAGCCGATCTGGAGGGGGACCAGGATCGCCGCGAGCCGCAGCCCCATTGCGAGCATGGCGCGGCCCTCCAGGACGGCGCGGCCGCGCAGGACGTACCAGGCGCCCGTGGCCGCGACGCAGAAGGCGGAGGTGACATAGGCCGCCAGCATCATGTGCGGAAAGCGCGTCCAGACGGCCCGGTTGAAGATGATCGCCGACCAGTTGGTCGGCACGAAGACGCCGTCCGGGCGCAGATCGAAGCCGGTCGGGAACTGCATCCAGCTGTTGTTCACCATGATCCAGAAGGACGACAGCGTGGTGCCCGCGGCCACCATCAGGCAGGCGAGGAAATAAACCCAGCGCGGCACCCGGCCACGCCCGAACATCAGCACGCCGAAGAACGACGCCTCGAGGGCGAAGGCGGTGAAGCTCTCATAGCCGAGCAACGGGCCCTGGATCGGGCCGGTCCGCCGCGACAGCTCGCTCCAGTTCGTGCCGAACTGGAACGCCATGACGATGCCCGAGACAACGCCCAGCCCGAAGGCGACGGCGAAGACCTTGAGCCAGAAATCCGAGAGCCGCCGATAGATCCGGTCGCCCGTGACGAGGCAGCAGCCTTCGAGGAAGGTCAGCCATGCCGCCAGTCCGATGGTGAAGGCCGGGAAGATGATGTGAAACGAGATCGTGAAGGCGAATTGTATCCGCGACAGCAGCAGGGGCGTCAGTTCCATGGCGCGATTCCGGCAATAGGGAGCGGGCGCCGGGGCCGTTGAGGCCCCAGCTGGCGGATATCTCGATTGGTTCGGTCAGTTCAGCGCGGCAGCAGGTTCTGCTTGGCGAGGTCTAGCACCTCGTCGCCGCGCCCGCTCATCACGGCACGCAGCATCCACAGGCCGAAGCCCTTGGCCTGTTCTAGCCCGATGGTCGGTGGCATCGAGAGTTCCTGCGTCGCGGTCACCACGTCGAGCACGGCCGGCCCGTCATGGCCGAGCACATCTGCAACCGCGCCCGGCAGATCGCCGGGATCCTCCACTCTGACGCCATGAATGCCCATGGCACGCGCCATCGCGGCGAAATCGGGATTTTCTAGATCGGTTCCGACTTCAAGGAAGCCGGCGGCCTTCATTTCAAGTGCGACAAAGCCGAGCACGCCATTGTTGAAAATGACGATCTTCACCGGAAGCTTCTGCTGCTTGAGCGTGATCAGATCGCCCATCAGCATGGTGAAGCCGCCATCGCCGGAAAGCGAGATCACCTGCCGGCCGGGCTGCGCCGCCTGGATGCCGATGGCTTGCGGCATGGCATTGGCCATCGAGCCATGCACCAGCGAGCCGACCAGACGGCGCTTGCCGTTCATCTTGAGATAGCGTGCAGCCCAGATCGTCGGCGTGCCGACATCGAAGGTGAAGGCCGCATCCTCCGCGGCAACGTCGCTGACCACCTTCGACAGATATTGCGGATGGATCGGCTTGCGGCCTGGCGTGCCGCGCGCCAGCGCGTCGAGCCCTTCCCGGGAGTGCCGGTAGCGGTCGAGGCTGTCGTCGAGATGCGTCCGGTCCTGCTTTACCGCGAGACGCGGCAGCAGGGCCTCGATCGTCGTGCCGACATCGCCGACGATGCCGAGATCGAGCTTGCAGCGGCGGCCGAGCTGCGATGCGCGGATATCGACCTGCGCGATCGCGATGCCGCTCGGGAGGAACTGCTTGTAGGGAAAATCGGTGCCCAGCATCAGCAGCAGATCGCATGCGTGCATCGCCTCATAGCCTGAGGCGAAGCCGATGAAGCCGGTCATGCCGACATCGTAGGGGTTGTCGTATTCGACATGCTCCTTGCCGCCGAGCGCGTGGACGATCGGGCTCTTCAGCATCTCGGCGAGTTTCATCAGCTGGGGATGCGCACCGGCACTGCCACGGCCGCAGAACAGCGTCACGCGTTGTGCTCCGTTGAGCAGGGCAGCGAGGGCCTCGACTTGCGCCTCGGCAGGCGTGACTACGGGCATCGGCGGCAACAACCCTGCGGCGGGCGCGACATCACGCGCCGGCGCCGGCTTCAGCGCCACGTCGCCGGGGATCACGATGACCGCGACACCGCGCTCTCCGACGGCGGCGCGGATCGCATTCTCCAGCACATAAGGCATCTGGCTGGGGTCGGAGACCATCTCGCAATAGACGCTGCATTCGCGGAACAGGTTCTGCGGATGCGTTTCCTGGAAATAGCCACCGCCGATCTCCGCCGATGGTATCTGCGCAGCGATGGCGAGCACGGGCGTGCGGCTGCGCTGGGCGTCGTAAAGGCCATTGATGAGGTGCAGGTTGCCGGGACCGCAAGAGCCGGCGCAGACAGCGAGCTTACCTGTGATCTGAGACTCTCCGGCGGCCGCGAAAGCCGCGGCTTCCTCATGCCGGACATGCACCCAGTCGATCTTGCCGGTCTGGCGCAGCGCTTCGGTCAGCCCGTTCAGGCTATCGCCGACGACGCCGTAGATGCGCTCGACTCCCGCACGATCCAGGGTTTCGACGATCAGATCGGCAACATTGCGTTTCGACATGAGCTTGGCCTCTCTCGCTGTCTTCGAAGGATTTCGGTGTCACATGGCCGGCATGTCCGCCGGAGCTTACAGCGCGGTCGCACCAAGGCGTCGGCCCAGGGCTGCGATCTCGCGACCGACCGGCAAGCGCTCGCTTTGGTAAAGCGCGAGAGCCGTTTCCAGATCGGCCGCCGCGGCCAGATGCTTGCGCAATGACATCACGTCGCCGGCCGCCTTGCCGACCCCCATGGCGGTGTGCGGCCTGACCACGAAGGCCGCATCGCCGATCAGAGCGATACGCCCTCCCACCATGGCGGGCGTCTCGTAGTCGTAGATCCCCTGGATCGAGGGCGTCTCCTCCGCCGCGACGGCAAGCGAGAAGGGCGGCGGCAGGTGGATGCGGGCATCATGGCGCAGCGCGTCGCGCCGCTCCGCTGACAGCCCGCCGCGCGGCAGCGAGACCGGATGGGTACGGCCGTCGCGATCGGTGAAGAGCGCACGTAGATCATGCTCCGCCACCCGCCGGTACCAGACCCAGTTGTAGCGCCGCTTGCCTGGCGTGGTCTCGCCGTTCGGGCCAGGTACGAGGTAGCCCAGCGCGTGGTCGCCCGGCGCGAGATAGAAGGCGAAGCGGTCCAACAGCAGCGAAGCCCTCGCAGGCAGCGCCATCTCGGGGATCAATCCGCGCCAGGCAACATAGCCGGCATAGCGGTTTGCCGCATGATCGGGAGAGAGTGCCTGGCGCACGACCGAGCCGATGCCGTCGGCGCCAATCAACAGATCGACCTCCTCGCGCGAGCCGTCGGCGAAGCTGAGCGTCGCGGGACCATCGCCTTGAGCTTCGACCCGCACGAGCTGGCTGCCGAGCCGGTAATCGGCCGGCGCGATGCGTTCCGCGACCTGCTCGTAGAGCACGTCCCACGAGAGCTGGGTCTGCGCTTCCCTGATCGTCTGCACGATCTCTCCTGCCTGATCGAGGAAGATGCGCTCCTGCGCGATCACGCCGATATCGGCGAGGTGCTCGATGCCGATCGCCCGCAGGATCTGGAAAACCTCTCGTTGAGGGACTAGGCCGGCGCCGCGACCCGCGAGGCCTTGGCGGGAGCGCTCATGGACCCTGACATCATGACCGTCGCGCTTCAGCAGGACGCCGGCGAACAGGCCTGCGAGAGATCCGCCGATGATGCTGATGCGAAGTGGTTTCATGGCGCGCCTCTCGCGGATGCCGGAGGGCCCTGAGCGTTTCCGCCACCGGGCCTGTTCCCTTCATTGAGACAACGCGGCGGGTCGATCCGGCAATCATACGCAGGTGTGTGCCGGGCATCCGCAAGCGCTACAGAATGCGCAAGCGCCAGCGCGTAGCTTCGAAGCCATCAGAGCCGGATCGACCGCCAACCCGGTCGCGCCGGCCCGCTAGCGGAGCACATACTATGCACAAGCCCGTCAAGCCGGATGCAAGCCCGCCGCGCATCGGCAGCATGGTGATTTATGCGATGTCAGCCGCAGCCGGCATCGCAGTCGCCAACATCTACTACAACCAGCCGATGCTTGGCCTGATCGAGGTGGAACTGCCCGGCTCGCTGTCCGGGCTGTTTCCAACCGCGACGCAGCTCGGATACGCCGCAGGGCTGTTCCTGTTGGTGCCGCTCGGCGACATCGTCGAACGCAGGCGTCTCATCGTTATCCAGTTCGGGGTGTTGGCGGTGGCGCTTATTCTGGCAGCTGTAGCGCCGGGCGCGGCCCTGCTGGTGCTCGCCTCGCTCCTCGTCGGCCTCGCTGCGACGGTCGCCCAGCAGATCGTGCCGCTGGCTGCCCATCTCTCGGCGCCGGAGCGGCGCGGCGCCACGGTCGGCACGATCCTCGCGGGAATCCTGACCGGCATCCTGCTCAGCCGCACGCTGGCCGGCTTCGTCGCGACGCATGGCGGATGGCGCGTGATGTTCTGGCTCGGCGTGCCGATGGCGCTGGGAGCCGGGGCCCTGATGATGCTGAAGCTCCCGCACAGCAGGCCGGATTCCCAACTCGGCTATGGCCGCCTGCTGCATTCGATGCTGCATCTGTGGCGCGAGTTCCCGGCCCTGCGACTGGCGGCGCTGACGCAGGCTCTGCTCTTTGCGGCCTTCACGGCCTTCTGGACCGTCCTTGCGTTCCGCCTGCAGGCGCCACCCTTCGGCCTCGGCGCCGATGTAGCAGGACTTTTCGGCATCGTCGGCGCGGTCGGAATCCTCGCGGCGCCGCTCGCCGGCCGCATCGCGGACTCCAAGGGAGCTGCTCCCGTGGTCGCGCTGGGCGCCGTCGTGACCTTGTCGTCATGGCTGGTCTTCGGGCTGTGGACCTCTCTCGCAGGGCTCGTTCTTGGCGTCGTGCTGCTCGATTTCGGCATGCAGTCGGCGCTGGTCTCCAACCAGCACATCGTCTTTGCGCTGCGGCCGGAAGCCCGGGCTCGCCTTAACACCATCCTGATGGGTGCGATGTTCCTCGGCGGCGCCGTCGGTTCGGCGACCGGAACCTATGCCTGGCAGGCTGCCGGCTGGCCTGGCGTTGTCGCGCTCGGGGTCGCCTTCGGCGCCGCCGCTGTCGCGCTGCAGGCGGCAAGCCATATCGGCGAGCGGCGGAGACGGCGCGCGAGCGCCGCTTCCGGCAGTGCCTCGTCGCACTGAAGCCACTGGCGCCCTCGTCCTTCAAAGCGGGAGGAACGACCATGACATCTGCCGTGACCGAAACCGACAGCGTCGCGCCCATTGAGCAGTATGACGGCCCGGCGTCCTGGCGCTATCGCGGCCTCGCGGCCTTGGCCCATCCGCTGTTCCATGCGGGAATTGTGATCGCTATCGTCGCCGTGGGCTGGGCCATCGCGGCGCATTGGGACCGCTGGACCGGGTCGGCGCGTTACCAGGCCACCGACGACGCCTTCATCGCCGGCGACACCACACCTCTCGCGGCCCAGATCGCGGGATTGGTCAGGTCGGTTGCGGTCGATGATTATCAGCTCGTGCGAGCGGGGGATCTGATCGCCGAGATCGAGCCCGCCGACTATCTGGCGCAGCGTGACCTCGCCGAGGCCGATCTCGCCGCTGCCCGGGCGACGCTCGCCTCGGTCACGGACAAGCGCGCCATCCAGCGCACATTGATCGAGCAGGCCAGGGCCACGATCGCGATAGCCGAGGCCGAAGTGCTGAGAGCCGATGCGGAGGCCAGCCGGCAACGCGAGCTGCTGCGCAAAGGCCTCGCGGGAACCGAACAACTGGTCGAGCAGGCGGATGCCGCGGCAGCCAAGGCAGCTGGATCGCTGGCTCTGTCGCGTGCGCAATTGCTTCAGCAGGACGCCGCACTGACCGCGCTCGATGCAACCGAACGCGAGCTCGCTGCGCAAGTGAGTGCCTCCGCAGCCCGGCTCAAGCTCGCTCATGACAATCTCGGCTACACGCGCATCCTGGCTCCGGTCGATGGCCTCACCGGTGCGAGGCAGGCCCATCCCGGACAGTTTGTTTCCGTCGGCAGCCAGATCATCACCGTCATGCCGATGACAAAACTCTGGGTCGTCGCCAATCTGAAGGAAACGCAGATGACCAATATCCGCGTGGGCGACAAGGCCACGGTCACGGTCGATGCCTTCCCGGGAAGCGTGCTGACGGCGCGTGTCGCGAGCTGGTCTCCGGGCACCGGCAGCGTCTTCGCCTTGCTTCCTCCCGACAATGCGACCGGCAACTTCACCAAKGTCGTCCAGCGCATTCCGGTCAAGCTCACGCTCGATCCCAATCGCGATCTCGGAGCCTTGATCCGGCCGGGCATGTCCGTTGTCGCCACGATCGACACCGCCCGCCCCCAGGCAGCCGGCCCGGCAGGGGCTTCGTCCGGGAGGGCGCCGTGACGGTTTCCGTCGAAAGCCAGAGCCTCGTGCCTAGCGCCACGCCCGGGATCGCCTGGCAGCCCTACATTGGCCTTCTGGGTGTGATGCTGGGCTCCATGATCGCGACTCTCGGGACGCGAGTGACCACCTTCGGTCTCGCCGACCTTCGCGGCAGCTTGAGCGCTGGCTTCGATGAAGGGGCCTGGATCACGACGGCGCTCGGCCTCGGCCAGCTCATCTCGGGGATCTCATGTCCCTACATAGCTTCCGTCATCGGCGGACGAAGGCTTTTGCTGGGCGGCATCGTCGTCTCCTTCGTCGCCTTCTTGCTCGCGCCACTATCTCACACTGTCCACGGCTATATCGCCGCGCAATTCTTCGCCGGGCTCGGTACGGGAACCTTCATACCGCTGACGATCATCTTCATCATCCGCTATCTGCCCAAGCCGCTGCTGCCCTACGGCATCGCGGTCTACGCGATGAATCTGGAGATCTCGCTGAATGTGGCGGCCTCGCTCGAAGGATTCTATCTCGACCATTGGTCCTGGCGCTGGATATCCTGGCAATATTGCCTCGTGCTGCCGCTGATGGGTCTGTGCGTCTGGCTCGGGATGCCCAGGGACACGCCCATCCGCGACCCGCTCAAGAACCTCGACGGCAGCGGGCTGGCCTATGCGTGGCTAGGGCTCGGCGCGCTCTACATCGCGCTCGACCAGGGCAATCGGCTGGACTGGCTCGGCAGCGGGTTGATTAACGGCCTGCTCGTCGCCGGCGGCCTGGCAATCATCGCCTTCGTCGCAAGAGAAACGACGGCCAGCCGCCCGGCGCTGAATCTGCGCCTGCTCGCCGTTCCGGGCCTCCTGGTGCTGTTTGTGCTGCTCGCCGGATTCCGATTCATCATTCTCTCGACGGCCTACGTCATCCCGACCTACCTTCAGACGCTGCAGAACTACCGCTCGCTGGACATCGGCGCAGTGCTCGTCTGGATAGCCGCGCCGCAGGTCTTTCTCGTCGTCCCGCTGGCCATTCTGATCAAGCGCCTCGATCCCCGCTGGACGCTTATCGCGGGCGCGGGACTGGTCGCGATCGCTTGCCTCCTATTGACCCAGCTGACCGGATCCTGGGCGACGGGCGATTTCCTGCCCTCGCAGATCCTGCAGGCCGTCGGCCAGTCCCTCGCCCTGACCAGCCTCGTAGCCCTCGTATCGAGAGCAGTGAAGCCCGAGCAAGCCGTGACGGTTGGCGCCTTCATGCAGACCAGTCGGCTTCTCGGCGGGGAGGCGGGGACCGCATTCATGCAGACCTTCGTCAGGGTCCGCGAGCAGATCCACTCCAATCTGCTGGGGCTTCACGTGCAGGGACAGGCGGCGGACACGGCGCATCGGCTCGCGGACTACGGATATTCGATTGCGCACCGTCTCGCCACGACATCGCAAACTGCGGCGCTGGAACTGAAAGTGCTGGCGACAGCGGTCGGTCAGCAGGCGGCGGTCCTGGCCTATATCGACGCTTTCGCGGCCGCTGCGGGCGTTGCCGTTCTTTGCTGCATTCTGGCCGCGTTGGCGCCGAAAACCGGTTCGGCTCGGGTCATACCAGCGGAATCTCTTCTCCCATCCGCGTGAGGATTCCGGGCCGACTAATTCTCAGTCGGCCAGAAACACACCGGCGAAACGAGTTAGCTGCATGGATGGGCTACGAAGCGACGTCGTTGTCGCGCATGATCATCCGGAATCGCCGCAGGGCCCGTGACAATGCGACGAACGATCGGATCCGACTGGATCGCCGGCGGCTCAGACACGCTGCCACGCATTCTGCGCGCGAAACCGCCTCAGGTGCGCGCGGCCACGCCAAATTCTGCCGGGCGGCTAAGGAGCCGGCTCAGCCAGCGGCAGCGCGCAGAATGACCGGAATTGACTTGTAGCTGGGCGTACCGCTGCTCCGGTCATAGTCGTGCAAACCCAGCAGCAGATTGGCTTCGGGGTAATAAGCCGCGACCGATCCTTTCGAAATCGGATGAGCGACGGCCGTCTGGCCGGCAAGTACCCGCCCGGGGCCGGCGACGACGTCGATCCGGTCGCCATGAGACAAGCCGAGATCGCTCAGATCCGCCTCGTTCACGAAGACAACGTCGCGCCGCCCGCTGATACCGCGATAGCGATCGTTCATCCCGTAGATCGTGGTGTTGTACTGTTCGTGGCTGCGGATCGTCGTCAGCACCAAGGTGTCATCGTCGCGATGATCGTCCTCGTCGACGCCCTCGAAAGTCAGGAAGCGGGCCTTCCCATCCGGCGTGGCCCAGACGCGATCGGACGCTGCAACGGTGAGCCGGAAGCCGCCGGGCTTGCGAACACGGGTATTGAAATCATGGAAGTCCGGGAAGACCTCCTCGATCTTGTCGCGGATGCGGTCGTAGTTGGCGATCATTCCCTCCCAGTCGATGGCGCTATCGGCCAAAGTCGCGCGCGCCAGCCCGGCAATGATCGCGGGCTCCGAGAGCAGAAGGTCCGAGGCGGGCTTCAAGCCGCCGCGCGAGGCATGCACCATCGACATCGAATCCTCGACGGTGATCGACTGCGGCACGCCGTGCTGCTCGTCCCGCTCCGTCCGGCCGAGGCAGGGCAGGATGTAGCTGTGTGGCGTGGTGAGCAGGGCTGTCCGGTTGAGCTTGGTGATGATCTGCACGGACAGATCGAGTTTGCGGAAGGCCGCGAAGCAAGCTTCCGGATCGGGCATCGCCACGGCGAGATTGCCCCCCAGCCCGATGAAGGCTCGCGCGGTCCCCTCCTTCATGGCAGCCACGGCTTCGACCGCATTGTGGCCGTGCTTGCGCGGCGCACTCAGTCCAAAGGCCTTGTCCAGCTTCTCCAGAAACGCTTCCGTCGGAATTTCCGTGATGCCGACGGTCCGGTCGCCTTGCACGTTGCTGTGGCCGCGCAGCGGGCAGATGCCTGCGCCGGGCTTGCCGATCTGGCCGCGCATCAGCAGGAGATTGGCGAGCTGCTGGACGTTTTCGGTGCCGTGGCGATGCTGCGTCAGGCCCATGCCGTAGCAGATGATCACGCGCTCAGCGCTCCAGTAAACCTGCGCCATGGCCTCGATGTCGGCGCGGGACAAGCCCGACCGGGCCTCGATCTGCGCCCACGAGGTCGCATTGATGTCACCGACGAGTGCTGCGAACCCCGTCGTGTGTTCGGCGATGAACGGGCGATCGAGCAGCCCTTCGCCGCCGTCGTCGATCTGCGCCCGATCGGCAGCCAGCAAAGCCTTCATCATCCCTTTCAGCATCGCCGCGTCGCCGCCGACCTTCGGCTGGTAGTAGGCGGAGGCAAGCGGCGTCGAGCTGAACGTCGTCATCTCGACCGGGTCTTGGGGAGCAGCGAAGCGTTCGAGGCCGCGTTCCTTCAAAGGATTTGCGACGACGATGGGCACGCCGCGCTTGGAAGCCTCGCGCAGGGTCGTCAGCATCCGCGGATGGTTGGTGCCGGGATTGTGGCCGATGCAGAAGATCGCGTCGGCGAGGTCGAAATCCTCCAGCGTCACCGTCCCCTTGCCGACGCCGATCGACTGCGGAAGTCCGACGCTCGTCGCCTCGTGGCACATGTTCGAGCAGTCGGGGAAGTTGTTGGTCCCGAAGGCGCGGGCGAAGAGCTGGTAGAGGAAGGCGGCCTCGTTGGAGGCTCGGCCCGAAGTGTAGAACTCGGCCTTGTCAGGATGATCAAGCGCTCGCAGGCGCGCGCCGATCTCGGCGAAGGCTTCCTGCCATTCGACGATCTCGAACCGATCCGTTTCCCTGTTATGGCGCATGGGGTGCGTCAGCCGGCCGGCGTCCTCCAGTGCATGGTCCGACCACGTCCAAAGCTCGGACACCGTGTGTTCCGCAAAGAAGCTCGGTCCGGCACGCTTGACGGTCGCCTCCCAGGTAACGGCCTTGGCGCCGTTCTCGCAGAACTCGAAGGAGGAGGTGTGCTTGGGGTCCGGCCAGGCGCAGCCGGGACAATCGAAGCCAGTCGGCTGGTTCATCCGCAGCAGAGCCCGTGTGCCGCTGCTGGTGCCCATTTCGTTGCGGAGCGCCTCAGCGACTGCCTTCAGGGCTCCCCAGCCTCCCGCCGGTCCTGAATATGGCTTGATGCCGTCGGTCGCGTCGTCCGCCATGATGAGGCTCCCGCATGGAGAATGTTGTCAGCGTCCAATCTCCCGTTATCGCGGCAACGGCCATCATACCTAGGTTTGGGGTTACACCCGCCGAAGCCTAAAAAAAGCGATGAAGATCTTGCCACCCGCGCGTGACTTGCCAGCGAGCGTGACCGGTTTTTCAGCAAGTATGATTTTGAGCTCGTCATGATGCTGCGCCGAAAAAAGCTCGGTGAGCTGTGCGGTAGTGCCGTGCCAGCCGCGGGCTAATTTGAAAATCGCGAATTAGGCCGCCCGAGAGCGGAAGTTCCACAAGTCAGCTAGGGGCCATTAACGGCCCTATTTGGCAGGTGAAGCTGCTTCCTCCTGAGCTTGTGCGGCTCTAGCCTGACCGCTTTCGCACTGGCGGTGTACTCGGCCGCATCGAGCCCGTCGTTCCTCGGTCTCGCATTTCGACACGAAGGTTCTGCCGACGGCTAATGCAGGACGCGGGTTCAACCTGGGCGATGGCCGAAGCTCAAAGCTAAGTTGGTTTGTCTGGATCGTAGGGATCGCCTGAGCTGCGGAGCCTGCGCAACGTGCGGGCGATGAAATGAGCGCTCAGGCAACCAGCGCGACCGAAGCCAAGGCACATCTGGGCCGTTTCAACACGGCTTCTGCGAGCCTGGAAGAGCATGGGCTGTCCTCCACGCGCCTTCGCCAGGCCAACGGAACAGGCAACGATACCGAACCGCCCGCCTAGCCCTGCCCTTCCGCAGCCGTAGGCGAGGCGGCACCGTCCGATGGCCGCATGTCCTCGCGCAAAGCAGCCCATGTCAGCAGGGCGTCGAGCGCAGGGCAAAGGGCCTGTCCCCACTCGGTCAGCCCGTACTCGACCTTTGGCGGCACCTGATGGTGCACAATGCGGCGGACGATGCCGTCTTGCTCCATCTGTCGGAGCTGCTGGATCAGCATTTTTTGGGAGACGGCGGGGATTGCCCGTTCGAGATCGGAGAAGCGCAGGATCCGTCCGCCGAAGAGATGGAACAGGATCACGAGCTTCCAGCGCCCCTCCAGAAGCTTCAGCACCTTCTCGACGCCTTCCGCCGCCGATTCCCGCGTGTGGCCCTGCGGCTCACCATCAGGTATGTACCTTACTTTTTCATGCGTACTTGTCATTCGGTGAGTTTAGGTCGATCTCCAAGCGTAAGCAACAAGCCGGAGATGCCCTATGCACTTCACGCTCCCCAAGCCGATCGCGGATTACTTCGCCGCCGATCGAAAGGATGCGAAGCGGTCGCCCGCTGTTTCGCCGAGAACGCCACTGTCATCGACGAACGCCGGACCTACACCGGGCGTGACGCGATCCGTCGTTGGAAGGCGCAAGCCTCGTCGCAATACAGCTATGTAGTTGAGCCTGTCGCGATCGCCGCCGAAGGCGACCGGACGATCGTGACGAGCCATTTGACCGGCAACTTCCCTGGCAGCCCCGTCGATCTGCGTTTCGTCTTCGTTCTCGCAAGCGATGCGATCGTCTCGCTGGAGATTGCACCGTGAGCTTCGAACTTGATTTGAATGGACGCCGTGCCCTCGTGACAGGCAGCACGAAAGGCCTCGGGGCCGCCGTCGTCTCGGTCCTTCGGGAAGCAGAAGCGCGGGTGGTGGCGACGGCGCGCAGCGTGCCCGGATCGGCTTCGGGGCATCTACACTATGTCGCGGCCGACATCGCCACGGCCGAAGGTTGCGCGACAGTGGTCAAAGCGGTGTTCGACTGCCTCGGAGGCGTCGACATCATCGTCCATGTCGTCGGCGGATCGAGCGCGCCGGCCGGCGGCTTCGCCGCTTTGGACGATCAGCAATGGCAGCAGGAACTGAACCTCAATCTGATGCCCGCCGTTCGGCTGGACCGGGCGCTGCTGCCGGCGATGATCGAGCAAGGGGCGGGTGTTATCGTTCACGTCACATCGATCCAGCATGTCCTGCCGCTGCCCGAGTCGACGACCGCCTATGCGGCGGCGAAGGCAGCACTTTCGACCTACAGCAAGAGTCTGTCCAAGGAGGTGACGCCGAAGGGAATCCGCGTGGTGCGCGTCTCCCCCGGCTGGATCGAAACGGAGGCCGCGATCGCTCTCGCCAAGCGTCTGGCCGCGCAGGCCGGCACCGACTATGAGGGTGGCAAGCAGATCATCATAAACAGCCTGGGCGGCATACCTCTGGGCCGGCCGGCGAAGCCGCCGGAGGTCGCCGACCTCATCGCGTTCCTCGTCTCGCCGCGCGCCGGCGCCATCAGTGGGACCGAGTTCGTCGTCGATGGGGGTACGATCCCGACGGCTTGACTGGCAGAGATCGCCCGCCAACGGAGCCGCTCAGTGCGTGTCGGATAGCGGCATGAACCTCATGCGCCCGCCGGCCACAGTGCGTCGCACGGAGGCCAAGCGGCTGGATCATGTTTCGGAAATAATCCTCATCGACGGGGTCGACCTTCACAGTGATCCGAATGCGCATCCCGGCACGCTTGGCGATCTTGATCGCGCGGTCGGGTGGCTTCTCCGGAGCGATCCGACCCAGGAAGCAGAGGTAATCCCCTCCCCGCTCATTGAACGGACATAGTCCCTGCCCCAGTCCGTGATGGACGGTCGCCAGCCAGTTCACGGGTGCTGGGCATCGGCTTCCGCTGGCCGTCGGAGATTGAGATCGGCGGCATCCGCGGGAATGCATGATAGACCGGCAGGAAATCGGGCAGGTCCAGGCGACCATGCAGCCTCGTCACGCATTTATGGGTCAGGTCCGAGAACATAGCGTGCTGGAGCAGATCGAGATGGAAATGGATGACGTCGAATGACGCCTGCCGTTCCCGGACTCACGCGAGCATCGCGAGGTGGCTGGCGGTGTGATCTCGAATTCCTGACAGCCGCAAGCCTCCGGGTGCGCAGGCGACCAACTCGGCCGAGGTCTCGGAATCGCCCGAGGCGAACAAGGTGATCTGATGCCCCTGCCGCACGAGCTCCTAGGTCAGCCATGACGCCACCCGTTCCGTGCCCCCATACAGCCGTGGAGGAACCGGTTCCGCCAGCGCCGCAGCTTGCGCGATCCGCATCCCTTGCTCTCCGGCCAACCTGCCCTGCGAACGCGGGCGCGCTTTCAACGCCGATCGCGGCCGGAAGTTCAGGGTCAGAGCTCGCCGATGCGGGTTTTTGGTCGGGCCTGCGAGACAGTCTCCGGCATAGCCGTCAGAATAAGAAGAAGGGCGATTACCCCCACTCCGGCGAGCACGGCAAAGGCGACATTGTATCCGCCCCAAACGACCAAGCTGCCAGCGAATGCGTAGCTTGATGCGCCTCCTATACCTTGAATGGTACCGAGCATTCCGCGCGCCATGTTGTAGCGACCGCTGCCCAGGACGGCGCCGTAGAGAACGAGCGGCAGCAACACGTCGAACAACCCGGCCCCGACCCCGTCGAGAAGTTGGAAGGCGATCATCCAGTAGGGGTCGTCGACCGTGGCGAAGAGGATGCCGCGCAGCGGGAGAGCGGCGAACGCCAGGATGAGCAGCGGCTTGCCGCCGATCCGGTTGGCGCGCATCACGAGGAAGGCCATCGGGATCGTCGCGAGCTGGGCGATGATGATCGCCGCCGACGTCACGGCGGACTCGAAGCCCTTTGCCTCAAGTGCCAGCTTCTGGCTTGCGAGGGCCAGCATCGGCGCATTGGCGAAGTGGAACAGCGCCGTGCCGATCGCCAGCACGGAAAAGGGGCGCTCGGCGAACAACTGCCGCCAGGGATAGGGCCAGCCGGCTTCGGGGGCGACGTCATCGAGGCCGCGAGCGCGCTCATGATCGATGGCACCGGCCGGGATCGAAAGGACCGCGATCATCGACAGCCCGGCGAATAGCGGAAGCATATAGAAGACACCACGTTGCCCGAAATTTGTGCCGACCACCGCAGCCAGCGCGGCTATGAACAGGTTGCCGAACCGGTCGAATGCGGCATTGCGCCCGAGCTGCGCGGCAACGTCGCGGGAGCCGTAGAGCCCGAGCGTGATCGCCGCGATCGTGGGTGCAAAGACGGCGCCGAGGAGCGCCATGCTGACATCCGCGACGAACACGACCGCAATCGTCGGATAGGTCGCGATGCCCGCCCCCAGGAGCGCGAGAAGCCAGGCCCCGCCCACCATCAGGCCGCGCTTGGCGCGCGTGGCGTCGATCAGGGCGCCGATCGGCGCGTGAAAGGCAATGCCGATCAGACCGCTGACGGTGAGCAGCGCCCCGATCTTCGCCTGGTCCCATCCGACCTCCGTGAGCAGGAAGACATTGACGTAGGGGCCGAGCCCGCCGCGCAGATCCGCCAGCAGGAAGTTCAGCCAATCTAGGCTTGACCGATACGACACTCGCTCTACTTCGAAGAAGCTGATCTTAAGCCTGATACATGAACCTCTTTCGCCGCGAGCGACAGGTTCGCAACAAGTTGGATACCGTTCAAGCGACTTCCGCTCCCGACCGATTGTGTTCTCTAACGGGTCAAGGTCTGGCAGTTTGGTCCTGAGCGGTTGATGCCGTTGGGTGCCTGCGTTCTCTGCGTGCTCATTGGCACTTGATGGGGTCAGCTGGGTGCAAGGTGGCTTGGTTGAAAGCGCAGTCGGCCGACCTGATCGGCAGCATGCTACGGAATCGGCGCCATGATCTGCTCCCTCCCTTGGGCGTCGCTCCCGCTCGGGAGCTCGTTGCGGCCTCCTGTCTCGTCTGCCTCTGCCTGGCTCTGATTGTCAGGCGGGCCGGAACTCGGTGGCATGCCGAAGCATGGTGTGCGTGATGATCGCGAGACGGCGGGCGAGCGCGATCCGCGCCTTACGCATTGTCGAGCGCCTGGCAATGGCGAGCGCCCAGTCCTTCAGCTTCAGTTTGCCCTTATAGCGGGTGAGCGTGACGTTGGCCGCTTCATAGAGCAGGATTCGCATGCGTTGGTCGCCCACCTTGGAGATGCTGCCGACATAGTCGATCTCGCCGGACTGATAGCGACGGGAACAAGACCGAGATAGGCACCAAGGTCGCGCGAGCGCCGGAAGCGCGACGGATCATCGACGGCGGCGGTGAAGGCCAGCGCGGTGAGCTGGCCCACGCCGGGGATGGTCATCAACCGACGGCAGGTGTCGGAGGCGCGAACGAGGCGCTTCATATCCGCGTCGATGGCGGCGACCGCGCCAAGAACCGCGTCCCGGGCCGCGACGAGGCCGCGCATGGCGCCGGCCAAGCCGGTGATTCCGTCGCTCATCCGCACGACCTCGTCGACGGAAGGCCGGGCTGAGCCCGCGCGGCAAGCGGACGCCGAACACCACCGCCAGCCCCCGGATCTGGTTCTCCAGCGTGACGCGTTGCCCGACGAGCTTCTTGCGGGCGGCGATCAGCGCGCGGATCGCATGGGCCGGTAGCGACTTCACATGCACGGCCTTGTAGAAGCCGGTCCTCGCCAGCTGCGCCAGCCCGCGCGCATCGTTGCGGTCGGTCTTGTGCGTCGCCAGCATCTTGAGCGCCTGATAGGCCTGTCGGCTCTCGATGCAGATGACCGGAACGCCAAGTTCGGCCAAACCGTGATAGAGCATCGGCGCCATCCGGCCCGTCTCGAACACCACCCGCGTGCAGCGGGGCGCTTGCTCCAGGGCTGCCGCTATCGCCACCGAGGACGAGATGGCTTTGACCTCGTGCATAACCGCGCCGTCGCGATCGACGACGCAGATGTGCGTCTCCTCCATCGAGACGTCCAGTCCAGCAAAATACTCCATGATCGATCTCCTCTTCTGCAGCGGAGACAACCCTATCGGTCTCCAAAGAAGAGCAGCCAGACCGTTACCCCATGTTGAAAAAGTTCGCTGCAATACTTCGCGCCGGTTTACTCGGCCGAAGAGTAGAAATTTCATCTCTACGCTGACGCGATGTTCGGACGCGAGGGCATTTTCCTGAATCGTGAAGAAAATTCCTCTCCGTCTAGCGCCGACCTCGAACGAATTTGGCGCTAGCCGGACTTTTTTCAACACAATCGAACCTTTTCTGGCGTTGCAAACGTCTGCTTTTCGGCAATCGTCCAAGGCACCATAAGAGGGCCAAATCTGACCGACCTCGGATGCGGTGTCGTTGATCTTGCTGGCCAAATGCCCGTTGGCTTCGGCGCGGAACGCATCGCGAGCACGCGGACTTGAGCGTTGCGACCGCATTTGGCGATCGCTGCGTCAGCTTTCACGGGCAAAATCCAGTTTGATGCCCACCGCAGTCATTCTGCCCGGGATTGGTGGAGAGGGCTTGCGCAACGTTAAAGCAATGGCATTGATCGGTGGATAGGCGACGAAAATGGCGTCGGCTAAGGAGCGAGCGGCGGCTTCGAGCAACTTGAAACGTCTGATGGAGAAGGTCTTGGTCACCAATGCGACCACGTCCCCATAATTCACCGTGTCGGCCAGATTGTCGCTAGTAGAGGACGCTCTCAGGTCACAATCGAGCACGAGATCGATGACGAAGCGCTGGCCCAGCCGCTCTTCCTCGGCAAACTGCCCGTGATAGGACATAGAGATCGAGTTCCTGGATCAGGATTTGCCCAGTCCGACTCATCTTTCAGCTCCGGTGTTCGCCAAAGGCTTGATTGCCAGGGCGTGTGGTCAAAAGTCATGCGATCGGGAAGGCACTGCTCGGGTGAACATTCGCCTCGGAAGAACGGTGACGGTGAGGTCGCTCGAGATCAGGCCAGCTCCTTGCGATAGACAATGAAGCCTGAGCAACGGGCAACGTTGTCATAGAGCTTGCGTGCTGGTGCGTTGCTTTCATGAGTCTGCCAATAGACGCGTTTAGCCCCGGCTCGGCTCGCGCGCTCATAGACCTCCGTGATCAGCTTCCGGCCGACGCCTTTGCCCCGCGTGGCTTCGCTCGTGAACAGGTCCTGCAGGTAGCAGGTCGGCCCGATCATGGTGGTGTTGCGGTGGAAGATGTAGTGCGTGAGGCCGAGGAGCGTGCCGGCATGCTCCGCGACGAGGCCGTGGACCGGCTCGTAGGAGTCGAAGAACCGCCCCCAGGTGGTCAATGTGACGTCGTCGGCGAAAGCCGCTTCGCCTGTGCGCCCATAGAAGCTGTGGTAGCCGTCCCAGAGCGTCCGCCATTGCTCGAAATCGCATCGCTCGACGTCTCTGACCGCGATGCCCCACCCCATCACGCAGAACCTCCCTGCCTGTTCCACGGTTCGCCGGCGATGAGCTTCGCGGCCAGAAGTTCCGCCGCAACCTCAAGGATACGCTCGCCCTTTTCTGTCGAAGCGCGCCGGGCGTCGCCGCGAACGCCGCTCGGGCAGAAGTCCTTGAAAGAGGTCCAGAGCAGCAATGGATCGCTCAGCGGCGACGCGTCGCCCTTGCGGTATCCGGGCTGAAATGCCTCACCAAGCCGCTCGGTCCGGACCAGATCGGGCTGTACGGCCATCATCATAGAGGTTTCAGCCTCGCAGGCATGCTGCAGAACCAACTGGTCTTCGAGGATCGCCTCCAGTGCGCGCTGCTGATTGGGGAGGAGCGTATAAGTCGTGCTCGCCACGGCCAGTCCTGTTTCCTGCGTGAGAACATCAGTCAGCACATGCAGGGCCGAGATGTTACCGCCATGTCCGTTCACGAGCAGAACCTTGCGGAAACCGGCGACCTTGATCGACGTGACGATGTCGCGGAGCAAGGCGTGATAGGTCGCCATGGAAACGCTGAAACTCCCGCCAAATGCGATGTGGTGCTGAGCGAGCCCGATCCAGACCGTCGGAGCGATGAGGATCGGGCGATGAGGCGCGACAAGACGAGCCACCCACCCGGCGACCGCTTCGGTCAGGATTGTATCGCAGCCCGTCGGCAAATGCGGACCGTGCTGCTCGGTGGAGCTCACGGGCAGCAGCACGATCGCATCGCTCTGCGCGAGATCGTTGAGATCCTCGGCCGTCCGCGCGGCCCAATGGAGGTCGGATAGCATAGCAGCCTCGTTGCAGGGGTGGTTGGCGTGCCGCCCTCCGGCATTGCCGTGCACCAAAGGCGCCCTTATACGGGCGAATTGACCCGGCAAATTCAGCCAATTCGGACAGTATGACCAGGCCACTTTCACGGACACGATCGACGGCCGAGATCCTGCTGACGCTGCTGGAGACAGCCACTCCGCCAGCGTCTTTGGCAGCGCGGTTGCAACAAGCCGTGCGGCGCCTCGTGCTGGAAGGCCACGCTCCTGGGGGAGCGCGCCTGCCGTCGAGCCGGATGCTGGCAAAGCAGGCCCGCCTTGCCCGTGAAACCGTTGATGCCGCCTATCATCAGCTCGAACTCGAGGGGTTTGTCGTGCGGCGGCAGGGAAGCGGCACCTTTGTCGCGCCGCGCGATGCCGCACCCGCCGGGCCCAATGGCCGAGCGCGCGCGAAGGGCCGCGGGATCGCGGGATTATCCGAGCGCGGGCAGCTCCTGACGGCCGGCGGCGGCATCATCGACCACGGCAGGCCGGTGCCTTTCACCTTGCTCCCAGATGTCGAGATCTTCCCGCTGCAAACCTGGCAGCGCATCGCTGCCCGCGCCGTCCGCGCACGATCACGCACGGACCTGCTCTACGCAGAGGCGCAGGGCTATTTGCCTCTGCGCGAAGAAATCGCGCACTACCTCGCGGCCTGCCGCGGAATCGTCGCCAGTCCCGGGCAGATTCTCGTTCTCAGCAGTTCGCAGCAGGCCCTCAGCCTGATCGCGAAGCTGGTGGCCTCGGCCGGGGACCTAATCGCCATCGAAGATCCCGGCTACCACGGTGCGCAGATGGCGTTCCGAGGCGCGGGCACCATGCTGCTCCCGATATCTGTCGACCAGGAGGGACTCTCGGTCGAGCAACTCGCGAAGGCGGAGGCACGGGTCCGCGCCGCCTACGTCACGCCGTCGAACCAATATCCCCTCGGCGTCACCATGTCGCTCGACAGAAGGCTGGCGCTGCTCGATTGGTCGGAGAGGAACGGCTCCTGGATCGTCGAAGACGACTACGACAGCGAATTCCGCTACGATGGTAGGCCTATCGCCGCGCTCCAGAGTTTGAATGCGCGGGCCAATGTCCTCTACGTCGGCACCATGACCAAGGTGCTATTTCCGGGGCTTCGGATCGCGTACCTCGTCGTGCCGGAGCACCTGGCTGCGGCCTTCGTTACCGGGCGCTCGCTGATCGACGGTTCCGCCGCCAAGCTCAATCAGGTGGTGCTGGCCGATTTCATGCGGGAAGGACATTTCACCGCGCATACCCGACGGATGCGGCAGATATACCAGGCGCGCCGGGATCGGTTCGTCGCAGCATTCAACCGGCATCTGGGCGCCTTTGCCGCTTGCAATGTGCCGCGGGCGGGACTCCACGTCACCGCGATGCTGAAGAGCGCGCTGGACGAGGCGGCGACGCTCGCCGTCGCGGAGCGCTCGGGCATTGCTCTGCGCGGTCTCGGTCGGCTGGCGCTCGGCTCCGCGCCGACCGGAGGCTGGCTCATGGGTTTCGCCTCCCGGCCCCCACAGGACATGGAAGATGCAATGATGCACTTCGCGAACGCCCTGCGGCTGTCTGTTTGAAGTCCCGGAGGGATTCGCAGGGGCCTATAGCCACGGGAATCCGGATTCGTGGAGGCCGGAATCGGCTCATGGCCCCGATTGCTATGACGTGCATTCGGTCGCCGATCGCGAGGACGCGAGGTCCACGATGAGGGCAGGGTGAGCAACAAGGCTGAACTCATCGCGCTCGGCGTGCATGCCGGACTGCATTTCCGAACGTCGTGTCGAAACCCTTTCAGACGCCGATTCCATCCGGCATCGAGAAGCCGCCCACCACCTGGCTGACACCACAGCTCAGTTTGCCGCAAGCCTTGACCCGATCGAGGGTTGTCGACTGTCCGTAGGCCGTCGAGCAACTGAAGGCGACGCGGAGCGCCGCTATGGCGAACGCAATCGCCGCATTTGACATTGCAAGACTGTGCTCGACGAATGAAATTCGGACCGCAATCCATACGCACCGGATATGAGAGCCATCGTCTCATGGACCTCAACTTGAGAATGATCGAATGCTTCAAGGCGGTTGATCCGAGACCGTTTGCTGGACCGCCGGAGGCTGGAGTTTCCGGCCTTCGATCACGGCGGTGAGCTGGGTGTCCCGCCGGGATTTTGCAGCAGGATCAGTGGCTTGTTGCCGATGGCCCCGTGCGGCCGATCCTCGTTATAGTATCTGACCCAAGCCTCCATCTTTTCGGCCGCATCTGCAAGCGTCAGGAACCAGTGCGTGTTCAGGCACTCGCTGCGGAAACGGCCGTTGAAGGCTTCGATGAAGGCATTGTCGGTCGGCTTTCCCGGGCGGC